>CAJTGB010000167.1 GCA_910575835.1 Lachnospiraceae bacterium | reverse complement strand
TGCGAAGTTAAAGGAAGCTTCGAGATACTAAGTTCGTGGGAAACCTCACTAAGTATCACGAAGCGTAATACGACTAGGATTCGTGTAAAACCGAACCCAAGTCTTTATTACGAGAGTTTGATCCTGGCTCAGGATGAACGCTGGCGGCGTGCCTAACACATGCAAGTCGAGCGAAGCACTTTAATTCGATTCTTCGGATGAAGATTTTTGTGACTGAGCGGCGGACGGGTGAGTAACGCGTGGGCAACCTGCCTTACACAGGGGGATAACAGTTAGAAATGACTGCTAATACCGCATAAGACCGCA
>CAJTGB010000166.1 GCA_910575835.1 Lachnospiraceae bacterium | reverse complement strand
GCCAGTGTGTCATTTAATGCAACACTCATAAATACGTTACTTAAAAGATTAAAACTTCTTGCTTTTTCAACTAATTGGTCTTTTATACTGATAAAAGATGTTTCTGGTGATTCAGCGGCAGTTATATTTGTAGTAGAGTTATCTTTTGTTATATTCTCATTTGTTCCCACAATATAGTGCCTCCTTATGTAAAATTATCAATATAGCTCTTACTAAAAATAATTATACGAAGACTGACAAGACAAATACTTCTAAAATATTACTTTTTCATTTTTGAATGCTCTTTTAACATAGAAACGGTATTGG
>CAJTGB010000165.1 GCA_910575835.1 Lachnospiraceae bacterium | reverse complement strand
TGTATACGGCGATCCTGCCGGCTGGGACGGATAACCTGTCGATCGCGGCGCTTGATAAGACGGAGCTTGACGCGGACGGAAGGGTGGAATACCGGTCTGCGCCTGGGGATGGGTGTATCCGTGCGGTGCAGGCGATGGAGCGTTTCCCGTCGAATCTTAAGACGAATGACCGGTATATACTGAAGCGGTGGTCTTATGATACGGCGAATGTGAATGTGCTGTATGGGCAGGCGCTTTCTGAGCTTAAGAAGGTGTGTGTGCCGCAGGTGAGTTATGAGGTGGACGGCTTTTTTGACACGGAGCTGGG
>CAJTGB010000164.1 GCA_910575835.1 Lachnospiraceae bacterium | reverse complement strand
TAAAATGTCAGCGCAGAATCTGAATATAATCAGGAAATGGAGCTTAAGCATATTAAAGCTGATGGAGCTTACAAAAAAGAAATTATCAATGAAGAAAAAAGGTTTGTAATAAGTCTGTCACCAATCAAATATTTGGAGGAAGTACTGGACTTTTAAAAAATTACAGTTGGAAAAATTTGAATGGTAGAACGTTTCATGCGTTTGTCGTGACATTCCCCTGATGAAGGATTCCCTCCCCATCATACAGGACTATTTGAAAATGATGGGCTACCAGTCACCGGAAAAGCTGGACGAATGGCTTTTTATAAA
>CAJTGB010000163.1 GCA_910575835.1 Lachnospiraceae bacterium | reverse complement strand
ATTTTCACAGAAACTTCTTCCATGGTCATGCCGGAAGCAAGAAAGCGCTTTATCACCATTTTCATATCCTCGCCGACCTCAATGATATGGCCATCCAAATCGTAAAACCGGATCACCCGCTGGCCCCAGCTATGTTCGATCACTTCTCCCAGATATTCGATGTCCGGGTATTCTTTCAGCTTGTTTAGAAAACCGTCAAAGTCCTGTTCCTCAAAGACGATTTCCGCATTGTTAGATTTCTTTAATATCTTTTCTTTCGGCAGATTCACAAGCCAGTCAAAATCCTGCTGCAGTGCCAGGCCGCAGGTAAA
>CAJTGB010000162.1 GCA_910575835.1 Lachnospiraceae bacterium | reverse complement strand
ATTTTTCAAAAATATTTTTCAAAGGTAACAGATTGAGTAAATCATAAGAGCATGGTAGAATATAAGAAAGAAGGGCGCCTATGGGCGAGATTACGATTGTAAGCACACCTTATGACGATGTTTTCCGCACCTTATTAAACGACTGCCGTGAGTTGGTTATTCCCGTGATCAACGAACTGTTTTGGACAAAGTATTCTGGTAATGAAAAGATTGTCTTTTCGCAAGACGTACATTTCCTAAACCGGCAGGATGGTAATGAGGATAAGGAGATCACAGATACGAGCTTTACTATATTAGGAGATGAAACGAAGAAATA
>CAJTGB010000161.1 GCA_910575835.1 Lachnospiraceae bacterium | reverse complement strand
AATCGCAGTCCCCGTTTCTCCAACTCTTTGTCCAGTTCATTCAGCATGATGTTTGACAGGAGCGGTGACAGGTTCCCTCCCTGTGGCGTTCCCCTGTCCGTTTTCTCATACCTTCCCTGTACCATTACCCCCGCTTTCAGATATTTCCGTATCAGTGATTCCGTATCCCCATCGTTTATAATGTTGTGTACAAGGCTCATCAGTTTGTCCTGTGGTACGTTGTCGAAGAATTTCTCCAAATCAATATCCACAATCCACTCATATCCCCCGTTCAGGAATATGAGCATTTCCCTGACTGCCATTTCACAACTCCGGTTGGGACGGAATCCATAACTGTTCTCCGAA
>CAJTGB010000160.1 GCA_910575835.1 Lachnospiraceae bacterium | reverse complement strand
CAATTATGCCGGCACAGGTAAAGAAACCCAAACAGAAAGCAAGTGTCGAAGGCGCGGTGGGAAAAATTGCAAGAAAGATCATCGGCATGCTCAGAAATGAAACTTTTCATTCTATAGAAGGGCTTAATTCGGCAATCAGAAAAGTGCTTGACAGGCTAAATGACAAACCCTTCCAAAAGAGAAACGGCAGTAGAAAAACAATTTATGAGCTGGAGGAAAAACCATATCTCAGAACCCTGCCAATGCTTCCCTTTGAGATCTGTGAATGGTCATATAATCACAAAGTAGGCCCGAATTCCCATATATGGTTTCACAAGGGACAATACTCTGTTCCAAGCAGTTACATAA
>CAJTGB010000159.1 GCA_910575835.1 Lachnospiraceae bacterium | reverse complement strand
CGTTGCCGGAATCCGGTATGCGTTCCCAGCCTTTCTGCCTGCCGTATCCGGTAAATGCCCTGGGATTGGAAAAGTACCGCCAGCCGGTGACAACAGAGTTCATAATCTCATTGATGTCGTGGATCTGCCAGCGTTTCGGCTCGTCATATTCATGATGCAGGGCTTCCCGGTAAAGCTGTTTGGAGCATACCTGGTTCCCCTGATAGGTTTCCAGAAAACCGACAATCATTCCGGCTTCGGTATCCTCCGGCATAAAATCTTTTTGAACCTCCGCTAATTTCTTCTGTATGGACTTGCTGAATTTCATGGAGTAATTCCCGCCCCGGTAAATCTCCATAGCTTCCGCCCACAC
>CAJTGB010000158.1 GCA_910575835.1 Lachnospiraceae bacterium | reverse complement strand
ATAACTTACAGACAAACCCACTAATGGGTTAATTGTACCAAACCGCTAGCGCGGTGGCTAGCCCTAGGTACGTGATTCCACTACTTTTTCAAAATTTTTTCGTTTTCTCAAAATAAAAGTAGCAGTTTTTTGGTTTATGTTGTATTGTTGAGTTACCACACACAACTGCAAACATAACCCCAAAAACTGCTATGTTTATATTATCATGGATTTTCAAACTCAACAACTCTATATTTCATTTTTTTGCCCGCCCGCCCCCTCTTTTGTGATTTTTCCTGTTCACTCTATCTAAATCACACCAAGGAGGTTCCATTATGGACAATTATTTAGATTCTTTCAGGGAAATGATCTCCCTTCGCGGCCT
>CAJTGB010000157.1 GCA_910575835.1 Lachnospiraceae bacterium | reverse complement strand
CATCTCATCCCCCGTATTCGCCATCCCATTCACATAGACCCGCGCCGCCTCCCCGTCAATACTCACCACATCCCCCTCCTGGTAACGGTTCGGCACATCCCTCCACTTCTCCACGCCCATCTTCTGGAATTCCAGAGACCGCAGATAATTCCGGGTCACATACTCATTCCCAAGCCCGCGGGAATCAAACTGGGTAAACGCAACCTGGATCTTCTTACACTCCATATTCCGGATGGCAGAAGAGCGGTAACTAGGATAACTCCCAAACCAATAGAAGGTCACCTTGTCCCCTTCCTTACGGATGTCATTATGCCCCCTGCCGTTATTGAACGGATTCGCATTGTCCGAACTGGACGGGGTAAACGAGATCGACCGCAC
>CAJTGB010000156.1 GCA_910575835.1 Lachnospiraceae bacterium | reverse complement strand
AGCCGCAAGGACATTTCTGAGTGAATGAACCTTGCGGTTGCCACTTCTTTCTGGTAATCCCGGTAGTAGCGGTAAGTTTTCTGTGCTTTTTTTTCTGTAGCAGAAGATTATCTTTTTCCGCTTTCAGGAGTTTCATGGAAAGAAGCCTTTATTCTTTGCTTTACAAAATTGCTGGTAGACAGATTTATTAGCCAGGTAATGGCCTGTGTAATGGAGCTGTTCATTAACTTTCCGGAGTTTATCTTGTACAGATTTCAAGTCCTTTCTGGAAGCTGTAAGAGTTATTGCTTCAATGTGGAGATTTTAATTTGCGGCGACTATGCAGTCGCCGCTCCTTTTAAAATGCCGTCTAACAGGATACTTCCCTATGGAAATTTCATCATAC
>CAJTGB010000155.1 GCA_910575835.1 Lachnospiraceae bacterium | reverse complement strand
ATTTCGAGGAGAACCAGCTATCTCCGGGTTCGATTGGAATTTCTCCCCTATCCACACCTCATCGCCACCCTTTTCAACGGATGTGCGTTCGGTCCTCCACGGAATTTTACTTCCGCTTCAACCTGGACATGGATAGGTCACCCGGTTTCGGGTCTGCCTGTACTGACTTTTCCGCCCTATTAAGACTTGCTTTCGCTTCGGCTCCGTGGCTTTACCACTTAACCTTGCCAGCACCGGCAACTCGCCGGACCGTTCTACAAAAAGTACGCGGTTGCACTTTTAACGTGCTTCCACAGCTTGTAAACACAGGGTTTCAGGTTCTTTTTCACTCCCCTCCCGGGGTTCTTTTCACCGTTCCTTCACAGTACTATGCGCTATCGGTCACTAAGG
>CAJTGB010000154.1 GCA_910575835.1 Lachnospiraceae bacterium | reverse complement strand
ATCATAGGATACCTTGTCAATGGAAACCGTGGAATCCCTGTTTACCCTGCGCCAGACACGGTTCAGGAAGCACTCATCCAGCCATTCCCTGGATTTTGGAGGGCGCGTACAGCCGCATGTGCCGCGGTAGCGTTCAAAAGGGACGCCATTAATACCGGTATGGTATGTGGTATTGTATTCCCGGATATAATCCGCAAGCAGGCCGTTGAACTGCGCGAGGGACTGGATGGATTCGATGTCAAGTGCGTACAGCCATCGTTCCTTGAGCGTACGGAAATGCCGTTCGACTTTCCCCTTGTTATGTAAAGATTTACATAACAAGGGTTAAGTAAAGAAATCCGTTATGTAAAGAAATGCCCGCCGAGGCCTGAAATGCAGCAGCTCCGGCATGGATTTCTTTACATAATAATCAATGC
>CAJTGB010000153.1 GCA_910575835.1 Lachnospiraceae bacterium | reverse complement strand
CCCATCATCCAACTTCAATTCTTTATCCTCTATACAATAATTCTCAAATGTATATTGGGCTTTCCCTTGATGAAACGGGTCAAATGTACAGATAAATATTACATAGCTTTCTTTCAGCTTCTTATAGTTTTCACCTTTCTCTATAGTATTCAGATCTATCATCCCTTGATAGTAACGGCTTCTTTTCGGCAGATTCCTCTTATTTGTCGTCTGCATTTCCAAATTAAAGACTCTGTTTCCCTCTTCGATATATACATCTAAACGTACGCTCTTTGCATCCTTTTCAATATCAATCGCCTTCTGCTCTTCCAAATATACGATATCTCTAATCTTGGTTTGAAGCAGTCTCTCCAGGAGCTTCTTACAGATTTCCTTATCCCGCATAACCTTTGCAAACATAAAATCATCTTTTATCTCTAG
>CAJTGB010000152.1 GCA_910575835.1 Lachnospiraceae bacterium | reverse complement strand
AAATCAGAACCACCGGCTTAGCCGGTGGTTTGCTCACGCCCTATAAGGGCTCATTACCGGCTCTGGAGTCTAAAGACTCATCGAATGGGTTTACCAGCCGCAACATCATTCTGTACTAAGCCCTATGGGCTTATCTTATTTGTTCTTTTTTACCGGCTCACCCGTAAACGGGTCAATATACTCTTTTAATGATATCTGATCATATTCATAATCCTCTTTTAACTGATTTTGAATATACTCTTGGATTTTCTTTGCATTTTTACCTACAGTGTCTACATAATATCCCCTGCACCAGAAATGTCTGTTCCCAAATTTATATTTCAAATTTGCATGTCTTTCAAATATCATAAGAGTACTTTTTCCCTTTAGATATCCTACAAAACTTGATACACTTATACTTGGTGGAATTTCCACAAGCATATGTACATG
>CAJTGB010000151.1 GCA_910575835.1 Lachnospiraceae bacterium | reverse complement strand
TTCTCTAAAAAATTGTTCGGCATGAACATCTTGTCACCAGAATCTTTTATGTGCAACGCGTAGTTCGTGGCGGCCAGGATCAACTGATCTTCCGTAACACTTCCAGACAGAACTAACTCACTGTAAGCCGTCTCTGCCAGATATCGTCTCTGTTTATTGGGAAAGACAGACCAAAAATCATCGAAGCGCACTACCTGCATAATTTCCTTTCCTTTACTTTTATTTACTTTACTTTCCTTTGCGGTGTTTTTCTTGGATTTACTCTTGTTTTTCTCGGATTTATAAGGGTTTTTCTCGGAAAAACTCTTGTTATTCGCGACTTTAATACAAGATGCAGTTTCCTCTTCATCTAAAAGCCAGATCTCAGCATTCACTTCAAACTGTCTTTTACGTCCTTTAACTGCCTCCTGATAACGTTTCTGTATTCCCGGTGAGG
>CAJTGB010000150.1 GCA_910575835.1 Lachnospiraceae bacterium | reverse complement strand
CTTGTGTGGGCGCTGCATGACAAGCAGGCAGGTGAAGTGTGGGAAGTCGATGAGATTGAAGAAGCCAGACGTCAGATTGAAGGCGCCGGTTTCCACATGGAAGTAGTGGAAAGCGTGAATGTACATGATGAAATTAAAATTGGGCTTCCTACAAGAGATCAGTACATTGAAAATTATAAGACGACTTTATGTAATCTTGCAAAATTTGGCGTAAAGGTTGTAACCTATAATTTTATGCCGATTTTTGACTGGACAAGAACGGATTTATTTCATCCGCTGGAGGACGGTTCTACGGCGCTGTTTTACGAAAAAGACCGTATACAGGATGATTATAAGGAGATGGCAGACTATATTCTGAATAATCTGCATGGAATGACATTTCCGGGATGGGAGCCGGAAAGAATGGCGAAGCTTGACGAGCTGTTTGAAGCGTACCGCC
>CAJTGB010000149.1 GCA_910575835.1 Lachnospiraceae bacterium | reverse complement strand
GATGACAGGGCTAAAAAAGCCCAAAAAGTCCCTCTCTAATTCTGAAAGCTAAAATTTTCAGAAGATTAACTGCTTGATTTTTCCAATGTCACAGGGTGCCTGGAATATACTGTTGAATGCCATACACAGGTTATGTCCCAATATCTTGTTCTGCAACCGGGTGCATAACCCCCTGAAGCTTTTCGCGAGTACCCTTTCTGCATTCAGCTGCTCACTAAGCTGCGAGAATACCGTTTCTACCCTTCGCCGAAAGCGGAAGATTAGCTTCCGTATTTCTGTGGGCCAGTTATTCTTATAATTAGAAGGTTTCAGTGACATCAGGCATATCCCTTTCCTGCGCATGTCATCAAAAAGAGCTTCTCCGGTATACCCTTTGTCCCCGAGGATTACCAGGCCACAGCGTTTCTCCGCGAGATCACGGAGTCCTTCCCTGTCATCCACGG
>CAJTGB010000148.1 GCA_910575835.1 Lachnospiraceae bacterium | reverse complement strand
CCAAAAGAGAACCCGCTGAGGATGGCATAAAGGGGAGTTTCCTTAAGCATGCGGCACCAGACAGTGATGGAAGTAACTTTCAGTTTCAAAGCAAGCAGATAGGAGCGCAGCATGCAGGAAGGGAGCCTTGGTTCCGGACCAAAAACAGAGTAACATTCCTGCATGATAGAATCCGTCTTGGAAAGATCGAGAAACCAGAACTGTACGATATAATCCCAGGTGCTTTTGGGAAGCACAAAGGGATCCGGGTAAAATTTAAGGAACTGGGATACGAAAGTATCCTGAAAGGCGGCATGACCGCCGGGGTTACAAGGTAACATCAAAAATCGCCTCCAATCAAAAAATGTACTTTTTGATCAAGGGCGCGAAGCGCCGCATTTTTTGACTGGTTTGTCAAGTGTTTTTGAGAAAAAAGTGGGTGATTTTTGAAAAATAGGTTCTGAAA
>CAJTGB010000147.1 GCA_910575835.1 Lachnospiraceae bacterium | reverse complement strand
ATAGTAGGCATTCGGGCAGATCCCCAGCCGCCGCAGCAGCCAGCGGACGCCGAATTCCTCATGGTGTTGGTCGATGAACCGGTAAGCCTCTAACCGATTTCCTTCGCAAAGAATGCCGCCGCTTTTTTTAAGAACGCAATCTCCTTCCGTAGTTCTTCAACCTCCCGTTTTAACCGGAGGTTCTCCTTCATAGAGTCATAAGCTTCTTTGGCTTGAGGGTCTGTCTGGCATTCTTTGCTGAATTCGCTGCACCACTTGGAGATGCTGGCTTTGGATACGCCATACTCTGCTGTGATGCTTTTGTAGGTTCGCCCTTCTTCCTCGTGGAGGCGGACAATCTTCTTTTTAAATTCGGGGGTGTAATTTTGTGACATAATGAATACCTCTTTCTTGTGATTTTTATTATATCTCATTAGCCACTCCCGTTACAACTTTAGTATAGCACTTCA
>CAJTGB010000146.1 GCA_910575835.1 Lachnospiraceae bacterium | reverse complement strand
CGGATCACGCATCAGCCCAAGCGGCGGCTGTCCTCCGCAGAATTTCCCCTGTCTGGAACGGGTCATGCGCCCTGCCAATACCTTTTTGGAAATGTCACGGCTGTACATATCATTCAGGATATTTTTGAACGGCGTAATATCCATTTCCTGCCTTGTCAGGCTGTCCACCCCGTCCGTGACTGCAATATATCTTACATTATGCTTTGGGAAAAAGATTTCGATATAACTGCCTGCTTCGATATAGTTTCTCCCCAGCCTGGATAAATCTTTGGTAATCACGCAGCCAACTTTCCCCGCTTCAATGTCGGCAATCATGCGCTGAAAAGAGGGACGGTTGAAATTTCGCCCCGTATAACCGTCGTCCACATAGTATTCATACTGGAACATGCCGTTTTTCTCGGCATAATCTTTGAGCATAAGCTTCTGGTTGCTGATGCTCATGCTTTCATTCTCC
>CAJTGB010000145.1 GCA_910575835.1 Lachnospiraceae bacterium | reverse complement strand
CATTACCAATTACAAAATAACCACCACTAGTACAGCGTTTTTTTGATGCTCATATACTATCAAGGCTGTTTTTAACCAGCATATTTCCAGTTAAATGCTTTGGCTGTTAAATTGTATTGTTTAATAAAATTAAGGATGCTTTGAGCCATTTCCTCTACGGATTTATAGCTGCCTTTTTTCAAAAGCTTCCGATTGATGATACCAAACCAGATTTCTATCTGGTTCACCCAGGAACTGTGCTTCGGCGTATATACAAAACGAATCCTGTGGCTTTCATCCATAAGGAAAGTTTCCCTGCTTTTCATGCTCTCCAGTATGCCTTTCTTTCCCTTAATACCAAGATCAACCGTAATGGAACATTTCTGTGCAACCAACTTTACAAGTCCTTCGGATTTATGGGTATTAAGACCATCACAGATAATGATATAGTTTTTATCTGCATCCTCTGCTATAAGC
>CAJTGB010000144.1 GCA_910575835.1 Lachnospiraceae bacterium | reverse complement strand
ATCCGGCGTGAAAACTGCGTTGGAAGACAGCAAAGGCCGTGGCCGCAGGATTGAAATTACCGATGATGCAAAGGCATGGGTAATCAATATTGCCTGCCAAAAGCCTTCCGCATTCGGCCTTCCGGCAGAATTATGGTATCCTTTAAGCCTTACCCGGTACATCAATTCTGTCGCTGGGCAGGAAGGATATTCCCGCATGGTGACGGTATCTGAGTTTTCTATTCGGAAGATACTCAGGGAAGCAATGCTTAATCCCCATAAAGTCACCTATTATTGTGAAAAACGAGATCCTGACTTTGAAAAGAAAATGCATGATGTACTGGTTATTTACAAGCAGGTTGAACTCCGATTTGATGAAAAGGGAATCTTGATTCCGTTTGCCAGTGATGAAGAGCCGATACATACGTTATCCTATGATGAAAAGCCTGGGATCCAGGCAATCGCCACCACATCAGAGGA
>CAJTGB010000143.1 GCA_910575835.1 Lachnospiraceae bacterium | reverse complement strand
ATCCAAATGACGGCTGAATGTAGGAATTGGCAAGAAGAGTTTAGGGACGTAAATTTTGTCGATCAGCGTTTAAAAACACGCTTCTTCAAAATTATGGATGCTTTCGCGGCATCACCTGGAAAATCCACTTGGGCTGCAACCGGATCCAGAAGCTCTGCAAAAGCAGCATACCGTTTCTTTAGTAATAGAGATGTCTCCAAAGATGAATTACTTGACAGCATATCCAGAGCAACTGTAGAAAAAATGAAATGTGCAGATGCAGAGTGGATTTTAGCGATCCAGGATACTACATCTGTTGGATTTGGCGATCGAAAAGCGATCCAAGGGATGGGATACCATTGCAGTACGGAGCAAAGAGGAATGCTGGTTCATTCATGCATCGCAGTGACAGATCAAGGGATTCCTTTGGGTATTATTTATCAGGAAACAAATACGCGCGAAAAGCGAAAGGATGATTCTGG
>CAJTGB010000142.1 GCA_910575835.1 Lachnospiraceae bacterium | reverse complement strand
GGTCAAATTTAATATCTGCATTGCAATGACTGAATATAATAATGTCAAATAACTTAATCTTTCATATTCTCTTGCCTGATTCTTTTCTATTTTGCACCCACTCTTTAATATAAAATGAAACCGTTCTATTTTCCATCTATGTGCATAATACTGTATCAGCTTTTCTATCTCTTTTTCATTTTTCACCTTTACTGTTGTCAGCAGAAACCATTCAATCCCCTTTTTCCCAGATTCATGCACATACAGTGCTGTCAGCGTCAGCTTTTCTCGTAAATGTTTCTCCCGTCTTCTTTGCGGACGGTGAATCACAACCTCTTTACAATGATAATCCATTTTTACATTTCTTGATGGGATATGTTCTTTTGGATTTCGGCTCATTCTGACAACCATACTCCCTGCTACTGGAGAACTACGTAATTCATTAAATATCTTTTTCCCATCATCTACCATACGGTTTTGTACGATCCGAACCAAAAAATTTGCTCCTA
>CAJTGB010000141.1 GCA_910575835.1 Lachnospiraceae bacterium | reverse complement strand
GAAACTGTTAGGTGGATTTTTTTGTCAAAGTACGGATGAATCTCTATTCATCTTTAAGGAATATTTTACCAAATGCGTAGATTTATGAACAGGTACGGATTATTTCCTACTTACAAAAATGGAATATTGGTAAACAAATAAACCACCTGCTCTGCGGGTGGTTGGAGTTGCTTCAGCTTACAGTAAAAACCTCCAATGTTATAATAATGTTGGTTTGCCAGCCACATTAAAAACAAAGGAGGTATCCATATGGATAATAATAGTCTATCACATACAAAATGGAATTGTAAGTATCATATCGTTTTTGCACCAAAGTTTAGGAGAAAAATAATATATGGACAATTAAAAGAGGATATAGCAAATATACTGTAAGTAGGAAATAATCCGTATCTGTCAATTCATGTGTATTTCTGATACAATCACTTCAAATTATGGAGGTATTGCCTATGGATAAAAATGAACTTACAAAGACAGAACTCTGGACAAAACGTATCCAG
>CAJTGB010000140.1 GCA_910575835.1 Lachnospiraceae bacterium | reverse complement strand
GCGACGATCGTCAACCGGGGTACGGAAGCCGTCCCGGTCAGTTATGAGTTTGTGCATAAGCATGAGAACGGGTATCTTGGTATTGTGTCGCAGTATGGCGTGATGCAGTATGGACGGGTGGAGGAGACGGACTGGGAGAATTATAAGCAGAATGAGAAGCTTGTGAGGCTGTCGGATCTGTCTGCCCTGCCGGATGATCCTGGAACGAACTATATGCATCCGAATCATGTGATGAGCGGTTCCCTGGTGACGGAGACCATCGGCGGGAAGCCCTGCCTTCGTCTGCGCTCGAAACCGAACGCAGCCGGGTCGGGGAAGTGGATCGGGGCCATGAAGACGCTGACGATCCCGGCGGACTCGGAGGGGCATAAGGGGGCGAAGAACTTCTATTGCTATCTGAACCATTGGTTTGAGACGGGCCTGATGGGGCAGACGGCGGAGCAGTCTATTGCGTTCCTGACGGGGGATAACCATGTGATCTGCGGGTACAGCCTGTATAAGGCGGATCTGACGGGCAATACGGCGTGGCTGGAGTTCTGGCTGAACGGGAAGAT
>CAJTGB010000139.1:375-556 GCA_910575835.1 Lachnospiraceae bacterium | reverse complement strand
CCGCAAGCTTTCTATGACCAAAGGGACGGAAGTCATGTTGGAACTTCTCAAAGCCGCTAAAACAGGGGGTATTCCCGCAAAATATGTCCTCTTTGACAGCTGGTTTTCTTCTCCTAAATCGCTTCATGCCGTAAAAAATCTTGGCTATGAAGTAATTGGAATGATTAAGAAAACCCCGAAA
>CAJTGB010000139.1:0-246 GCA_910575835.1 Lachnospiraceae bacterium | reverse complement strand
GATATCGAAGTATTCTTCAAAGTCTGCAAGAGTTATCTCAGGCTCAGTAAAGAATGCCATTCCCTTTCCTTTGATGCAATGAGCGCCCACACAGCGGTGGTCTTTACCAGATATATGATGCTGTCCATCGAAAACAGGGAATCCAACGACAACCGGTCTCTTGGGGAATTATTTCTGTACTTTACTGATGAAATGTCTGACATTACATGGATAGAGGCATTTCAGATGCTACTCCAAATGTTCCGG
>CAJTGB010000138.1 GCA_910575835.1 Lachnospiraceae bacterium | reverse complement strand
AAGGATACATATTTTGAGGTTTTACGATAAATGTGTATACAGTTCCGTAAATTCTTTTTCCGAAAGTCTTAACTCCGTTTCGTTATAATAAGGAGAGCCATTTTTGATTCCGAATTCAAGAACTGTAGGTCCGTCGAAATAGTAAGCTTTATGTGTGTAGTTAACCGGTTCGGCCTGCCAGACATAATTTACTAAAGCCTTTGCCGCTTTTCTGGATTTTTCATCCTGCATACCGCCAACTGCGGGACCTGAGCCTGCACAGTAAATCTCTAAGTGGATTTCTTCCCCTTCATCCGATGTCGTTAAAATGCGATATAAAAAAAGATTTCCCAAATTTTCTGTCTCATAGATTGGTTGACCAAATAACGCTTTAATTTTACCGTATATAAGAGAAAACTGATTTTTATAATCTGCAAAGCCTTCAATAAAATTATATAGTTTACTGCTATCTGTTAATTTTTCCGTGTCTTTCACTGATTGAAATGTGTATGGCATTTTATCCTCCTCTGCTTTAATGAATGTTTCAAAAATCCCGATTGAACAAAATCGCTGCGCGATGG
>CAJTGB010000137.1 GCA_910575835.1 Lachnospiraceae bacterium | reverse complement strand
TCGAGATTGGATAAAATTAAAGTACAAAAGCATAAAGAAGAGCACGGACAACTTCAGGCTGCTTTAGCAGCAAATCGAACCTACCGGCTTTAGCCGGTAGTGGTTCAGTTATGTAACTGCTTGGAACAGAGTATTGTCCCTTGTGAAACCATATATGGGAATTCGGGCCTACTTTGTGATTATATGACCATTCACAGATCTCAAAGGGAAGCATTGGCAGGGTTCTGAGATATGGTTTTTCCTCCAGCTCATAAATTGTTTTTCTACTGCCGTTTCTCTTTTGGAAGGGTTTGTCATTTAGCCTGTCAAGCACTTTTCTGATTGCCGAATTAAGCCCTTCTATAGAATGAAAAGTTTCATTTCTGAGCATGCCGATGATCTTTCTTGCAATTTTTCCCACCGCGCCTTCGACACTTGCTTTCTGTTTGGGTTTCTTTACCTGTGCCGGCATAATTGTGTAGTGGTCAAGCATTTTTGTAACATTTGTGGCTAAAAATTTATTGGATTGTTGCCTGGAATCTATCGGGGCTGTCAGCTTTTATCAATGGTGCTTCGCACCGCTGCGCGGCCGTGCC
>CAJTGB010000136.1 GCA_910575835.1 Lachnospiraceae bacterium | reverse complement strand
ATCCCGTACAGACATCCCTTTTGCATACATAGAAATGATTTGGGATTCCAGCCCTTCTTCAACGACTGTACGGTTCTTTATGATCTCCGTCTCAAACCCTAGTTCCCGTGTCCGCGGCACGTCAATTCCAATCTTTCCATAAGCTGTTTTGATTGTTTTAGAGCTGCTTCCATTTTTAGATACCCTGTTTCCATTCTCCTTTGCATCCGCAATATACTCATTTACTTCCTTACGGAGTACCTGCTCCACGGCATCCTTTATTACTTTCTGTATCAACCCATTCGGACCTGTAATATCTTCCATCGTGTTGCATTTTGCTATTTCTGCCTGATAGTCAATTTTCTGTGACATAGTTGTTTCCTCCTAAAATTTTTCTACCAATTTTTTCCAACTAATCACAGTATTGTCGAATTCATTATCCATTATATAAAAATGGATGTGTCGAATAATCTGTGATGATTTACACAGATTATTTTACACACCCGCTAAGCCGGTGGTTCTGATTTTTCTTTTATTTCCCATCCCTTAGCAATGTTTCATAGGCATCCAGCCGGACGTTATCCAGATAGACTTTTTTGATTTCATTTTCCGTATAAAAATCATACAGCATCTCCATCAGTATGCT
>CAJTGB010000135.1 GCA_910575835.1 Lachnospiraceae bacterium | reverse complement strand
CATGAATGAGACGCACCAAAGGGTGCCGGAGGATATTCCAATATTAACAGTATGCGACCGGGAGGGAGATTTCTATGAATTTTTCTCAGAAGCAGCCGACTTAGGAGCAAATTTTTTGGTTCGGATCGTACAAAACCGTATGGTAGATGATGGGAAAAAGATATTTAATGAATTACGTAGTTCTCCAGTAGCAGGGAGTATGGTTGTCAGAATGAGCCGAAATCCAAAAGAACATATCCCATCAAGAAATGTAAAAATGGATTATCATTGTAAAGAGGTTGTGATTCACCGTCCGCAAAGAAGACGGGAGAAACATTTACGAGAAAAGCTGACGCTGACAGCACTGTATGTGCATGAATCTGGGAAAAAGGGGATTGAATGGTTTCTGCTGACAACAGTAAAGGTGAAAAATGAAAAAGAGATAGAAAAGCTGATACAGTATTATGCACATAGATGGAAAATAGAACGGTTTCATTTTATATTAAAGAGTGGGTGCAAAATAGAAAAGAATCAGGCAAGAGAATATGAAAGATTAAGTTATTTGACATTATTATATTCAGTCATTGCAATGCAGATATTAAATTTGACCTATCTAGGGAAAATATGTCCAGAAATATCAAGTGAGATTGTATTTGATCGAGACTGTAAAATAAACTGTGTATTGTCGTAAATTGGTATGTAAAATCTTGTTTTTTCGACATTTCTAAAATCAATTCCCAGTGCCGATTTTTTTACAATTACCGTTATTTTTCGACGCT
>CAJTGB010000134.1 GCA_910575835.1 Lachnospiraceae bacterium | reverse complement strand
TCTTGCATGTGGTGTCACGGACTTACGAAAGAGCTACCAGGGATTGGCGGCTATTATAAAACTAAAATTCCATCTGGATCCGTATTCCCGTTGTATGTTTGCCTTCTGTAATCGCAGACGCACATCAATCAAAATCCTCCAATGGGACGGGTCAGGATTTTGGATCTTAATGAAGCGGCTGGACCATCATTCCTTTCACTGGCCGGATACACCAGATGAGTTGAAAAAAGTTACGTTAAAAGAAATACACTGGCTGTGTAACGGATTATCCCTGGATCCCAAGGGCGCTTTTAAGGAGCACCATCCCAAGATTGTCATCTAGCCAAAAACGGAGTCTGTCAATTCGCAAAAAGCTGAAAATCTTAGGATTTTCAGCAATTTTTCCTCTGTTTTTCTGACGCATTTCCCCTCGAAAACAGCACGGTTTTATGGTATTCTTTTCTTAGCTTAAAACAATCAGGAGCACCGGACTATGGAACCACTTTTTTCTAAGAAACAATTACAGGAAATGAGTAAAGAAAATATGATCACACTGCTTACAACCATGCAGGCGCATCAGCAAAAGCAGGAAACTAAGATCCAGCTCCTGACGGAAAAAATGAAGGAGCTGGAGTTCATGAATGCGCTGCTTTCTGACAGGCTGGCGCTTGCCCAGCGGAAACAGTTTGGTGCCTCCAGTGAAAAGTACGCGGATGGATATACGCAGATGGATCTGTTCAATGAAGCAGAGCAGGAAGCGGATCCGAATGCAGCGGAACCGGAAATGGAAGAGATCCATCCGAAAT
>CAJTGB010000133.1 GCA_910575835.1 Lachnospiraceae bacterium | reverse complement strand
GTAGCTGTACCCCCTGCGCTCCAGATAGGCAGTCATACTGCGGTACCCGTCTACTCCACTGTGGCTGTGGTAGATCTCTTCGATCTGTTCCCTGACTTTCTCTTTTTGGACATAGTAATCCGCCTTCCGGTGTTTCCGGTAGTTATAGTAGGCATTCGGGCAGATCCCCAGCCGCCGCAGCAGCCAGCGGACGCCGAATTCCTCATGGTGTTGGTCGATGAACCGGTAAGCCTCTAACCGATTTCCTTCGCAAAGAATGCCGCCGCTTTTTTTAAGAACGCAATCTCCTTCCGTAGTTCTTCAACCTCCCGTTTTAACCGGAGGTTCTCCTTCATAGAGTCATAAGCTTCTTTGGCTTGAGGGTCTGTCTGGCATTCTTTGCTGAATTCGCTGCACCACTTGGAGATGCTGGCTTTGGATACGCCATACTCTGCTGTGATGCTTTTGTAGGTTCGCCCTTCTTCCTCGTGGAGGCGGACAATCTTCTTTTTAAATTCGGGGGTGTAATTTTGTGACATAATGAATACCTCTTTCTTGTGATTTTTATTATATCTCATTAGCCACTCCCGTTACAACTTTAGTATAGCACTTCACATGATCCCTGCACATTTCTGCTTCCACTATATGGACACCTTTCCTTTTACATAAAGTACTTAGTATATTGTAAGTAGGAAATAATCCGTACCTGTTCATAAATCTACGCATTTGGTAAAATTCTTAAGGAAAGTATCAGATTCAGAGCAGACAAAGAGAGCAGCTTTATACAAAAGATAAAACTGCTCTGAATGTGATTCTTTCCAATTGTAC
>CAJTGB010000132.1 GCA_910575835.1 Lachnospiraceae bacterium | reverse complement strand
TTTCCCATTGCTGTTATGCTACATTCGCAAATGGCTATAAACGCTTTATAGCTGATAAAAATTATACCAGTCATATCGAACACAAACCGGGAGTAACTCTGGAGGTTGACTGGTCAGGTCCTACGATGAGCTACATGGATCCTGACAAACAGGAACAGCAAACGGCATATCTGTTTGTTGCGGCTTTTCCGTACAGCCAGTATACCTATGTAGAGGCTGCCGCTTCTATGAACCAATCAGACTGGCTGTCGTGCAATGTCCACATGCTGGAATTCTTTGGCGGGACACCTGTAAGGATTGTCTGTGACAACCTAAAAACAGGCGTGATCAAACACCCGAAACATGGAGAGGTCGTGCTGAATGATTCCTATTTATCTTTTGCAGAACACTACCAGGTTGCAATTATGCCGGCACAGGTAAAGAAACCCAAACAGAAAGCAAGTGTCGAAGGCGCGGTGGGAAAAATTGCAAGAAAGATCATCGGCATGCTCAGAAATGAAACTTTTCATTCTATAGAAGGGCTTAATTCGGCAATCAGAAAAGTGCTTGACAGGCTAAATGACAAACCCTTCCAAAAGAGAAACGGCAGTAGAAAAACAATTTATGAGCTGGAGGAAAAACCATATCTCAGAACCCTGCCAATGCTTCCCTTTGAGATCTGTGAATGGTCATATAATCACAAAGTAGGCCCGAATTCCCATATATGGTTTCACAAGGGACAATACTCTGTTCCAAGCAGTTACATAAATAAATACGTTGATGTGCAGTATAACAGTTCTCTTGTTTGTATCTACGCCTCACATCAATTAGTAGCTGAGCATAAACGTATTCCCACAGGCATTCGGA
>CAJTGB010000131.1:548-911 GCA_910575835.1 Lachnospiraceae bacterium | reverse complement strand
TTCCCTGATAACTTTTGGGACTTCACACGGAAGTTTCCTTTTCCTGACCTGTTTTGCAGTTTTAACCCGTTCTTTCAGTCTTGCCCGCAGGCTCTTGTGGACAGATAAGGCGAATGGCGTAAGGTCGTCGCAGACCTTTGTGGCTAATTGATAGTAGTCATGGATTCCCATTACATAAACGTTGTAGCGGCAAATCGCCTGATATTCAGTACGCTTGCCTTGTGACGGGAACTCAATGTCGTAAATCAGCCGTTTTAAGTTTGGTTTTATTTTCGCGATAGATTTCTCTCTGATATGGCTCTCCACTACATATTTGGTGCGTCCGTCGCTCCGTTTCCCACGGGGGATAACCTTTAGCTTGAA
>CAJTGB010000131.1:0-268 GCA_910575835.1 Lachnospiraceae bacterium | reverse complement strand
TTCAGGTTAATCACCTTCGATTTTTCAGGGCTGATTTCAAGAGCGAGCCTTTCATGGAGCCAGCTTTTGGTTGCGTGGAATAGCTTCACTGCATTTTGATAGCTGTTTGTAAATATCTTAAAATCATCAGCATATCGGACGCAGGTAACTTCTTTCAGTTTTGTCCTCCGCAGTGCGGAAAACTTATGGCTTTTACTCACGCTTCCATTCGGATTGACTGTTTCCTTATACGGGAACTCTGTCGGTATTTCTTCCCATTGACTCGCAA
>CAJTGB010000130.1 GCA_910575835.1 Lachnospiraceae bacterium | reverse complement strand
TGACCACAATATATAGTGGTGGCTCCCAAGCTTTAAAATACACTGGATTCAGGTGGCTCTCAAGCTTTAAATAGATGGCTCCCAAGCATTAGAATAATCACTTAGAAACGATATGTGATTGTGCAATAATCTGTCTTTTGTGAGGTTAGCTTTTGAGAGCCATCTCGCCGCAAACCCGCATGAATACTGGATTTTTGCCTGTTTGCTTTCCCTTTCCCCAATAACCTGTGTTCAACGATTTCTACGCAAAAGACACAAGCAAAAAGGTACGGGCAATCAAACGGGCGCAAGGACAGGCAGGGGAACATCTGCCAAAGCCGCCTTACGGCTACATAGTAAGCCCTACTGAGATTGTGGACGAAGAAGCCGCCGTTGTGGTAAAACGGATTTTTGATTTATGTATCGGTGGGAAAGATCCCATGCAGATAGTAAAAATTCTCAAAGAAGATAATGTGCTGACTGCCAAAGCCTACTATGCAAAGAAAAAGGGGAAAGCCTTTCCTGAAAATCCTTATGATTGGAGAGATAGTACCATTGTCGGTATTTTGGAGCGTATAGACTACTGCGGGCATACGGTGAACTTCAAAAGCTATTCCAAATCCCACAAATTAAAGAAGCGAATTCCAACCACAAAGGAACAGCAGTCAATTTTCTATAACACTCATGAAGCGATTGTAGAGGACGCTGTTTTTGAACGGGTGCAGGAACTAAGGGCAAACAAACGCCGCCCCACAAAAGCAGAGCGACAAGGATTATTTTCCGGCTTGATATACTGTGCTGACCGGGTGTGTAAAATAATCTGTGTAAATCATCACAGATTATTCGACACATCCATTTTTATATAATGGATAATGAATTCGACAATACTGTGATTAGTTGGAAAAAATTGGTAGAAAAATTTTAGGAGGAAACAACTATGT
>CAJTGB010000129.1 GCA_910575835.1 Lachnospiraceae bacterium | reverse complement strand
TGATTATTCTAATGCTTGGGAGCCATCTATTTAAAGCTTGAGAGCCACCTGAATCCAGTGTATTTTAAAGCTTGGGAGCCACCACTATATATTGTGGTCATCCAAATATATTGCTTAAGATAAGACCCCTCTTTTAAGATGTGTTTATGAAAAGTACCCGTACTTTTCAAATACATTTTAAAGGAGGTTTTCTATGTTTAAGAAAACAAAAGTAAGACAGATCCTTGAACTTCTTCACAAGGATCTAAGTGCCAGAGAGATCTCTAAAACTTTGAAGGTCTCTCGTAATTCTGTTGCATTTGTGAAAGAATCTTATGACAAATGTGACAAAGACTGGGATGAAATATGTCTGATGAACGATGACGAGATCTATCACCTTTTTTATCCCCATACCTTCAGGCCTAGAAACAGATTTGCTCCAGTGGACTATTCGTATGTCCACAGTGAATTGAAAAAGGTCGGGGTTACAGAAATGCTGCTATGGGAGGAATACTGTGAAAAGTGTAATGCACAAGGGATTTCCCATTGCTGTTATGCTACATTCGCAAATGGCTATAAACGCTTTATAGCTGATAAAAATTATACCAGTCATATCGAACACAAACCGGGAGTAACTCTAGAGGTTGACTGGTCAGGTCCTACGATGAGCTACATGGATCCTGACAAACAGGAACAGCAAACGGCATATCTGTTTGTTGCGGCTTTTCCGTACAGCCAGTATACCTATGTAGAGGCTGCCGCTTCTATGAACCAATCAGACTGGCTGTCGTGCAATGTCCACATGCTGGAATTCTTTGGCGGGACACCTGTAAGGATTGTCTGTGACAACCTAAAAACAGGCGTGATCAAACACCCGAAACATGGAGAGGTCGTGCTGAATGATTCCTATTTATCTTTCAATGTTAACAACTTAGTAGTGGCATGATATCACAATAGGATTAAGCTATTAAACCATTAAAATACACTGAAAAAAGGGTAGACTTCCCCCTTGGTTGC
>CAJTGB010000128.1 GCA_910575835.1 Lachnospiraceae bacterium | reverse complement strand
CCGGCTGATCGTCCGCGGCTTGGTACAATTGGAAAGAATCACATTCAGAGCAGTTTTATCTTTTGTATAAAGCTGCTCTCTTTGTCTGCTCTGAATCTGATACTTTCCTTAAGAATTATACCATGTTTGCGCCGAATGTAGTCATTGCCACGGCAGGCCATCCGATCCTCCCGGAGCTTCGCGGCTCTTCCTACTACCAGTACAATATGCCTGTCCATATCGGTAAAAACTGCTGGCTTGGCGCAGGCGCGGTCGTATTGCCGGGCGTCACCATCGGCGACAATACGGTGGTCGGCGCCGGAAGCATCGTCACGAAGGACCTGCCGGCCAATGTACTGGCGGTTGGGAATCCATGCAGGGTCGTACGCGAGATCAGCGAACACGACCGGGAATACTATTACAAAGACCGGAAGATCGATTATAACTCTCTAAAGTCAAAGACCCCGCTGCAAGCACTTAACTTGACCCACAAGTAATCATGGATATTTATCTGTTCCCATGCTATACTAAAGAAAAAGGGGCGATCCAAATGACGGCTGAATGTAGGAATTGGCAAGAAGAGTTTAGGGACGTAAATTTTGTCGATCAGCGTTTAAAAACACGCTTCTTCAAAATTATGGATGCTTTCGCGGCATCACCTGGAAAATCCACTTGGGCTGCAACCGGATCCAGAAGCTCTGCAAAAGCAGCATACCGTTTCTTTAGTAATAGAGATGTCTCCAAAGATGAATTACTTGACAGCATATCCAGAGCAACTGTAGAAAAAATGAAATGTGCAGATGCAGAGTGGATTTTAGCGATCCAGGATACTACATCTGTTGGATTTGGCGATCGAAAAGCGATCCAAGGGATGGGATACCATTGCAGTACGGAGCAAAGAGGAATGCTGGTTCATTCATGCATCGCAGTGACAGATCAAGGGATTCCTTTGGGTATTATTTATCAGGAAACAAATACGCGCGAAAAGCGAAAGGATGATTCTGGGACAAGGGAGCAAAAACGTTCCAAGCCAATAGAGGAAAAAGAAAGTTTCCGATGGCTGAATAGCATGAATGAGACGCACCAAAGGGTGCCGGAGGATATTCCAATATTAACAGTATG
>CAJTGB010000127.1 GCA_910575835.1 Lachnospiraceae bacterium | reverse complement strand
CCGATGGCTGAATAGCATGAATGAGACGCACCAAAGGGTGCCGGAGGATATTCCAATATTAACAGTATGCGACCGGGAGGGAGATTTCTATGAATTTTTCTCAGAAGCAGCCGACGTAGGAGCAAATTTTTTGGTTCGGATCGTACAAAACCGTATGGTAGATGATGGGAAAAAGATATTTAATGAATTACGTAGTTCTCCAGTAGCAGGGAGTATGGTTGTCAGAATGAGCCGAAATCCAAAAGAACATATCCCATCAAGAAATGTAAAAATGGATTATCATTGTAAAGAGGTTGTGATTCACCGTCCGCAAAGAAGACGGGAGAAACATTTACGAGAAAAGCTGACGCTGACAGCACTGTATGTGCATGAATCTGGGAAAAAGGGGATTGAATGGTTTCTGCTGACAACAGTAAAGGTGAAAAATGAAAAAGAGATAGAAAAGCTGATACAGTATTATGCACATAGATGGAAAATAGAACGGTTTCATTTTATATTAAAGAGTGGGTGCAAAATAGAAAAGAATCAGGCAAGAGAATATGAAAGATTAAGTTATTTGACATTATTATATTCAGTCATTGCAATGCAGATATTAAATTTGACCCATCTAGGGAAAATATGTCCAGAAATATCAAGTGAGATTGTATTTGATGAAGAGGAATGGAAAGTATTATACTGCTGTGCAAGAAAAACCAAAGAAGTTCCTGAAACGTATTCGCTCAAAGAAGCGATTTATGATTTGGGAATTCTAGGAGGGATGAAAGGTGCTCCGAGCGATGGTATGCCCGGAGCACGTTCTATTTGGCAAGGGTTAGAGGTGCTATGCGCATTGCTTGCTTATCGAAGTTATCTTGTATAAATGTGGGTCAAGTTAAGTGCAAGCAACGGGGCATCAAATTTGCAGCGCTGCAGAGCAGCGGGGTATTTGACCCTCGCGGCAGTCGCCAAATGAGCATGCAAGCATGCCCGCTTGGCTCGTTGCTCGCGGGAATAAGACGCAAGAATCCTCTTAGGATGAACGGAAAGGGAGAGCAAAAGCCCTGTGTGCCTCCGCTCTGAGACTGTAAAATAAACTGTGTATTGTCGTAAATTGGTATGTAAAATCTTGTTTTTTCGACATTTCTAAAATCAATTCCCAGTGCCGATTTTTTTACAATTACCGTTATTTTTCGACGCT
>CAJTGB010000126.1 GCA_910575835.1 Lachnospiraceae bacterium | reverse complement strand
CCGAAGCTTTTCGCAGCTTATCACGTCTTTCATCGGCTCTTAGTGCCAAGGCATCCACCATATGCTCTTTTCTGCATGACCAACTGACTCGCGGAAACGGAATCGTCCCGCTCATCCTCACCGGCATAGCGTTGCCGGCGTTGGCTATAGGTCAATTTTTTTACTTCGTTTTCTTCGAAGTATTACCTCGGATGTCTTGAATTAGATATTAATATCTTCATCATTTCATTTTTTCTTGTATGCGGTTTTCAAGGTACATGTTGACTGAATGCTTCATCAGTCATTAGAAACCTGAACACTTGATGAGGTCCCTCACGAATCTAGTGTGAAGGTTGTTCTAAAGCTCCGCTTTAGAACTTCATTCCCTCTCATTTCAAATCTCTAATCACTGGTAAAACCATCGCGGTGAGCACTTAGAGTCTGTTTTTTAGACTCTTATGTGCGACGCATGCAGAATACTTAGTGAGGTTTTCTACGAACTTAGTATTCTGTAGTATCGAAACAGCACTGCCCTGCTGATTGGGTTGGCGCCGATGAGTTGTAGCTCATCCATGCCCGTATCTATGTGAAAATCCCTCGGACTTTTTGATGGCTTCTGCCATCTATCAAATATTCCGAACACTTTCATTATACGCTAAATCAAATACCTTCACTTCATATATGGTCAGTGAATGATTTAAAATTCTAATCCCGGCTCAATATATGGGTATGTTCACTTCACATTCGTTCAGTGAACGACTTAAAAATCTAACCTCGATCATCCTTCGGATGCTCTCACTAAGATTTTTATAGTCTGGCAGCCACCTGCTCTCCCACATCGTCTCCAATGCAGTACCATCGGCCGCTTAAGGCTTAACCATCGTGTTCGGGATGGGTACGGGTGTTTCCCCTAAGCGCATCGCCACCAGACATTGCTGCTGATCCTTCTGACGGGACCCTCAACTCCTCTGCCTTCCGGCTCTCTATTGCTTTTCGGCTCTCCTGCCTGAAAGCTTTTCCCTTAATAACTAAACAATAGACAACATTCCCTTACTTCTCTTTCCGCTTTACTTGGATTGCTCCAGCAGAAAAAGATTCTTTTCCTTAGAAAGGAGGTGATCCAGCCGCACCTTCCGATACGGCTACCTTGTTACGACTTCACCCCAGTTATCGGTCCCACCTTCGACGGCTCCCTCCGATTGGT
>CAJTGB010000125.1 GCA_910575835.1 Lachnospiraceae bacterium | reverse complement strand
TATTTTAATCGTATTAGTGGTTATGAATAAAGAAAGGCACAGGGAATCCCGTGCCAATTAAAAGAAACACTATATGTTGTAGTTGATTGAGTTAGGTTGTTAACATTGTATTACTATTCATAAGATATATTCATATTGTGGTTCCCTTTTCCCCAAATTTGCTATGGATTTATTATACAGATGAATATTCTGTTGTTCAAGGATTTATGTAGAGATAATAATTATTTAAATTTTCAGTATCTTGGAACTTATATTTTGTGAAGATATTCCTACATTTAAACTTATGTTTTTCATAAAATTCTATACAGTAAAAGAGCACCCGCCAAAGGCGGAATGCTCTTTTCAATATCACACACAATAACAGACCTGTTATGTCATATCATATTACTTATTTTTTATAGGGTTAAGCTCCCCTTTTTAGTATACTATAGATTACTCGCCAGTCTTTGGTGACCTTCCTGTAGCTGCTGTGCGTTCAAAACTTACACCATTTGCCTGCAGCCTGCGTACAATAAGATCTGCCAGCTGATCAGCTGTAATATTTCCATTCTCGTCTGGAGTTGGAGTTACACTAGGCTGATTGGTATCTCCAGGCTGCTCTGCCGGAGGTGTTACCTGAGTAGAACCATCTGAATTAATTCTCAAAATAGCAACAGGTGACAGGCTGGTAAAATCATGCTCTACATAAAACTCAGATGTTGCTGCATCCCACTTTACTTCGCCTTCATATATCTGCCAAAGCCCCTGTACTTCATGCATAATGCGAATCTGCTGGCCTTCTTTCAGATTTTCTAATCTCTTATTTAAGACAAATTTAACTGTTAATGGGTGTCTTGGATCAACTACCTGTCCCTCTGGAACTTTCAAATCTACAAGAGTTGCTACTTCAAGTAAAACATCTGAATTTGCTAATTCCTCTACAGCAGCTTTCTGACGCTCTAATTCTGCAATTTCACCTGCATCCTTAGGATCGTTCTCCTGTTTAATTCTGTTAATTTCCTGCTCAATCTTGATAGCTCCTGTTGCAAGTGTATCTTTAATTGCATCACTAGCTTTATCAGGATTTGTAGAATCCCATCCATCGTATGGTGTACCGATTCCTATAGAGATATCGTCTTTAACTAACGTTACGCTTTCCCCATTTTCAGTAGTAGCTGTTATAGCATCTTTTGGTCCAACACTAGGTGCTGCAAGAGCAACTGTGGACATACCCATGCAAAGCGCGCCGGCTAATGCAAGAGCTGTTAACTTTTTCATTTTCATGTTCTTAT
>CAJTGB010000124.1 GCA_910575835.1 Lachnospiraceae bacterium | reverse complement strand
CATAGCGTTGCCGGCGTTGGCTATAGGTCAATTGTTTTACTTCGTTTTCTTCGAAGTATTACCTCGGATGTCTTGAATTAGATATTAATATCTTCATCATTTCATTTTTTTCTTGTATGCGGTTTTCAAGGTACATGCTGATGCTCCCCGGCATTATGCCTGAAAACATCCAATGGAGAATACGAGATTCGAACTCGTGACCTCCTGCTTGCAAGGCAGGCGCTCTCCCAACTGAGCTAATCCCCCGTTAGGGTTTTTAATAGTTTTACTGGGCTTAAGTGGACTCGAACCACCGACCTCACGCTTATCAGGCGTGCGCTCTAACCGGCTGAGCTATAAGCCCTTCTTTCTGATCCCGGTTCAATACGGGTTTGTTCACCTCACCTTCGTTCGGTGAACGACTTAAAAATCTAACCTCAGCCATTCTTTGAATGTCTTCGCTAAGATTTTTATAGTCTGGCAGCCACCTGCTCTCCCACATCGTCTCCAATGCAGTACCATCGGCCGCTTAAGGCTTAACCATCGTGTTCGGGATGGGTACGGGTGTTTCCCCTAAGCGCATCGCCACCAGACATTGCTGCTGATCCTTCTGACGGGACCCTCAACTCTTCTGCCTTCCGGCTCTCTATTGCTCTTCGGCTTTCCTGCCTGAAAGCTTTCCCCTTAATAACTAAACAATAGACAACATTCCCTTACTTCTTTTTCCGCTTTAGTTGGATTACTCCAGCCGAAAAAGATTCTTTTCCTTAGAAAGGAGGTGATCCAGCCGCACCTTCCGATACGGCTACCTTGTTACGACTTCACCCCAGTTATCGGTCCCACCTTCGACGGCTCCCTCCGATTGGTTGGGTCACCGGCTTCGGGCGTTACTGACTCCCATGGTGTGACGGGCGGTGTGTACAAGACCCGGGAACGTATTCACCGCGACATTCTGATTCGCGATTACTAGCGATTCCAGCTTCATGTAGTCGAGTTGCAGACTACAATCCGAACTGAGACGTTATTTTTGGGATTTGCTCACATTCACATGCTTGCTTCCCTTTGTTTACGCCATTGTAGCACGTGTGTAGCCCTGGTCATAAGGGGCATGATGATTTGACGTCATCCCCACCTTCCTCCAGGTTGTCCCTGGCAGTCTCTCTAGAGTGCCCATCCAAAATGCTGGCTACTAAAGATAGGGGTTGCGCTCGTTGCGGGACTTAACCCAACATCTCACGACACGAGCTGACGACAACCATGCACCACCTGTCTCCAGTGCTCCGAAGAGAAGGGACGGTT
>CAJTGB010000123.1 GCA_910575835.1 Lachnospiraceae bacterium | reverse complement strand
ATAGTTCTTACATTATCCGAGGCAACTTCTCTGAAAGCCTTTTATGCTGGCGGTTTTGAGAGTTTCCTCGGATAATTGATTATCTCGGATAATGCGCCCTATCCAAGAACTCGGATAGGGCGCAATTATACACCACTTAGGGAAGTGGTGCATTGCGCCCTGCCGGGGGCTTCTCCGCTGCCGCTCCGGTCGGCGCAAAGCCAACGTCCACTGGACGTTGTGCGCCCTGCGGACAGCGGATGATTTCCGTAGATTTCCAATCTGCTCCAATCATCACAGGGGAAGCTACCCTTCCCCTGCGCTGGCTTTGCCAGCTACCCCTTTGTAGAACTTATCGCCTGAAAATTTTCGGAGAGCCTATTCCATTTAGCAAGTTAAAGCTATATAATAGTTCCAGCAACAATCGGGATTTTTTGAACACAGGGAGGAAATGAATTTGAATGTTTTGTTAGCTGTTCCACAAGAAAATAACAGTGTACAAGAATTAAATAGTTTTTTATCGCAAAATAATGCAGACCTTTATATTTTTCCAGAAGGTTTTTTAGATAATAATGTTTTGCAGGAAGCAATTGATATTATAAAAGAAAAAGAAAAATACGTTATTACTGGTTTCAAGGATTTAGACAGTAATGGACAGCAAAAGGCACTGGTCATAGATAATGGTAAAATCGTTGATAAATATACTAAGTGTATTTTGACTAGAGGAGAAAAGCAAAAAGGAAAACGAAATGGGGAAAAAATTGCTTGCGTAAATACTAAATTTGGAAAGGTTGGAATACCAATCTGCTATGAAATACATTTCCCAGAGGTAGCGAGGATTATGTGTTTGGATAATCCGGTTTTATTGATTAATATAATCGGAACAGGAATGTATCATAATTTACAGTTTGAACAATGGACTTCATTAGCAAAGGCACGAGCCATTGAAAATGAAGTATATGTTATTGGGTGTTCTCATTTTGCTAGTAAAATTCCATTAGCATATGTTTTTGACCCATCAGGAAGATGTGTTTTATTAAAGCGAGATGAATATGGCGGTTTTATTGTTAAAATTGACTTAGGAAAGAGTGTGGAAAAAAATATTAACTATTTGCCTGACAGACTTCCCAATTTATTCTCTCGTTTGGCAGAATAAATAAATTCCAGTTTATCAAACTGATAACCGGGTGTGTAAAATAATCTGTGTAAATCATCACAGATTATTCGACACATCCATTTTTATATAATGGATAATGAATTCGACAATACTGTGATTAGTTGGAAAAAATTGGTAGAAAAATTTTAGGAGGAAACAACTATGT
>CAJTGB010000122.1 GCA_910575835.1 Lachnospiraceae bacterium | reverse complement strand
CCCATAGCATAAAGAGAAAGCCAGCGTCTTGAGGCGCGGCCAAGTAGGGCGGGCTTATAGCCCGCGTCCCTAGCCACCCGTTTTACGGGTGGGGGCGACTGGTGAATGTGAAGAGCCGGTAGTCGTAATCAGTAATTATATGGCAACGAAGGAGTATTTAAAATGCAGAAGCCGGAAATTCAAGAAGCAGGGGAGGCAGAGATGTGCCTGAATATACTGGAAACCCTAATCGGAATGTTATAATATGAAGGTTAAGGCCGTCAATATTAATCCGGATAAAACGCAAGAGATCTTGAAGAAATGCGATTGAATCCCCCATGGATGTATGATAGTATAAAAGAAAGAGAAGCATCCCGAAAAGAAAATATAGAAGGGAAGGATATTAAAAGGTATATGAGCAACAATAAAAGAGAGATTACATATCATAATAAGGATGTGCTGTCTAAGATCTTAGCAGAGAACTTTAAAGAAAAATCTTTGAAGGTCTATGGGATTGATGTGCCAAAGATCAAACAGATTTTGCCAACAAACCTTCCGCAGATTCAGGTAAATGAAATGAGGATCGATAATCTGTTCCTTTTGTATGATCGTCATATATACGGCGGATGTAGAGAAAGCACCTGAAGAATTTTCGGCAGGTTGTCTCTCTTTAAAGATGGAGCAGGCATTTCTCAGTAAAATAGATTCTGAAACTGTACAGGAAGAAATCAGGGAGAAATTAGAGCATCGCCTGCCATTATCAGATGATGAACTGATGAAACTGATTATTTTACCTTTGACATATAAAGGGAAAGAGAAGAAAAAGCAGGCGGTAAAAGAAGCAGTTGAATTGGCAAAGAAGATTGTGGATAAAGAGGAGAAGACATTTGTATTATCTGGGATTTTGGTGTTTGCTGATAAAATTATTGATTCTGAAACCAATGTTAACAACTTAGTAGTGGCATGATATCACAATAGGATTAAGCTATTAAACCAATAATAGCAGATGATAGGAATGATTAAAATACACTGAAAAAAGGGCAGACTTCCCCCTTGGTTGCTATCAGCTGTTTTTTTAGATATGGCGTTTGTATTGTAGAATATAAAGAAACTGGCACCACCACCTTTCTTAAATGGTATTAGTGTGTAGTCTTGTTATTGTAATGATGTTTGACTTTTCTTGGAGTTGTACGTAGATTTGATTCCCCGCTGCCCTTTTTGTCACACACCCGGTGAGGAGACTGTAAAATAAACTGTGTTTTGTCGTAAATTGGTATGTAAAATGTTGTTTTTTCGACATTGCCAATCAATGTTAACAACTTAGTAGTGGCATGATATCACAATAGGATTAAGCTATTAAACCAATAATAGCAGATGATAGGAATGATTAAAATACACTGAAAAAAG
>CAJTGB010000121.1 GCA_910575835.1 Lachnospiraceae bacterium | reverse complement strand
AAGAATAGCCGGATGAGACTGCCTCAGAAATGGCTGAAGCTATTCGGAGGATATGAAAACGAGAATGAGGGCGTCCATTATCAAAGACCAAACTTTAAAGTGTCAAATGAGTGCTGTTATTGGTTAAAAGAGAAACCGTGTGATGACTGGGCGCGGGAACACAATAGCTTTCCTTTTCTGGGAATGATGGCATCTGAAGGCGGGCAGAGGGAAGAAGCGCTTACAGACCATGGATGTAATTATTACGGAAAGACAGTAATGAGATCCGCGCCGTTTGCTCCGTACCTGCGGAATGACATCCTGATTCTAGCACAGGAGATGGACAAGTGGTACCACGAACACATAGAGGTATTTGAACGTTTATATTATGAGCAGCCTTATAGCAGAGATAAGAACGGGAACGTCATTCCTTACAGGCCGGTTGATAGTATTATACCGGAGATTTATGGGCAAATTGCCACAGATGGCAAAGGGAATCTGGAAACGACCGGAGCGAGGCGGACAGGTTGCAGTATGTGCGGATTTGGGATTCACATGGAAGAGAGACCACACAGGTTTGATAAGCTTCGGAAGCGTAACCAGAAGGAATGGGAGTTTTATATGTATCGATGTTGTACGGATCCGGAGACAGGAGAGCGGTATGGATGGGGGAGAGTATTGGACTATATTGGCGTGGATTGGGAGGATGTGCCGGGTGTACAGATGTCTTTTGCAGATTTTCCGGAAGTATTACCATAAAAGCAAATTTGCATAAAAGAAAGGAGAACATTATGAGAGCAGAGAAAATAATCATTGAAATGGAGCAGGTAGAAAGCAAGCGGCAGGAGAGAAGATTAAGCACATATAGAGATAAAATAGGAGAGATGTGCAAAGATACGGCTGCAAGGAAAGAAGGAGACGCAGATGCACAAGGGAGAGAATAAGGAATACAGTGATCAGGTGATCAAGGAGATCCTGAAGAACTGGGACAGGGATGTGTGCAAAACGACGAATCAGGAAGGAGATAGAGAACATGAGGTTGATTAATGCAGAGAAGCTGGTAGAAGATATGCGAAAAAACATGGGGGTTCTTGAAGAGGTGGAAGAAGTGATCAATGCGCAGCCGACAGCCTATGATCTGGACAAGGTAATAGAAGAGCTGGACAAATTTGCCCACAGTGATATCTGCTACCGAAATCACTGCAGATATATTAATGCAGATGATATCGACTGTGAGAATTGCGGGGCGCTTGGGGCGTTGGAGATTGTGAAGCGCGGAGGCTTGTCATGAATAGGCGTGGAAGGGAGCGGAACAAGGTCAGCCAAGTCCGCAGGCACCGTCTGGCAGAGATGTCAGCAACAAAGCCGGATGCCAAGGCGGCGAAGGCTTTCATCAGAAAAGCATACGAGTGCTGTGACGTGTTGGGATACATGGCTAAAAAGTACGATATAAAAGGGGAGATCGGGATTGGACAGGAAAGCATCGGATCAGATAAAGGCATTCCTT
>CAJTGB010000120.1:571-1681 GCA_910575835.1 Lachnospiraceae bacterium | reverse complement strand
TGACAGTGAGCAACCCATTCAGTATAAAATTTTTCATCAAATGTAACCATAATCAAATAACCTCAGGGAGTGTGAAAGTTTTTCTGTAAATAGAGATCTTCTATGATAAGCAGATAATAAAGACAGGTGATTTTGTTCACCTGTCTTTACTATACGAATCTTTGTTTTATTTGTCAAGTAGAATGTCCATGTTTTTTGTCGAATATAAGTCATTTATGATAATCGCTTATTGGCTTGAGTCCATACGGATAAAATAGGATAAATCACACAAAAAAAGCATTGCTATCAAGCTAAACCTTTTCACAGGCACAGACATCCTTCGCTGGTTCTGCAAACAAATCTAAAAGCAGGGGACAATGAAAAAACAACTACGGGAAGAACACGACCAAGAAAATACGGATACATCCGGGAGCGGGGGCGTTGTCAGGAGGATCGTGGAATAATGGGGTAGGGGCCCCGTTATGCCGCGAAAGCCTCTTGACAAAAGTCCTACGGATTACGCTTTTCCAAAAAGAAAGGGTGCATTTCCCTTTCTTGCGCTCCTGGCAGGGCGGGTTCGGGCGGAGCCCGGTTATGGGTCAAGGGACTGGTCCCTTGCAGGTTCTTAGGGCAGCGCCCTAAGTTTCACTGGGAATCTTTTCTTGCAGCAATAAAGTTTTCTGGCTTGTACTTCCTCATCGATATCGTTCCATTCTTTGTAGGTGTACACCTAGGTCAAGTATAGGTGTACACCTACAAAACGGTTCCAGAATGTATTATCCTGTGGTTTTCCTGGCAATATCCTCTCGTATCAAGGCTTTAATCGCTCCCTGCACCGAAGAATTATGACTGTATTTGTGTTCCCTTATCCAGTTCAGGATATCGGCATCCGTTTTGTTATTCAATTTTAACTTTACCTGGGTTGTATTCCACTCGTCATACCGGTTCTGGGCTTCATATTTTCCATCGCCAAACATTCATAGCTCCTTTCCTATAGGTGTACACCTACACTCACCCATAGGTGTACACCTATGCCTGTCTGCAGTTATTCTGGAAGACGTCCTTCATACATGATTGCCAGTTCCCCATAGGCTTTCCCCCAGTTCCTTACGGGCATACTCCATTTCTTTG
>CAJTGB010000120.1:0-410 GCA_910575835.1 Lachnospiraceae bacterium | reverse complement strand
ACCCAAGACTTCATCGAACCAGGATATTTTCCTGACCATCTTTTTATCACTTCATCCCGTATTTCTTCCGCTCTTGTGCTGTCAGGAGCCGTATATATTTTTTTCAGATCCGACGCAAATGTTGCGCCCCTCCAGGCTGATCCCCAGAGCTACATATGCGGCAAGTTTACGGATGATTCCATTGTCACGTACTGAATAATGGATTGCGTCGATAAACACTACCGGATATACCTCATCTAAAGGGCGGCTTTGCCATTCTTCAATCTGGGGCAGGAGCTTATCGGTCACATCCGAAATAAACCCTTCCGAGGCCTCAAAACCATAAATATCATCTATAGTTTCCGATATCTGACGGGTAGTCATCCCCTTTGCGTACATGGAGATGATTTTATTTTCGATATCCGATATGT
>CAJTGB010000119.1 GCA_910575835.1 Lachnospiraceae bacterium | reverse complement strand
TATAGGGTGCGCCCAGCTAAGGGCTTGGAATTCGGTGGGTGAAAGTCCTACGGTGTAAGGTACAAGCTATACCGCACCAAGCGAGTCTTGGGTGGACAGCAGAGATGCTGTCTGCTAAGCGTAGACAGCGAGATTGCAGGGCATAACTGCACATAGCTTCGATATGAAAATGAAAGTGGGAAGGCAGAGGTGCTCCTATACACTGAAAGCAACATAACTGTAGTCACTAAAAGCGAGAATACAGTTGCTTCCCCGGAGTTTTGAGGTTGGTCATGCAATCAAGGATTTCAAGTCAACTGGAGGAGGTCTGTCTGGTTCCAGATGAGTTGCGTACATCTGGTATGCGGAACAACTGTCGAAGGGAGAACCGCAAATGGTCAGCAGAAGTCGGATGGCCGAATAGTACACGGTAAAACATACAGTGGAAGTCGAGAAATGCCTGTCCTCGCAGGCTAGCCATGCAAAGTCATATCAAAGAGGAAACATAGACTGTACGCAGAGACAGGAGGAGCTATGGAAACGAAATTGGCGAGAATATCACAACTATCAGGCGAACATCCAGACATGGTATTTACGTCCATAGGGCATTTGATAAATAAGGAATTATTAAAAGAGTGCCACAAGGAAATGGACGGAAAGAAAGCAGTAGGAACCGATGGGATAACCAAAGAGGAATACGGGGCAAGGCTGGAGGAAAATCTGGAAGAATTAGAGGAAAAGCTTAAGAAGAAAGCATACAAGCCCAAGCCAGCAAAAAGAGTGGAGATACCGAAAGAAAACGGAAAGACACGGCCGCTCAGTATCTATTGCTATGAAGACAAACTGGTGCAGGAAGCATTGAGACGAGTACTGGAAGCAGTGTTCGAACCGCGTTTCTATGATGAAATGATGGGATTCCGACCAGGGAGAAGCTGTCATAAGGCATTAAGAAAGCTGAACGGAATGCTGGAAAAAGAAAAGACAAACTGGGTATTGGATGCGGATGTAAAAGGATTTTTCGACCACTTGGACCATGAATGGATAATAAAGTTCATAGAATCAAGAATAAAAGACCCAAATATCATCAGGCTGGTACGCCGGATGTTAAAAGCCGGAATCATGGAAGATTACAGATATGAAGAGACAGAGGAAGGAGCCGGACAGGGTTCGGTCTGCTCACCAGTAATCGCAAACATATATATGCACTATGTACTGGTGTGGTGGTTCAAGGAGAAAATGCAGCCGATCATGAAAGGGTACGCAGGGCTGGTGGTATATGCGGATGATTTTGTAGTCTGCTTTCAATACAAAACAGACGCAGAGATGTTCTATGAATATTTAAAGAGCAGAATGATGCACTTTGGACTGGAAATGGAGGAGAAAAAGACGAGGCTGATAGAATTCGGCCGATTTGCAGAAAGGAATCGGAAAGAACGTGGAGACGGGAAACCGGAGACCTTTACATTCCTCGGATTCACGCATTACTGTTCGCATGGAAGAACGGGAAAGTTCAGAGTGAAGAGGAAGACCAGTAAGAAAAAGCTAGCAAAGAAAAGCAAGGAAATAAATGCTACGATAAGAGATATGAGATTTCTACGCATAAACCAGATAGTAAAGAAGCTGAATGAAATCTTAACTGGTTACTATCATTACTACGGAATTACTGACAATTCAAGAAGCCTGAACTCATTCTATAATGTAGTATGGTTCAGGTTATTCTACTGGCTGAATAGAAGAAGCCAGAGAAGAAGCTATACAAAGGAAGGATATAAGGAATTGATGAGACAATTCCCACTCGTCCGACCACGTATCTATGTAAGTATATACGGATAGTTGTAGATGTATTAGCTTTGCAGGGAGCCGGATGCGGGAAAGCTGCACGTCCGGTTCTGAGAGGGGTAAGCCCCGTAAGGGACTTACCTACTTACCAA
>CAJTGB010000118.1 GCA_910575835.1 Lachnospiraceae bacterium | reverse complement strand
ATTAGACAATTTACTTTCTTAATGCAAATCGAGTAGGAGGAAGGCGATTATTTCGCCTTCCGACCTCTCACACCACCGTACGTACCGTTCGGTATACGGCGGTTCAATCAACTTAACATGTGACAGCCTTTTCGGCGTAGTAGTCTTCCATGGATACAAGACCAAACTTAGCTAGTCTCTCTTTACTGATACAAATGTGGAGATTCCAGCTTCTGCACACTCTGGCATATCCTTTGGCATATGAAATGCCATGTGCCGCATTTGGCGGCAGACCAAGTTTGATAAGATTCTTTTCCCTGTTCTTTGGCGTTTTCCAGTGTTTCCATATGCACATGCGCAGTCGATACCGAATCTGTCCGTCCATTTTTGCGCACAGCCTTTTCATGCTTCCGATTTTGAAATAATTTATCCACCCTCGGATAAGCCGGTTGAGTTTCCCAATTTTATAACCATTGCCCACTCCCCAGCTCCTGCTTGTATATTTCTTCATCTGCGCCTTGAACTTTGCTGCCGCTTTCGGGTGTGGTCTGGCTTTGTACCCTTTGGCAAATGAGTCATAGTAAAATCCAAACCCCAGATACTTAATGCCCTTTGGTTTATCAACCCTGCTCTTTTCCGCGTTCACTTTCAGTCCAAGCTTTTCCTCTATAAACCGAGCCACGCTCTTCATTACCCGCTCTGCCGCCTGTCTGCTCCCGACCATTATAATAAGGTCATCTGCATACCGGACGAAATCCAGCCTCCTTGCTTCCAGTTCTTTGTCCAGCTCATTTAACATGATATTTGCTAACAGCGGCGAGATATTTCCACCCTGCGGTGTGCCGACTACCGTATCTTCATACTCATCATCAATCATTACGCCGCTGACCAGAATCTTTCTTACCACCGATATGACATCTCCGTCCTTTATTGTCCGTCCGAAAATCGTCATCAGCTTGTCATGGTCTACTGTGTCAAAGAATTTCGCTAGGTCGATATCCACTATCCAGTTGTGGCCGTCATTCATCATTTCCAATGCTTTAAGGACTGCCTGCTGTGCACACCGCTTGGGTCTGAATCCATAGCTGTGGTCGTGAAACTGCTCCTCAAATATCGGGGTAAGCACCTGTGCCCCCGCCTGCTGTACAAAGCGGTCTACTGCTGTTGGCACTCCAAGATTTCTTGTACCACCATCGGGTTTGGGTATCTCCACCCTGCGGACTGGCTTCGGCTTATACTTCCTCGTCCGCAACTGTTCCTTAATGTTTTCGCCGTTTTCCGAAAGATATGCGCCAAGTTCTTCAACGGTCATCCCGTCCACGCCTGCCGCTCCTTTATTCCTTACGACTTGCAGATACGCCGCATTTAGATTATCCCTGCTTAATATCTGCTCCATGAGACTGCTTGTGTCCATGCGTTGTTTCCTTTCTGCCCCTTTTGCCTTTGCCGCCTTTGAAGTCATCGACAGGCGTATGCTCCGGCTACGAAGTGGAACGTACTTCAACTGATTGATTGTTCAGCCCTTCGCTCCGTCCCCATTACAGGAACTTCCTCACTACTATGGCTTCTGCTGACTTCTCACAATTCGTTGTTACTACGGCTAATGAGACCGCCTGTGAGACCTCCCCAGTTAAGGTGCGTGTTCTTTTCCTCCATGTACCTGCCGCATTTACTCGTACTTCCGGCAACCTTTTGGACTTCAGTGCCTTTTGCCACCTTATCCGTATTTCCGAGCCTTATATGCGGTTCCTGTCCGTCAGGTCAGAGGTTTGCTTACAGCTTCTTTCAGATTCCGTCTCACGGCGGACACCCTTGCTGTTCGGCTATGTGCTTCGTTGTTGCCTACGCGCACTTGGGACTTTCACCCATTAGAAAACGCCCATGCTGGGCAAACAAAACCGCTAAATCCTAAATGTTTAGGATTTAGCGGTTTTGCCCCTGC
>CAJTGB010000117.1 GCA_910575835.1 Lachnospiraceae bacterium | reverse complement strand
ACATAGTTGTTTCCTCCTAAAATTTTTCTACCAATTTTTTCCAACTAATCACAGTATTGTCGAATTCATTATCCATTATATAAAAATGGATGTGTCGAATAATCTGTGATGATTTACACAGATTATTTTACACACCCAAGTTGTCCCACCTCAAAGTTATCGCTTTTCTTACGTTCTTCTAGATCCTGATTCTTTATATATTCTTGTATGATTTCATCTGTCACATTTCCACTGCTAGCCACAAAATATCCTCTTGCCCACAAATGTTGCCCCCAGAATTCCTTATTCAATTCTTTATATTCCATCTGTAACTTCCGAGATGTATTTCCCTTCATATATTGCACTGTTAAGGTAAGTAGGAAATAATCCGTATCTGTCAATTCATGTGTATTTCTGATACAATCACTTCAAATTATGGAGGTATTGCCTATGGATAAAAATGAACTTACAAAGACAGAACTCTGGACAAAACGTATCCAGGACTTTCATGAAAGTGGTTTATCCCAGAAAGAATGGTGTCAGGAGCATCAAATCCCACAATCAACTTTTGGCTATTGGATCCGGAAGCAAACAAAAGAACAGCCAGATGAACCTGTTTTTGCAAAACTTCCTTCCCAACAGGAAATCTCATCTGATCTTTCAGTCGGCAGTGTGCCTGTAACGATCTATCTTCCCGGAAGCATCCGGATTGAAATTGGTGCCGGGTGTCCTGTCGGACTTATGGCTTCTTTAATCCATACACTGAGTGCTTATGCTTGATCTTGCCGGCGGAACAACTGTGTTTCTTGCATGTGGTGTCACGGACTTACGAAAGAGCTACCAGGGATTGGCGGCTATTATAAAACTAAAATTCCATCTGGATCCGTATTCCCGTTGTATGTTTGCCTTCTGTAATCGCAGACGCACATCAATCAAAATCCTCCAATGGGACGGGTCAGGATTTTGGATCTTAATGAAGCGGCTGGACCATCATTCCTTTCACTGGCCGGATACACCAGATGAGTTGAAAAAAGTTACGTTAAAAGAAATACACTGGCTGTGTGACGGATTATCCCTGGAGCCCAAGGGAGCTTTTAAGGAGCATCATCCCAAGATTGTCATCTAGCCAAAAACGGAGTCTGTCAATTCGCAAAAAGCTGAAAATCTTAGGATTTTCAGCAATTTTTCCTCTGTTTTTCTGACGCATTTCCCCTCGAAAACAGCACGGTTTTATGGTATTCTTTTCTTAGCTTAAAACAGTCAGGAGCATTGGACTATGGAACCACTTTTTTCTAAGAAACAATTACAGGAAATGAGTAAAGAAAATATGATCACACTGCTTACAACCATGCAGGCGCATCAGCAAAAGCAGGAAACTAAGATCCAGCTCCTGACGGAAAAAATGAAGGAGCTGGAGTTCATGAATGCGCTGCTTTCTGACCGGCTGACGCTTGCCCGGCGGAAACAGTTTGGCGCTTCCAGTGAAAAGTACGCGGATGGATATACGCAGATGGATCTGTTCAATGAAGCAGAGCAGGAAGCGGATCCGAATGCAGCGGAACCGGAAATGGAAGAGATCCATCCGAAATCTTACAAACGCAAAAAACCTGCTGGAAAAAAGGAAGAAGATCTTTCTTCTTTTGAGACGACAGAGGTGATCGAACATAAGCTGGAAGGGCAAGAACGGTTCTGCCCGGAATGCGGGACGAAATACAAAGTAGTGACGACAGAGAAAGTAAAATATCTGAAATTTATACCGGCCCGTTTCGAAGTCGTAGAAGAGGTCACATATATTTACAGCTGTCCAAAATGCGGAAAAATGCAGCGGCCAGAGAAGGCCCAGGCACTTATGAAAGGGAGTGTCGCCACACCATCCCTGGTTGCAGGTATCATGAATGCCAAATATGTAAATGGGATGCCGCTTGCACGCCAGGAGCGGGAATTCGCGCGGTA
>CAJTGB010000116.1 GCA_910575835.1 Lachnospiraceae bacterium | reverse complement strand
GCTGATCGTCCGCGGCTTGGTACAATTGGAAAGAATCACATTCAGAGCAGTTTTATCTTTTGTATAAAGCTGCTCTCTTTGTCTGCTCTGAATCTGATACTTTCCTTAAGAATTATAGCATATAATGCGGGGTACATGCAATATGGGAGAGTGTTGGAAGTACCGGGTTTTTCAGTGCGAAATCGCATTTTTTGCGTTTTTTGCATCGCGAAGCGTGTTACAGGTCACGGGGCGAATGGTCACGTTATAATTTTTCCCTTTTATATGGAAAATTTCGAAATCATCCTCTTGCATATTCTATTTCTGAGAAGTATAATAAACACAGGTATACTCTTTCAAAAAATAAAAAAAATTGAATTTTCGAAAGCGGGCGGCGATATGAAAACAATCACACGATCAAAGTATCTAGATAGGATCATCGAGCTGAATGGCACTCCTGATATAAAGATTATTACAGGTATCCGCCGTTCTGGTAAATCCAAGCTGATGCAGGCATATGTTGAATATCTGAAACTTCATTTTGACAATATCAATATTATTTTTATTGACTTTATGGACTTGGCATATGAGGAGATCAAAGAATATCATGCACTGCACGCTTATGTAGAGGGGCATTATCAGGAGGGAAAAACCAACTATCTTTTTGTAGATGAGGTTCAGATGTGTCCCAAGTTTGAATTGGCTGTTAACAGTCTTTATTCAAAGGGGAAGTATGACATCTATGTAACGGGCTCAAATGCCTTTTTATTGAGTGCGGATCTGGCAACTCTTTTCACCGGAAGATACATTGAAATCCATATGCTTCCGTTCAGCTTTCAGGAATATTGCCGGTATTATGATGATGTCAAAGATAAAGACAAGCTCTTCGATGAGTATTCTGTGAAAGGCGGCTTGGCAGGTTCTTACGCATACAGGACCGAAAAAGACAGAACAAATTATATCAAAGAAGTCTATGAGACCATTGTTACCAGAGATCTGGTGCAAAAATATTCTTTGACGGATACCCTGATCTTGCAGCGCTTAAGTGAATTTCTGATGGATAATGTCAGCAATCTGACTTCTCCAAATAAAGTGAGTCGTCTGCTGACTGCGAATGAAATACGAACCAATCATGTAACCATTAGCAAATACATTAAATATTTGTGCAATGCTTTCGTGTTTTATGATATTAAACGTTATGACATTCGAGGGAAGAAATATCTGGAAAGCTCCGAGAAGTTCTATCTGTGTGATACCGGTATCCGTTATGCAATACTCGGCAGCAGAAACATGGACTACGGCAGAGTATATGAGAATATCGTTTGTGTTGAACTGCTTCGCCGTGGATATGATGTTTATGTGGGTAAGCTCTATCAAAGGGAAATCGACTTTGTTGCACAAAGAGGCAGTGAGAAGATATATATTCAGGTAAGCGATAACATCTCCGGACAGGAAACCTTTGAGCGAGAATATTCTCCCCTGCTCCAAATCCGAGATGCTTATCCCAAAATGATTATTACAAGAACCAGACATCCGAAATACAGTTATGAGGGAATTGAAATATATGATATAGCCGATTGGCTGTTGCAGGAATAAACAATAATATTTTTTCTGCTTGACAAGATATAATTTTACAGCTACAATGAACAGGAGTTAAATATTAAATAAAACTGTCAGGAGGATATTGCATGTTAAGTGTGGTCGTAACGGAGAAGATTGCAAAATAAATATTGCAGGGGTGATTTTCAGGTTTGTTATAGACTGGAGGTCTGCCCATTTGTCGATGGCGCGTGCCGTTGACGTTTTCGCCTTACGTGTGCTTAACTTTGTGGTATTGTTTTTTTGACGGATATATTTCGGATATATAAGCATGGCTGTACGGTCATGCTTTTTTTATCTATAGGGTGCGCCCAGCTAAGGGCTTGGAATTCGGTGGGTGAAAGTCCTACGGTGTAAGGTACAAGCTATACCGCACCAAGCGAGTCTTGGGTGGACAGC
>CAJTGB010000115.1 GCA_910575835.1 Lachnospiraceae bacterium | reverse complement strand
AGACGGTCCGTCATGCGATTATTACAGGTGAATGCGGGGAACTCGGTCATTATGCGAAGAATAGCCGGATGAGACTGCCTCAGAAATGGCTGAAGCTATTTGGAGGATATGAAAACGAGAATGAGGGCGTCCATTATCAAAGACCAAACTTTAAAGTGTCAAATGAGTGTTGTTATTGGTTAAAAGAGAAACCGTGTGATGACTGGGCGCGGGAACACAATAGCTTTCCTTTTCTGGGAATGATGGCATCTGAAGGAGGGCAGAGGGAAGAAGCGCTTACAGACCATGGATGTAATTATTACGGAAAGACAGTAATGAGATCAGCGCCGTTTGCTCCGTACCTGCGGAATGACATCCTGATTCTGGCACAGGAAATGGACGAGTGGTATCACGCCCATATAGATCTGTTTGAACGTCTGTATTATAAGCAGCCTTACAGCAGGGATGGGAAAGGGAATGTGATCCCGTATGTGCCGATTAAGAGCATTATACCAGAAATCTATGGGAAGATCGAGAAGGACAGTGATGGGAACCTTGAGACAACTGGTGCAAAACGTACAGGATGCAGTATGTGTGGGTTTGGGATACACATGGAGGAAAGACCACATAGGTTTGATAAGCTCCGGGAGCGAAACCCGAAGGAATGGGAGTTTTACATGTACCGATGCTGTACGGATCCGGATACCGGGAATAAGTATGGATGGGGAAGAGTATTGGACTATATTGGCGTGGATTGGGAGGATATACCAGGCGTACAAATGGATTTGGCTGCCTATTATCCAGAGGTGATGTTATGAAAGAGGGATTAATCATTGACTGCTTCGCTGGTGGCGGCGGGGCGAGCGTGGGAATAGAGATGGCATTAGGTCGGCAGGTAGACATAGCAATTAACCATGATCCAGATGCTATCCTGATGCATAAGACGAACCATCCCGATACACTTCACTTAACGGAAGATATCTTCAAAGTTGATTTACAGAAATATGTAAAAGGCAGACACGTATCTTTGATGTGGGCAAGTCCGGACTGTACGAGTCACAGCAAGGCGAAAGGTGGACAACCCAGGAAACACGGCTTGCGTATCCTTCCATGGGCGGTATATAAACATGCGAAGATGATTCTTCCAGATGTGATCATTATGGAGAACGTGGAAGAGATACAGCAGTGGGGACCATTGGATTCAGAAGGACATCCAATACCGGAGCGGAAGGGGGAAGATTACAAAAAATTTATCAAAGCCATGGAATCACTTGGCTACATATTTGACAGCCGGGAGCTGGTGGCGGCAGATTACGGGGCACCGACAACCAGAAAACGATGGTATGCAGTATTTCGGAGAGATGGAAAAGAGATTATCTGGCCAGAGCCAACACATAGTAAATCAGGGGCAGATGGTTTCTGCAGATGGAAGCAGTGTGGTGATTATATTGATTGGTCGGATCTTGGGAAATCCATATTCGACCGGAAGAAACCTCTTGCAGATGCAACATATGCCAGGATTGCTAATGGGATTGATAAGTATATCGTAAAGAATCTGTACCCGTACAGAGTCAGGAACAAAGAAGCCCTGTCATTTATTATTCAGTACCATGGAGAAACAAGGGCAGGTGATTCCCGGGGACAGCTTTTGACGGAGCCGATTAAGACAATTGATACAAGTAACAGGTATGGACTTGTTATGGCATTTATTACAAAATACTATAAGACTGGAATCGGTCAGGGTTTAGGAAGCCCGTTACATACGATTACGACATCACCGGGTCATTTTGGATTAATATCAGCATTTCTAATCAAATATTATGGAGCCGGAGGAGGGCAGACTTTAGATAGTCCATTAGGGACGATTACAACTAAGGATAGATTCGGTCTGGTGAATATCCTGTTAGAGATAGAGGGTGAAACGTATATCATTTCAGATATTTTCCTTCGGATGCTGAAACCGGAGGAATTAAAGGTGATGCAGGGCTTCCCGGAAGATTATATCATTGACCGGGATTATAACGGTAATAAGTATCCGGTCAGTAAGCAGGTAGCGCGGATCGGTAACAGTGTGGTTCCGATTATGGCGAAGAAAATGGTAGAAGTAAATTGCAGTTATTTGAAAACGGGTGAACGGATGCCCAATATGAGGATAGATGATAGTGAGAAACAATTAAGATTTGCATAAAAGAAAGGAGAACACTATGAAAGCAGAGAAAATAATCATTGAAATGGAGAAGACAGAAAGCAGGCGGCAGGAGAGAAGATTAAGCACATACAGAGATAAAATGGGAGAGATGTGCAAAGATACGGCTGCAAGGAAAGAAGGAGACGCAGATGCACAAGGGAGAGAATAAGGAATACAGTGATCAGGTGATCAAGGAGATCCTG
>CAJTGB010000114.1 GCA_910575835.1 Lachnospiraceae bacterium | reverse complement strand
CGTATTAGTGGTTATGAATAAAGAAAGGCACAGAGAATCCCGTGCCAATTAAAAGAAACACTATATGTTGTAGTTGATTGAGTTAGGTTGTTAACATTGCATTGCCAATAGCAATTTTTAGTGCTGAGTTTTTTACATTTTCCATTATTTTTCGACGCTATTTTCGATTTCCTTATATGAATAGTATTGCCATTTTCTGGTGATACTATTCATTTATTTTTCTTTTATTCTCCATTCCTTAACATTGTTTCATAGGAGTCCAACCGGACGTTATCCAGGTAGACTTTTTTGATCTCACTTTCCGTATAAAAATCATAAAGCATCTCCATCAGTATACTTAAATATTCCTCTGACATTTCCTGACCTTCGTATTCCATGATCCGATACGCTACACAGGCATATGCTCTGGAAGATTGATGTGTCATATCTTTGTTTCCTTTACTGCTGGTTTTTATTTTTTGTTTGATCATAAATGATCAGGTTCTAATAGCGTGGTTTTTAGGTCTCCCTTTTTTCACAGTCATTTGATTTCAAAAGGAATAGGTTCACCGCGGTATTCTTCGATGTATTTCTGTGATTCTTTCCAAAAACCTTTCTGCCCTATGAATTCCTCCAGATAAAATAGTTTTCTTTCTAATTCACGTACCTGGTCTTTTAGTATTTCAACGGTGTATTCTTCTTTTTCCGCCGTTTCTTCTGTCCATCCATAGTAATCCAGTACATATTTTCTTGCTTCTTCACTCTCCATACCGGCTGTCGCTTTACGCAATGCCTCTTCTTCCCTGTATATATCAAGAAAATCAATCGGCTTGTTCCCATCATCAACAGCACAACAGGTATTCTCATGTACACTATTTCCTGCATTTATCCATTCACGGAGCTCCCTGCGCTCGTCTTGGGTCATGGGCATTCTTTTTTCATATTCCTTTAATTCCTGCTTCAGAAATCGTTTTCTTTCCTTACTGCTCCGCATTCTATACACCTCTCTGGTTGCATTATCCCTTACTTTAGTTATTGCCGTCTGTATGTTTCTTATGCACAAAATGCCTATGCATAAGAAACATACAGACGGCATTTCGGTGATCAAGGGATAAAGGGCAGTGCTGCTGTAATTTACAGCCAGATACATTTCTGTTTCTATGCTTTAAGCAATCCTGGCCCTGTCGCCAAATTCAATCACAAACTGTCCATAGGTTTCGCCCCAATCACGATACGGCAGGGACCATTTTTTGATAATATCCCTGGTAGACAAGTAGATGGTTTTCCTTAATGCCTCATCATTCGGAAAGAGTGCTTTGCTCTTTGTAACTTTACGCAGCTGTCGGTTAAAACCTTCCACTGTGTTGGTGGTATATATTAATTTGCGGATTTGATGGCCGTAGCAGAAATAGGTGGAGAGATGCTCCCACTTATCAAGCCAGTTATCCAGCACGACGGCATACTTTTTCCAGGTATCCATCATGCCCTCCAGGTTCCGCATCGCGATCTCTTCACTTTCTGCCCCATATACACGCTTTAAATCCCTCATAAATGCTTTCTGGTCTTTATAAGCAATATATTTCAGCGTATTGCGGATCTGATGGATGATACATAATTGGATCCGTGTTTCTGGAAATACCGTATGGATTGCATCCGGAAAACCTTTCAGACCATCCACACAGGCAATTAAAATGTCAGAAACTCCTCTGTTTTTCAGTTCATTGCATACTTTTAACCAGAATTTGGCGCCCTCATTCTCTCCGATCCATATCCCCAGGATATCTTTATAACCGTCTCCATTGATTCCCAACGCAACATAGGCCGCTTTTGTGATGATCCGTCCATCTTCGCGGACCTTAAAATGTACTGCGTCCAGGAATACGACAGGATAAAAAGAATCCAGTGTCCTGCAGTACCATTCTTTTGCTTCTTCCATTACTTTATCCGTGATGTTGGAAATGGAGCCGGCTGAAAGTTCTATCCCATAGAGGGACTGTACGTGTTCCGAGATATCCCGCACGGACATTCCTTTTGCATACATGGAAATGATCTGGGATTCCAGCCCTTCTTCAATAACTGTACGGTTTTTAATGATCTCTGGTTCGAACCCCGGTTCCCGTGTCCGTGGTACGTCAATTCCAATCTTTCCATAGGCTGTTTTGATTGTTTTAGAGCTGCTTCCATTTTTAGTGACTTTATTCCCATTTTCCTTTGCATCCACAATATACTCATTTACTTCCTTACGGAGTATCTGTTCCACTGCATCCTTTATCACTTTCTGGATCAATCCATCTGGACCTGTAATATCTTCCATTGTGTTACATTTTGCTATTTCTGCCTGATAGTCAATTTTCTGTGACATAGTCGTTTCCTCCTAAAAATTTTTCTACCAATTTTTTCCAACTAATCACAGTATTGTCGAATCCATTATGCATTATACAAGAAACGGGTGTGTCGAATAATCTGTGATGATTTACACAGATTATTTTACACACCC
>CAJTGB010000113.1 GCA_910575835.1 Lachnospiraceae bacterium | reverse complement strand
ACCGGCTGATCGTCCGCGGCTTGGTACAATTGGAAAGAATCACATTCAGAGCAGTTTTATCTTTTGTATAAAGCTGCTCTCTTTGTCTGCTCTGAATCTGATACTTTCCTTAAGAATTATAGCAGATATCACCATTATTTACCATACGCCAATACTATATCTTAAGCCATCTTAAATATTATTCCATCTATAAATAAACTTTTCCGCTACAAACACTCAAATGCCATCCGGTATCTTCCTGCCACCACGCAGAAAAAGAGCATTCATCCAACCTCATTAGGTTTGGTGTTAGTTTGTATGGTGCAAAGCATCGAGAAAATTTCCCTTGTAATTTAGTACGTTATATCCAATACATTTTGCCCTAATAATATCCAGGCATCTTGTATTCCATAATATATCTTTCAGCTTTCTCCGATTAAATCTAAAACAAATTTCTCCCATTGGTAATCAGACATATATATATCTTTCTCTTTCGATGGGAAATGGCATCTGGCAAAAAAGAAAAAACAAAAATCATCCATTAATATTCCCTGATTTAAAAATTTATCCTGAAAATACAGCCATGTCCCTCTTATAAGGTCTGATTTGCCATCCTCTTTTTTCGGGCGGTTCTCGCTCATTGTCATATATCCGAGCCTAATGTTCTTAGCTGGCCCTTGCAACTTAAAGTATGCCTCCGCCAGAGGATCTAAATCAAACTCTTTAAACTCATTCCTTTTTTCTTCATTATATGCCTTATATACACCATTTTTCTTACTCTCTAAAATTGCAACCACTTTATCCGCTTCATACACTGGTAACCCATTTATTTTCTGCGCATCACTTTTCAGAATCAAGAAATCAAACTCCATTGGATATTCCTTGATGTATACATTATTATCTGAAATTTTATACTTCGGATATCTAGATAAAATTTCTTCAATTTTGCTCCTGAAGTATTCCGCTGTCACTGCACCCGAAAACTTTTTAATATTTCTTTTCCCGGTTCGCTTTTCAGTACTCTCATTTTCGTAAAATTTATCAATTATATCCGCATTGATTTTTTCTACATTACCCACCTCAAGGTCAAATATCCCCAAATCAACCAACTGGGCAACCTTTTCATAATAATCTCCATTCCGCCGCCTTCGGCTGGCGGCACAAATAGTAATGAAAGTCTTCAAATCCTCCACGTTTCTGATAAAATAATTCTTGAAGAAGCTATACTACAAAGCACGGGGAGGTGAGTCGTAAAGACTTTCTTCGTTTTAGACAGCATAATAATCAGTGTAAGTTCCATCTTTCAAGCACAAATAAGTGGCTCATAAGACCGTACAGTAAGAATTGTTTTAACTTCTCTGTTAATTGTGTGGTGGGACAGTCAATGGCTTCTTTATCATTTGAATTTGAAAGGAGTTTTTGACCATGAAAGTTGTTTATCAAACCTGTTGTGGTGTCGATGTTCACAAATCTTTTCTCGTTGCCACAATCATCAAAACCTCTTCCGGAGTCGAACCTTCCTACCACAAGAAGCGTTTCTCCACCTTCAACAATTCTATCCTGCAATTCAAAGAATGGCTGATTGAAAACCAATGCCGTGATGTTTGTATGGAATCCACAGGAAAATACTGGGTTCCTGTATTTAACCTTTTAGAAGACGAAATCAACGTCACCATCGCTAATCCCAAATGGGTAAAAGCTGTCAAAGGTAATAAGGATGATACTAAAGATTCCAAATGGATTGGGGATTTGTTTCGATTAGGACTGGTTCCCGGAAGCTATATTCCCTGTAAACCAATTCGTATCCTGCGTGAATTCACAAGATACCGTTACAAGCTGACTTCCTGCCGTTCCAGTGAAAAGAACAGATTTCAGAACGCGCTTACAGTTTGCAATGTCGCGTTGGATTCGGTTGTTTCCGATATCTTTGGAAAATCAGCCACTTCTGTTATTGACTACCTGATCGAGCAATCCGATAATTCCATCAACCACGAAGAAATAGCTTCCAGACTGCTTCGTTCCCTAAAGAAGAAATCTGTCAGTGTCATTGAATCCGTCGAAGGGTATCAGATGACTGATTCCCAAAAATATCGTATGTGCCTCGTCCGCGCACATATGGATTATATCACATCTACGATAAATGATATAGACACTATGATTGATTCTTTGATTGCACCTTATGAAAATGCTGTCCAGTTACTGTGTACCATTCCAGGTGTTGATCGTAATAGTGCCATCACTATTATCTCTGAAATTGGTACTGATATGGCTCAGTTTTCTAATTCCAAACGCTTATGCTGTTGGGCGGGATTAACGCCTGGCAATAACGAATCCGCTGGTAAGAAGAAATCTGTCAGGATAACGCGTGCCGGTGTCTACCTCAAACCTGCATTAGTACAAGTTGCTCATGCAGCCGTGAAATCGGATAAATCTCCTTACTACAAAACTAAATTAGGTATTTGTTAAATACCCAAACCCATTGATTTTACTGAGTTTCTTACTTTTATTTATATAAATTTTCTCTCCGCTTATGGTAAAATACAGTTACCAG
>CAJTGB010000112.1 GCA_910575835.1 Lachnospiraceae bacterium | reverse complement strand
TTCCCTACAAGAAGAATTATAAAGAAAAAATAGGCTCAGGGAAACCATTTTCATTACGTTTTGTGCCTGAGCGAAGCGAAAGGAATGGATATAAACATGAGAAATAAAAAGATATGGATAACAGCGGCATTCATCTCGGTCATATTCGGCACCGTCGTCCTGACGGCAGGACGGATGATGGGCGGACATGCGGGATTCTATATTGACGGAAGAGGCCTGCACTCTGCCGGCGACCCGAATATCACAGAGCCTTCAAAAGGCAGCAAGGAATTGGATCCATTTAACAGCATAGAACTGACGGTCGATTATGCAGACGTAGAGCTTGTAGCTTCTGACAGATTTGCAATTGAGTATTGTATTGCGGGCGAATACGGCAGCCCGGTCTGCGAGGTCAGGAATAACCGGCTGATCTTTAGAGAGCCCGAATCGTTTAAAATGTTTCACCTGGGATTCTCTACAGGCAATTTGGGCTTGTCTGTAAGCGAGCCAAGGTATTATGTAAGGGTAGAGATTCCCAAAAACACAAACTTTTCCGACGTTTCTCTGGAATTGGACAGCGGAGAGCTTGAAATATCTGTATTAAAGGCAGACAGACTGGACATTAAGAGCGAATACGGGAATGTCCGGCTGGATAAATATATCGGTACAGACCTGAATATCCGCATGGACAGCGGCAATCTTTCCGTCGATACCCTAAAAGCAGACAGGACAGAGATCCAGAATGAATACGGGGAAGTCACTCTCTCTGACGTATCGGGAGGCAAACTGAACGTTAAGCTGGACTCCGGTAATTGCCAGATCGGACGCTCAGACCTCTCTGATGTGACGATCACGAATGAATTCGGGGACGTTCAGCTTGGGGTTACGGGCAATATCTCCTCCTACGGATTCGATCTATACACAGAGTACGGAGATATCTTCATAGATAACAAGAGCCAGGGAACCTTCACGGACGACGACGGCGACATTCGTTATAAGGCCGCCGGAGACGGGAAGAAAAAGATATCCGTATCCTGCGACAGCGGAAATATCGGGATCGATTCTGTCAAGTCAAAGACTCCGCTGTAAGCACTTAACTTGACCCACATTTATACAAGATAACTTCGATAAGCAAGCAATGCGCATAGCACCTCTAACCCTTGCCAAATAGAACGTGCTCCGGGCATACCATCGCTCGGAGCACCTTTCATCCCTCCTAGAATTCCCAAATCATAAATCGCTTCTTTGAGCGAATACGTTTTAGGAACTTCTTTGGTTTTTCTTGCACAGCAGTATAATACTTTCCATTCCTCTTCATCAAATACCAGCTCTGACGCTTAAAAAAAATTAATAAAAAAACCTCCCATTTTATGGGAAGATGCGAGATAATAGAGTAAACCAAACAACTATTTTTTCGCACCACCATAAAAGAGAGGAGGTTTTACTATGAAGCAAGAATAAAAATCAGAAGAAAAGAGACCAGGGAACACCTGGAACAGTTTAACCTTGCATGTGAATTAACCAAGCTAATCCGGCATTTTTTCCCAGATCTTTTACCACTGTTAAAACAGGTTCCAGATCCCAGAAACCAGAGTTATATTACCTATCCTGCTGTGTTACTTCTTATGACCCGTATTCTTTCTTCTCTATTTTACATCAGTAGTATGAGGAAAACAAGTGAAGAATTCAATTCCAGTGAAATGATTGAAAACATCTGGCTTCTATCTGGGGAGGAACAGACCGTGGAGGAGCTTCCCTACTGGGAAACCATCAACCGGTATCTGGAAAAAGTAGATCCGGAAAAATTGCAGGACATCTTAAACCGCCTGTGCAGCAGGCTTCTGTGCAGCCGGGCTTTTGAAAATATGCGAATCAGGGGCAAGTACTGGCAGGTTATCATAGATGGGACGCAGCTTTGTAGCAGCCGGAGGGAACTGGGTGGGAAAAGCCTGCACCGGACGCATAATAAGGGGACAGAAAAAGAGTACCAGGAGAATTATTATTATGTGCTGGAAGCAAAGCTGGTACTGCATTCCCAAATCCTCATAAGCATCCAGACGGAATTTGTGGACAATGAAGCCGGGAAAGAAATGGAGAAGCAGGACTGTGAAAGAAAGGCCTGCTGGCGTTTAATGGAAAAGCTGAAAAAAGCGTTTCCAAGGCTGCCCATCTGTCTGTGTGGGGACAGCCTGTATGCCTGTGAAGGTTTTTTTGAGAGATGCAAAGAAAAAAACTGGCGATATATCCTGCGGTATAAAGAGGGGAGCATCCCGAGCATTGGAGAAGAATACCGGAAACTGAAAGAAATGGAGAGAAATTATCAGGAGCGCGAAACACAGACCGGGAAGGAGTGGCATGATTACGTGACAGATATTGATTATAAAGGACATAAGGTAAATCTGGCAGAGTATGGAGAAAGCAGGAGATATATCTGCAAAAAGGGCAGGAAAAAGGGAGAAGCGGAAACGATCCGGAAAGAATTCTGTTTTCTCACAGATCTGCCAATCACCAGGAAAAATGTGGCAGGATTAGTGGAGCGCGGAAGGATGCGATGGAGAATCGAGAATGAAGGTTTTAACGCGCAGAAAAGGCAGGGATACAATCTGGAACACCAGTACAGCAGGAATTATCAGGCATTGAAAAACCATTATTATCTGATCCAGATTGGGCACATGATAAGCCAGATCATGGAGGCTTGGGAAAAGATATGGAAAAGGGTAAAGCAGAGTAGGGAGCAAAAGCACAAGAGGATACTGGAATCCATGAAAGAGACTCCATTGAAAAAACACAAGGAAGAGATCACTAAAAAGATACAAATACGGTTGATATAGAGAACAATGTAGAAAGGTGGTGGTGAAGGGACAGATAAAAACAAAAGTCAAAAAAGCAGCGTACAGGGATTTTATGGCTTAAATAAGACTGTGTTGATAAAGCAAAATGAGAAAATAAAATCCAGTGTACTCTGAGCGTGTAAGTATAAATTTAAGCGTCAGTGCTGATCAAATGGGTGTGTAAAATAATCTGTGTAAATCATCACAGATTATTCGACACATCCATTTTTATATAATGGATAATGAATTCGACAATACTGTGATTAGTTGGAAAAAATTGGTAGAAAAATTTTAGGAGGAAACAACTATGT
>CAJTGB010000111.1 GCA_910575835.1 Lachnospiraceae bacterium | reverse complement strand
AGCAGAAACTGTTAGGTGGATTTTTTTGTCAAAGTACGGATGAATCTCTATTCATCTTTAAGGAATATTTTACCAAATGCGTAGATTTATGAACAGGTACGGATTATTTCCTACTTACGTTGAGTTTGAAAATCCATGATAACATAAGCATAGCAGTTTTTGTTGTGTTTTAAGTTGTCTTGTGGTGATTCAACAATAAAACATATATACAAAAACTGCTACTATTATTTTGTGAAAAATGAAAATTTTAAGAAAAAAGTGTAATTTCACATACTTAGGGCTAGCCGCCGCGCTAGCGGCTTGGTACAATAGATTTTTTAAGTTTTGTCCTTAAATAGCAAATTATTTAAAGAAATTTATAGAACTATCAAAGTATTTATGATAAGATTACCTAATAAATAAATGATGTAAAACCATATTATGACAAATAATGTTGATGAATAAAACGGAGTGAAAACATGATCTATACAACCCAAGGAGATATCACCAAAATTAACACGGTAGATGCTATTGTAAACGCTGCAAACAACAGCTTATTAGGGGGCGGTGGTGTGGATGGTGCAATCCATCGTGCAGCAGGAAAGAAACTATTAGAAGAATGCCGTCTGCTTCATGGATGTAAAACAGGCGAAGCTAAAATAACCAATGCATATAAACTGCCTTGTAAATATGTAATTCATACGGTTGGCCCAATCTGGCGCGGCGGTAATTATGGTGAACCTGAGTTTTTGGCAAATTGCTATAAGAATTCATTGCAAATTGCAGTAGAAAAAAACATACATACAATAGCATTTCCATCAATTTCTACTGGCGTATATAATTTCCCCGTTCAGTATGCGGCAGAGATTGCGGTCAAAACGGTTCGGAAGTTTATTGCAGAAAATCCAGAAAAATTTGATATTGTGATGTGGGTTTTATTTGATGAACATACGGAAAAAGTTTACCAGACAGAGGTAAAAAAGTTCATATAAGAAATTCTTTTTGCATAAAGGTTATACTTCTATGCAATAAAGAATTCCTACATATGAGAAAGAAACTTATCAGAAATAAGGTTGAATCCGAAATTCTGTCACCTCATCGGTTGTTTTGCTTACTAATTCAAATAAATTATCTTTGGTGGTAAAAAGGTTTTTAGGATTACGTCCTATAATAAGGTACTGGTTGTTTCCATCTAAGGAAATGTATTTTCTGGTTTCATCATCTAACAAAATATCCGCATTATCAATCACGATCAGCTTATCTTTTATCTGCATCAATATTTCTTTAACATTTTTCTGATAATCTAAATAATTCAGACATACAATCTTGGGATTCACAGCCATACATTCTCTGATAAAGGAATAAGCCGCTGTCTTTCCAACAGCAGAAAGCCCTGTAAGAATAGTAATATTGTTAGTAAATGTGAAATCAATTGCAAACGAAGTATGAACTGTTGAAAAATGCTTCATTACTTTGGGCTCACATTTCATCTTCCCACCACTCCTTTAATTCTTCATAATCATCAATGATTCTGCTGTCTAAATCGGAATATACTTTTACTGTGTGCATGTCGAAAGGTATCATTGCATAATTACTGTAAACCTGTCCATTTTCCAAATTATATATTACTTCCAATGCATTATCTCCGCATTCTTTCATACAAAACACCTTATCAGGGAAATATAATACATTTAAAATTGTTTTACATCCTGTAGACAAACAATCAATATCCAGAGTAACACCATTGAATTTTGATTCGATCTTATACTTGCTGACGAGCTTCGATCCATCAACCTTTTCTATGATTTCCTTGGCACGGTCATCTAATTTTATCACTGCTTTCTGATTAAAGAAAATATCGTTCAATTCAACATATTCAATATCATTAGGTATATCATCTTTATTTTTGTAAATCGTAATCACATTACCAGCTCCATTCCTACATTAGAAAATTTATTTTTCAAGGATGTTCCTACGCAAATACTTTTCATTTTATCTAAAATTGATAGTCGGTTGCCATCCAGACCGCAAATATCATTCTCTTGCCGTTCTTGCCATTTACAGCAAGAATCCACCCAACACGTTCCAATTGAACCTTTAGACACTTCAAATCCCGTATTTCTCGTCAAATCAAATAGCAATTTTGCAGATAATTGTTCAACATTATGGTTATCAAGATGATTATCATATTCTATTATTTCCTGAATCGCCTTATAATTAAAATTCTCTGATTGAATATTTTGAATCAGTAATTCTCTTGCTTTAATTGCGCTTTTCCGTTTTAACCGGAATTCATCATCCGGTGCATAAATCCAATCAATAAGTCTATTAAATTCCAAAAGAATATATTCAAAACAAATTATATCCATCAAAAGAATATTTCTTTTCATATCAGAATATTTTTTTAATATCTTTTGTTCTTGATACACCTGCAAATTATCGAAAGAATTATCAAGCATAATTATGTAATGATTTTCATTATCCTGTAATGCTTTTACCGCTTTGACGAGTTCACTGTTATTTGTTTTGCTTTCAACAATTATCTCTGGAAAAAGCTGCTGCATAAATATTTTCCAAAATACATAGCTTGATTTACCCTTGCGGTCTTCTATCCAAAGGAAAGTTTTTCCTGTCATTTATTCATCTCCTACAGCAATCTTAACGGATAAATTTACGTCACATTATCCCCTTCATTCTATTCTTATTATACGGAAACCATTAATAACTGTCAATTTTATCCTTTTGTCAAATTAAGTCAATTTTACTCTTTTCTGAAGATATTCGTATAAATTCGTATGTTTTCTCTCCCCATATTCCCCAAACCACAAGAAAATCAATACTCTCTCCCCATACTTAATAATTCGATGTGGAAGATACTCCCGAAGCCAGAAAGGAAGGCCTCTTCATTACATACAAGGGCAAGGAATATCAGTACAACGAGGATGTGATCAATTTCCTATGTCTCGGCATTGACAACAGCACTCCTGTGGAGCAGGCCAATGAGATGAAGGGACAAGGTCTGGCCGATGCGATTATTCTTGTGAGTATCAATGTGGAGAGCGGGAAGATCAAGATCCTAGCGATTCCCCGTGACACTTATGTACCGGTCAAGATGTACAACGACCAGGGCAAGTTCCTGGGTGAAAAGAACATGCAGCTCACTCTTCAGTACTATTATG
>CAJTGB010000110.1 GCA_910575835.1 Lachnospiraceae bacterium | reverse complement strand
GCGATTCCCCGTGACACTTATGTACCGGTCAAGATGTACAACGACCAGGGCAAGTTCCTGGGTGAAAAGAACATGCAGCTCACTCTTCAGTACTATTATGGCAAAACCGCCAAAGACAGCTGTGAACTGATGGTAAATACCGTTTCTAACCTTTTGTTCAAGGTTCCGATCCAGCGCTACTGTGCCATTAATCTGGAGGCTATCCCGATCCTTAACGACGCGATCGGCGGAGTTGATGTACAGGTGCTTGGAGATGTTGAAGTTGGCGGCAGGCCCTATCATGCCGGAGAGACCATCCATTTGCAGGGAAAGATGGCAGAGGATTATATCCGGGACAGGGATTGCGACGTCTTTGCCAGCAGCATGAGCCGTCTGGAACGCCAGAAGCAGTATATGACGAATTACTTCGCAACAGCGATGGCGCAAGTAAGAAACGACCTTACGCTTCCGGTATCCATTTACCAGTCCTTGCAGGGGAATATGTATACGAATATCTCGGTAGAGGATATCACGTATCTGGCACCTGAGATGTTGGATGTAACGCTTACAGCGGAGGATATGTCGATGATTCCGGGAGAAGTAACACAGCCGGATGACCATGAAGCATATATGGTAAATTCAGAACAATTAAAAGAACTGGTAGTGAATTTCTTTTATACCGAAGTTCTGTAATTACAAAAGATTTTAGGAATTAGGAGGATGAACCGATGGATTATGAGAATCCTGATTATAAGAGAAGAGGAAGAAGGAATTCTTCTGGGAAAACAGGGCTGATTGTAGCAATCATTGCGATTGTTGTGCTGGCAATAGCGGGCGCAGGGGTTGGATTTTATGTACATACTTCCAATCAGGAGAAAAAAGCAGCGGCAGCGGAAAAAGCTAAGAAAGCAGATCCCGAAGAGACCCAAGAATCATATGAAAAACTGAAAGAACAGGTAGCCGTAGACGCGGATGACCCAATGTTCAGAAAAATAGATTTTGCGGCTGCGCAGGCGATGAATCCGGATGTGTATGCATGGATCTGGATACCTGGAACAAACATTGACTATCCGATTCTGCAGAGCGAGACAGAAGATGACGCATATTATCTGAATCATACGATAGAGAAAAAAGAAGGACTTCCAGGAACTATTTATACAGAAAAATATAATGGGAAGAATTTTTCCAGTCCGGTTACTGTAGTATACGGACACAACATGAAGAACGGCAGTATGTTTGCTGACCTTCATAAATACGAGGATAAAGCATTTTTTGATGCAAACCCCTACGTATATATCTATATGCCAGAGAAGACATTGAAATATCATGTATTCTCAGCAACACCGTTTGATGACCGATATCTTCTCGGCAGTTATAATTTCTCGGCTCAAACGGAGTTTGAGGAATATTTAGATGAACTGAGAAGCTCGATTAACGGCAATGTAAATATGGATGTAAATGTATCGCAGCAGACCGGGATTATGACGCTTTCAACTTGTATTGCAGACTCGGCAAACGAAAGGTTCCTGGTAAATGCTACATTGGAGCAATAGGGGAGAATTAATGGAGGGATATTAAGGCCAACAAAGCTTTAATATATAGTCACACAACGTAACAGAAAATATGGAAGGAGAAAATAAGAACATGAAAATGAAAAAGTTAACAGCTCTTGCATTAGCCGGCGCGCTTTGCATGGGTATGTCCACAGTTGCTCTTGCAGCACCTAGTGTTGGACCCAAAGATGCTATAACAGCTACCACTGAAAACGGAACAAATGTAGAATTGAATAAAAATGAGATCAATGTTGATCGTTGGTCTGAGTTTGATGGTTGGGATTCTACAAATCCGGAAAAGGCTAGTGATGCTATTAAGGATACGTTTGAGCAAGCTTCTGTTGATTATGAGAAAAGAATCACTGAGTTAAAGCAGAAGAATGATCCTAAATTAGCCGGAGTGATTGCTGAATATGAGAAACAGCAGGCTGCATTGAACACATTAGTAGAATCTGATGATTTAATTGAAGTAGCTACACTTGTAGACTTAAGCGTTGCAAAAGATGAAAACGGACAGATTCTTCCTGTTGACCCAGAACATCCATTGATGGTTAAATTTGTTTTAAATAACAGATTAGAGAACCTGGCTGTAGGTCAGAAGATTCGCATTATGCACCAGAATAGTCGTACACAACTTTGGGAAGTATACGAAGGCGAAGTAAAATGGGATGCAGTAAAATCTGAATTCTATGTAGAGAATGAATTTACAAGTCTGTCACCAGTTGCAATCTTAAGAGTTACATCTGACGGTTCTGTTCAGGTAACACCTCCGGGAGAGCAGCCAGGAAACACAAATCAGCCAGGAGATCAGCCTACAGTTACACCAGATAAGGATGGAAATGTTACAGCAGATCAGCTTGCAGATTTGATTGCAAAGAAACTGCAGACAAATGGCGTGAAGTTTGATCGTACAGCAGCTACAGGAAAAGCTTCACCAAAGACTGGCGAGTAATCTATAGTTTACAAAAAGGGGAGCTTAACCCTATAAAAAAGTAAGTAATATGATATGACATAACAGGTCTGTTATTGTGTGTGATATTGAAAAGAGCATTCCGCCTTTGGCGGATGCTCTTTTACTTTTCAATCGGATCCAACATCGTTTTTTATAAAAAGAGATTCCATAACACATTATCTTCGAATAGTCCTCACGAAATTATTCTCTGTACATTCAGCTATTTATCAGTAAAATTGCCATACGATCCCCAGAATAATCCTGTACGATAATATCACTGCGTCCCTCGCCATGCTCCCTGTTAGATTCTACTGTATATCCGGCTTCGGCCAATATACAAGCTAAAAAGGTATGATAAAAATCTTCACGATACTCATAATAGCTAATCGTTTTACGAAGTAATCTTGTGATTTCCTTGGTTGCGGTCCCAGTGTCTCCAGTCCAAATTGCCTCAAATAATACCTTCCGATTTTATTTTTGTGTGCCTTCCAGAAACCATCACAGCTTGCGAAGCTTTTTGCTGAGCCACCTGATAATATATTTCTTTGCTGAAAGAATCCAGCTTATTACTATTCAATGTTAACAACTTAGTAGTGGCATGATATCACAATAGGATTAAGCTATTAAACCATTAAAATACACTGAAAAAAGGGTAGACTTCCCCCTTGGTTGCTATCAGCTGT
>CAJTGB010000109.1 GCA_910575835.1 Lachnospiraceae bacterium | reverse complement strand
TTCAGAGCAGTTTTATCTTTTGTATAAAGCTGCTCTCTTTGTCTGCTCTGAATCTGATACTTTCCTTAAGAATTTTACCAAATGCGTAGATTTATGAACAGGTACGGATTATTTCCTACTTACGAAACAATACCGGAAAACTGTCGTACCAAACGACCAGAGGGGACATCCACTTAGCAGAAACTGTTAGGTGGATTTTTTTGTCAAAGTACGGATGAATCTCTATTCATCTTTAAGGAATATTTTACCAAATGCGTAGATTTATGAACAGGTACGGATTATTTCCTACTTACTCCTTACCGTCTGCAAGGGTCTTCTTTTGCAAACTTCCCGTCATGTCACTAATCCCCCTAAAATTAGACGGGCAAATATCTGTATAAATTTTAACAGATTTGCCCGCCATGTGCTATTATTTTGTCATGAAATCAATAATTGCATTTTTTGGTATACGGTAAATGCGACCGATTTTCCGGTACTTAATCCTCCCATCTGCTAATAAGCCATACGCGGCTTTGCGGCTTACCTGCAACATTTTTGCTAGGGTCAACACATCTACGACGTCGGGATATTCTTTAAACATATCGCCTTCCTCCTCTCCATAATCACTTTAACAAGATAGGTCTCTTTATCTCTTTCCCAGAACATACAAACTCACCAACTGCGATGGATTCCCCTTTCTTCAGATTCAATACCGTTTTTGTCCACTCCCCAACATTATCACTGCCTATTTGTTGTACGATATTTTTAGCAACATTTTTTGCTTCACTCACTGAGGGACGAAAGTACAAATGCGTTGCCATCTGATTGAGCGCCGGTCTTACCGCTTTGGGTATCATTTCAAAAGATTGTGTTGCTAAGAGAAGACTTACTCCAAACTTCCTGCCCTCTGTTAACATCCTCATCAATGGACTATCTTTCTTCAATGATAAATTCTGAAATTCATCTATAGTAATTAGTATCTTTGATTCTCTATTAGGCTCCCTTAATCGAATCCTTCTCCATAAAGATGAAAGCGTTAACTCCGCCAAAGACGCTTGTGTAAGCAAATCTGTTCCCTTCATATCGATGATGTTAATCTTTTTCTTCTGCATTGTCTTTGAAGCTGACTTTAAAGCCCCGCAGTTCAGCAAAGTCCAGATTTTTTCATATACAATTTCGCCAAGCTCATTATCTATTTGGCTCAGCCCATAAGCAAGAGCTTTCCCCTCGTCTGAAAATCTCTCACGCAATTCAATCGCATTGATTATTGCTGTTCTCAAGGTCCCCATCTGCCGAGTTCCCATCTGATTGCCAGCGCTCAATGCCTGTACTGCAGCGTTTACCAATTCAACATATGATTCTTCTCCAGAAGAGGTTTTCACCGCTTGTAATATCCCCAATCCCATGCCATCTTTGACAGCACAAATTTGATTAGTATATTGCGCATAATCCTGCCGTATTTCTGAAAAAATCTGATTTTCATCGTGAGTTTGATTCATATTAATTACGATAACCGTATTTCCTTGACATACACTGGCAAGTTCAATCTGGTTCATACGGCACGTTTTACCGGTTCCCGAAAATCCCGTTTCCAAAATAGAACAATTCATGGAAGATATACTGATTCGACAAGGCGCTCCACAATAACTTCCGACATACATGCATTTAGTTCTCTCCTTTCTTCTAATCCTGGCGAATCAAAACGTTCAAAAAACTCACGTTTAATTCGCAGAACCCGAATCCTTGATTTGCTTCCATCTACAGCATTTACTACCTTTTTCACTGTGAAATTACGCTCATTTAAATCGTTACAAATTAAATATCCCGAGTACATCAATTCTCGTTTTATGTTTAGCTTTGAAACCAACTGAGACATCGAATGACAAGCCGCATCCAAGACTTTTTCGTAAATAAAGTAATCCTTTTCGTCATACAAAATCGCCATTTCCTGCCGCAATGCAATCATCATCCGTCTGTCAATTTCATCTATCCTGCCAATTACGACGTCACTTGTATCAACATATTCTTCGATGGATTTCTTTACTGCATCGCAAACGTCGCATCTTCCACGATAAGTCTCCGCCAATTCTTCACATTGAATCAATATTTCCTGTAAATGCTTTTTTTTCTTCTTTGTATCAATCTCACTATGACTATTACGATAATAATCACTCCAGACTTCTATTGCCACCCCCAACGTTAGAAACAATCCTGTCGATACTCTTCTTGTCAAATAAAATTCCGACGTTAAATAATGATCAATTGCACGTGTGATATTTTCTGAATTTTTTCGAAGATATTTCTGAATATCATCGATTTTACACCCTATAGAACATACTTCGCAGTTCTCCGTTCGTGAATAAATTAAAAAGTTAGGCGCTGCCTCGAGAGAATTCGGAATTAAACTATGAATTAGAACTATCGGTAAGAACTCGTCCACTTCAAGAAATCCTCTAATTTCAGAGTCTCGATCGTATCGCTGATACTGATGAATGCCCATTTTATTGTTTTGTATTTCCCGTTTCTTCTTTGAAACAAGTTTACATGGAATGGCGCCCATTTCATTGAGTTTTTCTGTGAGAATGTCATATGAGCGGATGTCCTCAGCGTAAATTGTCACTCCCGACCGAAGTATTAAATTTGTCTCGGCCAAAATTGGTCTGATTTCGGCAATAATGCCCAACAAAATCATAAGATCATCTTCATCATTAGCATTCAGCATCACTTCTTGGCCAATTTCTTTACACGCTCCCACGTCAGATCCCCCTCCTCTACGTATCTCCATTTCCCATCTATACTTTTGATCCACCCTACATCATCCGGTAATATCTCCTCTTCTGTAAATATCTGCTGTAGAACACATAAAATTCTAGTTGCGACCAACTTAGCTCTCGCCGTTTTCAAATAGAAGATAACACCAACTGATGCGAACTTTTTTAATAAGTAGTTACCACTCCCTATTTCATTTGGTTCAAGAAAAATTTTCAAATTGCGCTCTGCAATCCGAAAATCAACCTGAAATATCTTTTCATCTTCATCTTTTTCATGTTTTAAAATAGTCAGCTTTGGGCTCATCATGTTTGTTACTTGTCTCGGCTCTGCTGTGAATGAGAGGTTCGTTGTAACAAGCTGCAATTCGCCGTTTTCACCAAAAACCAAATCTTCTCCCTGGTTCCGCCTCCTTTCTTCCTCGATCTCCTTCATCTGCTGTCGAATCCTGCGTTCTTCTAAGCGAACACATGCTTTTGCCGCTTCTATGGCTTTTATTTTCTCAATTTCACAAATTTCCTGCGATCTCTTCCGTTCCTCCAACATCTGATAAAACGAATTTTGCATGCCACTTCCTCCTCGCTGCTTTATTTTTTGTACAATCCCATTTTATCAGATTACTTTCATTCAATCTCAAAAACCATTTCGCCTTTTTATTATATATTTTTTGTTTTTTTTGTTTATTTTCTCGATTTTATATAGTAAAATCTTCTTATAATATTCCAAATCAACTACCCCGGTGCAAGCACTCAAGTGCTGTGAGCGGCTCCTACGTCGCCTCTCACAGCACTTGCCTTTTGCACTTGCTTACGCAAGTCCAAAAGC
>CAJTGB010000108.1 GCA_910575835.1 Lachnospiraceae bacterium | reverse complement strand
CCCTCGACCGATTAGTTGCGGTCAGCTCCATACATTACTGCACTTCCACCTCCGCCCTATCTACCTTGTCGTCTTCAAGGGGTCTTACAACTTGCGTTGGGATATCTCATCTTGAGGGGGGCTTCACGCTTAGATGCCTTCAGCGTTTATCCCCTCCCGGCTTGGCTACTCTGCCATGACCTTGATAAGTCAACAGATCCACCAGCGGCCAGTCCATCCCGGTCCTCTCGTACTAAGGACAGCTCCTCTCAAATATCCTACGCCCACGCCGGATAGGGACCGAACTGTCTCACGACGTTCTGAACCCAGCTCGCGTACCGCTTTAATGGGCGAACAGCCCAACCCTTGGGACCTACTTCAGCCCCAGGATGCGATGAGCCGACATCGAGGTGCCAAACCACTCCGTCGATGTGAACTCTTGGGAGTGATAAGCCTGTTATCCCCAGGGTAGCTTTTATCCGTTGAGCGATGGCAATCCCACTTTATACCACCGGATCACTAAGTCCTACTTTCGTACCTGCCCCACCCGTCGGTGTCGCAGTCAAGCTCCCTTCTGCCTTTGCGCTCTTCGAATGGTTTCCGTCCATTCTGAGGGAACCTTTGAGCGCCTCCGATACCCTTTCGGAGGCGACCGCCCCAGTCAAACTCCCCACCTGACATTGTCCCCAGGCCGGTTCACGGCCTCTGGTTAGAAATCCAATACTGCAAGGGTGGTATCCCAACAGCGGCTCCATGGCAACTGGCGTCACCACTTCNTAGCCTCCCGCCTATCCTGTACATGCAATACCGAATCCCAGTATCAAGCTGGAGTAAAGCTCCATGGGGTCTTTCCGTCCTGGCGCGGGTAACCAGCATCTTCACTGGTACTTCAATTTCACCGGGTGCATTGTCGAGACAGTGCCCAAATCATTACGCCTTTCGTGCGGGTCGGAACTTACCCGACAAGGAATTTCGCTACCTTAGGACCGTTATAGTTACGGCCGCCGTTTACTGGGGCTTCAATTCAAAGCTTCGCCTTGCGGCTAACCTCTCCTCTTAACCTTCCAGCACCGGGCAGGCGTCAGCCCGTATACTTCACCTTTCGGTTTCGCACAGACCTGTGTTTTTGCTAAACAGTTGCTTGGGCCTATTCTCTGCGGCCAGTCTTACCTGGCACTCCTTCTCCCGAAGTTACGGAGTCTTTTTGCCGAGTTCCTTGACAATGCTTCTCCCGTCGGCCTTAGGATCCTCTCCTCATCCACCTGTGTCGGTTTACGGTACGGGCACAATAAGAACGATAGCGGCTTTTCTCGACGCATGGCTCACATACTTCCCTACTCTTGTTCGGTCCGCATCACGTCTTCGGATTGCTGTACGGATTTGCCAATACAGCTCCTACCTCGCTTGCGCCGGTCTCTTCATTCCCGGCTTATGCTCTCCACACGTGTCCCCACAGTTCTGTCTTATTGTGGTACAGGAATCTCAACCTGTTGTCCATCGACTACGCCTCTCGGCCTCGCCTTAGGTCCCGACTTCCCCAGGGCAGATCAGCTTTACCCTGGAAACCTTGGATATTCGGCCGGAAGGATTCCCACCTTCCTCTCGCTACTCATTCCGGCATTCTCTCTTCCATACCGTCCACAGCTCCTTATCGGTACTGCTTCCTCCAGTATGCAATGCTCCTCTACCGATCATTTCTGATCCCTAAGCTTCGGCAGTGTGTTTCAGCCCCGGACATTTTCGGCGCAGGACCTCTCGACTAGTGAGCTATTACGCACTCTTTGAATGTATGGCTGCTTCTAAGCCAACATCCTAGTTGTCTTTGAAATCCCACATCCTTTTCCACTTAACACACATTTTGGGGCCTTAGCTGTAGGTCTGGGCTCTTTCCCTTTCGACTACCCAACTTATCTCGTGCAGTCTGACTCCCATACACCATCTTGGCGGCATTCGGAGTTTGATATTCTTCGGTAAGCTTTGACGCCCCCTAGGAAATTCAGTGCTCTACCTCCGCTAGACTTGTATGAGGCTAGCCCTAAAGCTATTTCGAGGAGAACCAGCTATCTCCGGGTTCGATTGGAATTTCTCCCCTATCCACACCTCATCCCCACCCTTTTCAACGGATGTGGGTTCGGACCTCCATTGCCTTTTACGGCAGCTTCATCCTGGACATGGATAGATCACCCGGTTTCGGGTCTGCTCCGACCGACTTATTCGCCCTTTTAAGACTTGGTTTCCCTTCGGCTCCCTTCCTTTAGAAGTTAACCTCGCCGGCCAGCGCAACTCGCCGGACCGTTCTACAAAAAGTACGCGGTTCACCCTGTATAGGTGTTCCACAGCTTGTAAACATATGGTTTCAGGTTCTCTTTCACTCCCCTCCCGGGGTCCTTTTCACCGTTCCTTCACAGTACTATGCGCTATCGGTCACTAAGGAGTATTTAGCCTTACGGGGTGGTCCCCGCTCATTCCCACAAGGTTCCACGTGTCTCGTGGTACTCTGGATCCCGCCATGTCATTCGTTTTTTCGCTTACGGGGCTTTCACCCTCTCTGGCCGGCTTTCCCAAAACCGTTCTGCTAAAACTCATGAATCAATTATGCGGTCCGAACCCCAGGATGCATGCACCCTGGTTTGGGCTCTTTCCATTTCGCTCGCCGCTACTTTGGAAATCGATGTTTCTTTCTCTTCCTCCGGCTACTTAGATGTTTCAGTTCACCGGGTTCCCTTCCTTACGTTATGGATTGGCGTAAGGATGACGGAGGTCTTCTCCGCCGGGTTTCCCCATTCAGATATCTCCGGATCGTTGGATATGTGCTCCTCCCCGAAGCTTTTCGCAGCTTATCACGTCTTTCATCGGCTCTTAGTGCCAAGGCATCCACCATATGCTCTTTTCTGCATGACCAACTGACTCGCGGAAACGGGATCGTCCCGCTCATCCTCACCGGCATAGCGTTGCCGGCGTTGGCTATAGGTCAATTGTTTTACTTCGTTTTCTTCGAAGTATTACCTCGGATGTCTTGAATTAGATATTAATATCTTCATCATTTCATTTATTTCTTGTATGCGGTTTTCAAGGTACATGTTGACTGAATGCTTCATCAGTCATTAGAAACCTGAACAGTTAGCGAGGTCCTTCACGAGCTTACTGTGAAGGTTGTTCTAAAGCCCCGCTTTAGAACTTCATTCCCTCTCATTTCAAATCTCTAATCACTGGTAAAACCAGTTATCATAACAGCACTGCCCTGCTGATTGGGTTGGCGCCGATGAGTTGTAGCTCATCCATGCCCGTATCTATGTGAAAATCCCTCGGACTTTTTTGATGGCTTCTGCCATCTGTCAAATATTCCGAACACTTTCATTATACGATATTAGGTATGTTTACTTCATATATAGTCAGTGAATGATTTAAAATTCTAATCCCGGCTCAATATACGGGTATGTTCACCTCACCTTCGTTCGGTGAACGACCTAAAAATCTAAATTCAGCTGTCCATTCGGACATCTTCATTAAGATTTTTAAGGTCTGGCAGCCACCTGCTCTCCCACATCGTCTCCAATGCAGTACCATCGGCCGCTTAAGGCTTAACCATCGTGTTCGGGATGGGTACGGGTGTTTCCCCT
>CAJTGB010000107.1 GCA_910575835.1 Lachnospiraceae bacterium | reverse complement strand
CTCCGCCAGCGCATCACGGTGCATTATAATTTCATGGGGCTTGGCGATTCCGAGGTCGCAGAGTATATCACGCATAAGATCACATGTGCCGGTGGATCCCAGGCCATTCTGGACAATGCCGCGCTCTCTGCCGTGCACAGCCATTCAAACGGGAACCCGCGCCTGATCGACAACCTGATGACGGATGCGTTCACACTTGGCTCACAGATGGATAAGAAGACCATCGACGCAGAGGTCATCCTGGCGGCTGTTGCCGGCCAGAACCTGATGTAAGGGAGGTGCGGGCATGGGTTACTATTATAAATGCACCATGGAGGAAAACGGACGTATGGTATCATGGACAGCCAGCATCGACACGCTCAGGATGACAGCATCCGGCCAGTATGAAGCTGAAATAAATGGACGGGGCACCTATTTCCATGTCATTGCGGGACGGCATAAATACGGCAGCTTCCTGTGCATACCAAACCACGATATCGGCTGCGAGCTTGCGGATTTTTCTGATATACGCTGGACGGTCGGACGGCTTTCTATGCATCCGATAGGGAAAGTAGATGCCGTAACAGTAGCTGCCGGTATTAGCCATCTTGAAAAGGCTGGCGCAGTATCCGGGTAAAAAACGTGAAAGGCCATGGATTCTTAAAGTCCATGGCCTTCTGTATGTTTGAAACTGCCGATAGAAGTGTGTTGTTTGTTTACTGGCAGCGTGCGGTTAAATACGGTACTGCGCAGTCAAATATTCAGAACATGTTAAATTAATTCGCTGTTAGTTCTGATTACAATTCGCCGTTCAACAGCCAGAGGCTGTTTCATTTTCCGAAGAATTTTTCGGTGGGAAGGAATGTGCCATTGGAGTAAAAGTGAAAGTAATCTACGACGGCAAAGGAAATGACATTATCAGCCAGTATGTTGCCTTTACAAAAGTATATAATGAATAGGTAAGGCAGTATGGAAGGAGCCGGGGGTATTTCTATGGAGGAGATCATAAAAGAATCAGAGCTTACAGGCAAAGTGCATTCAGCCGTTTACCATCAATGCAGGCAGAGAGGCTATGCTGCCCCGGCTGACGTGCTGGTTGACATAGGGGTTTTGCCAAAACAGAAATATGAGGACTGGAGATTTGGGAAAGTGCAGTATCTGGAAGCAGCATGCACATGCAATCTGAAAAAACTTTCTTTTATTATGAAGCAGATCGGCATCTATGCAAAGAAAATGGGTTTAAAGCCGTCATTCTGCTGTTATAAGCGTTGGGGCGTGAAGAAAAAGCATGGGCATAAGCCTGTGATTCCCCTCCGTTTCAGCAAAAGCGGAAACACGGAAATTGAAAAAGCCTATGCAACGCATTATGTGGATTCGGGTCGGACGGAGCAGCTAAAAAAGAAAAACGGGAACAAACCATATCTTCTGGTAAAACGGAAATATCTGACAAAGCAGGGGATTAAGCTAGGGGGCAGATGTTTCTGATAACAGCAGACCATAAATGACAGCCGCAAGGACATTTCTGAGTGAATGAACCTTGCGGTTGCCACTTCTTTCTGGTAATCCCGGTAGTAGCGGTAAGTTTTCTGTGCTTTTTTTTCTGTAGCAGAAGATTATCTTTTTCCGCTTTCAGGAGTTTCATGGAAAGAAGCCTTTATTCTTTGCTTTACAAAATTGCTGGTAGACAGATTTATTAGCCAGGTAATGGCCTGTGTAATGGAGCTGTTCATTAACTTTCCGGAGTTTATCTTGTACAGATTTCAAGTCCTTTCTGGAAGCTGTAAGAGTTATTGCTTCAATGTGGAGATTTTAATTTGCGGCGACTATGCAGTCGCCGCTCCTTTTAAAATGCCGTCTAACAGGATACTTCCCTATGGAAATTTCATCATACGGACGGTAGGGAAGTATGGGAAATTTCGCCTATGTGTCCGTACATAGGCAGTGCTTGTTATTCTTGTCTTTCGACACTCTCGGAGGGTGTGTCAGTGTCTATATGGTTTTAAAGAAAACTTCTAAAGATGAAGTGATTTGCAATTGATTTTATATGATTCAGATGCTAACATATCAATATAGCTGTGGAAAAAGATTGAGCAGAAAATATGGTGAGGGAATTTAGGAGAGTATTTTGGGAACTTGCCATACTTTGTCAGGTTACTTAGTTTATAACTATAATATAAGAAATTAGTGTGGAACAATTAAAAGAGGCGATTATCACGCCAGATAACAAGATACGATGCCCGATTTGTGGAAAAGTATGCGGTTTGATTACCGGATGTGAGACTGTGCGTAATTTTAAAATACGTTGCAAAAGCAGCAGAAGAAATCACGAACATTATTTTGTGTTAAATGCGGAAGCGAGGAAAATAGTATGAACATATTTAAAATAGTATTATTAATAATTGTTTTAGGGTTGAATGGCCTTGTACTTTTATCCATGTCATTAGGCTGTAGAGGAATCAAAGATAAAATCTCAATGAACGGGCTGTCGGTTTTAAGAGTTTGTTTAATTTCCAAGCGCAAGGTTAAATCCACCGCCTTTTAGGCGGTCAAGCTTTAGCGGCATTTCCTTTCAGTAGCAATTGTGATAAAATACAGCAATAGGAGGTGCTGTAGAAATGGCAGAATATAGGAGCAGTAGTCATACCATATATGATATTAAGTATCATTTTGTGTGGATAACGAAGTATAGATATAAGATACTAAGAAAAAATGTAGCCTTTAGGCTACGGGAACTGCTGCAGCAAGGATGTGATGCACGGAACATAAAGATACTGAAAGGCAGTATAGGAGTGGATCATGTGCATATGCTGCTTTCGTGTCCAACCAATCTGGCGCCAAGTCAGATCATGCAATATCTGAAAGGAAGGTCGTCAAAGTTGTTACAGGATGAGTTCCCGGAGTTGAGAAAGAGATATTGGGGACAGCATATGTGGGGAAGAGGATATTTCTGCGGGACAGTAGGAGAAGTAGATGAAGAGACGATAAGAAAATATATCGAAAATCAGGGAAAAGAAGAAGATAATTTCAAAATCGAGGAACAATAGCTACTTAGAGTAGAGCTTTTAGGCGACTTTAGTCGCAAATGAAACAGGCTTTAGCCTGCAAGCGACTTTCAGGCGCAAAAAGTGGTCTTTAGACCACAACAACCCACCGTCTTCAGACGGTGGTAGTTGAGTTGCGGATATTGTGACGATTATAGGAGGTGTTCTGTTATGGTAATTGCAAAAAAAGAAAAAAGGATGTGTGAGGGACGCTTGATTGTAACGGATTTTAAAAAGTTGAATCCGGCAGACTTTGAGCCGCCATATCATTTTAATTCAAAGTCGGAACTCAGGGAGGAAGCTATCTTGATGTCAATAAAAGGTATTCTCTATGTTAACAGCAGGGAAGCAATCAGCGAGTTTTTGACGAAGGTACTTGAATTTCTCATGAAAGAAAGCACAAAAGCCTTAAAGAATTACCAGAGGGAACTTAAAAACAAATATCCTGCAGTAAAGAAATTCGTTGATTGGGCGGAAATTGCAAAAAGAGAAGGTTGCGGAAGTAAAGATTCTACTCAATCTCTTATCAAACTTTTAATTCCAATAGAGCGCAGAAGACGAAGGTTTGAATTTGATTATTACGGACGCAGCTCTGACGCTTAAAAAAAATTAATAAAAAAACCTCCCATTTTATGGGAAGATGCGCGATAATAGAAGTAACCAAACAACTATTTTTTCGCACCACCA
>CAJTGB010000106.1 GCA_910575835.1 Lachnospiraceae bacterium | reverse complement strand
GGCCAACAAGGAAAAAGATATCTCCCGCAGAAGAGTCCATGCTGAAAAGCACGGAATTCTGCGGGAGATATCTTTTTTGGGAAACAGGTCGGTAAATGACACTAAAAAGAGTCATTTACCGACAGCCCCTTTTTCTTATGTCTTATCATAGCATAACTAATTCTCTAACTCAATAGATTTATCCATGCTCCATCGATGCGTAAAAGCCTCAACCTTTTATTATGTGTCTTTAAATTTTTCAAAAACAGACTCGAATTTCTTCCTATTTTACTATATCTTTAGCATGAAGGAAAGATATTTGGTTCCTGCCAAAGAAAGGAGATAAATATGTTGAAAAATGATTTAGAGCCTCTATCGGAAGCCCTTTTAGATAGGATGACAGACGATGGCTATAGCCAACAGATACTTGGAAAAAGCCGGTGGGTCTTAGGACTGTTCTGCCAGTACTGCAAAAGGAAAGGAATTGAATCCATTTCACTTTCCAACGCAGCTGATTTTGTAGGAGAGCATTTTGATTTTGACCTGTATAACCCCTCTATTCCCATACAGTACGCAATCAGGTATCCGCTCCTGACATTATTTGAATTTGATAAAAACGGAACATATGCCAAGACTCATAATAAGCCGAACAGCGTAGAAATCCCCAGGAATTATGATGCGCTTTTCCAGGAGTATAGGATGTATATTGAGGGATTGGAACTTAAAAGAAGCTCCCGGTTTAAACGCATCCTGACATTCGCAAAGTTTATCCATTATCTTGACGGTATTGGAATAACAGAAATTCATGGAGCCGAAAGAAAAAATGTATATGACTTTATAGAAAGCCTGGACGGGTATGCACCAAAAACTCTACAGGGGCACAAAGTCATCCTGCGCATGATCCTGGACTGGCTTCATGAAGAAGGATACATCCATTTTTCAGGCTGGGATGCACTGCCGGTGATTCATGACGAAACACGGCGCAAGCTCATGTCGTATTATTCAAAAGAAGAAATTGGTCAGATTCTTTCTTCCATTGATACGGACAGCAGGTCTGGGAAGTTTGCATACTGCGCAGTATGTTTTTTTGCTTATCTTGGTATGCGTGCCGGGGATGTCATCCGTCTCCGATTTTCAGATATAGACTGGAACAGGGGCTCGATTCGGTTTAGCCAGCATAAGACTGGGAACCCGCAGATGCTCCCTCTTCTGGATGAAATCCGTTATCCACTTATTGACTATATTAAAAATGCACGTTATCAGAGCAGCGATACAGAACATATCTTTATTACCCTGCGTGCGCCCCATAAGGCCTATGCAAACGGAGGAGTCCTCTACAACGTTGTAGAAGCCTGTATTGAAAAGTCAGGCATTGACTCTGGAGGAAGACACCGGGGGCCGCACGCCTTAAGGCACAGCCTAGCAACAAACCTTATGTCCGGGGATGTCCCGGTCAGCGGGATATCAGATATCCTTGGGCATACCAGTACCCTGACTACAGAAATATATCTTACGATTGATGAGAAACATCTGAAAGAAGTCTCATTGGAGGTGCCAAATGCGTGATATAGATGATTTCAAATTTACCGGCCCATTTTCAAAAGAGATTCCCCTCTATGTGCAGTATAAACGTTCCTGTGGCTATAAAGTGGCAGAAACCGACCTTTATCGGTTGCGGGAGATGGACAGGCTCTTCAAGGAGATGGGCATATCAGAGCCTGTCATTACAAGGGAAATGTACGAAGTCTGGACAGCAGTAAAACCAGGTGAAAGAAAAGTGACTTCGTCCCGCAGGAGGAGCATACTATCTTCCTTTGGGAAATATCTGATATCTAATGGATACCAGGATGTTTATGTCGGGCATGACGACAGGCGTTCCTTCAACAGCGACTATATCCCTTATGTGTTTTCAAAGGAGGAAATCTCCCGCATGTTTGCCCTGCTGGATGAAAACTGTTCCAAAGCTCCCTGCTATGAAAACGAAGCATTCCGTGCAATGATGTCTATGTATTACTGCTGCGGTTTCAGAAAATCGGAAGTTGTTATGCTCAGGCTCTGCGATGTCGATTTCCAGACAGGGAAAGTGACCGTGCTGGATGGAAAAAACCGTGTGAGCAGGATTGTCCTTGCATCAGACACCCTTCTTTCACGAATGGGATCATTCTGTAGTAAATACCATTCACACTCCAGCCCTGATACATTCCTTTTCCACGGAACAAAACATAAAGACAAGCCTTTTTGCAGGGCTTCCCTTTATAAAATGTACCACAGCCTCCTGAAAAATGCCGGTATACCTGACAGGGAGGACGGAAGAGTGCACAGGCTGCATGATGTCAGGCATACCTTCTGTGTCTATGCACTTGAGCAGATGCAGGAAAAAGGGTTTGATACTTATACCTCTCTCCCGCTGCTGTCAGCTTATCTTGGCCATAAGCATATCCGGGAAACGGAATACTATCTCCGCCTGGTTGAAGACAGGCAGGAGAATGTCCTCGAAAAAACAGGGGAATACACACCGGGGTTATTCCCGGAGATTGGAGAAAAGAACCATGGGTAACACGTTTACTTACCATCTGACAAAATATTTTTCTGATTATCTTCCAAACCAGCTTGCTGCTTCCATCCATACCATCCGCTCGTACCGTGATACGTTTGTACAGCTTATGGAATTTTACAAGAAATCTTACCGTATTCCGCCAGAAAAGCTGGAATACAGTTCTTTTTCAGCACAGCGGATTGAAGAATTCCTCAAATGGCTGGAGGACACGCGTAAAATAAGCATCCGGACAAGAAACCAGCGGCTGGCAGCAATCCATGCTTTTTTCAGGTACCTGCAATACCGTGATCCGACAGGGTTCAGCCAGTGTGCCCAGGTGCTGTCCGTACCCTTTAAAAAAGCCCCTGCTGTTCCGGTAAGCTATATGACCCTTGAGGAAACCACTTTCCTGTTTTCCCTGCCAAACCAGAAAGATGACATGCAGCTTAGGGATCTGGCCGTCCTTGTCCTGCTTTATGAGAGCGGGGCAAGGGTGCAGGAATTAACAGACTTATGTCCGTGCCATATCCGTTTTGGAGCAACGAATACCATTACACTACACGGAAAAGGGAATAAAACAAGGCTGGTTCCAATCTGCGATAATGTTGCAAAGATCCTTAAAGTCTATATGAAGCGTTGCGGCAGGGATGTGCCTGACTGTCCCCTGTTTGTAAACCGTAAAGGCGAAAAGCTGACACGTGCCGGGACGCAGTATATCATTGATAAATATATAAATATGGGAAAGAAACAGAAACCGGATTATTTTAAAAGCAGGATTACGAACCACTCCTTCCGCCACAGTAAAGCCATGCATTTGTTGGAAGCGGGGGTCAACCTTGTCTATATTAGGGATCTGCTCGGCCATACATCTATACTGACTACAGAAATTTATGCAAGGACAAACCCTAAGATAAAAGAGGAGCAGCTTAAGAAAAACAGTACATCTATCAATGCAACAGCAAAATATGGTAAAAAAGAAAAGGAAGATTTGATTGACTGGTTGAAAAAGGCCTTATAGCATTGTAAAATGTTATGTAAAGAAACAGCCGTCGCAAACCCTTGATATTTCAGGCCTGAGATGGCTAACTTTACATAACTAGAGACTGTAAAATAAACTGTGTTTTGTCGTAAATTGGTATGTAAAATGTTGTTTTTTCGACATTGCCAATAGCAATTTTTAGTGCTGAGTTTTTTACATTTTCCATTATTTTTCGACGCTATTTTCGATTTCCTTATATGAATAGTATTGCCATTTTCTG
>CAJTGB010000105.1 GCA_910575835.1 Lachnospiraceae bacterium | reverse complement strand
GTGACAAAAAGGGCAGCGGGGAATCAAATCTACGTACAACTCCAAGAAAAGTCAAACATCATTACAATAACAAGACTACACACTAATACCATTTAAGAAAGGTGGTGGTGCCAGTTTCTTTATATTCTACAATACAAACGCCATATCTAAAAAACAGCTGATAGCAACCAAGGGGGAAGTCTGCCCTTTTTTCAGTGTATTTTAATCATTCCTATCATCTGCTATTATTGGTTTAATAGCTTAATCCTATTGTGATATCATGCCACTACTAAGTTGTTAACATTGGAATGAGAACTGCTACCACCCGATAAAGGACTGCCTAGAGGGGCTTGCCTGGGATGGGACGCCGTGCATCCGCTCCTGCCTGCGTCATTTCCTGGGGGCTGATGCGGATGATTATGTGGAGGAGATGCTGAAGCACTTCCTGTTAGGGGCAATCCGGCGTGTGTTCTTGCCCGGTTCAAAATATGAGGAAATGCTCTGCCTGGTAGGTGGGCAGGGGGCAGGGAAATCTACTTTCTTTCGCCTTCTGGCAATAAAAGACGAATGGTTCAGCGATGACTTGAAAAAGCTGGATGATGACAGGGTGTTTACGAAGCTGCAGGGGCACTGGATCATTGAAATGTCGGAGATGCTTGCCACCAGCAACGCAAAGAGCATTGAGGAGATCCGCTCTTTTATCAGCAGGCAGAAGGAAACCTACCGGACACCCTATGAATCACAGCCGAAAGACCGGCTCCGGCAGTGCGTGTTCGGCGGCACATCAAACCGGCTGGACTTCCTACCCCTTGACCGTGCCGGGAACCGGCGGTTCCTGCCGGTGATGGTCTGTCCGGAAGATGCCAAAGTACACATTTTGGAGGACGAGGACGGTTCCAGAGCCTATCTTTTGCAGGTGTGGGCGGAAGCTATGGAGATTTACCGGGGCGGGAATTACTCCATGAAATTCAGCAAGTCCATACAGAAGAAATTAGCGGAGGTTCAAAAAGATTTTATGCCGGAGGATACCGAAGCCGGAATGATTGTCGGTTTTCTGGAAACCTATCAGGGGAACCAGGTATGCTCCAAACAGCTTTACCGGGAAGCCCTGCATCATGAATATGACGAGCCGAAACGCTGGCAGATCCACGACATCAATGAGATTATGAACTCTGTTGTCACCGGCTGGCGGTACTTTTCCAATCCCAGGGCATTTACCGGATACGGCAGGCAGAAAGGCTGGGAACGCATACCGGATTCCGGCAACGGACTGTCCGGCAACGAAGCCGGTTTTTTGAAACTGACAGAGGAAGAAGCCCGGCAGTTGGAGCTTCCGAAGGAGTGGCTGGAGTGATTTTGTGTGCTGGTTGCCGGGCAGGTTGTTGTTCTGTTGCCGGGTTCGTTGCCGGTGAATATGCTGCCCTGTTGTTCGGAAAACCGCTTATTTTAAGAGAATTTTATTATTGTCTATATTTTTATGACAACGAAAGCAACGAGAAATTCAGGAAAAATTTAAAAAACAATAATAACAGGCCAGATATTAGATTACAGGTTTTACGCTGTCCGTTGTTGGACTTCGTTGCCGTGTTCCTTTGTCTGGCTATTTCATTTATGGAGGTAAGTGCTTATGCAGAGAGAGTCAGAAAAGAAGAAAGAGAAACAGGAGAGCCGGAAGAAAGTGCAGTTTATCGTGACACGGGAGTTCTCCGGCAGCCAGACCATGCAGGAAGCCTTTGAACAGCTTATTGAGCGGCAGGCCTGCGGGCAGTTTGAGGAATGGCTGGGGCGGAAAGCAGGCTAAAAAACGGTTGCAGGACGGGCGGGGGCATGGTATTATAATGGTATCGTGTCCCTGTTCATAGAGAAGGAGAATGACTATGAACAGGAAAAATCAAATCAACCAGAAGATAACTGCCCTTTATTGCAGGCTTTCCCTTGAAGACAGCCGGGAGAATGAAAGCATGAGCATCAGCAACCAGAAGCTTATGCTCAAAGATTATGCCGAGAAAAACGGCATGTTCCAGTATGAATACTATGTGGACGACGGTTATACGGGGCGAAATTTCAACCGTCCCTCTTTTCAGCGCATGATTGCCGACATTGAAGCGGGGAAAGTTGGCTGCGTGATTACCAAAGATTTATCCAGGCTGGGGAGAAACTATATCGAAGCAGGCAGTTATATCGAAATCTTTTTCCCAAAGCATAATGTAAGATATATTGCAGTCACGGACGGGGTGGACAGCCTGACAAGGCAGGAAATGGATATTACGCCGTTCAAAAATATCCTGAATGATATGTACAGCCGTGACATTTCCAAAAAGGTATTGGCAGGGCGCATGACCCGTTCCAGACAGGGGAAATTCTGCGGAGGACAGCCGCCGCTTGGGCTGATGCGTGATCCGGACGAAAAAGGGCATCTGATTACAGACCCTGAAACTGCGCCGGTAATCCGCCGGATTTTTGAACTTGCGCTGGATGGCTGGGGCTGTATGCGGATTGCAAAACAGTTGATGGATGATAAAGTGCCGATTACAAGGGTGAAAGCCAATACGGAATGTGATGTAAACTACTATTCTTGGGGCAGCGCAAGGATCAGTCATATCCTGCGAAACCCTTTTTACAAAGGCGCGCATCTGGTCTGCCGGACACACCAGAAGGGTATCCGCTCCAATACTTACGACATCATTCCCCGTGAGGACTGGGAAGTGATTGAAAACTGCCATGAAGCAATCGTCACACCGGCGGAGTGGGAACAGGTGCAGGAGATCATTGACCGCAGGCCGACGATTATGAAAGGAAACGCCTGCCCGTTTTACAATCTTTTTCATGGCATTATCTACTGCGCCACCTGTGGGAAATCCATGCAGGTGCGCTATGAGAAGGTCGGGAGAACCGGCAAGAACCGGTTTACCGGGAAAGAGCGGGAGCCGATAGACAAGGCATACTATATCTGCCAGACTTATAACCGTTTAGGAAAAAATGCCTGTATAAGCCACAAGATCGAAGCAAGGGATTTGTATAACCTTGTGCTGAAAGATATACAGGATTTGGCGGCGATGGCATTGAAAGATGCAGACGTATTTTATCAGCGTTTGTCCAGCCGTATGGAACGGCGGTATATGGCGGATGCTTCCGAAATGCAGAAGGAATGTGACCGGCTGGAAGCAAGGAATCAGGAGATAGACAGTATGTTTATGAGCCTTTATACAGATAAGGCGAAAGGCATCCTGACGGAACAGCGTTTTCTGAAGCTGACTGCTACATTGGAGCAGGAACAGGAAGCCAACCGGAAACGGATTCAAGACTTAGTGCTGGTGATGCGCCGTACAGACGAGCAGGAAAGTGATGTCCGGACATTTATGCAGGAAATCCGCAAATATGCTGCAATCCAGGAACTGGACGAAGCTGTACTAAATCGACTGATTAGTAAAATTTTGGTGGGTGAGGTCAGGAAGGTGGACGGGCAGAAATGCCAAGAAGTTAAAATTATTTATAATTTTATTGGGGAAATAGCATTTTAAAATGAGTAATTCGAAAAGTAATTGCTATTTGTAGGGGATGTAAAGAAAAGTAATACGAATATATTATTGATGATTTGGTATACTTTTGATAAAAGCATTTTGTACGAAGAAATAGTGAGTCAGTTTAAGTTTATTCCAGGAGGTATACATGAAGGATAGAATAATGCAATTATTGTCAAATGCATCAGCATTGCCAGTACTTTTTATAGGTTCGGGTCTTACAAGGCGGTATTTGGGGCTTCCTAATTGGGAAGGCTTGAAGTGCTATACTAAAGTTGTAACGGGAGTGGCTAATGAGATATAATAAAAATCACAAGAAAGAGGTATTCATTATGTCACAAAATTACACCCCCGA
>CAJTGB010000104.1 GCA_910575835.1 Lachnospiraceae bacterium | reverse complement strand
CTGGCCTCGTGATATGCGTCTTTTCTGCATTTACTTTTAGTCCAAGTTTTCTCTCTATCCATTCTGTTATGGAATACATCACCCGTTTGGCACTTGCTTCGCTTCTGACTGCTATGATACAGTCATCTGCGTACCTCACGAATCGCAGCCCCCGTTTCTCCAACTCTTTATCCAGTTCATTCAGCATGATGTTTGACAGCAGCGGCGACAGATTCCCGCCTTGCGGCGTTCCCCTGTCTGTTTTTTCATGTCTGCCCTGTACCATCACTCCTGCTTTCAGATATTTTCGTATCAATGATTCCGTGTCCCCGTCATTTATGATGTTGTGTATAAGGCTCATCAACCTGTCCTGTGGTACGCTGTCAAAGAATTTCTCCAAGTCAATGTCCACTATCCACTCATATCCTTTGTTTAAAAATACAAGCATTTCCCTGACTGCCATTTCACAACTTCTGTTTGGGCGGAATCCGTAACTACTGTCCGAAAACAATGGCTCGCACATTGGGCTGATTACTTGCGCTATCCCCTGCTGGATTACCCTGTCCATGACCGTCGGTATCCCGAGTTTCCTTTTGCTTCCGTCCGGTTTGGGTATTTCTACCCGTCTGACTGGTTGGGGTTCGTAACTTCTTTTCCTAATCTGCTCTCTGATACTGTCCCACTTCTCGCGGATATATCCGTCAAGTTCCCGGGTCTCCATTCCGTCAACGCCGCCTGCCCCTTTATTGGCGCAGACTTTCTTATACGCTTCATTCATGTTCTTCTTGTCCAGTATCTTTTCCAACAACTCTGACATACTCTGTGTGCTTCGCTCCTTTCCGCTCCCTGCGGTAACTCCTATGTTGTGCGTTTACGGCTCGTATACGTTTCACCTACTTCCGCTGTCGGATATCCACAGGTACATACATTCGTCTGCACGGTTACATTGTTCAGCCCTTCGGCTTTCACCTACTATGGCTTCTGCTGACTTCTCACAGTTCGTTGTTACTACGGCAAATGGAACCGCCTGTGAGACCTCACGGGATAAGTCCGTGCTCTTTCCTCGTCTACCCTCCCGATTTACGCCTATGGGTTACGGCTACCTTTTGGGCTTTGTTATCTTGAGCTAACTCACCCTCCATAAACGCCTTGTTATCGGGTTTCTGTCCGTAGGGCTACGATTTTGCTATCCCTTCTTCTCGCCTGCACCTCACGATGCAAACCTTGGGAGTCGCTATAAAGTTCGTCGGTAGCTACGCCTCAGTGGACTTTCACCACAGAACACGGGCATGCCCGTCATACTCAAAAAAAGAGCATCCGCCGAAGACGGAATGCTCTTTTCAATATCACACACAATAACAGACCTGTTATGTCATATCATATTGCTTATTTTTTATCGAACAGGGGTAAGCTCCCTGCTATTTGTAATTTATAGATTACTCACCAGTCTTTGGTGAAACTCTGCTAGATACTACAGTACGGTTAACTGTTACGTTGTTAGCTTTTAATCTATCTACGATAAGATTAACCAGCTCGTCAACAGTAATAGAATCATCTGCATTTGGATCTGCCGGATCTACTGGATCTACTGGTGGATTAGGATTAACGATTGGTGTACCGTCAGAAGCTAATACGAAAGCGATTGGTGATAAGCTGTCAAGCTGAGCTGTTGCCTTACCATCTTTTACAGTAGTCTCTACCAATACCCATGAACCATCTGCCAAACCATGCATCAGATAAAGTGTCTGTCCTTCTTCAAGACCATTAGGAAGCATAGCGCTTACATCAAATGTAATTTCGCTTCCTGGTGTAAGGTCGCCTTCATACTCGAATGCGCCAATTACTGCGTACTCTGCATTCTCTTTAAGAGTGATGTTAGTACCTTCAACAGCCTTCTCAACGTCAGCCTTAAGTGTCTCTGGATCTGCTTCCCACTTATCTACAACTTCCTGTGCTTCCGCGCCAAGATCGGTAGCTGTAATTGTAATTGGGTTACCATCCTTATCTACCGCTTCTGCTTCAGCATCTTCTGGTGTAAGGCTGTTTGCAGCAAAAGTTGTTACAGACATACCCAAGCAAAGCATTCCTGCTAATACAAGGGCTGTTAACTTTTTAATTTTCATATCCTTATTTTCTCCTTCCATATTTTCTGTTACGTTGTGTGACTATATATTAAAGCTTTGATGGCCTTAATATCCCTGATTAACTATCATTCTTCCCGTGTTGCATTTATCAAAAGTCTTTCATTCGCTGAATCTGCGATACAGGTCGACAATGTTAAGATGCCTGTACTCTGAGATACATTCACTTCTGCATTTACATTCCCGTTGATTCCGCTTCGCAGCTCATCCAAATATTCCTGGAAATCTGACGGGGAAGCGAAGCTATAACTTCCTAATATGTAACGGTCGTCAAAAGGCGTTGCCGAGAATACTCTGTATTTGAGCACTTTATCCGGCAAATATATATACACATACGGATTAGCGTCAAAGAATGCCCTGTCCTCATATTTGTGGAGATCAGCGAACATACTTCCGTTCTTCATATTGTGTCCGTATACAACAGTTACCGGGTCCGAGAATTCTTTGGAATTATATTTCTCCGTGTAAATGGTTCCCGGAAGTCCTTCCTTTTTCTCGATCGTATGGTTCAGATAATATGCATCGTCTTCCGCAGCGCTCTGGAGAATGGGGTAATCAATATTAGTCCCCGGAATCCAGATCCACGCATATACATCCGGATTCATAGCCTGAGCAGCGGCAAAATCAATCTTCCTGAACATCGGGTCGTCAGCGTCAACTGCTACCTGTTCTTTTAGCTTCTCATACTGTTCCTGCGTCTCTTCCGGATCAGCCTTCTTCGCCTTCTCTGCTTCGGCCGTCACCTTTTTCTGATTAGAGGAATATACATAGACTCCAATTCCGGCAACAGCTAACACTGTTACGGCTACAACCGTTGCGATCAGCCCAATTTTGTTGGAAGCCTTCTTCCTTCCCCTGACATGTCTCTTGTGGTCAGGCCTGTCATAATCCATTGGTTTATCCTCCTGAAATTCTTAAATCATTTGTATCTGTCAAACTTCTATATAGAAGAAATTTACTACGAGCTCCTTTAACTGCTCTGAATTCACCATATATGCTTCATGATCATCCGGCTGCGTTACTTCGCCCGGGATCATCGACATATCCTCTGCTGTGAGTGCTGCATCCAACATCTCTGGAACCAAATATGTGATATCTTCCACCGAGATATTGGTGTACATATTCCCTTGCAAAGATTGGTATATAGAAATGGGGAGCGTCAAATCTCCCTTTACCTGCGCCATAGCTGTGGCAAAATAATTCGTCATATACTGCTTCTGGCGTTCCAGGCGTCCCATACTGCTGGCAAATACATCCGTATTCCTGTCACGGATATAATCTTCTGCCATCTTCCCCTGCAAATGAAGCGTATCGCCTGCGTGATAGGGCTTATCCCCCACTTCTACATCCTCTAATACCTGGACGTCTACTCCGCCGACCGCATCATTCAATATAGGAATCGCTTCTAGGTTGATCGCGCAATAGCGCTGAATCGGAACCTTAAAAAGCAGATTAGAAACCGCATCTACCATCAATTCGCAGCTGTCTTCAGCAGTCTTGCCATAATAATACTGTAATGTAAGCTGCATACTCTTCTCGCCGAGGAATTTGCCTTCGTCATTGTAAATCTTGACCGGCACGTATGTATCCCTGGGAATCGCAAGGATCTTGATCTTCCCGCTCTCCACATTGATACTCACTAATATAACCGCGTCTGCCAGACCTTGTCCCTTCATCTCATTGGCCTGCTCCACAGGAGTGCTGTTGTCAATGCCGAGACATAGGAAATTGATCACATCCTCGTTGTACTGGTATTCCTTGCCCTTGTATGTAATGAAGAGGCCTTCCTTCCTGGTTTCGGGAGTATCTTCCACATCGAATTATTATGTATGGGGAGAGAGCATTGATTTTCTTGTGTTTTAGAGAAGATGGAGAGGAAAAATATACGAATTTATACGAATATATATATAACATAATATTGGGATAAAATTTTTGTTCTAGTATTAGACTTAAAAAGAAAGATAAGAAACATAGAAAATAGCAATATGGTAACAAGAAATGATATAAATAGAAAATCAGTTGTTACAGAAGGATATATTAATATTAACATCGGAGATAATCTCAAAGATATTTCTTACACTACACCTAAGAGTTATTTATGTGCAAGTAATGCGACAACGCAAGCAGTAAAATCATCCAAAATAATATCTTATATCTTTGAGTTTTGTATTTTCTGCTACAATTCTTAAGGAAAGTATCAGATTCAGAGCAGACAAAGAGAGCAGCTTTATACAAAAGATAAAACTGCTCTGAATGTGATTCTTTCCAATTGTACCAAGCCGCGGACGATCAGCCGGTAAGT
>CAJTGB010000103.1 GCA_910575835.1 Lachnospiraceae bacterium | reverse complement strand
TTCCAACTAATCACAGTATTGTCGAATCCATTATGCATTATACAAGAAACGGGTGTGTCGAATAATCTGTGATGATTTACACAGATTATTTTACACACCCCATAACTATTTACCTTATATAACAATCTTTATGTTATGCATAACATAACGATTGCTCTTCAATTCTCAGAATGGTATCCAGTCTGTTTTGCACTGCATGATAATGAAAAACACTTACATACGCATTTTATTATCTCCACTACCAGTTACATCCTCAACATTCCTCCGCTAACGCAAAATATCCTGTCTTCAATGATTCACAAACTCGAACAGATCGCTCTTTCTCACAATATCTTCTTAAAGAAGGTAACTAAAAATGTACCAAAATAACCATAAGCCTGAAAGGGGCTATCGGTTAATACCAATTTTTAGGCTCCAAACCTTAAAATACGAATCTCCCATAAAAATCGGGGTTTTTCGCACCTAATTTTCTGCGGGAGATTCGTATTTTTTCTTTTCTATATGTATTTTGGAGCGCAAAAGACCCTCGGCTGTATTTTCCAAAACACTCTTTTTCTAAGCAGCCTGTTCTTCGGTTTTTCCTTCAAATTTTTTGATTTCATCATGAAGAAAACGGTGATATTAATTTATATTTCTTCCGATCGCATACAGCATGAATTCCTTATATACTTTTTCTGATGTTCGGTAGTTGAACCGGCGGAAACTATCATTTTCTTTGATGTCTCCAAAATGTCCTTCTGTCTGTATGGAACGGATCTGTCGATTTAGAATTCCTTTCTCACTTTGGATGTTTGCATGAGATTCTTCTTTCAAGGTTTCCCATTGTTCATTGATCTTCATGACTTTATTTTTCTCAACATCTTTTTCAGCATTATATTTATAAAGACATTTCGCTTTGTGCCCACAACCACTGCAGTCTGCACATCCATACACCTCAAAAGTCTGTGTATAACCTGCCTGTTCTTTGGTTTCTGTACGGATATGATGTAATTCTCTTCCGTCATGACAAATATAATACAATTCGTCCTCAAACACCTGCGTTTTCATGTTATAATACTTTCCTATATCTTCTGTATAAGCACGTGTTTTACGTTTTTCATGATCCTGTAGTTTGATGTAGCTGGAGATTTTGTTTCCCTTTAAATACAAGAGATTTTTTCACTGCAATAGCCGCTGTCTGCTGTTACGTCTTCCAAAATTTCTCCAAATGCATCTTTATGCTTTTCTAAAACGGGAATCAATGTATTATAATCTGTCCTTTCATTGCTTACATAAGTATGGACTATAAAATAATTCTCTACTGCAATCTGAACATTATATGCCGCTTTTAACTGTCCGTTCTTCATATGGTCATCCTTCATCCGCATAAAGGTGGCTTCCAGGTCTGTTTTAGAATAATTGTTCCGGTCTGTTCCCATGATCTCAAAACATTCTTTGTATCCCATGAGACGTTTGCCGCAAGCTTCTAATTCTTCATAAAGTTGCTGAATCTCCGGTTTTCTCTTTCCTTTTCCATACACAAACTCCATCTGTTCCTGCTCTGCGATCTGTGTCAGATTTTTCTGGAGTTTCAGGATCTCCAACGGAGAACAGCTATCGATCTCGATGATTGCATGATTCGACAGCTTTTTATGTTTTGTCAGTTTTCGTTTCCGGTTCTTTTCAATGACGGCTCTTACTTTGTCCATCTCTTTGATCACAAACATATGTGCATGGGGAATATCATATTTCATACCATATTCATTTTCATCAATCAAGGTGTTATATTTCTGATATAAAGAATTAATGGTATCTAATAATCCTTCAAGATGATAATTGATCGTTCCCCTCCATACAAACGTATAACGGTTTGCATTTGCTTCTATCTTGGTTCCGTCAATATAAAGTGCCTTTAATGTAAGAAATCCTTCTTTTTACAGGCGGTGAAGAAATTGGTAATTCAGCTCGTCCAATACATCAGCCATCAGTTTTTTGTTTTTGAACTCATAAAAAGCATCTCTTTTAGGCTTCTGTCCTTTTGTAAGCCAGATAAACGCCAGATCTCTTTCACATAATTCCACAATGCGGTCAACAGCCCTTATCCCACGCATGTTTGCGTAAGTAACTACAGCATACATCATAATTGGGTTGTACCCGGTTCTTCCCTTATCTGAACAATTGGCTAGTAAGCCAGAAAAATCTAATTCTTCCATCACTTTTTTCAGGGTATAGACTGGATCGTCGTCAGGTAAACACAATTCAAAGAAACTAAAGTTAATTTTCTGTTGCCCTAATTCAAAAAATTCGTTATAATAATCTTGTTTTAGCTCTAGTAGATATGGGGATTACTCCCCATATCCCTACACAAAACCGTACGTGCGCTATTAACGCATACGGCTTTTCACTTTATATTTTCATACACTATCTGTAAAACAAACTCACCTTAATGCTTGGTTCTAACACTGGGAATGTTCGAAGTACTCCATTGAAGAATATTTCCACTGTATAGCTTCTTCTTTGACTTCTTCGGTTCAGCCACTTAAACAACAACCTTTTCGTCTGCGTGAGAAAGTTCTTCACTTCCCTTGTATTATTCGTTACTCCATAATACTGATAGTGCCCCCGTAACTTTGCATTGATTGTTTTAAACAACTGTTCTAACGGCATTGTTCTGTGTGATTTGATCCATTCTTTCATTGCTTTTATTTTATTGCGAAATTTCTTCTTACTTGTCTTTACCCTACAACGGTAAAACTGCTTCTTTCCGTCCATTCCACAATAAAACGTGAAGCCAAGAAAGTCAAAGGTATCCGGCTTTCCTTCCCCTCTTGCCTTTCGGCTTCTTCTGGCAAACCTCCCAAATTCCAATATCTTTGTCTTTTCCTCTGCTAGTTCCAGTCCATATTTCTTAAAGCGTTCTTCCAGTTTCTTCTTAAATACCTCTGCCTCATATCGTTTCTGAAAACAGCATACAAAATCATCACAATAGCGTATCAGATAGCATTCTCCTTCGCATTGTTTCTTTACGATTACATCAAACCAGTTATCCAGTACATAGTGCAGATATATATTTGCAAGTATCGGACTGGCTCCGTTTCCCTGTGGGGTTCCCTGTTCACTGTCAAGATATTTGCCATCTTCCATGATTCCCGCTTTCAGAAATTTCTCGATTATCTCCAGAAATCTTCTGTCCGCTATATCATGTGACAGCATCTTCATCAGCCATTCATGGTCTACATTATCAAAGAAACTTCTGATATCTGCTTCCACCACATAGCTTGTTTTCCGATACTGCACCATTTCTATGATTTCCCTTACCGCCTGATGACAGTTCCTGTTCGGGCGAAACCCAAAGGCTCTCATTGTAAAACTTCGCTTCATAAATCTGCTCCAATATCTGCGCAATCGCATTTTCCACCAGCTTATCTTCATAACACGATATCCCCAGTGGTCTCATTTTGCCTTTTGTTTCTTTCGGAATATAGACACGCCTTGTTGGATCGGGGCGATAACTCCCATTTTTCATCCGTTTCACAAGATTCGCAAGATTCTCTTCCAGATTCCTCTCATAGTCCTCTTTTGTCACTTTATCAATCCCATATGCCTTGTTCTTATCCATTGTTTTATGGATTGCCCGCAAGGTATCTTCATTGATATATGACGCAAGATTCTGAACTCTTCTGTCGGTTCTGCTTGCTTTTGCGATATTGTACTGTATTCCAAGCAACTCCTTCACCATGTTTGCCAGTTCTCTTTCGTCTGCATCGTTCCTAATCGCTTGAAGCTATAAAGTGCACAGCCCTTTTCTCCATCTGCTTTCACAGACTTCTTCGATACTATGGCTGTGTCGGACTTCCTGCCACTCTTTTGAATTCCTAACGCATTTCTTTGTTTTGGTTTTTATACCTCTTTTGGGGAAATGACAGGACCTCAGCTGTTCCGATAACATACTTCTCGTCAACCTCGCCAAGCTCTCCGACTGGGGGATGCCAATATAGCCTCACCAACTCGGATATATCGGTATTGTCTGCTGTGACTATGAGCACATCGACCATTTCCAACCTCATAATAATTTCCCAGCTCAATCACTTCACTTTCGTTTCGGCTCTGTTGCTCCCTGCCCTACGCTTAAACCTAATGTTACCACTTCGGCTCCAAGGACTTGGTACAGGCGGTTGGTTAGACCTTACCTGATAGGATTTTCCTACTGTATTGTTATCAGCTTACCAAAGCTTGCAAAATTTCTTCCGCTCGCTAGGGGAAATCAGCATAGCTGATTTCACAGCTCGCACCATAGTTACATTGTACCAAGCCGCTAGCGCGGCGGCTAGCCCTAAGTATGTGAAATTACACTTTTTTCTTAAAATTTTCATTTTTCACAAAATAATAGTAGCAGTTTTTGTATATATGTTTTATTGTTGAATCACCACAAGACAACTTAAAA
>CAJTGB010000102.1 GCA_910575835.1 Lachnospiraceae bacterium | reverse complement strand
ATTCATAATCTTCCTGTTCAATATCTAATATATTTGCGTGTGCCATAATCAACATTCCTTCCTATATTAGATAATTTGATTATAACACTCATATATATATTTGGCTAGTTATTTAATTTATGATGTACTAGTACACCGAAAAATAAGTTCCTAGCCATATAACGCAGAATGATTTTTCATATGCAAGGCGGAGGAATGAGGCGTAGTGGGCGCTACGCCGATTGACAACAACGACGAAGATGGAAAATCAGGCAAGTTATATGGCTGGTTACTTATTATTCGGTGTACTAGTTTAGGGAATCCAAGAAAAACCACATCGTAATCATCCATATTATCAATATGATTCACCAGCTCCGGGCGGAAGCACACTGGCGGATGTCGTTGCATCCACTCCATCATAATCTGCCGAATCACCGACAGAATCATAATGGGAAAGGGCAGACTGAACCGCTGCGTCCTTATCCTCTACATTTGTATTATCCGCCCATGTAAAATAAGCAATCAATATGTTACTTCCGGTATATGATTCCGTTTTCGCTATGTTTTCGGATATTTCCTGAGCGCTTTCCTCTGATAATGCCTCCTGTGTATCTTTCAGCCCGCCGCCTGCAGATTCCTCCACTTTGCCCGTGCCGCAGGCAGACAAGGCAAACAGCATACTACATAGGAGAAGTATGAAACTGCTTTCCTCATACCAATCCTCCATTATTTTTCTGCTGTTACTTCATTCGAACCAGTCCTGATGATTCTTTTCCGCAATATTTAATCGTTCCATTCCAACGCCTCCCGCAGTCAAATTTTCTGGTTCCCTGCAGACCACACATGACTTTCCTTTGCAGTATCCTGTGTATTCTGCGCCATCACGCCCACCAGTTTGTGAGGGATATAAAGTTCCTCCAAATAGGAAATTTCTTCTTCCGATAATTTAAGCTCCGCCGCCTTTGCCGCGCCCTCCACATGGTGAAGTTTCGTTGCGCCGACTATCGGCGAGGTTACTTTTGTCATAAGCCATGCAAGAGAAATCTCCGTCATAGAAACGCCTCTTTTCTCTGCAAGGAGCGCAACCCTTCTGATAATTGCGCCGTCCTGCTCTGCGGCAGCGTCATATTTCAGCCTTGCATAACTGTCCTCCTGCATACGCTTTGAAGTTTCGCCGGGATATTTCGCAAGTCTGCCTCCTGCCAGCGCGCTGTAAGGCGTCATGGCAATCTGATCTTCACAACAGAGCTTTGCCATTTCCCGTTCTTCTTCCCGGAAAACGAGATTATAATGATTCTGTACGGATATAAATTTTGCGAACCCTTCTTTTTCCGCCAGTGCATTTGCCTTGACAAGCTGGTAAGCATAACAGTTGGCAATGCCGATATAGCGGGCTTTTCCCGCCTTCACTACATGATCCAGCCCTTCCATGATGTCATAAAGAGGTGTTTCATAGTCCCACATATGATAGATATATAAATCTACATAATCCATGCCAAGATTGATAAGGCTTTTGTTTATCATCCGCTCGATATGCTGCTGCCCGGTAATGCCTGTCTTGATTTCTTCCTGTGTGCGGGGAAGGAATTTCGTAGCCACAACCACCTTGTCACGCCTTACATAATCCCGTAGCGCACGTCCAAGATACTGCTCGCTGGTTCCGCTCTGGTATCCTATGGCTGTGTCAAAGAAATTAACGCCCAATTCCAGACCCCGGCGAATGATTTCACGGGAATGTTCCTCGTCAATCGTCCATGTATGCTGTCCGTTTCCCGCCTCACCAAATCCCATACACCCCATACAAATGCTGGAAACATTCAGCCCGGAAACGCCTAATTCACGGTATTGCATGATTTCCACCTCCTAAAATCACAAACCTATATTTTCTACCCAGTTTTTCAGTTCCGTCTCCGACAGGCTGCCGTTTAACATTTTTCCCGGCATCAGGACTGCTCCGGGACAGCTCGGCTTTAAGTTTTCATTTGTTCTTCCCATGCCGCTCCCTCCGGAGGTCGCAAAAGGAATGATGGTCTTTCCGGAAAAATGATAGCTTTCCAGAAACGTATTGATAATCGTCGGGGCGACATACCACCAAATCGGAAAACCGATAAATACGGTGTCATATTCCTCCATATTTTCCACCTTGCCTGCGATTGCCGGACGGGAAGCCTTATCATTCATCTCCACCGAGCTTCTGCTTTTCTTATCCGTCCAGTCCAAATCGGCGCGGGTATAGGGAATCTTTGGTTTGATTTCATAAAGATCGGCCTGTGCCGCTTCCGCCAGCTTTTCTGCTGCCTTTGCGGTTACACCGCTTGCCGAAAAATAAGCTACTAAAATTTTTCTGTTCATAAAGATTTCCTCCTGAAAATTAAAATTTTTATATTTTTGTCCGTATGCAGTACACTTAAATGACCTGAAAGTTTTTCCATCTACCGGACTTTTGCCGCAGAATAAAGATAACCGCCCGGATCATCCAGTCGCATACCATAGCAGCCGCAATGCCGATAACTCCCATATCAAGGACAACACCGAGAAGCCAGGTCAATAACAGTCGGCCTGCAATCGTGGACGCAATGGAAACATACATGGTAAATTTCACGTCCCCCGCCGCCCGAAGCCCATTGCTGACCGCGCCGGAAAACGGAAAGGCCGCCGCATTGAATACATTATGAATCAGCACCAGCCAGACAACAAGCCGCTTTGTCTCCGGTTCCAGTGCATAGAACCTCAGAAAAAGCGGTGTCAGAAGAAATACAAACAGATTCCATGCTGTGGAAAGCAAAAGCGTAATCCCCGTCAGCTTTTTGAAATAATAGTCCGCTCCTTCCGTATCCCGGTTTCCCATACACTGTCCGATCACTGTGATAAATACCGGCCCCATCGCCACACCTGCCAATGCTGCCAAAGACCAGATGCTCTGCGCCACTCCGTTAGCCGCAATCTGATAAGTTCCAAAAAGGGCCACAATGCTGCTAAGAGCCACCTTCACCAACTGGAATACGCCGTTTTCCAGACCATTGGGGACAGCAATCCGCAAAATTTTTCTCATGGAATCGCCGCTCCACTTAAAAATCCATTCCCGCTGATAAAATACCTCATTTTTTCTGCGAAAGCACAGCCATGTAATCATCACAGCCGAAAATGTCCGGGCAATGAAAGAAGGATATGCGACACCCGCCACTCCTGCATGAAGCACAAATACGCCGATTAGATTTCCAATCACGTTGACAATATTGGAAACCACGGACAGATACATGGTTACATTCGTTTTCCCAAGGCTGCGGTAGACTGCTGCACCGGAATTATAAACTGCCAATGCTGGATAGGAAAATGCCGAAATCCGAAGATAGGTCACACAGGCCTCCATGACGGAATCCTCGACCTTGCCGAACATCAGACGCAATATCCATTCATTTCCCAACAGTACCAGTCCTGCCGCAATACCCGAAAAAACGGTGGAGAACAACAAAAGCTGACTGGCAGAAGCTCCCGCAGCACCCTTTTCATTTCTGCCGATATACTGGCTGATCACAACCGCTCCACCGGATGCCAATGCAGTAAACAGATAGATAAAAATCGTATTGAATTGATTTACCAAAGAAACACCGGAAACGGCTGCCTCTCCCGCATAGCTTATTACCAGCGTATCCGCCAGTCCCACCAGCATAACCAAAAGCTGCTCAAAAAACAGCGGGACAATCATTCCTTTTAATTGCTTGTTAGAAAACGCTTCTGCTTTCTGATTCATTTCTTGCCCCTTCGCCTCGCTTTCGCTTATATTTTGCTGCTGATAATTTTCCCAACACTTTTGACACATAGAAGGCGATAAACACCCACAGTCCCATCATCGCCATATATTCTGCAAAGATGAAAGCGGCGCTTTTTTCGTAATCAAGAAATGCAAACTCCACTTTAAGAAACATATAGGACAAAATATCCGCCTGATAGAAGGAAACTGCTCCATACGCAGCAATCAGGACAGCTATCAGCCGGAGGCTCCATCGTAGAACCTCAGATTCTATTTCGCCGGAATGTTTACAAATCATTCCTGTTATCATACTCCAATGAAGCCCAAGATGAACGCTCATCAGTACAAATCCCCAGTAGGAGCCTGCAAGGTGCAGCACTCTCGCCGCTGCCATTCCACCATTAATCGGAAGTGCGGAAAATACGAAGAAGACTATATTTTCCTTTCATCAAACTCCCATACCACCGGATATTCAAAAGGTTATCAAGACCGTTTACCCATTCCATAACCGTTTCCTCCGAATCACTTCCGTTCAGCCGCCGTCCCTCCAACCAGTCAGCGCCACTGGTCAGCTGCTCCAAATTGGAATCGCTGGAACCAATACCGCTGCCGCCGGAAGTGCAGAAAGGAACAATCGTCTTGCCGGAAAAATCATAACTTTCCATAAAGGTGCTGACGATTCTTGGCGCTTCGCCCCACCAAATCGGATACCCTATAAATACAATATCGTATTGCTCCATGTTCTCCACCGAACCGGAGATAGCCGGACGTGCGGAAGGGTCATTCATTTCAATGGTACTGCGGCTGTTATCATCGTTATAGTTCAGATCTGCTTCTGTATAAGGTTCCTCCGGGACAATCTCATAAAGGTCTGCGTTCAGACCATTTGCAATATGTTCGGCCACACCCTCTGTTGTATTGGTGGCAGAGAAATAAGCTACCAGTACCTTGAAGTGCTATACTAAAGTTGTAACGGGAGTGGCTAATGAGATATAATAAAAATCACAAGAAAGAGGTATTCATTATGTCACAAAATTACACCCCCGA
>CAJTGB010000101.1 GCA_910575835.1 Lachnospiraceae bacterium | reverse complement strand
GCTTACCGGTTCATCGACCAACACCATGAGGAATTCGGCGTCCGCTGGCTGCTGCGGCGGCTGGGGATCTGCCCGAATGCCTACTATAACTACCGGAAACACCGGAAGGCGGATTACTATGCCCAAAAAGAGAAAGTCAGGGAACAGATCGAAGAGATCTACCACAGCCACAGTGGAGTAGACGGGTACCGCAGTATGACTGCCTATCTGGAGCGCAGGGGGTACAGCTACAGCCAGACAACAATCCATAAATACATGAACAGGGAATTGGGCCTGCATTCCATCGTCCGCCCAAAGAGACCGGGGACAAAGGCAGGGAAGCCCCATAAAGTATTCGATAACAAACTGAATCAGGATTTCCATGCAGACAGGCCGAACCAGAAATGGTGTACGGACTTCACATACCTGTTCCTGCGGAACGGGGATGTACGGTACAATTGCACCATCATAGATCTCTATGACAGGAGCGTAGTCGCAAGTGTAACAGACAAACACATTACCAGTGAGCTGGCTGTACGCACCCTGCAAAAGGCATTGGATTCCCAGCATCCGGCAAAGGGAGGCCTGCTCCTGCACAGCGACCAGGGGAGCCAGTATACATCNAAGGCTTTCATAGAATTCTGCGAATACGTCCATGTGGCACAGAGCATGAGCAAAGCCGGATACCCATACGACAATGCGCCAATGGAAAGGTACTTCAACACCCTGAAGAATGAATGTACCAAGCTCTATGAATTCCGAACAGATGAGGAACTGTACCAGACCGTGGAGGAATTCGCCTATGTCACGTACAACCATGTACGCCCGCACAGCTATAACGGCTACCGCACGCCATACCAGGCACGGACGGCAGCATAAGGAGAGGCGGGAGCATGCCCCATCAATGGATTGCTTGATCACCCAAAATCGGAGATGGCAGGTTTTGTCAATGGCACGGCCGCGCAGCGGTGCGAAGCACCATTGATAAAAGCTGACAGCCCCGATAGATTCCAGGCAACAATCCAATAAATTTTTAGCCACAAATGTTACAAAAATGCTTGACCACTACAGCTTATTGAGAAATTATTGTGTTAAATCGCCATATGAATATTATTATAATAAAGCCGAAAGGGAATGCAGAGATTGTCCAGATATGATTTTGCCTAAAACAGCGGATTACATAGAGGCTGATTTTAATGAAGCATATTTTACAGAAAGCAAGTATAAAGAAAGTCGTAAGAAACATGCTGATGATATAAGCGAAAAAATATCTCCATTTAAGTTTTGCATAGCAGATTTTTTTGAGGAAAAAAGCGAAACTTTTCAGGACGAATATGTACAAGAAATAGAATTATTTAAAAATATAGGAAATAAGAATATAAGCTGTATTATTACAACGAATTATGATTTGTTTTTAGAGAACAGCTTTGGAGCAGATCATTTTAAAACATACATAGGTCAAAATGAATTGCTTTTTTCAACAATATATGAAGTGGCCGAAATATATAAAATTCATGGATGTTGCACAAAAGCCAAATCAATCATTATAAATTCTCATGATTATGATTTGTTTGTTAAGAAAAGTGCTTATTTAAGTTCTAAAATCTTGACACTTTTTTTGGAACGTCCAATTATATTTTTGGGATATAGTGTTGGCGATCCTAATATCCGGCGAATATTGCGCTCGATTTCAGATTGTCTTGAAAATGATCAGTTAGAAAAACTTAGGCAACGATTAATTTTTATTGAATGGGCAGAAAACTCATCAGAAGAAGGCATTAGCGAAAGACGATTTGACTTTGATAATGGAAAAACTATTTCAATGGAGAATATAAAACTGTTAGATTATTCCGTTTTGTATTCAGCCATTTTGAACAATAAAGTAAAGTATGATGTAAAAGCCCTTCGACGTATAAAAAGTCAACTTTATGAATTAGTGCAAACAAATAAGCCAACGGAGAAGTTATATATTGCTACTAATATTGAAGATGATACTCAAGATATTGATTTTGTTGTGGGTGTTGGTGTATATGGCAAATTTGGAAAAGTTGGATATAGAGGAATTAAAGCTGAAGAATTATACCTTTATGCAATAGGGCAATCTGAATTGCAATATGATGATGATATGATATTAAAGGAGGCAATTCCTTCATTGTATAATGGACGTACAATATGGCCTGTTAGACAATTTATCGCTCGTTGTCAATCAAGAGATTGTTTAAATGATAAGGTTATGTTTTCAATGAATAAATCTAAAAAAGATTTGCTTTCTTTGGCGCAAAAAGATTCCATTAAGAAAAAAGGATATGTAAATATATCTTGTATTACTGATTATTACAGACAATATGGATTAAGTAAAACAATCTCGGAAGTTTTTATGAGTGATTTTAATAAAATACACCCTTCTGATTTGTTAGATTTTATTAAACAGGCATTGAAAGATGATCCAGCTCTATTATCAATAATTGGAAAGGGACATCAGTCGAGATCAAATTTCAAAAAATGTATTACGTTGTGGGATATGCTTATGTATTCATTATCTGCCAAACAAAAGATTACAAGTTTATCGGAAAACCAGACGAATGCTATTGAAGAAAATTAAAACAAAGTGTGTGACCCTTCTCTTTATATGGAGAAGGGTCATTTTTGTAAGATAATTTATATCTTCAATATAGTCACATCTTTCTATTTAAGACGTGGTTTTTATCTGTGCTTTTTAACATATCAATAGAACTAATTGGTGAAATATAATTAATCGTTGATTGGTTCGCCAGTAGTATTGCCTTCGCAACCTTCATTTGTGGGACGCCCCAATTTATTAAGTTCATAATTAGCAGGAACACCTTTGCCCAAGTTGATGGTTTGCCTTGTAGAAGATGTAGGGTGCATAGCTTGCCCTGCCTGATTTTTTGTTTCTTGAGCTTTTTTAATACTATCTTCAAAACTCATATATTGTCCTCCCTTGCATATAGCTTTCTTAATTTACAATTTTTAATATTACTGTAGACATTAACAACAAGAAGAAAATGATAGAGATCATACTGAAACAACCACTTAAATTTTTGACTTTTTCTTCATTTATTTTTGAATTGTAATGTATTAATTCCTGATAGTGTTCACATAAGGCTTTCTCCATTACATCTTTGTCACATTTAAGATAATCCTCTTTACAAATCATATCTATATCTGCTTTTCTAAATTCTTGTAATTTTATTGTTTTAATTAGTCTACTAAAAGAAATAGCAGTAAGAATAAATGAAGCAATCAGCATAAGGACAGCAAGAAGTACTAAGGTAAATTTATCCTTTGAGCCATTCAAATATGTACTGTAAACTGTATCAAATGGAATAAGTGGTATATATACGGTTAATAAAGCGATTAAGATGGTAATTAATGAAATTGATTTATTATCTAGTATGCCTGCACGTTCACGTTCTTTTGTATATTCATCAGCCATTGTTGATAATGCGGAAGAAGCACTTTGAAAAATAACTTGAGATACATTCATTTCTGATGGAGCTCTATGTTTCTTTTTGTGGCTGCTTTTATTGCTCAAATAGGTATCCCCCCTTAACTTCAAAATCAAAAATATACCAACAATATTATAGTATTTGTAACAATAATTTGCAATATTTTTCTAAGGAAATTTTAGTTGACGAAGTAAAAAGTTCAATTCATCACTTGACAATGTGGCAAAGAATTGATGAGCAGAGATGAGCTTGCCGTTATGGACGGGAATAAGTGCATCCTACAGCTGCGTGGGGTTCGCCCGTTCCTGAGTGACAAGTTCGATATTACCAGGCATAAGCGGTACAAGCAGTTATCGGATTATGACAAGAAGAATGCCTTTGATGTGGAGGCGTATATGAAACACCAGTTAAAAATCAGGATGAAGGAGGAATTTGATCTATATGAAGTAGACGGAAGTGAGGAAACTGCAGAGGGAACAACGGAGCCAGCAGGCGGGGATCGGCAGGGGGCATAGACAGGGAAGCTATTCTTTTTGCTGTATGTCAGGCTTGAACTTTGCGACACGATGTCGCAAGGTAGATTTTGAAGCATACAAAAAAGTTTACGACACGGTGTCGTAAAGTGGATTTTGTAAGGCGCAGGTATGAAGCATAGCCAGAAGAGAAAGTTTGCGACATCGTGTCGCAAAGTCAGAAAGGGGAGATAATGGCTTTTACTATTAAGGCAGTAGGTCAGGAACATATCCTGCAGCCAATCCGGGCAGAGCCTATGATTGGGGAAATCAGCCCATTGCACAAAGAAAATAATACAACAATAAAAAAGAAAGGATAAACCAAATTGGAAAGGGCGAACCGTCAGGAGATACTGGCGGTTTTTTTGTTTGTGCAAAACGGTAAAATCCGTGAAATTCTGATTTTGGTTTCAGGTATTAATATGGCATTTTTTACATCAGCAATCGGAATCTTAAAAACATTGGTCGTGGCGATCGGAGCCAGGCTTGCAGTGTGGGGCGTGATTAACCTCCTGGAAGGTTATGGTAATGATAACCCTGGCGCGAATGCTCATGTATGGTAAAGAAGCAGAAATAAAAAAACAAGAGAAAGACTGCCAGCACCGCACTATTCCAAATCAAAGAGCAAAAGACAAGCATTGTGGGAAAATCTAAACTTTTGGATTTTCTTGCGAATATTGATACCTACAGAATCCCGCACATACATTTATCTTTTTTATTTTCTATAATATTAAGAATTTTATTTCATTTTTGCGGAAAGGAATGTAAAATAAAGTCAATGGCAAATCGTTAAGGAAAGAATCGAAGGTGGTGCAAACGAAAAAACAGCTTTGATCTTTCGATAACTGCCCTTTCGTTTGCATCAGTTTCGATTTTTTCTGGT
>CAJTGB010000100.1 GCA_910575835.1 Lachnospiraceae bacterium | reverse complement strand
TTTTAAGTTGTCTTGTGGTGATTCAACAATAAAACATATATACAAAAACTGCTACTATTATTTTGTGAAAAATGAAAATTTTAAGAAAAAAGTGTAATTTCACATACTTAGGGCTAGCCGCCGCGCTAGCGGCTTGGTACAATCGCAAGAAACAACAATATCTGCAGCAGATAATAGACCCATATCTTGTCCAGCTTAAAATTCTCTAATGCATTTAAAAAGGACGGAATATAATAGCTGTTCGTTCTCTTGCCTATCCGCAGCAGCTTCTTTTGTATATCGACCCTGTCATCCTGGTTTTCTATTGCAAATACGATCTTTTCTTCCAAAGACTCCATCTTCGCATCATCATAACTAATCGTTCTCAGACTTCGATATAAATACTGCTCGCCTATAGACGAGCAGCACACATTGATTCTTGCGAAGATCTGATCCATACTCAGATCATTCCAGGTTATATCGTCTATATTTCCCAGGCAGCCCTCACTTCTTGTTTCCTTCCATAATATCTTGATCTCATCGAAATTATATTCCTTATGCTTTGGTTTTTCGCCAAACTTTTTCAAGAGCATCTTGTGAATCTTATTTTTATTCGAATATGAATTGTATGCGTAGCCGGCCAGAATGGCTAAAATGGCTCCCGCTATAAGAGTTATTTTTTCCATAACTTCCTCTTTCCTTAACATCTATATTTCAGTTTACTACAAGAACCTCTCTTGTGCAATTGAAACATTATATCCACATTTTTGCTCACATTTTCGCTTGGCCTTCAACGCCTTTAGATATACAATTTTCCGCTGATCGATACGCGGCATGCGGTACAGGCAATTATAGAGAATTGCCAGACCCCGTAATATTTTCCAGATACTCCTCCAGGCATAACCCCTGTTCATGCATCCTGGCCGCCGCCTCCACACCGACATAACGGTAATGCCATACTTCTTCCGCTACCCCTGTAATCTGTGTTTTATCTCCGGGGTAGCGGAAAATAAAACCGTATTTATAACTGTTTTCCTGAAGCCACAGATACACATCATAGGATGCTCCGTTAATATCCACCGCAAAACCAAGCTGATGCTCGCTGTAGCCCGGCACGGCGACCCATTGCTTTGCTAATTCTTCTGCTTCGCTCTCAGAATATCCTTCTTTCCGATATTCCGCAATCTTTTCATCATAAAGGCTTTGCTGCTTCTCTGCGGTCCGATAGCCTGACACCACAAGCGGTAATTCCCCTCTGTTCCCCTCTCTTGCGGCTTCTAACATCTCCATCAATGGTTCATAGATACGTTCATCTACCTGTTCTTTGCCTTGTACTTCTACCAGCTTCGGCTCGTAATCTTCCGGGATATGATTCTGATAATTTACCAAGGTCAGATACCACGGGAACTCCTTGTCCGATCTGTTAGAACCGGAAGCCTCAACAGGAGCGCCTGTATTACTGACAAATCCGATCAGCATAACAAAAAATATCAGAATCACAACAAGAACGCCTGCTATCTGTATGCCCCCCATCCGCCTGTTCCTGCGGCCGCGATGTACCTTCTTCCTTCTCTTATTCCAATCATATTTTCCTGTCATAATAAAGCTCCTTTCCGATATACCAATAATGCCTCTGTTCAGTATCTATTGTACTGAACAAAGGCATTAAGGACTTTAATATGAGATTGTTAAATTCCTAAGAAAATCCTAAGAAGAAGGTATCTTCACCGTAATCGTAACCGTGTCGCCTTCGCTGGCAGCGCTGACGGATCCGCCGTGCAAAATGACAATCTCCTTTGCGATCGCCAGTCCAAGGCCTGTGCCGCCTGTATCAGAGATACGCGCCTTATCTAAACGATAAAATTTATCAAAGAGAGAGGATAACTTTGCTTCCGGAATATGATTTCCCTCATTTTGAAAAGATATCACCGTCTGTCCGTCCTTTTCCTCGGCCGAGATGATGATCTCTGTGTCTGCATAACTGTATGCCGCCGCATTTCTCAAAATATTACTGAATACTCGTACTATCTTATCAGTATCAGCACAGATCATCAGATCCTCGTCAACGTCTAACACGACCGAATTGCCGTGAGGCGCAAAAACCGGCGAAAGCTCATCGGATAACTGCATCAGCATATAATACAGGTCCGCCGGCTCTTTCGATAGCCTGATCTGCCTTGAATTATAACGGGTAATTTCGAAGAACTCATCTATCATCTCTTCTAACCGGTAAGCTTTATCTAATGTGATATGAACATTTTTTGCCCGTCTGTCAACAGGCATATCAGGCTCATCCTCCAGAAGATTCAGATACCCGATCACCGATGTAAGCGGGGTGCGGATATCATGGGCAAGATACATTACCAATTCATCCTTACGCTGTTCTGCCAGCGCTGTTTCACGCTTCTGTTTCTCTAATTCCTGCTTCACTGCATTCAGCTTGCGTTCAAAAGGCACCATCTCCGCCGATAAATGTATCTTCTTGATATCTTCCGCAAGCAGCGCATCAATACCTTGGTTGATTTCTTTGAAATACTGAGTGATCCACCTGAATAACCCCCAGAGCAAAACAGCAAATATAAAAATGATCGCAGCCGCAAAGAATATTTCTTTAAAATTTCTGAAGTAATAGTGATATATGAGAAAAGCCTGCTCATGTTCGATCCTCATAAAATATTCCAGAAACCAGACAACCCCGTCTCCGCCCCGCTGTCTCCACAGCAGGAAATATAGCAGCATTACCGTCGCAACGGAGATAACGGCATTGATACAAAATCGGCGCGTGATCTTCGCTTGAAATTCCGCGTATTCATTTCTTACGTTATCCTTCAATTTTATATCCAACTCCCCATATTGTTTTTATATATTTGGGCTTACTTAAAGTGTCGTTCATCTTATCACGGAGATGACGTATATGAACGGTAATCGTATTATTGGATTTGGTGTAATACTCATCCTGCCAGATCTTGTGAAATAATTCTTCCGCACTGATCACGCGGCCCTTATTCTCCAGCAGAATGCGTAAGATCGAGAACTCTGTAGGCGTTAATACAAGAGGTTTTTCATTCAGGTAGCATTCATGTGTCTTCAATCTCATCACCAAACCGGAATGGCTGAGCGTATCACAGTCGCCGGCCTTCTCTTCTTCTTTGGAATGCGCAGGATTATACCTCTTGTACCGGCGGAGCTGGGACTTGACTCTCGCTACCAGTTCAAGCGGGCGGAACGGTTTTGTGACATAATCGTCCGCACCGAGAGTAAGTCCTGTGATCTTATCCGTCTCCTCATCCTTGGCCGTCAGCATGATGACCGGATATGTGTGCTCCTCACGGATCTTCCGGCACAGTGTGAAACCGTCTATCTCCGGCAGCATTATATCTAAGATAGCGAGGTCAAGATCTGTTGTATTAATACATTCAAGAGCTTCTTTTGCAGAATAAAACTTAAAAACAGTATAATTTTCATTGCCTAAATAAACCTCGATCAAATCCGCGATCTCAGCTTCATCGTCAACGATCAGTATTTTGTCTGACATTAAAGTTTCCTCTCTTTTTGCAGAATCTATCTATCTTGTTCGACTATAGTGATAATCTTGCCATTTTCACATGCTTCCAGACATAAACTTCTCACAGCAAGAGCTGCAGCAATGTTCATTTTGCCTGTCTCTATCTCTTCATCAGATAACGGCTCTGAAGTAACTCCATATATTCCAAAGTTCATGCTTATTAAGCCAAACATATCATCCATAACATATGTACAGAAATCCGGCGGATAATCAAGTACCTGCGAAATATTTTCTAATGCTTCCTGTTCAAGCTTTTCTATATCTCCAGAATTTTCATCCGCTAACTCAACAACTACATATTCACCGATCAATGCAAAGCTCTTCTTATTATTAAAATAGTATCTAAAATGATTTATCGTTTTTTCTTCTGTTTCACTAAGATTTTTCTTACACATTATGTCACTTTCCTCCAAACCTTGATTTTAATTGCCTATCCAACTATTACTTTTTATACTATAGCAAATTATCAGATTTGTCTCAAGCCGCATTTTCAATTATTCAGCATTATTCTATTCCATGTTGCAGGCTGCTGTTTTACACCTGCTTCTCACAGGCATACCTCGCTTTAACACATTTGGTCACTCAAAGGCATTGGACCTGCCTTTTCCAAAAAACAGTATTCCCACAAAAGATAAGTAGGATTATAATAAACATAGCTAAATCCCTATGTCAAAAGGATTTGACATAAGGATTTTGGCTAAAGTCAAATCTTTTTGGTAGAAGTTGGGTTTGTTGAATGATAAGATTCTGATGGTTCAAGGATACAGATCAATTGACAAACGAAGGAAGGAGGAAAAAGTTGGAAGTTGGCACACAAATAAAAAAATACCGCAGTAATATGGGAATTTCTCAAGAAGAACTGGCTGAAAAGGTCTATGTAAGCAGACAGACCGTTTCTAATTGGGAAACAGGAAAAAACTATCCAGATATTCATAGCGTATTACTGCTAAGTTCTGTATTCAACGTATCTCTTGACCAACTAATTAAAGGAGATGTTGAAATTATGAAAAAAGAAATCAAGGAAACAGAAATTAAAAAGCTTAATAAATATGCAGGTATATATGCTGTATTTTTAATTCTTACGGTCATTTCACTTGTTCCGTTTATAGCTTTCATGGGCTGGTATGGAATGATTCCTTGGGGTGTACTGTGTGCAATTGCAGTTTATTTTGCATTTAAAACAGATAAAGTAAAAAAAGAAAACCATCTTTCAACCTATAAAGAAATCGTTGCCTTTATGGAAGGAAAAAGATTAGATGAGATAGAGGAACAACAGGAAATCGGGAAACGTCCATATCAAACGGTCAGCAGAGACTGTAAAATAAACTGTGTATTGTCGTAAATTGGTATGTAAAATCTTGTTTTTTCGACATTTCTAAAATCAATTCCCAGTGCCGATTTTTTTACAATTACCGTTATTTTTCGACGCTATTTTCG
>CAJTGB010000099.1 GCA_910575835.1 Lachnospiraceae bacterium | reverse complement strand
ATCTAAATATTTGTCCATAGTAAAAATCTCCTTTGAAATGTAATGAGTGGAAAAAGTAATCCTGTTACATTCCAAAAAGAGGCGGTGGACGGATAAAAAATAAAATATGTAGTTGTTGAGTAGAAAAATCCATGGTAAACTAAACATAGCAGTTGGCGGTTTGTGTTTATTATTGTGATAGGGGTATCTCAATAATACAACATATATTCAAAAACTGCTACTTTTTTTGAAAAAAGTGGTGGTTTCACGTACTTAGGGCTAGCCGTCGCGGTAGCGACTTGGTACAATACCAACAAAAGGTGGTAATGTCTATGAATATCATGGGAATAGATATCGGTACAACATCGGTCAGTATTGTACTTATAGAGAAAGAAAGCGGGAATCTGATTGCCCGCGAGACGGCAGAGCATAGGTCTTTTCTTACCGGAGGTACGCCTGAAGAAAAGATACAGGATCCAGAGAGGATCTATAAGATCACCAAAGAAAAGACAGAAGCATTGATCCGTATCTATGGAATTCCTTCCGGTATCGGCCTTACCGGGCAGATGCACGGAATGCTGTATGTAGATGAGGAAGGCAATGCGGTCAGCCCGCTGTATACCTGGCAGGACGGCAGCGGAGACAAGCTTCTTGACGGCAGAAGGAGCAGCGTACAGATATTGAAGGAAGCGGCGGGAGCGGTGTCAGCAGGATATGGTCTGGCCACGCATTATTATCTTCAGAAGAAGGGAAGAATTCCAAGAGACGCAAAGAAGATGACTACGATCAGCGATTATGTCGGAATGAAGCTCTGCGGACGTACAGAGCCGGTGATCGGCATGGATATGGCGGCAAGCTGGGGATGCTTCGACTTAGAGAAGAAGGAATTTATGTACGATGCGCTGAAGGAAGCGGGGACCGACATTTCCTTTCTGCCGAAGATTCGGACCGAACATTTTATTACCGGAGAGACGGCCGAAGGGATTCCGGTCATGGGAGCGATCGGGGATAATCAGGCAAGCTTTTTTGGATCTGTTGACGATCTCTATGATACGGTTTTGATCAATATCGGCACCGGAAGCCAGGTGACGTTTGCTTCGGAGAATTATACCGCGTGTAATGGAAACCTGGAACTTCGCCCATGTATGAAGGACAGTTATATATTGGCGGGATCGTCTCTTTGCGGAGGACGGGCTTACGCGATGCTGGAGCAATTCTACAGAGAAGTGTCCGGCAGGGTAGGAGGGGATCATTATAAGATCATGTATGAGCAGGCAAGTGATTTTATAGAGCAGTACGGGGTTGATGCGGCATGGAAGGTTAGGACAACCTTTTCAGGAACCCGCAGCGATCCAGGTAAGAGAGGAGAGATTGCAGGAATCAGTACAGAGAATTTTCATCCGGGCGCGCTGACGGCAGGGGTGATCATAGGAATATTGGATGAACTGCATCAGTATTATATTGAGATGTGCGAACTGACGGGAAGGAAAGCGCATCGTCTGGCCGGGGCGGGGAACGGATTGCGGAAAAATCCTCTGATGCAGAAGTTGGCAGAAGAAATGTTCGGATTAAGGATAGAGATTCCTCCGTATGAGGAAGAAGCGGCATGCGGCGCGGTACGGTGTATGAAGTCCCTTTGCGATAAATCTTTTCTTTTTTAGGTAATATATTTACTTCGGTAAGCGGTAGGAGATTTTCCTACTGCTTTTTTGAATAGCTGACTGAATTCCAGTTGGTTCTCGTAACCGACCATATAAGATATATCTTTGATAGAATAAGCGGAAGTTTCTAAAAAATTACAGGCAGCAGAGATCCGTTTATCAATAATATATTGCTTCGGTGATATACCGAATTCTTCTTTAAATGCCGAAGTTAGATAATTCGGGTGAATAGCAAATTCTCTGGCAATAGTTTGTACCTGTATAGGTTCGTTGTAGTAGCAGTCAATGTATTTCTTAATATCATGTAAACGCTGCTTTTTTTCTGTGGATATTCCCTTATTCCGCGTAATGATGTATGAAAGGATCTGATAGAGAGATGCCGTCATATCATAGGAAAAGGCTACATCAAAATTGGTGGCCAGATGAAAATGGCTGCTGTCAAATTCTTTTTCTGAATATATATTTTTTTGAAAAGAAAAATGTTTGGCGATAATCTTTAAAATAATTTTTTTAATATATTGAGCATTTATATTATGGTATATATGAGGTTCTGAAGGAACGGGCAATATCATCGATAAGATGTCTGATGGAGCATAAAATGCCGCCCAGCAATACTCCCATGGTTCCGACTTGTCGGCGATATACCGGCATTTTGAATTAGCAGGAATAATGAAAGCCTGATCAGATGTCAGGTTATATTCTGTGTCATCAACATCAACAATTCCTTTGCCGGATAATACAAAGTGGATCAATATATAATCACGTATTCTGGGACCGTATGAATGTCCTTTAGTGCAGCATTCTATTCCGTAAAAGAACGGAATACAGGGGGAAAAGGAACGGTTCTTTTCATTATTCACTAAATCTGTTATCTGAAACATGTTATCACCTCGTCTCAAATATATCCCAAAATGTATTGTTTTTCAATAGATATTTTTGTGTTTGGACACCATCTTTAAAAATCGTATAAGAATATTTAATTATTGTATAGCAAATTTATAGTAGAAATAATAGATTATAAAAAAGAATGGTTAGGAGGGAATATCTATGCGGCAGAAAGATTATTATAATACATTATCGATGAGTATTCCGATTATTTTGCAATCCTTTTTTCAGATCTTATTTGGAGCGGCAGACGTATGGTTTTTAAGTTTTTGTTCAGATACGGCGGTGGCTTCGGTGGGTTATGCCAATCAGATCGTTTCGGTGATTTTACTTACATATGTAATTATAAGCTCATCAATATCAATAGTGGGGGCGCAATATCTAGGAGAGAAGAGAACGGAAGATACGTGCAGGATATCAAGGGATGCTCTGGCTTGTACACTAATTGCAAGTATTTTTTTGACGGTTATTTTGTTGATAGGTAATAATCTTATTTTAAATATCATGAATATACCTAACGATATGAGAGAGGGAACGAGAACATATTTTATTGTAATATCTATGGGCTTAGTGTTCCAGGGAGGGAATACGGTTTTTACTGCTGTTTACCGAATATTCGCAAGAGGCAGATATGCAATGTACATCGGTATATTTACCAATATATTAAATATTATAGGGGATGCATTGGTGGTATCTGATCCTTTAAAATATAATTATGATTATATTTTAGGGGTAGCCGCTGTGACGGTGTTCAGCAATTTTGCAGGATTTGTAATGATGTGTTTTTCCGGCAATAAAATGCTGAAGGTTAGAAGAAGTTGTCCGATATCTGCCGAGAATATAAGGTTATTACTGCGGTATGGAATTCCGGCTGCGGGCGAGAATATCTCTTATAAGGTCTCTCAATTGGTGGTTACCATGTTACTGGTATCAATGGGAAGTTATGTATTAGCAGCCAAGATATATGCTATGAATGTTATGTTGTTTGCAGCACTTATTCCAAACTCAATGGGCATTGCTACGGGAATCATCGTCGGATATTTATACGGAGAGAAAGAATACGAAGTTTTATGCCGAAAGTGTTATAAAAATATTGGGATCGGAATCATCACGGTGCTTGTCATAAACCTTTTCATAATATCCGCGAGTGGTTTGATTCTAAGCTTTTTCACAACTGATCAGGCTGTTATAGAAATTGCGAAAGATATTATTTGTTTAGAAGCGTTTACGCTGCTATTCAAGGTTGGTAATTTTATGTTCAGCAATTCGTTAAAAGGGGTAGGGGATGTATATTATTGTGTGGCGCTGAGCGTGGTTTCAATGTGGGTATTTGGCGTGGGTGCTTCTTATATTTTGGGTATTGTGTTGGAGTGGGGAATTGTGGGTATCTATGCAGGGTTTTGCATGGATGAGGCGGTCAGATGTATGCTGATGTGGGGACGCTGGGGGACGGTTTGCAGAAAACGATCTGAAAAATCAATGCTTGAAATGTAACGATAATGACGTTACAATGTAAGAAAAGCAAATACTTTGCAGGAGGTTTGAAGCAATGACCATAACTGTAAGCTGTTTTTCTTGCCTACAAACTTATTATACGAGGAGATATGATCATGGAAAAAACAGCAACAAGGTGTTCCCATGGCAACAGAAGATATCCATCAAAAATTGGGAAAAGGTTACAATGAAGCGTTGACTGATATGAAGCAGTTATATAATTACATTGCTTATGTCCTTCAAGCGGCGGTGATTTTGACTCTTAGGAGAATGTACATTCATTTCTGACTTTTGATGTAGTTAATCTGATATTTCAAGAGGGGTGCAGGATAAGTTGGAAATTATATCAGCAAATACAGCACATGCGGATATTATTGGAAATATACATTCAAGGTCATGGAAACAGGCGTATACAGGTCTGTTTCCAGAAGAATTTCTAAAGCAGGATTCTGCACAAAAAAGAAAAGAAGAATTTCTTAATAGCCGGCATGGAAACATTCAATATTATTTAATGTCAGAAGATGATGCCTATATTGGGTTACTCAAAATTAAGATTGCTGATGATACATGTGAACTTTCAAGTATCTATATATTGCATGAATATTGCCATAAAGGTTATGGTACGGCATGTATGAATTATATTAAGAGGAAATATTTCAAATATAAGATTGTATTATGGACATTGGAAATGAATTTGAATGCACGGAATTTTTATGAGAAGAATGGTTTTCATAGAACAGGTAAAAAGAGAATAATTAACAGAGGCCGTGATTTCATCCAAATTCAGTATGCATTATGAGTACCTTAATTGACAGAAGTGGTGGGAGTATGGGGCAGATGTGGATCATATAAATATTATCTGCCCCGGGTGTGTAAAATAATCTGTGTAAATCATCACAGATTATTCGACACATCCATTTTTATATAATGGATAATGAATTCGACAATACTGTGATTAGTTGGAAAAAATTGGTAGAAAAATTTTAGGAGGAAACAACTATGT
>CAJTGB010000098.1 GCA_910575835.1 Lachnospiraceae bacterium | reverse complement strand
AGATGGTTGTCGTTAGCCATCTTTTTTCTCTTTTGTGGAAAAATTTTCAGGGGGCGATGTGACTCGTATGAATCACATCGCCCCCTGTTATGGACTATCTATTTCCCGACAGCCCCATCATAATTATATGCAGTCATGATATTTCAATCTTCTCCTTCTCAAATATCCACATCAGCATCTTCCCATGAACCGCAGCCAGAAGCGAACCTCCCGCGAGCACTCCCGCAGCAAACACCAGCATCCACAAAAGCGCCGCCGCAAGAAAGACACCTGAGATAAAGAGCAGATACACAGACTGCGGCAGATACTTGAACAGCAGCAGGAGCCCGTTGCGGCAGGTTACTCCCGCATCCGTCTCCATCCTCGCCGCAAGCGGAAATACATAGATCACAAGTGCGATCCACATCCCTGACAGGACACAGATCAACACCCGCATACTTTCGGCAAGATTCCCTTCTACTTCCCGCCAAAACATATAGTCGAAGCCAAGTGCAAAAGCCGCAGCAAGAAGCGGGAGCCATAACTTCAGGGACAGTCTCATCTTGCTTCGGTATACCCTCCAGAAGTCCCGGAATACATATCCTTCTTCACCTTCAAGAATCCTCACTGCCGTCACGTGAAGGGCGCATAACGCCGCGCCCGCAGTCACCAACGGAAGCGAACACAGAACCCATATGATATTTAATTTGATCAGATTGACCGTTTTCTCCACGATCTGAAACAATCTGCTGTCCATACGAAACACTCCTGCCATAGCTCCCTCTCCTTTTTCTTATTAGCCCTTGATCCCTGTCTGCGCGATACCTTCTACATAATATTTCTGCAGGAAGATAAACATCAGCAGCATCGGGATCGCGGAAATCGTCAGAGACGCCATGATCGGCCCGTAATTGATCGGCTTCGATCCAAAGAAGGTCTGGATCGCCAACTGGATCGTGCGCTTCTCTTCTCCTGTAACCACCAGCAAAGGCCACATAAAATCATTCCAGTGCGCGACAAAATCTAGGATAAATATGGTCGCATACACGGTCCCCGAGATCGGCATTACTACCTGGAAGAATGTCTTGACCGGACCGCACCCGTCGATTGACGCTGCTTCTAAGAGCTCATTCGGAATGTCCAGGAAAAACTGTCTGAACATATAGATGCTGAAGCATTTTGCGACAAACGGCACGATCAGCGACGCCCAGGAATTGATCCATCCCAGATCAGCCATCTCTCTGTACATCGGAAGCATGATCGCCTCCGCCGGAAATACCATCAGACTGATCACAAGCGTCAATAAGAGATTCTTCCCTTTGAATTCAAACTTCGCCAGCGCATATCCGCAGATGGAGTTCACCAGCAGATCCAGCAGGATGATCACCAGTACATAGAACAAACTGTTCCCGATAAATTTCCACATATTGATCCGCTGAAATACTTCCGCATAATTGCTCAGGGACGCGCCCGTCGGAATAAATGTGGACAGCGAATTCAGCCCTTTAAAAATCTGCGCTTCCGGTTTCAGGGATGATGAGATCATCCAGATCAGCGGTGATACAAATATCAGTGCGATCAACGTATTGCCAAGATAAAACGCAATATTCCCTAATGTTTTTCTCTTCGTCATAGTATTATTCCTCCCCGGTCTAATCCGCTTTGATGATCTTCTTCATTCCCAGTGACAGGCTGATCACGATCACGAAGAATATCGCCGCCACCGCACAGGCATACCCGAAGTTCCTCTTCTGGAAGCCTTGCTCATAGATATAGTATACCAGCGTCCTGGTAGAATTCTGAGGTCCGCCTTTGGTCATAACATAAGGCTGCGTGAAGAGCTTCATCGCCTGAATGACCGTGATCATGACAACATACTGGATCACATTCTTAAGCCCCGGAAGCGTCACATAGAAGAAGCTTGCGATCTTCCCGGCGCCGTCGATCGAAGCCGCCTCATACTGTTCCGCGGAGATTCCCTGCAGTCCGGCAAGGAAGATCATCATCTGATATCCGGCTCCCTGCCATGCAGACATGAATATGATCGAGTTCATCGCTGTATCCGGATCGTTCAGGAATCCGCACGGCTCCAGCCCCAGATTCACAAGCAAAGCGTTCAGAAGACCGCTGTCCGGGCTTGAATTGTACATAACCGTCCAGAGGATCGCAACAACTACCATAGATGTAACCTGCGGGCTGAAATACGCCGCACGGAAGATCGCCACGCCTTTTCTCCTGGAAGATATCAGGAGCGCCAGCGCTAACGCAAGCACCGTCTGGAACGGTACAACCAGAACGGTAAAATAGAGCGTATTCTTCACCGCTATCCAGAAATCCTCATCCTGGAACAGTTCTGCAAAATTATTGAACCCGCAGAACACAATCCGGTCAGGGCGCATGATATTATAATCCGTAAATGCATACCGAACCGTCTGCAGAGACGGATAGATCAAGAATGCTGCCAGCAGGACGACTGCCGGAAGAATGAATATGTATGCTGCTTTTCTCTCACTCACTTTGTTTACTGATTTGTGCATAACCAATCCCCCTTTTCCTCGTTAATCATTCGCATAATATTTGTTATAATCCTTGTCCATGGCTGCCGCCGCCGCGTCAAGCGCCTCCTGCGGATCCACGCCGGCGAAGATATTCAGCATAGCCTCCGCGAACTCTGCCGTCAGCACGCTGTAGGAAGGCGTTCTCGGCCTTGGATGTCCGGTCTCCATAAGCTGTTCCTTGAAGACGGAACGCGGATATTCATTGTATTCTTCCAGGACATCATAGCTCGATTCCCTTGTAGGCGGCTTCGAGATCGCCTGCGCGTAGGTGGTTACATTATCCGCGGAAAATAAGAACTGCATTACTTCCTTTACCGCATCCTTATCCTGGACATTTTTCGTGACAGAAGCAGCCCAGTCTCCGGTAGGCGACGTCAAGATCCCGTCTCCGTCTGCCACCGGGAAATAAGTAATACCCCAGTTCAGGTCGGGATAATCCTTCTCCAGCGTCGCCACCTCCCAGGAGCCTCCAAGCATGGTTGCCGCTTTGCCGTTATGGAATTCCTTCTGGATCGGGTCGATATTGGCATAACCGTCCTGAATCAGGCTGTTCAAGAACTTCGCCGCCTCTACGCCTTCGGCGCTGTTCAGATACCCTTCTGCAGAGCTTCCGTCCTCATTGACAAAATCTGTTCCGTTAGATATCCAGAATTGTTCCAATACATACGAAAGCCCTTCGCCCTTATCCATGATGATATTCGTTCCCACTACTCCGTCCTTGGTGAGCTTCTTTGCCGCTTCATAGTATTCGGACCAGGTCCAGGCATCCTCTTTGCTCTCAGGCACGTCAATGCCCGCTGCATCCAGCATATCCTTGTTGTAATACAATGCAACGGAACTCTCGGTAGCGCCCACCGCGTAGATATTCCCGTCATAAGTATTCTGCTGCTTCGACGAATCGAAGAAATCCGCCCATTCCTCCTCCGGGAAAAAATCATCAAGCGGAAGGGTCACTTCATTGGCCGCGTAGATCGACACGTTCGGTCCGTCCACATACAGGATATCCGGCAGGTCATTGGACGTGATCGCCGCGTTGACCTTATCCTCATACGCATAAGAGTCCGCGCGCACGATAGCTTCTCGGCGAAGCTCGATCTCACCCTCATGCGCCTGGTTGAATTCCTCGATCTTGTCGATCCACCATTCCTCGATCGCCGGCTCATCGCTGGGGCTCCACACGGTTATCACCGATTCTCCCTCTTCATTCACCCGCTCCTTCGTCTTCCCGCATCCCGTGAAAGCACCTGATACCATCACGGCCGCAAGCAAGGCTGCAACTGCTCTTTTTCTCATCTTTCCTGCTCCTTTCTCATCTCTCCCAGATTGATCTCATGCGGAAAACTTCCGCCCTCTTGATGCATTCAGGTGTGTCTGTATGTAATATGAAACATCCATTGTCCGATGTATCATAGAACAACTTGGTTCCCGCCGCTTCCCCGTCATTCACATAGATCTCTGCGGTACGCCGGTCTACGAATATCTCCAGCTTCTCCACTTCCTTAACATCCGCAGGAAATGTAATATGCTCGCTCTTCACCCCGTGCGTCTTGATCCGAAGCCCTTTCTCATCATTGATCAGCCACATATTGCTGCCTTCATTCTCAGACAGGCAGATGGAGAAATGCGTATCTTCACTGAATTCCAGCTCTGCCTTATAGGTATTCGGAACGATCTCATTAAGACAGATCTCTTCTCCCCGTCCCCGGTACAGGGCTTCTGCTTTCAACGCTTCTATCTCCTTCACCGGAGTCAGGTACAGCCGGTTATCTCTGATGTGCATCTCCCGCGGAATCGTCATACTCCCGCAGACGCCGTTGTCTACCTCGTGATGCTCTCCGTAGAAATCCGAGATCCACCCGATACTGATCCTGCGCCCCTCATGCTCGAAGCTCTGCATCGCGTAACAGTTGCCGCAGAAATCAAACCATCCCCTGTTCTCTTCCGTAAATATACCATCTCTGAATTCCCCGGCATAATATCTGCTCATCTGGTATCTGCCGAAAGTATCCTGGTGATGCATCAACGCACCGATGAGCAGATATTTCCCATCCAGTTCTATGAAGTCAGGACATTCCACACAGCGAATCCCCTCTTCCTCCTCCGTCAGCAGCGGACCGGTATAATTCCAGTGTTCCATATCCCCGGATTCATACAACAGGACCGCTGCCTTCCCGTCAAGGGTGCTGCCAAGAACCATATACCATTTCTTGTCCGCCCTCATCACCTTAGGGTCCCGGAAATCAAAGGACGCCCCCGAAGGCCTTTCCCCGATCAGCAGCTTCTCTTCTGTAAAATGCAGCATATCGCTGCTCTTCATCATCCACTGCTGCTGTACGGTCTGTACGCCGTCAACCGGAAGTCCCTGGCTTCGGGTCAGATAGAAGACTACCTCATCCCCCCTAACTACCGCAGAGCCCGAAAATGCACCTCCCGCCAACTCTTCCGGATGAGCAAGGATCTCTTCCTGCGGCTCTAACACTACCGGAAGATGGATCCAATGGATCAGATCCCTGCTCGCCGCATGCCCCCAGTACATATGAGACCACTTCTGTCCATGGGGATTAAACTGATAGAACATATGATAATATCCCTGGAACCAGCAAAGTCCGTTGGGGTCGTTGATCCAGTTCTTCCAGGGAGTAAAATGATAAGCCTCACGGATCGGCGAATCATACCAGTCCGTCTCGTCCTTCTTCACAAATCTGCCATTCTCGTCCTGTTCCAGATAGCAAACGCCCTCGTCCAGAATATTCTCGCACCCGCTCAGATAACAGATGGAAACCCGGCAGTTCTCACAGAAGATCTCATACCCTGTATTCTTAGCCACCGGAACTTTGATCCATTTATAATATGCCTCTCCCCCGGAGAACCTCCGGCATTCCCCGTCATCTGAAATCACACAGATACTCCCTCCTGCCTGCAGCGCCTTCGAAAATATCTCTAACCTTGTATACTTTCCTGTATTCATCCGTCTCCTCCTTCATGAATATAGAACCGTTTCCACTTAATTTGCAATTTAAATCTTCTTATTCCATTATCAAATACCGTTGTTATTGTTTCTTTATTTATGGAACCCGTTCCATGTACTAATTGTAATACGCTTGATAAATTTTGTCAATTATGTATTGTCACTTTTTCTATGGCATGAAAAAAAGGGGCTGTCGGGAAATAGATAGTCCATAACAGGGGGCGATGTGATTCATACGAGTCACATCGCCCCCTGAAAATTTTTCCACAAAAGAGAAAAAAGATGGCTAACGACAACCATCTTCTCCCCGTTCCATGTTATAATGGAACCATGCTAAAACAAGATTATTATAACGACTTTTTTGAGTTTGGGCAACAAAAAATTAATTTTAACTTCTATGAATTGGCTTTACCCGACGACGATCCAGTCTATACCCTGAAAAAAGTGATGGAGGATTTAGATTTTTCAGGCCTGCTTGCCTGTTATTCTGACCAAGGAAGAACCGGGTACAACCCAATCATGCTGTATGCTGTTGTTACTTACGCAAATATGCGCGGAGTTCGTGCGGTTGACCGTATTGTAGATTTATGCCAGAG
>CAJTGB010000097.1 GCA_910575835.1 Lachnospiraceae bacterium | reverse complement strand
CGAAAATAGCGTCGAAAAATAACGGTAATTGTAAAAAAATCGGCACTGGGAATTGATTTTAGAAATGTCGAAAAAACAAGATTTTACATACCAATTTACGACAATACACAGTTTATTTTACAGTCTCAGACTGTGTCTTTTTCATTTTCTTTAGTGTGTACCATTTTTGTGAATTACAGTGTAACCTCGCCGGCATAATTAGTATCGAAGATCTGCCTTACTTCCGTTGGATTCTGTGTCTGCCCCAATGCCCACATTAATTTTGTAACAATTGCCTCCGTTGTCATATCTCTTCCGGGTATCACACCGCATTCCAGGAGCCGGCGTCCCACCTCGTACAGAGACAAGTCGCTTTTTTCATAAAGGCATTGGCTGCACACAACGACACTTACATCATTTGCAACAAGTTTTTTTAATTTTGGGATCAGGTTTCTGCGTTCAAAATGTGTGCCGCCCATACCAAAAGCTTCTATCACAATTCCGCGGTAGTGCTTCTGCTGCAGCCAGTCAAAGATATCCGGGCTTGTACCGGGGATCAGTTTCAGTAAAAATACATCTGTACAGAGAGAGTTTTTTAGTTTGAACATCCTTTTCTCTGCACTGAGGGCATTTTTACTTCCTATGTGTATTCCATCTGCAAAAACTTCGCCCATATAAGGAGCTGAGATACTCTCAAAAGCGTCAAATCCCAGAGTCCGTACTTTTACCGAACGGCATCCGTTTATGATTTTTCCGTTAAATGCGATCATAACACCGGGGAGTTCCATATTCACAGCGGCAAATGCGACTTGCAGATTCATTTTTGCATCCGTGAACATCTGCTCGATCGGAACCTGTGCTCCGGTCAGGACTATGGGCTTATCCAAATTCTGCAGCATATAGCTGAGAGCGGAGGCTGTATAGGCCATGGTATCCGTTCCATGTGTAATGATAATGCCATCGTAATGAGGCAGCGCTTCTGCGATGATCTCAGCCATGAACTGCCACTCTTCCGGCTGTATATTTGAACTGTCCAGACTGAATATATCCCTGCTGTCTATTAAAAAGTTATCCCGCGGTACAGGAAGCATCTGAATAATGTCCTGACAAGTGATATCAGGGATTAAGCCTTGTTGCGTCGGTCTTGAAGCAATGGTCCCCCCTGTCGTCAATAACAATACCTTTTTCATCTCTGCCTCCAATGCCGGAGAGGATCGATATTAAACCATATCCTCTCCTTATAAATCCAGGTTAAATTTCTTTTACCATTTTATCATCGATTCTTGCATCAGGGGTCAGATTGTAAATCAGAATATAAATTATGAAGGATACGACCATTGCAAACAGGCCTGCGGGAAGTCCATAAGGCAGCGGGACGATATACTGGAAGACATACCCCAGGATCGCTCCGATTGCGAAAGAGACGACGCCTGCCCAACGGACTGCCGGATGCTTGTTCAAGAGTTCAGTGCTGTATTTTTTATTTTTCCGCTTTCCTATGACAAAATAATCTGCCAGAATAGGAGCACACAGCGGCGGCGCCATAGAACCGAGCACATTGATGAAATCGGCAAAAAATAACTGGTAGAATGCAAGCGCACCTAAGAGTGTTCCCAGAATACCGCACACAGCAACTAATTTCTTTCTGCTTACATGGATTCCGAATGCATCCAATGAAGGTCCGGTGTACAGTGCGTTACAGTAAAGCTCGCTGTTATCGGTGGTCCATAACGCCGTTGTCCACACAAACACACCCAACAGAGCCACAAGCAGATTCACACCCAGCATCCAGATCACGTAATTATATTCTCCGATATGCACGGCGCCGATATATCCGACTACGTTGAGGATCGGATTAGTGAAGATGAAGCAGGATGCAGCGCACCAGAAAACAGCTTTTACATTTTTATTAAATCGGAATAAGTCCACACCCATAACTGCGCCGGCAATCCAGCTTCCCACAACTGCTGTGATTCCATTTCCAAGTCCAAGTCCTCCAAGGCTTGATGCCTTATTCAAAAATGTGGAGACTCCTCCGCTCTGTGTGACAAAGATCACGCCAACTACGATCGCTACGATCATGATCAGAGGCGCGCATATGTCTGCAATTTTTTCAATAGCGCCCATTCCTTTGATTGCAGTAAATGTAAATACAGCTCCCCAGATAATGCAAAGAAGAAATACCTCTAAAGTGATCGGTGCAATACCTTCGAATCCGAATTTCACAGGGTCAAATACGATTATTCCTGAAGGATTGCCGATAAACGCTCCCCATATATCTCCGATCATGCCTAGAATACTTGCAAACCACCCCAGCGTCAGCAAAGCCATAACGATCATCGGAACGACAAATCCTTTACTTCCATATGAATAACGGGACAGCAGAGAGAGGTTCAGTCCTGTTTTCTGTGCTGCGATCCCCAGAAAAGAAGTAATCAGAAACAGTGAGCCCATACCAAGAAATATCGCCCAAAAAGCCTGCATAGGCGGAAGGCCTCCGCTATTTCCATAGCCTCCTAAGGTTCCGCCGACAATAAGTCCGGTTACAGCATATCCGAATCCGATCCATACCATGATCTGGCTACGTGTAGAACGCCGCTTAGACATAGGTACAGGTTCCAACATAAATTCTCCATCTTGTCCAGTTGTATCAGTCACAATTTTTTTCTCTTCAACCTGGCTCATCCCAGATACCTCCTTTTTCGATCATTTATTTTCGCGGGCAACGAGCCAAGCGGGCATGCTTGCATGTACATTTGGCGACTGCCGCGGGTTCTTTGATTTCTGTTCAAATATCATCATAATAATCGAGTGGATTCTTATGGAATATCTGTGATATATCACTGATATTCTAATTATAATATTTGACAAAATAATTGTCAATAAAAATATATATTTTCGACAATTTAATAGAAATTCCATATTTTTTAGACAATATATTTTGTGAATATTGCAATATTGTATCTTTTAAATATGGCAGATATAATAAAAATAGTTCAAATATCACATACCATATATAATCCAGGGAGAAAAACTATGAATCGTGCTATCACTGCTGAAACCTCCAGAGCAATAGCTGTTCTGGAAAAGCTTCGAGAAGATATCACAAATTGTGTCTATGAGTCAGGTCAGTTTATTACGGAATCTGAGATTTCGCATAAGTTTGATGTCAGCAAGACTCCTGCAAGAGAGGCTTTGAATTGTCTGTGTCAGGAGGGCCTGCTGGTAAAGATTCCACGCAAGGGCTACATTATCAAGCAGCTCTCTTTTATAGAATTGTCGAATCTCTGTTATTTCCGCGGTATTCTGGAATGCGGCGCCGTAGAATGGGCGATACGTTATGCATCTGATTCAGAATTGGGGCAGATTGTTGAATTGGCTCATAAGAAAATTGATATTGATGACGAAGATTTTTATAACAAATACAATGATCTCAATGTAAGTTTTCATCTATCCATTGCACAGCTCTCTAAGAACACTTATTTGATTTCTGCGTTGCAAGGCGTGTTGAATCAATTGCGGCGGGATCTTGCCATGGATGGACGCACTAATCTGGGAAGATCTTTGGATATGCACGTTCAAATAGCAGAGGCGCTGAAGAAACGTGACCTGGAGCAGGCCAGACGGATAACTGTTGACCAGATCCAGGTAGTAGAAAAACGTCTTTATTTACATTGATATTATTATTTCAAGAAAGGATGATATGTATATGATGAATGAACTTTGGAAAATGACTTCACATCAGGTAAAAGAAGGTAACTTTACAAAAGCTATTCTGTCTATCGGTTCATGCGAGGCTCACGGCGCGCACATTGCGGAGGGCTGTGATACGCTGGTATCCTATAAATTATCGAAACAGATTGCCGACCGGGTTGAGGGAATGCTGGTGCTGCCGCCTGTCACGGTAGGCTACAGTGCACATTACGATTCCTTCCCATTTTCCCTGACGCTGAGTTATGATACAACGACTGCAGTGATCTATGATATTATCGAGTCTGTAGTCCGCAATGGGATCACACGCATTTTCCTGATGAACGGGCATGACGGGAATATTGCCCCTATTGAGATTGCTTCCAGGAAAATCAAGGAAGTATATCCGGAGGTTCAGATAGCATCCCTGACGCAGTGGTGGGTAGCCGCAGGTAATCTCCTTCCGAAGGATACTTTTGAGGTGTGGGGAGGACTTGGACATGCCGGAGAAGGTGAGACATCTATTGCGTACCATCTGTTTCCTGATTGGTGTGAGCCAAAGCTTGCAACGTGTGTTGTACCGGATCTCCCGGATGAAGTAGAGATCAAGTGGGACTTTTCGGAATTGACGGATACGGCACAGACCGGGGATGCGACAAAGGCAACTGCCGAGAAGGGTAAGATGATGAATGACGCCATTGTAGAGCATGTAGTTAAAGTTCTGAATGAACTTGATGAGAAGGATTGGAAATACCGCAGATAATTATAACAGGGGGACGGGATGATCGGCAAGAGTCATTCCGTTCCCTTGTTATTGTCCTTGTTATTGTATCAATTCAGACTGGCAGCCCTGTTCAGCTCTGACGCTTAAAAAAAATTAATAAAAAAACCTCCCATTTTATGGGAAGATGCGCGATAATAGAAGTAACCAAACAACTATTTTTTCGCACCACCATAAAAGAGAGGAGGTTTTACTATGAAGCAAGAATAAAAATCAGAAGAAAAGAGGTTAGGGAACACCTGGAACAGTTGAACCTTGCATGTGAATTAGCCAAGCTAATCCGGCATTTTTTCCCAGATCTTTTACCCCTGTTAAAACAGATTCCAGATCCCAGAAACCAGAGCTATATTACCTATCCTGCTGTGTTACTTCTTATGACCCGTATCCTTTCTTCTCTATTTTACATCAGCAGTATGAGGAAAACAAGTGAAGAATTCAATTCCAGTGAAATGATCAAAAACATCTGGCATCTATCCGGGGAGGAACAGACCGTGGAGGAGCTTCCCTACTGGGAAACCATCAACCGGTATCTGGAAAAAGTAGATCCGGAAAAATTGCAGGACATCTTAAACCGCCTTTGCAGCAGGCTTCTTTGCAGCCGGGCTTTTGAAAATATGCGAATCAGGGGCAAGTACTGGCAGGTGATCATAGATGGAACGCAGCTTTGCAGCAGCCGGAGGGAACTGGATGGGAAAAGCCTGCACCGGACCCATAACAAGGGGACGGAAAAAGAGTATCAGGAGAACTATTATTATGTGCTGGAAGCAAAGCTGGTACTGCATCCGAAAATATTGATCAGTATTCAGACGGAATTTGTGGATAATGAAGAGGGAAAAGAAATGGAGAAACAGGACTGTGAAAGGAAGGCCTGCTGGCGTTTAATGGAAAAGCTGAAAAAAGCGTTTCCAAGGTTGCCGATCTGCCTGTGCGGGGACAGTCTGTATGCCTGTGAAGGTTTCTTTGAGAGATGCAAAGGAAAAAACTGGCGGTATATCCTGCGGTATAAGGAGGGGAGCATCCCGAGCATTGGGGAAGAATACAGAGAACTGAAAGAAATGGAGAAGAATTACCAGGAGCGCGAAACACAGACTGGGAAGGAATGGTATGATTACGTGACAGATATAGATTATAAAGGACATCAGGTAAATCTGGCAGAGTATGGAGAAAGCGGGGAGCATATCTGCAAAAAGGGCAGGAAAAAGGGAAAAGCAGAAACGATCCGGAAAGAATTCTGGTTTCTCACAGATCTGCCAATCACCAGAAAAAATGTGGCAGGACTGGTGGAGCGCGGAAGGATGAGATGGAGAATCGAGAATGATGGGTTTAACGCGCAGAAAAGGCAGGGATACCATCTGGAACACCAGTACAGCAGGAATTATCAGGCACTGAAAAACCATTATTATCTGATCCAGATTGGGCACATGATCAGCCAGATCATGGAGGCTTGGGAAAAAATATGGAAAAAGGTAAAGCAGAGTAGGGAGCAAAAGCACAGGAGGATACTGGAATCCATGAAAGAGACTCCATTGAGAGAATACAAGGAAGAGATCGCTAAAAAGATACAAATACGGTTGATATAGAGGACCATGTGGAAAGGTGGTGAAGGAGCAGATAACAACAAAAGTTAAAAAAGCAGAATACAGGGATTTTATGGCTTAAATAAGATTGCGTTGATAAAGCAAAATGAGAAAATAAAATCCAATGTACTCTGAGAGTGTAAGTATAAATTTAAGCGTCAGAGCTG
>CAJTGB010000096.1 GCA_910575835.1 Lachnospiraceae bacterium | reverse complement strand
TAGTGCAAAAATTCAAATTTGATTGTTAGATTAATCCAATTTTCGGACAATCTGGGGGGGGGGTGAGATGAAATAGGGTATTTGAGATATGTCTGCCAGTTTCATGGTAATTTACAGAAGGAGTCTATTATCTTGTCAGTGAAGGGAATACTCTTTGCCATGTTGAGCAGTGATTTGTACGCAATCGGCATCCTTTCCGTACCACAGTCGCTTAACGGCGGCCTTTAGGCCGCATCAACCCATCTGCTTTAGCCGGTGACCGTTGAGTTATGAAATGAACGGAGTGGATAATGGATGACTTACATATGAAGAAGCGCTTACTGTAGCATAGGATATTAAAAAAACACTGGAGGCACTGTGCCAGAGGCTGGCGGACTGAATCATACCGGGAGGGAATACAATGAGGGCAGACAGGGATACTTTTATTGACCAGATCAAACAATTCGACAGGGATACCCTGCTCTCCCTTTATGATGAGCTGTCCCGGCTGAAGATAATCCAGCTTGAAAACGAAAGGATCAGCACGGAGGTGCATATCCAGTTCTCGGAATTAAACGGGAAATATGCCGCCATTGTCCGTGAAAACGAGGAATTAAAGAAACTCCTGGAAAAAGAAATCGAGAAAAATGCCCTGAAGACAAAATTTATCTTCGGCCGCAAGACGGAAGGTTTCCCCGCTCTGCTTGACGCTTTGGACAACCCGGAGGAAGACCCGGTAGACGAGAAAACAGAAGAGGATGCCGGCCCTGCAAAGGAACGCAGGTCCGGGTGATTGATTTTGAAAGCCATAAGGGCGGACAGGCGCCAGAGGCGGGCATACAAAAAAGAACCCCGGCCTGGCGGATTCCCTTGGGAAACTGCCGCGGCAGATCATATACGACCTGGATGTGGACGCGCTGAATGAACAATACGACGAAAGCAACTGGAGGATCGTCCACTGGCACCAACACAAACAACTCATGAAGCTTTTCACGCCTTACTATACACAGGTGGTTTATACGCCTGTTGTTTCCGTAGGCCTGGAACATGACCTGTTTACCATCCCATACATGAACCCCCTGATCGACAAAAGCGCCGTATCTGTACCATCGTGGCGGACATCCTTTACAGGAAATTTGCACTGGGCCTGCCCTTTTACAGACAGGCATTGGATTACCAGATGCAGGATGTCGCTGCCATGAGTGATGAAGAGCTTACGGCACTTCCGGAGACCAGGGCGCTCCTGCTGATCCGCGGGATCTATCAGGAAGAGAATAAACTGAAGGAACTGACCGCAGACGGACGGGCCGTTGCCAGGGAAGAGAACGTTGCGCCCAAAGTGGATGCCTTTTTTGAATATATCCGTTTCCTGGAAGGATCGGACAATGTATTCTCAGACAGGATGAAAAAAGTCATTACCTATGCTCTTAACCAGGAGAAAAACCTACGCCGGTTCCTCGCAGACGGGAACATTCCCTGTGATAACGGGCACGTGGAGCGGGTCATCCGCAGCTACTCGGTTGGCCGGGCAAACTGGCTGTTTGCGGATACCATGAATGGGGCAAAGATAAATGCCATCATGTATTCTATGATAGAAACGACAAAAGCAAACCAGGCGAATAATCCCCATCTATCTCCAATACCTGTTTGAGCAGATACCTCTGCGCCGGTCAGGAGGCGATAAAGATTCCATGGCTGATATGATGCCCTGGTCAGAAGCCTACAGGACATATGAAGAGAAGAAACAGCAACAACGTCAATCATTGTATGGGCAGCTGTTTCCAGAGCCAGAGCGTCCAAGGACACCCCGGAAAAGAGACCGGAGCGTGGGAATGTCAGAGTGCAATGGTCTAACTGCATAATGAGCATAGAGCCTGGGAGCAGTTGCTTGTCGGCTAATGCTCCGTATCGAAGTCCCAAAAGAAACAAAAGTCTCAGATACGCTGGTACTTTTGCGACTATTTGATTATCAAGGGGCTTTAACTGTATGATATCACAGGCAGCGCTCCTTTTATAGACGCCGATTATTTGCCGCTTACATAATAATTGTCACCCAATCAAAACCGTTTTCCCTTCAAACGCGAACCCATATTTTCGAATCCGCTCCGGCGCAATTCCTTTTGCAGTCAATACCGCTTCATAATTCTTTTTCTTAATCTGCTTCAACGCTGCCTGTACGGTATCCTGAAGTGTTTTTTCTCCATCTTCAGGGTCATGAACTTTAAATTCCAGAATAATCGCGTCTTCTGTTAAATGGCGCGGTTCAAGCATCACATCATATCTTCCGAATCCGCTTTCCCGGTTAGATGTGATGGAATAACGGTCTGTAAGTTCTACTATTAATCCTAATACAAAACCATGATAGAATCTTTCAGGTTCCCTTTCCTCAGAAGGCTTTTTTCCTGTATCAAAATAACTGAATGTCGCCAGTGCCACCCGGTTCATATAGGCATTCATTGATTTTTTATCACCCGCTAACAGTGCTTTGATAAAATGGTTGTATGCCGGAGTAAAATCCATAAACCAGTCTTCTATCATCTGTTCAAACATAAGAGAAACTTCCCTGTTTGTTAGTACAAGCTCATACGCGGGGCGCCCCCTTTTATCCAGCCCATAATGCTCCGCGCGCAGATAACCGCTTGCCAGCAGCAGGCTCCATACGGCGCTTCCTTTATACTCTAATTGATTAAAAATGACCTGTTCATCAATCTGCGTGCAAAATGACTTTCCTGACAGCAGATCTTCCATAATAATCTTCACATCTGCACTGCCCTCACGAATCAATTTTCCAATCAGATTGTTGCTGCTTGTATTTGCCCAATAGGTAGAAAATCTTTTGAATTTCAAATAATTTAAAATGGACCAGGGATTATAAATACCAGTTGTATGTCCAAAAGTAAATCCGTCATACCAATCCTTTACTTCCTTTTTTTTATTTGACAGTCCATACTCCTCTAAAGCGTTCCACACCTCCTGCTGTGTAAATCCAAAGCTTTCCGTATACAAATCGGATGTAGTCGTAACGATTGTCAGGTTATTCAAATCTGAAAAAATAGATTCTTTACTCACGCGGGTGATGCCGGTCATCAGCGCCCGCTCTAAATAAGGGTTCGTCTTAAAGGTGGAATTAAAGAGGCTTCTGATAAAAACAGACAGTTCTTCCCAATATCCATTTATATAGGCCTCCTGCATAGGGGTGTCATATTCATCTAACAAGATTATGACTTTTCTTCCATAAAAACGCGTCAGATAATCTGACAGGGAACGTAAAGAATCTGATGCAAGATTGTTTTCCATATCAACAGATATTTCCAGATACGTTTTTTTCTCATCTGCGTTTAAATGATCACTATCTAATAAAAAATCATATTTATTATATAATTTTTTTATAATTTGGCATATTTGTCTTCTTGCATTTATGAAGCAGGTCTCCTTTACATCTGCAAAGCTTAGAAAGATAACCGGACAGGTTCCCTGCATTTTACGGTATTTTGCTTCTTTCCAAATTGCCAGGCCCTGGAATAGTTTCTCATGTCCCGCATAGTCAACAGAAAAGAAATTTTCCAGCATATTTAGGTTTAATGTTTTGCCAAACCGTCTGGGACGAGTCAGCAAAGTTACTGCATCGTTATTCTCCCACCATTCTTTAATAAATGATGTTTTATCAATGTAAAAAAGCTTCTTTGTGATTATTTCTTCAAAATTCTGATGACCGATTCCGATTGCTTTCGTCATAACCGCACCTCACAATCATTTTGTAGTACAGGGGTATCATGAAATTACGTTGTCCCTCTTATTACTTTGTCCACACGGAGCTATAGAAGTTTGGCCAATGAAGTGACGGCTGTTATATATCTGTGTGTCTTACTGCCATTCAGATGAGAGGCCCTTTGATGTATACCTTCATATTTTTTCGATGATACAGCTATGCTGCTTTTCCTTTTTTGAGTAGTTGATTCCAACAAGCAGGACTTCTCCCGTATAACTCTCCAATGCTTTCACATACCTTCGTTCTTTGGCCTGCCGGATGGCTGTTTCCACTGATTTGTTCCATTTCAGCTCCAGCAGTAATGCAGGCAGTTCCGGATATTCCTTTCTTGGCAGAAATACAAGATCTGCGAAGCCTCTGCCAGTCGGCATTTCGCGGATTGGTTTAAAGTAATATTGCATAGCGCTCAGATATGCGATGCTTAAAACACTGCTCAGTGAATTTTCATCATTATATTGAAGGGAAGATGTATGCTCCATGTGGAATTCTTCTACTAGCTCCGCAACCCTCTCCTCGTCCATATCCAATGTTGCCTGAAGCAATTCTTCAGATTTTATATATAATTCGGTTAATTCGTTCCATTTTTTCCGCCTGCTTGCCTTAGCAAATTCACTCCGAATTTCTTCATTTGGGATAAAAGCCGTCCCATGCGCTTCATCATAGGCCAGGTATCCGAGATGGATCAGCAGGGTCAGAACATCATCCTTATCCTGAAAGGACACCATATCATTTTGAAAAGTGCTCACCTCAACTTTTACGGAATCCCCGGAAAGCATTTTTATGATGTCAGTCCTAAGCCCGTCAAAGTCCATACTGATCAATGGAAGGATGGATTCATACGTACCAGTCATGGACCAGTAGCTTTTAAAATTACCGCGCATCATAACGCTTACGACAGCCTTTGGATTATAGATATGTTCTTTCTGAAGAATATACCCGTCATACCAGCGTTTTACTCCCTTGAAATTTCTGTCATACTTTTCGCATAATGCTTTCACTTCTTTTTCTGTAAAACCGACATATGAAGACAGCATTCCTGCATCAAGCATAGAAAATTCGTCAAAATTGTTCAATGCCGACTGCGTCTTTATTTTTTTGATTGGAAGGATTCCGGTCAAATAGGCAAGGTGAATGCATTCTGTAGGTGTGGAGCCCTTGAACAGTCCTCTCAGCAGTGTAATATATTCTTCCTGGACTTCAGCATTTCCAGATTCATCACGGATCAGACAATCCCACTCATCAACAATTATGACGAACTTCTGCCCGGTTGCCTTATTGACTGCGGCAATGGCGTCAGGCAGGGATTTTGACAAAAACACCTTCGGATGGGCCTCCTGTAATTCCCGGATGACATTTTCTTCTATATAAGAAACAGTCGTTGCTGCAGATTTTGCACTGGTGCGGCACCACTGTACATCAATGCGGATAACTTCATAATTGTTGAGATGGGAGCGGAAGTTCAAATCCTTGCTAATCTCCAATCCTTCAAACATTTCCACTGAATTACAGCCGCAACTGTAATATGCTGTAAGCATATCTGCCGTAGTTGATTTTCCAAAGCGTCGCGGGCGGCTGTTGCAGATAAATCCCTCTTTTGTGCCTAGAACTTTGTTCGTATAGCTTAGTAATTGTGTCTTATCCACATAGATTTCCGAATTCAAAGCGACTTGAAAAGCGTTATTATTCGGATTAACAAAGATTCCCATGATTCCTGCTTGCTCCTTCCTGATTCTGGAATTTTCCTGTGTTTCATTTTGTGATTGCGGCCTTTTGATATATGATGATTTTATTATCATTGTGTTTAGAAAAATTCCCATATCTACACCTGTCCTCTTGTTTGCTCTATATTTATTCTCTTGTATAAAGCTTGGCCTGGATTATATATTGATGTAAAATCCTGTACTGATGCTCCTTCGTCTCTTTACAGTAATTTATGCCCACCAAGAGTATATCACCTGTATGCCCCTTCACCCAATCCGCATACCCCTTTTCCTTAATCCGGGCAATTGCGCCTCCTGCGGACTGGTCCCGTTTCACATCCACCACCAGTGCCGGTACATTCCTCTCACATTTCGGCAAATAGACCACATCGGCAAAGCCTTTTCCGGACGACAATCCCTTTGCGACTGCATTTTCATCACAATCCCATGTGGATTGGAGGAGTTCCACTGAATGGCTGAAGAAAGCTTTTGGAATTTATAGCTTCTCGAAATGTTGCATTTCCCGGATTAACGTAAGTGCCCATGGAATCTCGCTTTTTAATTATTTCATATAGACTGTCAATGCCAGTCTATACATCGTACATTTTTTTATTATCAGTCGAACTGCTCTGATTATTTGATTTTTTTGATTTTTTCTTCTTTTGTGGTCTTAATTTTATTCGAACCTTGTTTTCTTAAGTAATAATTTTATCATCATTTCTACGAAAAGACAATGCGGAAAATGGATGGATAAATCCAACAAGGTGTGCATTGATGGAGATGGCGCTACTTTGATGCATATGGGGGCAATGGCTGTGATTGCGCAAATATCGCCTGACAACCTTATTCATGTAGTAATAAACAATGGAGCACATGAATCGGTGGGAGGGACGCCTACTGTTGCGAAAAATCTGAATTTGACAGAGATTGCTAGGGGGAGACTGTCCGAAAACTAATAAGTTGATGAATTAATCTAATAGGTAGATGCATTCGCAAATTAAGCGAGTGATTTTCATAAAAATAATGTACCTTG
>CAJTGB010000095.1 GCA_910575835.1 Lachnospiraceae bacterium | reverse complement strand
CGGCTGATCGTCCGCGGCTTGGTACAATTGGAAAGAATCACATTCAGAGCAGTTTTATCTTTTGTATAAAGCTGCTCTCTTTGTCTGCTCTGAATCTGATACTTTCCTTAAGAATTATAACAAGTCGGCAGAAGGTATCCGGTCATTGAACCATGAGCTGGATGGCAGGATCATCCCGGTCCAGGCTGATTTTTCGAGCCGGGATAGTATAGAAGATATGATCTGCAAGATCAGAGAAAAAGAACTGATTATTGATCATATCGTACATCTTGCGGCGCCCGGGTTTCATCTTCAAAAATTTGCAAAAGAAGATATTGATGAGATAAGAAAAGAATATATATCATCGGCGGAATCCATTATGATAATCCTGAAAGAATTTATCACAGATATGTCCAGGCGGAAATACGGCAAAGCGGTATTTATGCTGTCATCAAATGTAACAGGTTATCCAGCGGGATACCAACTGTCGTATACGGTTTCCAAATATGCGCTGCTTGGCCTGATGAAAAGCATTGCCGTAGAGTATGCCGGCAAAGGGATCACAAGCAATGCAGTGTCTCCTGATATGATGGATACGAAATTTGTTTCCGGCATACCAGAGCTGATCGTTCGGCAAAATGCAGAATCAAGTCCGTGCAAAAGGAATTTATATGTGGAAGAAGTGATAACTGCATTTGAATATTTGCTGTCTGACGGGGCGGACCGGGTGACGGGAATCAACATTCCGGTGACTGGAGGGCGGTTTTAGATTATTATGGATATACTTTCATTTGAATTTTTTGTATTTACATTCATAGCTGTATTAATATATTGGATCTGTCCGAAGAAGTACCGCTGGACGACGTTGCTCGTTTCCAATCTTGTATTTGTATGGTATGCAAACAGTTTTTCCAGACGTGCCTGTGCGGTTATGGTTTTTCTTATCCTGGCCGCGTATATTGCGGGGCTTTTGTTTGAGAGATTTGCTCAGAATATGCGAATGAAGAAGTTAATATTGGCGTGCGCGCTTTTGAGTGAAGCGGGATTATTGATCATATTGAAGGATATGGATTTTTTGCGGAGGTATCTGCCGTTCGGTATTGCCGATTTTAAGTTTGTGTATCTGATCGCTCCGTTGGGAGTATCGTATTTTACATTGTCTTTGATTGGGTATATTCTGGATACATATTGGGGTTCGGCAATTGAGAGGAATCCATTGAAGTTTTTCCTGTTTGGAAGTTATTTCCCTCTGTTAACTTCCGGTCCTATAGTAAAGTATTCTGACACGGGCAAAGAGCTTGTGAAGAGCCATGATTTCAGTTACGAGAGAATGTGTTTTGGAGTTCAGAGGATATTGTGGGGGATATTCAAAAAAATAGTGTTGTCTGAACGTTTGGCAGTCATTGTAAATACCGTCTATGGAGATCCGGCAGCATATCCCGGATTATATGTATGGACTGCGATGGTGTTATTTGTCCTTCAGCTTTATACAGATTTTTCAGGATGCCTGGATATCATATACGGAGTGTCGGAGCTGTTTGGAATTGCTTTGCCTGAGAATTTTGACCTTCCTTTTGCATCAGGGAGTCTGTCGGAATTCTGGAGAAAATGGCATATAACATTGGGGCTGTGGCTGAAAAACTATATCTTATATCCGGTGCTGAAATCAAAGCCGCTGATCTGGCTGGGAGGAAAGTCGAAGAAGTGGTTTGGCAAAAAATACGGTAAGAAAATACCTACATGGTGCGGGCTTTTCGTCTCATGGTTTTTGATCGGGTTCTGGCACGGAGGGTCATGGAATTACATCATCGGCGTCGGATTATGGATGTGGTTTGTGATCGTTCTCGGAGACGCATCGGAAGGAATATTAAAAAGAGCGGCAGTTTTCCTGCAATGCCGTACAGATTGTTTTAGCTGGAATCTGTTTCGGTATGTCCGTACATTTTTACTTTTTGCTTTTGGACTTGGGATGTTCCCCGCATCTAGCTTCATGAGCGGGTTAGAGGTCTACAAAGCCGGTTTTTCTGTTTTTAATCCCTGGATCTTTTTTAACGAATCTTTTCTTGGAATGGGGCTTACCGTGATTGATTACGGCGTGCTGCGCATATCGGTGCTGACCGTTGTGATTGCTGGGATTATAAAGCTTGTTAAGAAGGTGCCCGTCAGGGAGTGGATCTCGGAGCAGAATGTATATTTCAGATGGTTTGTGTGGATCGGCTTATTTCTGATTGTACTCAATTACGGAAAATATGGACCGGGATATGATGCCGCTGAATTTATTTACAGGGGTTTTTAGAGATGAAAAATATAATTAAAAAAGTAATGAACCTATTGGTCTTCACAGCGCTTCTGGGATGGGTATTCGTCAACGCGACATATCTGTTTAGAAATTGCGGTTACGACAGGGCGCATGTGAATGGGATCAGAAATGAAGAGAATATTGATGTAGTATGCGTAGGGGGAAGTTCGACTTTCGTATACTGGGAACCGTATCTGGCCTGGAAGGAATACGGAATGACCTCATATAATCTGGCGACTAATTCGGCGGTTCCTCCGGTGATCAGCGGATACACAAGATATATGCTGGAAACGCAGGAGCCTGATCTGGCAGTCATCGATGTGCGGTCATATGTCGGTGGGGTTGGTACAGTCAGCGGCGATGAAGGGGCGATCAGGAATATGACGGATTCACTTCCCTTATCTGGCGGCCGTTTTCGGATTGTTACGGAAATATTGAATTATTATGATGCATTTGCAGATGAAGATGCGGATATTGCATCTTTTTATTTTGATATTGCAAAATACCATGGTAATTATGAAAGGCTTGGCCTGGAAGACAATTGGGAGCATAAGGATAATGATTATGTGTGTGAATTCAAAGGGTTTGAGTTCATAGAAGACCCTTGTCATTCGATCATACAGGAGCCGAAAGGATATCGGACAAAAGAAAAGATGGAATTAGATCCGGTAAAGGAAACAAGCTTAAGAGAGATGTTGGAATATCTTAACGAGAATGTTCAAAACGCGTTGTTTGTTGCAGGACCTATTCCGATTACAAGAGAGACGGAAATGCAGTATAATATGATAGGCGATATTGTTTCCTCATATGGTTATGAGTTCCTGAATACGAATGATCATTATCGGGAAATGGGTATTGATTTTGCTACTGATTTCTATAATGCCGGTCATGTTAACGTATATGGAGCGCAAAAATATACAAGATTTGTAGCGGATCATATTAAGGGAAATTACTCTGTTCCTGACCACAGGGGCGATAAAGACTATGAAGAATGGGACGATCATTATCTGTCAGCGAAGAAAAGAGAACGCAAAGTAAAAAGACTGATAAATCAGCAGATCGCTGATAAGAAAAGAGCGAACAAGGCGGGGCGCGGACTTGGGAAGATCGAAGATGATCTTATGAAATGGTGCAGCACCGCGTCTGATGAGAATTATACCGTATTGGCCTTATCCAAAGGCGGTATTCCAGATATTTATACGCCGTGGAATATTTCCGGGGAAGATCGGGAGGTCATAAGAGTATATAGCGGAAATGCGGCGGTGTATGAGAGCGATACGGTGCTTGACAGTCCTTATAAAGGTGCCGCCGGGTCGGACAGCAAGGAATACAGCATAAACTGCGGTATGAAAAGTGAACTCATTGTGGACGGCAGACGGTATAAAACGGAGAAGGAAGGGATGTATGTGCTCGTGTTCGATAATAATTATAATCAAGTGCTGGATGTAGTAAGGATTTACGGCAATGAAGACGGATATGAATGGGAGCATGTCATTTAGAAAAGTGAATTGATAATAAGGGGTTGCCGTTAGTGTGCTGACCGTATTATATCTGGCAAAACTCCGCAGAATATTCGCTCATCTGCAAGGCGGATCTTCAACGGCGCAGCGATGGCTGCGGATAGAAAATCCAACGCGGCAGATGGGCGGATAGGCAAGGAGGTTTGGCTGAATATAATACGGTCAGTACACTGGATCCTTGATTGATTCGAACTACCGAAAAGCCGCATGAACTCTAGGCTTTGATTCTTCTGTTCCTGTGGATGGAACGATAAAATGATCAAAAAATTGGCAGATTCTTTTTTCCTCATCAGTAGTTTCGGAGAGTCTGGACAGGACATCAAGACAGGCGTCTCTGCAATCTTCATAGGGTCTAAGATCGTGTTTCTGTCCCCGTTCTCCTCCGTAGACGATCCAATCTGATCCGCTTTTTTCAAGGCAGATCGCTTCTTCTGCATACTCTCCGACAGAACAGAGATATTCCGGAATATGGAATTCTTGCAGAGATTTATACAATATATCTATACAGTACAGGTCATTATTCTCATTTTGCAAAAGCGGTGCTTTGCGTAAAGTTTTTCCCATAATTATATCCTTTCCAACATGCCTTTTTTGACAGACTCTTTGATCGTAAGGGGATGCAGATATTGGATTGCGCCGCCTTCACTGTCAAATCCCGGGGCTACGCTTCCTTTATCGACGATACAGATAATATATAGATTATCAGCTACTACCTTGTATTCATTATATTCCAAACTTTCCGGAATATACGGCAATGATAATTTATCATAAGAGGTTCCCTTAGGCGCTGAATAATAACCTGTTTCTCGTCCATATCTGATTATTATGCTACCGTAAGGCAAAATATATTTGATGATATGTTTACCGTTATTTTCTGTATTTCTGGTGTCAAATCCATGATTATCTGCATGCGCTGACAAATAGTTCCAGTCTACTACAGGCCAACCGAATCGGTCTGTCTTTCCAGTGCCATATTCTGCTTTTTTCAGTTGAGGTATACCACTAATCGTTTCACCATTATAGTTTTTCATTGGTCGTAATATCTTTCCTACATATATTTCTTTTACAAAATTATATCACGGCCAGTTATATATTATTAGATGAGAGATAATACACTGTATATAATTACACTATAAAATCATACTGCATTAAGTATTGCAAAGATGGTTGAAACTGTTAAAATACCATTCAGCTTTTCAGCGTGTTCAAGTTTCTATGATTATATCATATGGCACATATAGAATCTATCAGGCACAAACTGGATTTTATATCAATAGTATAGTAATGATCAGCATATTATTCAGTACCCATTTTTTGTATTAGGTTATGCAGCCAATTGGATTGTCAGTTGCCTATGTGGATACTATAATTACCATTGCGGATTTTGTTAATATATTTTTGTCCACTTTGTGAACTTTTTTGTTGACTTTATATTTTTTGCGTGCTATTCTTGAATTGAAAGAGAGGTGTATGTGATGACGCAAGGCGAACGCGTGAAAGAAATTCGCAAAACTTTAAACCTTACATTGGAAAAGTTTAGTGAAAAATTAGGAGTTGGAAAAACGGCTATTTCCAACATTGAACGAGGATCAAGAAACTTGACTGACCAAATGACCCGAGCAATCTGCCGGGAATATAATGTAAATTATGACTGGATGATCTCTGAAGAAGGGGAAATGTTTACGGATCTTCCACAGACAATATTGAACGAACTATGCAAACAGTATGATTTAGATGACTTTGACAAGGCGTTAGTGGAGATGTATATAGAATTCCCGGAAAATATCCGGAAGCATCTGAAGGAGAATCTTCTGAAAATGCTGAAAAGAGTTGACAGTGGCAGCCAGCATGAAAAATCGAAGTAGCAAGGAAGGAGGATGTGCCATGGCTTTAGCACAACAAGTTAATTATACCATTGATGATATCTATGCTTTACCAGACGGACAACGTGCAGAACTGATCGACGGTCAGATGTACATGATGTCACCACCGAACACAAACCATCAACGAATATCCTATTCATTTGCAAGAAAAGTCTCTGACTACATTGACAGGAAAAAAGGAAATTGTGAAGTATTCCTAGCACCGTTTGCAGTATTCTTAAATCAAGACAATGTTAACTATGTAGAACCTGATATTTCCATCATCTGTGATTCTAAGAAATTAGATGAAAAGGGATACCACGGTGCTCCTGATTGGATAATCGAAATCCTTTCCCCTAGTACAATTCGTATGGACTGCGGCATTAAGCTTTTCAAATACCGTACTGCCGGTGTGAGGGAATATTGGACGGTAAACCCGAAGATCCGTACTGTCAATGTTTATGACTTTGAGCATGATGAGAAGACAGATCAATACACTTTTGACGACGAAATACCAGTATGCATTTATGAAGACTTGGTGATCCGTATTGCTGATTTACTGTAAAGGGGCTTTATTCGTCTTTTGGATTCACAAGCCAGTGAACAAGGATGCCATTCATGATAAATGTTTTCTCAGATAATCAATGACAGTTGCCTCGGACACCTTGCCTTTGCGGGATGTCCGAAGGTAACGGTGCTGTTCAATCATTTCTACGAATGCATGATTCAATGCAATCGTCTGGATAATCCCCATAGAGATTTCGGAGCAGAGGACGAAACGCTCGATTGCTTCTACTGTTGTTAAAACAGACAGACGGTCTTGAGACTGTAAAATAAACTGTGTATTGTCGTAAATTGGTATGTAAAATCTTGTTTTTTCGACATTTCTAAAATCAATTCCCAGTGCCGATTTTTTTACAATTACCGTTATTTTTCGACGCTATTTTCG
>CAJTGB010000094.1:1278-7687 GCA_910575835.1 Lachnospiraceae bacterium | reverse complement strand
CCCAAGTATAGACGAAAAATAATTTATAATCAATACAAAGAAAGCATAAGGGATATTCTAAAACAGTTATGTTCATACAAGGGAGTGGAAATCCTGGAGGGACATCTGATGCCGGACCATATCCATATGCTGGTGAGTATACCGCCAAAATACAGCATATCTTCATTTATGGGATATCTGAAAGGTAAAAGTGCACTCATGATATTTGATAAGCATGCAAATCTCAAATATAAGTTTGGGAACAGACATTTCTGGTCAGAAGGATATTATGTAAGCACAGTGGGATTAAATGAAGCGACAATCAGAAAATATATCCAAGAACAGGAGCAGCATGATATCATGCAGGATAAATTAAGCGTAAAGGAGTATGAGGACCCTTTTAAGGGTTAAGTCGGAGTAATACCAATGCCCCTTCAGGGGCGGCAACGAGTCAACAGCAATGTGGCTTGAACGGAGCTATGGGAAGACTGCGGAGCAGGATTCCCATAGCATAAAGAGAAAGCCAGCGTCTTGAGGCGCGGCCAAGTAGGGCGGGCTTATAGCCCGCGTCCCTAGCCACCCGTTTTACGGGTGGGGGCGACTAGGCTTTCTATTTAGTGAATTTTGGAGATTTACAAGGAAAATCTCTCGTGATAGAATATTTTCCGTAAGAGTGCTTACGGTAATATAGAGTGGAAGGTAAGGAGAGCTGACAGATGCGTAAAATAGAGATTCCCGGTATGGAGGCTATACGGCGGATGCGGAGGCTTCGCCGGAGATGGAGAAGAGAATTCTTCGAGGAGATCAGAGATATTGCCAGGCATCCTGTGGTAAAGCGCATGAAGAAATACAAGCATCACGGGAAAACTTCCTGTTACAGGCATTGTCTGAATGTTGCCTATTATAATTACTGGCTTTGCCGCCTGTTCCGTCTGGATGCGGGATCGGCGGCCAGGGCGGGGATGCTCCATGATCTGTTCCTGTATGACTGGCATACCCATGCCGCGCAGACGGGGAATCATTTTCATGGATTGACCCATCCGGGGACGGCATACCGTAATGCAAGGAAGAACTTCTGGCTGAACAAGACGGAGAAGGATATCATCATTAATCATATGTGGCCGGTGACTTTTTACCGGATGCCTAAGACAAAGGAAGGATGGGTTACGACGTTTACAGACAAGTATTGCGGGGCCTTTGAGACAACCCGTCGAAAGTGACTGTAACATGCCGGAAATTTCACGGGACAAGCCCCACCGATTGATAAAATACGCGAATTCCATATGCTATCATTAACAAAAATATGCAAAATGAGGTGAGAGTATATGGAAAGACAATTTCCGAAGAATGTAAGGCAGATAGGAAACGTAAGCGACGAGCCTAAAATATACGTTGAAGATTATGTGGATATCTATCTGAATCAGCTTGGAGCGCAGGCAGCAGAAGTGCCGGTCGGTATCGTGCTCATCGGAGAGATCCTGAGCCTGGAAGGCCAGAACGTTGTCTGTGTCTCAGGTGCAATGAGGATGAAGGAAATTCGGATGGAAGGCACGGAGATTGTCATAGAAGAAGAAATGTTAAAAGAACTTAAGGAGGAGCGCAAGCAGTTCTTCCCGTCCGGCGAGGAGGTCGGCTGGTGCCTGATCGAGAACGGGCAGCCTGCGGGACAGAACAAGGAGATCACGCGGATACATAACAGATCCTTCTCAAAGGATAATACCGTGTTTATCTGGAAGGATGCCCTGGATAAAGAAGAGACATTCTATTCCTTTAAATACGGAGAATTAATGCAGATGGGCGGCCATTATATTTATTATGAGAAGAATCCGTCCATGCAGAATTATATGATCGCGACCCGTAAAAAGAATGGCGTTACACCCTGTGAAATGGTTGAAGATCGAGCTGCAAAGGATTTTCGTAGTGCAGTAAGAGTGAAGCTGGATGAAAAGGAACGGCAGAATTCCAGGTTCGTATATCTTACAAGCACACTGCTGGTTGTAGTGGTTCTGGCAATCGGTATTTCAACCGTTAATAACTTTGACAGGATGGAAGCGGTCCAGGATTCTTTGGAATCTCTCTCTCAGTCGGTAAATGAGCCGAAGGAACAGACGGAGACGGTCAGCGAGGACAATACTGCCGTAGAGGCAGGCAATACGGTGGAGGCGCTGGATGTGGGAAGCGAAGAAGAGCAGGCCGGGACGGTTCCTGATACGTCTACCATACAGGAACAATTGGGCGACGAGGATTATTATGAGGTTCAGAAGGGGGATACCTTGGACAGCATCAGCGTTAAACTGTATGGGGACACCTCTCATGTAAAAGCGATCTGTAAGATGAATGGATTGTCGGACGGCAATCTCATCTATATCGGACAAAAATTATTACTACCATAGCAGTAAAATATGGTATAATCTATAATCAAGGGAACAAATGAATAGCAGTGAAGGGGAGATGGATGATACGAAGAAAAGATAGAAACCTTCATGTTGTCAGGGAACAGGAAGATCCGACAGACCGGATTGTAAGAGAGATATTAGAGGAACTGAACAGTGAGAACGATCTGCAGAGGGATGCGGACGGTTCGGGCAGGAAACGGAGGAGGACGCCGGGGTGGAAGCTTAGACTTGGGCTGATATTGCTGGCTGCGGCAAGTATCGGGGTCTATCTGCTGGTGAATCTTCAGACATACAGCCGGGTGCGGATAACGGAGACCTATGAGAATGAAGGTGCGGCGAATAATAATTATAAGGAATTTGGAGGAGGCATCCTGAAATACAGCAGAGATGGCATCTCCTATTTTAATCAGAATGGGAAAGAGCAATGGAACCATTCTTATCAGATCAAGAGTCCGTTTATTGAGTTGGAGCAGGAGTCAGGCGTGGTTGCTGACAAGGGCGGCAATGATATCTTCGTGATTCAGAAGGATGGGATCAAAGGAGAGATACATACTGCGATGCCTATTGAGAAGGTTAGCGTCTCAAAACAGGGGATCGTGGGTGCAATATTGAAGAATGATTCTTCCGCGGAAGTGATCTGCTATGATATTAAGGGAAATATTCTGGTGGAGCACAAGACTTCTTCGGCGGGAACAGGCTATCCGATGGATGTGTCGCTGTCGGGGAACGGAGAGGTGATGCAAGTGCTGTATTTTTATACGCAGGACGGCAAGATCACCTCGCGGGTCATGTATTATAATTTCGGAGAAGCGGGAGAAAAGGAGACGGATAATCAGGTAAGCGGCCAGGAGTATGAGAATACGGTTATGGCGACTGGTTTTTTTATGAATCAGGATACGTCGGCAGCGGTCGGTGATAATTGCCTTGTGATATATAAGGGCGGAGAGATACCGCAGGAGAGTGTAAGAGTTAATATTGATAAGAAGATAAGAAGTGTATTTCACAGTGAGAGATATATCGGTCTGATTCTTAAAAATGAGGGAAAAGAAGGATATGAGCTGCGGCTGTACAATGCTGATGGGAAGCTGGTCATATCAAAGGATTTTACAGGGGATTACAGTAATGTGAAGATCTGCGGAAGACAGGTGATCATGTATGATGGGAAAGAATGCTGTATTTTCTTAAGGAACGGAATACAGAAATTCGACGGTGAGATGGATCATAATATCATGGAGATCTTCCCGATAATGGGTGTTAACAAATACATTGTGATGAGTACAGACGGAATGGAAAAGATCCGGCTGGTAAAGTAAGGAGAACATATGAATTGGTTGTTAATAGCAGTTATGATGATCTTTCTAATATGTATAGTGGTGGGCGCGGTCAGAGGTGCGATCAAGATCACAGTTTCTCTGGTAACGACGCTGCTTACTTTTTTGATCGTATCTTTTGCAACGCCGTTTGTAGCGAAAGCAATTGCAGAGTTTACACCGTTGGATGATGTGATAGAGACGCAGATCAGCAATACGATCACGGATGCCGTAACGGCGCAGATCTTGGGTGTGAACGAAGAAGGATTGTCGGAAGAGGGGGTACGGAAGGCTCTGAGAGCCGCAGGTGTCGATGAGAATACGCTTGCAGATTATGGGATTACAATAGAGGATATCGTGGAGGGAAGAGTCAGCAAAAGCGAGCTGGCCCAGTATGGTATCTCTGGAAATGTTCTGGACGGCGTGAGAGCCGGGCAGCATGAGGCGCAGGAAGTGCTGGATGAGATGGAGATCCCGCGGGATGTGCAGACGGAGGTGATCAAGAAAGCAGATATACCGGATATATATAAGAAATTATTGAATGAGAATAATAACAGTGAGATCTACCGCCAGTTGGGGGTGGAGACCTTCGCGCAGTATGTGGGAAGCTATCTGGCTAAGCTGCTCATCAATATAGTGTCTTTCCTGTGTACATTCTTGCTGGTTACGATCGTGTTCAGGGCGATCGTATTTGCGCTGGATATCGTGGCGGAGCTTCCGGGTATCGGTGCGGTGAATCATCTTGTGGGCGGTATCATGGGTATATTGGGAGCATTGGTGATAGTCTGGCTTCTCTATCTGATCATTACGCTGTTTTTCACGACGGCCGTTGGGAAGCTGCTTTTTGAAATGATACAGGATAATGCTTTCCTTAAGGTATTATATGAATATAATCCGGTGATGAAATTGGCTACGATATTTAAATGATGTCAGTGTATTAGTACACCGAAAAATAAGTTCCCAATAGAACGCAGAATGATTTTTCATATTAGAATCGATAAGAAAGAGAGTCTGGCATGCAATGCAATACTCCGCAATATATGCGATGGATCACGGTTGATTGGATCTATATATAGTGCGGGTGCGGCGCTGTATAACAGGCTCTCAATTTTTTTATAAAAACCTGTAAAAAAATTGGAAAAAGATGTTGACAAGATTTGTCAAATATGGTAATCTAATTTGGCTGTCAGATGAAAGCAAATTTCGAGAACGGCAGCAAAAAAGAAATTAAAAAATATGAAAAAAGTTGTTGACAAACAAAGTAACATGTGATAAGCTATTACAGCTGTCGCGAGTGAGACAACAGCAAAACAAAGAACCTTGATAACTAAACAATAGACAACATCCCTGAAAATTTCTTAAAGAGAAAATTTCAGAACGTGACATTGAAGAGATTTGATGTCAACCTTAAAAACAGTAATAACGGGAAAAGAAAAGCGAGCATTTTTCTTGACTCGGATTGAACGAAAAAGGATGCTTCGAGATGCTAAGTTTCTGAGTAGACTTATTAAGTATCACGAAGTTAAAGGATGCTTCGACAATACTAAGCTCGGAAAAAACCTCGCTAAGTATTGCGAAGCGTCTAAACGCTAAGGTTTGTATAAAACCAAACCTAAGCTTTTTAGACGAGAGTTTGATCCTGGCTCAGGATGAACGCTGGCGGCGTGCCTAACACATGCAAGTCGAGCGAAGCACTTTAATTCGATTCTTCGGATGAAGATTTTTGTGACTGAGCGGCGGACGGGTGAGTAACGCGTGGGCAACCTGCCTTACACAGGGGGATAACAGTTAGAAATGACTGCTAATACCGCATAAGACCGCAGTACCGCATGGTACAGTGGTAAAAACTCCGGTGGTGTAAGATGGGCCCGCGTCTGATTAGGTAGTTGGCGGGGTAACGGCCCACCAAGCCGACGATCAGTAGCCGACCTGAGAGGGTGACCGGCCACATTGGGACTGAGACACGGCCCAGACTCCTACGGGAGGCAGCAGTGGGGAATATTGCACAATGGGGGAAACCCTGATGCAGCGACGCCGCGTGAGCGATGAAGTATTTCGGTATGTAAAGCTCTATCAGCAGGGAAGAAAATGACGGTACCTGACTAAGAAGCCCCGGCTAACTACGTGCCAGCAGCCGCGGTAATACGTAGGGGGCAAGCGTTATCCGGATTTACTGGGTGTAAAGGGAGCGTAGACGGCTGTGCAAGCCAGATGTGAAAGCCCGGGGCTCAACCCCGGGACTGCATTTGGAACTGCGTGGCTTGAGTGTCGGAGAGGCAGGCGGAATTCCTAGTGTAGCGGTGAAATGCGTAGATATTAGGAGGAACACCAGTGGCGAAGGCGGCCTGCTGGACGATGACTGACGTTGAGGCTCGAAAGCGTGGGGAGCAAACAGGATTAGATACCCTGGTAGTCCACGCCGTAAACGATGACTACTAGGTGTCGGGTAGCAAAGCTATTCGGTGCCGCAGCAAACGCAATAAGTAGTCCACCTGGGGAGTACGTTCGCAAGAATGAAACTCAAAGGAATTGACGGGGACCCGCACAAGCGGTGGAGCATGTGGTTTAATTCGAAGCAACGCGAAGAACCTTACCTGATCTTGACATCCCGGTGACCGGGACTTAACCGTCCCTTCTCTTCGGAGCACTGGAGACAGGTGGTGCATGGTTGTCGTCAGCTCGTGTCGTGAGATGTTGGGTTAAGTCCCGCAACGAGCGCAACCC
>CAJTGB010000094.1:0-1259 GCA_910575835.1 Lachnospiraceae bacterium | reverse complement strand
TATCTTTAGTAGCCAGCATTTCGGATGGGCACTCTAGAGAGACTGCCAGGGACAACCTGGAGGAAGGTGGGGATGACGTCAAATCATCATGCCCCTTATGACCAGGGCTACACACGTGCTACAATGGCGTAAACAAAGGGAAGCAGGCATGTGAATGTGAGCAAATCCCAAAAATAACGTCTCAGTTCGGATTGTAGTCTGCAACTCGACTACATGAAGCTGGAATCGCTAGTAATCGCGAATCAGAATGTCGCGGTGAATACGTTCCCGGGTCTTGTACACACCGCCCGTCACACCATGGGAGTCAGTAACGCCCGAAGCCGGTGACCCAACCAATCGGAGGGAGCCGTCGAAGGTGGGACCGATAACTGGGGTGAAGTCGTAACAAGGTAGCCGTATCGGAAGGTGCGGCTGGATCACCTCCTTTCTAAAGGAAAAGAAGTAAGGGAATGTTGTCTATTGTTTAGTTATTAAGGGGAAAGCTTTCAGGCAGGAAAGCCAAGGAGCAATAGAGAGCCGGAAGGCAGAGGAGTTGAGGGTCCCGTCAGAAGGATCAGCAGCAATGTCTGGTGGCGATGCGCTTAGGGGAAACACCCGTACCCATCCCGAACACGATGGTTAAGCCTTAAGCGGCCGATGGTACTGCATTGGAGACGATGTGGGAGAGCAGGTGGCTGCCAGACTATAAAAATCTTAGCGAGAGCATCCGAAGGATGATCGAGGTTAGATTTTTAAGTCGTTCACTGAACGAATGTGAAGTGAACATACCCGTATTGAATCAGGGTTAGATTTCAAGTCGTTCACTGAACGAATGTGAAGTGAACATACCCGTATTGAATCAGGGTTAGATTTCAAGTCGTTCACTGAACGAATGTGAAGTGAACATACCCGTATTGAACCGGGATCAGAAAGAAGGGCTTATAGCTCAGCCGGTTAGAGCGCACGCCTGATAAGCGTGAGGTCGGTGGTTCGAGTCCACTTAAGCCCAGTAAAACTATTAAAAACCCTAACGGGGGATTAGCTCAGTTGGGAGAGCGCCTGCCTTGCAAGCAGGAGGTCACGAGTTCGAATCTCGTATTCTCCATTGGATGTTTTCAGGCATAATGCCGGGGAGCATCAGCATGTACCTTGAAAACCGCATACAAGAAAAAATGAAATGATGAAGATATTAATATCTAATTCAAGACATCCGAGGTAATACTTCGAAGAAAACGAAGTAAAACAATTGACCTATAGCCAACGCCGGCAACGCTATGCCG
>CAJTGB010000093.1 GCA_910575835.1 Lachnospiraceae bacterium | reverse complement strand
CAGCATCTCTGCTGTCCACCCAAGACTCGCTTGGTGCGGTATAGCTTGTACCTTACACCGTAGGACTTTCACCCACCGAATTCCAAGCCCTTAGCTGGGCGCACCCTATAAGATAAAAAATACCCCCTGCCTGATACCAAGCAAAGAGTATTCACATAGTGTCGGTGTTCATCATACCACATCCGCATTCAGGTTGTCTATAATATTTTGCATTTCTGAATCTCTGCTTGACATTTTCTCAAAAACATAATATTATCTTTATGACTCAATCAGTATTTTAAGTCATATACAGGAGGACAATTATGGCAAGAAGCTTTACGGAACATGAGAAGGACAATATACGGAATCATCTGCAGGAGGCCTGTAAGCAGAGCTGGACGCAGTACGGCTATAAGAAGACGAATGTAGATGATCTCTGCAGACAGGCAGGCATCTCAAAGGGTGCATTTTATCTTTTCTTCGAATCAAAAGAAGCTCTCTTCTGCGAAGTCCTGTGCTCCGTGCAGGCTCAGATCAACGAAGAAGCCCTGGATATTATCGAAGCCAGGCAGGATAAGCAGGGCGCGGCAGCCGCATTGAAACACATTTACCGGGAATACGATAAGAACAATTTTTTGTATAAATCAGACAGCATGGACTATACCGTTCTGATGAATAAACTATCAGAAGAACAGGCAGCAAAAATCGAAGAATCCAATAAGACGAGCCGGCAGCTATTTTTGAACCGTCCGTATTTGAAGTTAAAGGTGGATGCTGATATGGCGCTGTCAATTATATACTCTTTGATCATGAATATCAAGAATAAGGACCTGCTCCCATATGATCACAGGGAGGTCTTTGATTATATGGCTGATCATCTGATTGACAGCTTATACGAATAATAAGGAGGCAGAACATGAAAACAGAAATTATAAGAAAAAATAATATGAAAGCCGCAGTTATACACAGCGACGAACTGCTGATCACAGACGTCCAGTCCGCCCTGGATCTGATCATGACGGTGATGTACGAAGAAGACTGCACGAATATCGCAGTAAATAAAGAAGCTGTTGCCAAGGATTTCTTTGTCCTGAGCACTCGTCTGGCAGGGGAGATCCTGCAAAAATTTATCAACTATGGGGTAAGATTCGCAATATACGGAGATTTCTCCCAATATACAAGCAAGCCTTTGAAGGACTTTATGTATGAGTGCAATAATGGGAAGGATATCTACTTTCAACCTGATGCTTCTCTTGCAGCCGACAAGCTCCTTAAACTGTAACTGAAAACATATTTTCAGTTATTTTTAAATTCCTGTAACAAAACGTACCCCGGGGAGTCTAATTAATAAAGGAGGTGATACACCATGGATTTCGAGGAAATGTACCGATTGTATTTCAAAGACGTCTATCTCTTCATCCTGGCCATGAGCAAAAGCCCGGATATTGCCGAGGAGATCACTCAGGAAACCTTCTTTAAGGTATTGAAGAATATCAACAAATACCGCGGCGAATGCTCCGTTAAAACCTGGCTCTTTCAGATTGCCAAGAATACTTACCTGTCCCACATAAAAAAGACGAAACACCAGGAGACAGAAGATAAGATCTCTGACAGTGAGAGTTCTTCACAGCACAGCATGGAATCCATGTGTATCAGCAAGGATGAAGCGCTCTCTATCTATAAGGTCCTTCATTATCTGGAGGAACCTTACAAGGAAGTATTCACGCTGAGGACGCTCGGCGAGCTGTCCTTCCGGGAGATCGGCGAGATATTCGGCCGAAAGGAAGGCTGGGCAAGGGTCACCTATCACCGGGCAAAATCAAAAATCCGCGAACAGATCATTTTCAAATGAAAGGGGTACGAATATGAATACTACGAATAATACGAATTCCAAACATGACCAAAGCTATCTGAACGCTTCGAAGAATGCACCCGTACCATGCGGGGTGATCCGGGATCTGCTGATCCTGTACGAAGACGACGTTTGCAGTGAAGAAAGCAGCCGAATCATCAAGGAGCATATCGAAGACTGCGCCGGCTGCCGCAAGGCCTATGAACAGGCCAAAGAGACGTTCCCGCCTGTCTCTGCCATCCCGGAAGAGACTGACAAAGAAGGGGCGCGGTTCGTAAAATCTCTCAGGAAGTACCGCCAGAAGATCACCTTCCTGAACATTATAATACTCGGATTCTTTCTATTGGTTGCCGGAGCCTTAGTTAAGATCGGCTGGACGGAATTCCTGGAATCAAGCGTCTTTGCCGTACCGGCAGAAGATATTAAGATCACGGAACTCTACCAACTGGCGGGAGGAGACGTCTACTGTACGCTGGAATTCCCGAAGCTGGTCAATCCGCCGACACTGGGATCAATGGAGATTATTGACAAAACCTCGGACAAACACGAAGGCTTTTATGAATTACATTGTCAGTATCCGTTGTCTGTAGACGAAGAAAAATATTTTTACTATGACACTATGAGCATCATATTCCCCGCGGAAGTTTCCGGAGATTTCTATTCAAATCTTGACCCTGATTCTACTTATACTTGTACTTCTATCAATTATCGGGGAAAAGGCAAGAAAGACAAGCTTGTGATCTGGGAAGAGGGGCAGACGCTTGAGAAAGCCCCGAAGCATATAGAAGAAAAGGCGATCCAGGCATACCAGATTGACGGAAATGCTCAGAAAGCGCTTGATGAGATGGAATTAATCGGCGAGACAACGTCTCAAGACGAACTCCTTGAACGCTTCATAGATTATTACCGCAATATAAAAAATCCTGCAGATTGCTTCCCTATACATGTTTCTGAGGAATAAAGACAATGCTAAGGGGCAGTCGGCTAATACCGATTTCTTCCGATTTTAAAGAAAAATAGAGACACCCTGCGGAAATGATGCCGTTTAGCACTGGCACATTCTGTGGGGTATCTCTATTTATAGGAGGAAGCATTATTTTTGGCTGCACTAAATAAAGGTTCCCCTTCTGTTGAACCACACCTTTCATGAAGCGATATTTTCTTCTTTTTTTCCTTTAAATTTCTGGAGTTTGCTGTTCAAGAAGCGATGATATTTATTGATATTTCTACCTATCGCATACAGCATAAACTCCTTGTATATATTAGTAATCATTTTACTATATACCACTTTGCATACCGGTTTTTACCTTTTGTCGCAATTATTTTCTCATTTTTTAATATTTGCAATAGATTTGATGCTTTTTTTGATTTTTGATTTTCACTCAATACATCCGGTAATGCCTTGTCTAATACATCCATCAATTCATGCTTACTTGCTTCTCCCATAGATTCTAAGGCCTTTACTATTAACTGTTTGCAAATATCATCATCTAATCCTTTGTTTCGTATATAGTCCGCTTTTTGTCCCACAATATCTGCTACTTTAAAAGACACAAATAAATTTGGATACCTCCCCTCTATCAAGCCTTGCTTTTTTAATATCCTAAAATTTTCTTTAGATATTGTTTCTTTCTTTTGAACCTTATCTAACAAAAATACAGTTTGTATATCTAAATCGCCATTTGAATATAAAAGTTGTGTGTAATTTTTATCTATGATTTTTCCAAATACAGTCACCTTAACCCGGTTGAGTGTTTCTAAATCATATGTTGGTAAAGGAAAACACTTATCTCTTTGAATTTGATACATCATCGGTATTCCCATAGAATTAGTATCAATCATATACAAATTTACCATTGCATTGCACAAAAATACATTTCGATAATAAGGCGGTTTATATCCTGGCTCCAACGCTTGTTCAATAGTTTCCGGGATAAATGCTCCTTCATTCATAAAAACAAGTTTATCCTCAAACTCTTCAATATTGATTTTTCCACGTAAACGATAATCTTGATGAGCAATACAATTGTTTATAATCTCCTTTATCAATTCTGGCTCATACTGATCAACCTCATCCGGAAATAGTGTTTGCTGCCCAGCAATATAGCGATACTTTACATTTCTAATTCGAGAATATACTTCGTCTACTGCCAAAAGTAGAGGCATGTCAAAATGCTCATATGTTTTCACTGTATTGTCAGCATTGTACAGAGTCCATGTTAATCTTGGAATAAAACCGTCAAAAAAATAACTGGATTCACTTTTCCCCAAAAGAAGCAATGCTGTTCTAGTAATTTCTCCTTTAATTGTTATTCCCGCTTTATTTAACACTTCAATGTCTGATAACTTTTTTAAAATCTCCTGCGCTTTCTTACGATCCTTTTGGCGTTTTGAAAAAAGTTCACGTGCCCGTTTAATTGCTTCCTCATCCAAATCTTCTATAGATGCTTCTTTTACTATCTCCTTTGACCAGTCCACTCCTATCTGGCTTCTGATTAAATCAACCTTATTCATAGGCAAAGGCGATACAGATTCATGTTCTCTTGCATATGCCGCTCCTTGCCATGTGGTCGGTATTCCCCGTATTGCTGGAGGGATCTGAAATGCAATAATTCGACATCCATTCATCGTTAGTTCATAGATTTCCATAAATGTCAATCGCTCATTTGTTCCATTCACTATTTCCTTCTTTAGGCTGTGCAGTCCTCCTTGTTTCCGAAATTCCGTTCCAACAATCTCTTTCTCATCAGATATTCCAAAGACCAGCCATGCTTCTTGCAATCCTCGCAAATTAGCTTCGTTACTCAAAGCAGAAAAATATTTTCCAATATCATTGAAAGAATAATTGCTCCTTGCTTCTTTAAATTCAATTACTTCATTTTCAAAAGTATCCATTAATTTTAAGATCTTCTCTTTTAGCTGATTGTCTGCATAAATCATAGTATCCACCGCCTTTTATTATTCTATGACTAAATTCTATGACTAATCTATAACTTTCTAGAACTAATTTAAAACTATTTTATACCAAATCAAGTCATTATACAACAGCCCCCACAAAATTAATGGAGCCTTTCAGCATGAAAGACTCCGATTCTCTTCACTATGTGTTTCCATTTTTTCTGTAGTTTCCCGTAACACTTGGTCAGTTTTTGATAGCGAGTAAATCCTGCAGGTGTAATTACTTCAAGTGCAAATTTCAATTCTTCAAGAAGACAAATATCCTTGATGTCGTCTGCAGTGTATTTTTTATAGAGTTTCCTTAGTCGTGCTTCAATACTCTTGATGCAGGCGGCGGGACTGGAGAACAGAGATTTTTCCAAACTGGTCTTAAACAGCTGACCGGTTCCTTTAGTTTTTCCCAAGTCCATTTCAAGCTGCATCTCGGTAAAAATGTCAAAAGCATATTCTTCCTGGGCAGAAGCCCGGCAACGCTCAAGTGTGATTGTTCTTTCTAAGAAAGACCCGCTGACCTGGTCTTTAACATCCTTTTTAAATCTACGGATACAAAGGCCCTTAATATCTTCTGGCGTATAATTCTGCGGATCTGCAATAGCAGTCGGGTCAAGCATATTCATTAGTGAAGCAAAGCTCTTCGCTCTGCCATCGTGAGGAGTTGCAGACAGCATTATCATCGTATCACTTCGATCTGCAAGTAATTTTGCCAAACGGGAACGCTGTGCCTGATGATCTCCACGTTCTGCAACATTCTGTGCTTCGTCGATAACAATAATATCCCAATACGCATTTTCCAAATGTGTACGATATTCCACGTCTCGTTTCAGCGTATCAATAGACACTATCGTTTTATCATAATAAAAAAATGGATTGTAAATCGATGGTAAACTGGCACGAATCTTTTGAATACGGTTTGAGTCAAGGCGCACCAAAGGAATGGTGAAACGGTTCCACATTTCTTTCTGGAACTGTGTCATCATGCTCTTAACGGTGACAACTAATATTCTCTTACCTTTACCACGAGCAATCAATTCCGACATCAAGATACCCGCTTCGAGTGTCTTTCCAAGACCCACAGTATCTGCAATAAGGATTCTCTGCCTCGGACGCTGCAGAGAAAGCTTCGCCGGATCAAGCTGGTAAGGCATCAAGTCCATCGCCGCTTGATGTCCGATATGTAGGTTTGTATCAGTAGGAATCTGCTGACGCCATTGGCTTTCCAAATATAGCAAGGCTCTCTTATAGAATGGAGAACTGTCGGCTACCAGTTTAACTTCTGCAGGATCAACAATTTGAACCTCTTCCAAATCAGCAAGAAAGATTGATTCTCGATCCTTCACTAACGGAGAAACACCAATACAATATAAAGTCTTGTTCCCAAGACTATTTGTTTCAATTTTTTTCACCATCCATTCTTCGTCCCGAATGATGGTTCTCATGCCTGGGGCAAAGTCTATCATTTTGCAGTCTCCTTATTTATAAAAGATTGAGTAAGTATCAACCCCATAATTATCTATCCAGTTATCACAATATAACAACTCGTACAATCAAGTTCTGCCCTCTGAACCCGTCTGTAAAACAACTCTTCTCTAAAAATTATAACAGTTTGGAGATTTACTCCATAAACATCTCTCCTTCAAAAATAATCTTTTATTTCTTCTGGCAAATATTTCGCTAATTCCTCCACTAGCGCATACACTTCAGTTCCCGGCGCAATTTCTGTCGGTGTCTTACCTCGTCCATCTTTTATAATCCGTTTTGCATATCGTATTGCCAACTTAGGGTTTCCTTTCTCCATCAAAATATCAAAAATATTCTTCATATTTTTCTGATATTTCCCAATCCCAAGCTCTCTGAACTTATCATTAAAAAAAGAAATATATTCCGTCCTATGATTATTTGATGTATAATAAGCGAAATGTAAAAGAAACCAAAACTCAATACACTCATTACTCCACGCTGTATGATACTGTAATTCAGGATTCTCCTTATTCAACCGCTCTGCACGCAAAACCTCACCGTTGAAATCATCTGCTGGGAAGCTGTCTTTATCATACACACACCAAATCTGCCCCTTTTGTAGCTTATACAATGCGCGTAATTGGTATGGCTGAGAGGTATGTGAAAACAGCACAAGGCTCTATTTCTATCAGCACCATATCTTTATAAATAGGATTCTCTTCAATCAATCGCTTAAAGCCTGCAAAGTATTGGAGTTCCGTCTGTTCGCCCTCACAGAAGATATAATAGCGGTACTTTTTCTTCTCCAGATGTTCTTGACGGCGTTTCTTCTCTTTTCCCCTTCCCAGAATACTGAGCTAATAAAGCAGTAAAATCCATCTCCTCCATGACATTTTTAAGGGTAAAGACCGGATCGTCATCAGATAAACTCAATTCATAAAATTTGAAGTTAATTTTCTGTTGCCCTAATTCAAAAAATTGGTTATAATAATCATGTTTGTGCATAGCTACATTGTACCAAGCCGCTAGCGCGGCGGCTAGCCCTAAATATGTGAAATTACACTTTTTTCTTAAAATTTTCATTTTTCACAAAATAATAGTAGCAGTTTTTGTATATATGTTTTATTGTTGAATCACCACAAGACAACTTAAAACACAACAAAAACTGCTATGCTTATGTTATCATGGATTTTCAAACTCAACAACTATATTTCGAAAAATTTTTACCGCCCGCCTCCACATAAATGATGTTTCCCTCACTTTTCCATCATTTTTTCAAGGAGGTTCCATTATGGACAAATATTTATCTGCTTTCCGGGAGATGATCTCCCTGCGCGGTCTTACTGACCATACTGTAACATCTTATTCCACCTACATCCGGGCTTACCTGAATTATCTTTCCGGCATCCTCCATAAGATGCCCGAAGATGTCTCCTGGGATGAATTGCGTGATTTTATCCGGTGGCTCCAAAGAGAGAAAAGCCTTTCTGACCGCACTATGAACCACTGCATTTCCCAACTCCGTTTCTTCACCATTTACGTTTT
>CAJTGB010000092.1 GCA_910575835.1 Lachnospiraceae bacterium | reverse complement strand
AGCGTCGAAAAATAACGGTAATTGTAAAAAAATCGGCACTGGGAATTGATTTTAGAAATGTCGAAAAAACAAGATTTTACATACCAATTTACGACAATACACAGTTTATTTTACAGTCTCGGATGGCTGTATTACCCGACAGTCCGGATCAATTTAACAAACCTCGATTAATCATACAAAGCAATATCTTTCTTCTTCTGTTCATCGTATACTGCTTTTATGTATACTGCTTTTATATATACTTCTTCTGTATCATCTAATTTTCATAAGAATCGTACCCTGACAGACCTCCATAACTTTCACCGGCTCCGATTGCCACAAAAAATCTATCAAAGCAGTCCGGCACCCATTCCTGCTCCAAATCCTCCATCATATACTCACACTCTGCACATAAATCTCCAAACATCATTTTGAACTCATAGGCCTCGTCTTCATCTCCATCCAACGCATTTATAAGTGTTTCTTCGTCTGTATCAAAATACCAATGAACATTCTCACATTGTTCCTGAATATCCCATAACTCCTGCCAAATACTCTCTAAGTTCAAATTCTTAACAATCGGTTTCCTATATCTAAGCTTCAATGCTTTCCGGCGCTTTGTTTCTGCTGCGTCTATCATCCCATACCTCCGCTATGCTTTCAGCCTTTTATCAATACATCTGATTCTTTCAAGTACATAATCACAATTCTTCCAAACCACCCAGCTGCAATCTCCATCACTGTTGGCATTCATAACCTGCGTAATTATGGCTATACATATATCAGACAGATTTTCTGAAATACTGTCCCATTTTTCTGATCTTATCCATCTTGCAAATCGCGGCTGATAATATCGCATTTCTTTATTCTCCATTATCTTACTCCTAAATTATCTTATATCACTCTGCTTACAATACATCTGAAACTATAAGCTTAATCAGATCTGGCAGATAAGTCAAAGACCCCGCGGCAGTCGCCAAATGTGCATACAAGCATGCTCGCTTGGCTCGTTGCTCGCGGGAATAAAATCCGCAGAATAGATTTTGTACCTATCCTGCGGATGTAGTCTGTCATATAGTTTAAATGGCATCCCTTAAAACTCCTTCTCTTTTGAAGACAGCTCTTAAGCACACCTTTTCAGTTCCCGAATCGGACACCGACATTAATTTTTCCCTTGATTAAAAATAGCTCCTGCCTCTGTCTATATCAACGCTCCGACCATGATATCACCTATGCCTTTCTCTTAAAATCCATCCCCTCATATATCCTTACCGGATTCCCCCTTACAATCTTCGTATGCTCTCTCCATGCCGAATTGGTCTGTTTCTGTTTTTCGTCCAAATCCTTCTGACGCAAGATCAGATTCAGCTTGTCAAGCGCATCCTTCTTATTCGCAAACTGGCTTCGTTCAGAAGTAGATGTGACCGTAATTCCTGTCGGAATATGAACCAGACGCACCCCCGTCTCCACCTTATTAACATTCTGTCCGCCTTTGCCTCCGCAATGGAACCTCTCGAAGCGGATCTCCCGATCTTTATAGTTTTTTATAGTCTCTTCTGCTTCCGGTATCACACTTACATCTACAAACCAGTTCTTCCTCTTATGATTCGGTCTGTATGGACTGATGCAGATCCACTGGATACTGCCCTCCAACTGTGATAAATCCTGTCCGGTCTCAAAAAGGACCGACGTACAGCCGTCCGTCCTCTTCGCCTCATGACAAGAAATCATATGAATATCCGGGAATTCTTTTCTAAGGGAATCATATAGTTTGCTTACTGCCAGTTCACATTCCGCCGGTCCCTGTCCTGAACTTAACTGCACAATCATCTCTTTCTTCCTCTCATTCTGCTTTATAGTTATATATTGGCTTGATGCTCTTATTGATTTCTGCGGTATCTCCGATCTGCATTTCTATCTCCTTAAGGTTCCGATAGGCAAACGGAGCCTCATCCAAGGTATTTTTACTGATGCAGGAGCTATAGATCCCTTTCATCTCCGCCCTAAACTGTGACAGCGTGAATCTTGATTTCACCTCTTCCCGCTTCATTCTCCTCCCTGCACCATGAGGCGCCGAATAGTTCCAGTCTGCATTTCCCTTCCCTGTGCCCAGCAGAATCCCGTCACGCATATTGACAGGTATGATCACAGGCTCGCCTTCTCTCGCGGAAATCGCGCCTTTTCGCAGGATCATCCCGGATTCTGATTCTTCGATATAGTTATGCACCGATGAGATCTGTTCCTCTATCTTCCATTTCATCCCTCTTGCCAGTTCATCTAATATGGCATACCGGTTCAATTCTGCGAATTCCTGCACCGTCTGTACGTCCTGCAGATACGCTTCCATTAACGCGCCTTCCAGCCAAGTTAGTTCATAGGGAACCGATATTCCTTGTTTCTTTAATTCTTTCTGCCCCTCTGTCAGATAATAATCGGCCACTTCTTTGCCCAATCTGCGGCTTCCTGAATGAACCGCTGCGTAGAGATTTCCTCCCTCGTCCTGATCAAGCTCGATAAAGTGATTCCCTCCTCCAAGTGTTCCAAGGCTCTGCTCAGTCTTCTCGATATTTACATGCTCTACACAGTTTAACTTAAGAAAATCAAACTCCCGGATAAACCGATGCGGTTTCCTGCGAATCCGAGACCCGGACGGGACACCTTCCCGGATCACCTTATCCAACTTCTGAAATTCAACCTTTTTCTGTCTGAGCTTCGCCAGCGTCACACCGCATCCTATATCGATCCCAACAACATTAGGCAGGACTCGTCTTCCAATCGTAGACGTAAATCCGATCGTCCCTACTTTCCCCGGATGAACATCCGGCATCACCCGGACAATACAGCCTTCAAAAGCTTCCAGGTCGCAAAGCATCTGTATTTGCGCACTTGCATAATCTTCGATTGTATCTGTGAATATTTTAGCCGAAGTGTAGACTCCATTTACTATTTTCATATAATCCTCTCTCCTGATCGGCGGCATTTTTGCAAAATGGGCGCAAAAAATACACCTCTCATACTAACACCGGAGAAGCTGGATATTCCAAACGACGTTTCTGGCTCTATAAATGGATAGATAAAAAAGAATATGATATCTCTAACCGATACTGGCTTCTATTCTGCCCAAAGACGAAATTCGGACAATCCACTCTCCGCAACAACTGCAACAACACTCTTTAAAACATGACTCATACGCTCCATAATTGTCCTCCTTTCGGTTGAATAACTGATTTATGACTAACAAACTTTAGTATATCGGGCTGGCTGCCCATTGTCAATCCTGATTTTTATTTTAATCTATATTTTCTGTTCCTGCTTAATTGCAAATTTAAATTCCACCCCTCTGCACCATAATACATAATCATTGCTTTAATTCCTTTTTAGCCGCTTGCTGACAATGAAAACAAATAATCTCAAGAGGCTTAGGATAATAAGCAGCCTCCAAATGCTTGGCCGCACCCAAATCCATCTTTGCTAAATCATACCATTCTTTCACGCCCTGCGTCATACAAAAGCATCCCCTCTCGGTATACTTCATTTTCTATTGAAGGAGTTTTACACTAAAATTTTTCTGATTCCCATCATTTTCGATTTTTCTCTATCCATTCCACAGCAAAATCTACCAGTGTCTTCTGTTTCATCATAGAAAGAACTCCATTTCCCAAAGCCGCATGACGCACCTGCCCTGTCTGTTCAAATGCTTCGCCGATCGCTGTAAAGTCCTCTCCGTCCACGGCTAATGTCTCATATGATTTCCATATCCGTTTTCCATCAACCAGTATCGCACTGCTCTCGGTCACCGTATGTTTTCCCGGATATTCAGCCCGTACATCTGCCAAATGCAGGGAAGTGTTCTTATCATACCCCACGCCGATCATCAACACATATCCATCGAGTTCATACAGCCTGCCAATGGGCGAGCTCTCGCCAAAAATATCAGACAGGTCATGGTTTTCTATCAGATACTTTGCATAATGTCCCCATGCCGCTACTGACCTTGCCGGGTGATCGCTTCTAAGTGTCCTTGGCCACTGCCGGAACATTTCCGATACGGCTCCCATTGTATTTGTCGGTGTAATCCGCTTGTCATAAGCAGGTATATATTCACGTATAACAGGCCACCATTCTTCTGGTTCCTGCCAGTAGACCCCTGTTTGGGGATCTAAGTTTTTCCATGACTGCGTCGGCATCATGATAGTCCCCTCGCAGCCGACACTCTCAATCAATGCTTCTATAACGGATTGAGCGCCGCCGCACACATAGCCCAAACTGCTCAGCGACGTATGTACCATAACTGTCTGTCCTTTTCGGACCCCTACCTCCTTTAAAGCAGTTTTAATATCTTCCGGAATTACTATTTTCCTTTCTTCCATCTTTTTATTCCTCCAGTCTATATCATAATCGTTGTAATAAAGAATCTCTGCACAGGAGAACTGTGAAGATTGCACAGGATATTGTTTCTATCACCACCCCCAGTCAGGTATTTAAAATGGATTGGCTCCTTATGAGCATCGTCCTCCTCTGCATCATGGCAACCATATTGTATTCCCTGATCAGCCTTTTAGAGCGGTGGTGCCTGCATCGCTTCTAAAAATATATACCTCACATAAGCCCACATAAGCCTTCTGCCGAATACACGCGAAAGGCGCAAATCAGGAGATGCCGGCGCACCTCCTGCCTACATAATCCTCTTACCGGGTATATTCTGCGATTTCCGTCCTGTTACAAGGTCATAACTTTCTGCAAGCATACGTTTAATATCTTTATTTGGAATACTTCCATCCAGGATGATCGTATTCCAGTGCTCCTTATTCTGATGATATCCCGGTATCACAGACTCATAGGTCTGCCGCCAGAAGTCACGCCACTGGGGATCTACCTTAACATTCACCCGTATCGTCCCATCCTTCCACTCATATGTCCAGACAAATGCCTTCTTATTCTTCCTGTACCGGACAAGCTGCCAGTTCTCGTCATGAAACGGCGCATCCTGATATGTCCCCGGCAGCGACAGGCAGTATTTCAAAACAGATTCTCTGTCAGTCAATCTACTCTCCTCCTTTTCATTTACCGTTTTTTAGTATATCATGTTTCCCGTCAATATCTGTATATAACTTTGCAAAATATGGCTTTTATTCGTCATATGGATTTTTTATACTGATCATAAATGAAACGCTGTCAGAACCGAAAGCAAGAGACACTATATTGAATAAGGAGACATAATAATGGAAAACAAAAAACACTTATATAAAAGAATCAGTATGACGATCGGCGGATTATTTTTGTGCGGTGTAAGCGTAGGTTTCCTGAAGCTTGCATCATTCGGAGTCGATCCGTTCCAGTCATTCATGGCAGGACTTAATACGTTTATCCCCGTTTCTTTCGGAACCCTTCATATATCCGTAAGCATCTGCCTGTTGCTGTTCATGCTGGCTTTCGACCGTCACTATATCGGGTTTGGAACAATCTTCAACCTTCTTTTGCTGGGCTATATCATTGATTTCTCTACCGGCCTTTTACAGATGTTGTTCCCTACTCCTTCTCTGCCTGTCCGCATAACTGCATTCTTCATAGGGATCGGCATCATATGTGTCAGTTCGTCGTTTTATTTTACCGCAGATATGGGCGTATCTCCATACGACGCAGTCGCACTGATCCTGGCAAACAAATGGCATCTCGGTTCATTCAGATACATACGGATCTGCACCGACCTTATATGTGTCGCCCTTGGGTGTACACTCTGTCTGATTTCCAAAGGGACGGCGGACGCTCTTTTGGCAATCGCCGGATTAGGAACGATCGTCACCGCCCTTTGTATGGGATCTTTGATTGAATTTTTTAACCATACTATTTCACAGCCGTTTTTGGCAGGAGAACCCTTGCGGATTCCGGCTATCCACATATTTTCTTCCTGTACTGACTGAGCGTACAGTTCATGCGTCTGGCGAATGCAGCGAAAAATCTGCCCGGATTCCCAAATCCCACAAGATAAGAAATCTGCATGATAGAATACATATCCTCCTGAAGGAGCAGGATTCCCTGTGTTACCCTGTAATCCTCCAGGTATTGAGAAATAGTCTGCCCAGTCATATTTTTAAAGAACCTGCAGCATCCTTCTTTTGAGACGGATATTTTCGCAGCCAGTTCTGTAAGCGGCAACTGCTCTGCATAGTTCTCATGTATCGTATCCAGAAGTATCTTTAACCTGGACAACGCTTCGTCATTGGAAGATCTTACAGCCGAGAACATGTGTCTGCGGCAGGACAGAAGCTCAAAAAACAGATTACACAGCATCCCCTTAATCTTAAGCTCCACACCAAAAGAAGCATCCTGCCACAGCGCATCGATCTGCCGCATCGTCTCCACAGCGTGATCATGAAGCAGTATCCCTACAAGCTCAGGCGTATTCATGTACGGATTCAAGAAATTCTGGTAGATTGTACTTGCCGGCGTCCCGTACAAAAGAGACGGAGAAAATATAGCGGTCAGCACGACCGGATCTTCATCCCCAAGCGCAGTAATCGTATGCGGCACCTTCGAATTGATCAATATCCCATCCCCGGGATTCAGGTCAAAAGAATGCTCCTTCACCTGATAGCGGAACTTTCCCCGGATAATGACCGGTATCTCCAATTCCTCATGCCAGTGACAGCAGACATACCGCTCAAAGTAATCATTCAGATGATCATGGTGAATCTCAAAGGGGAACAGCATCGTTCCATGCTCAGATAATTCCCGCTGATCCTGATCTGTTCTGACTTTGATAGACTGCACGGACCTTCACCTCCCTCACAGCAGGGTATACTAGTATAACATAAATTAAGTTGTTGACAGTTTCAATATCTGGTATAATGGACGTAAGCAATACATTTTGTGGAGGTCAATTATGCCAGCATTACCTTATAGTATAACAATATCAGATGAGGAACGTGCTTATCTGAAATCATTGATTAAAACCAGAACTATCCAGGCACAGGTTGTTGACCGTGCCCGTATGTTGTTATGGAAGTCTGAAGCTAAAACAGACAAAGCTATTGCAGATGGTCTTGGTGTTAGCGTGAATACTGTCCGCCGTTGTATTAACCGTTATCTCAACAGTGGAATTAACCTTGCTGTATTTGATAATGAACGTTCTGGCCGCCCGCCTGAGATTACCGATGATGCAAAATCATGGATTGTCAGTATAGCCTGCCAAAAGCCCTATGATCTTGGTTATGCCGCAGAATTATGGACATTGGCAGCGCTGCATAAACATATACAGGCACATGCTGAAGAAGCCGGCTATCCACGCTTAAAAACAGTTACAAAGCCATGGCTTCAAAAATATCTCAAAAAGATGGAGATTAAACCGTTCAAAATTAAATATTATCTTGAACGTAAAGATCCGGATTTTGAGAACAAAATGCATGATGTCCTTCTGGTTTATAAACAAGTGGAGATGCAGTTTGATGATAATGGAACTATCACCATACTGGACAACGGGCATTTGACCCATACTATTTCATATGATGAAAAACCCGGCATTCAGGCTGTTGCCAACAAATATCCTGACCATAATCCAACCGAGGAAAACGGCTATATCCGTCGGGATTATGAGTATGTGCGGCTTGGAACCCTGTCATTGCTTGCAGGTATTGATCTCCTGACAGGAGAGGCAATTCCATTGGTTAGCCAGACACATAAAAGCTCTGATTTTATTAAGTTTTTAAAGATTCTCGATGCAAAATATCCAGAAGGTGACACAATCCGGTTGATATTGGACAATCACTCCGCCCATACTTCAAAGGAAACACGTCAGTTTCTTGCAACATTACCAGAAGATCGCTTCGTGTTTGTATTTACTCCGACACACACCTCATGGCTGAACATGATTGAAAGCTTCTTTAGCAAAATGACAAAGCAGATGTTAAAGGGTATTCGTGTCAATTCAAAGGAGGAACTATCGGAACGGATATACCGCTACTTCGATGAGATCAATGCTGATCCGATCGTCTATCATTGGACATATAAAATGGATGAAATTGATCTAGATGAAGCAACAACTATTTAAACTATCAACAATTTAATATTCGTTATACTAG
>CAJTGB010000091.1:7603-8265 GCA_910575835.1 Lachnospiraceae bacterium | reverse complement strand
TAGGTAATTGTTAAATGTTTTTTGAACCATGGGCAGATGACCTGATGACCTATAGAATAGGCGAAAAAAACAGGTTATTATTCAGATAAGCTTAAAAATGACATTAAAGTCAGATTTTAGGGCGCACTTTTAGCCCAAAACAGAATTGTACTATGAAAATTGAATACTTTTTCAAACAACCAGCGGCTTCAGGCTTCTGATATATTCTGGGCAGTGCATCCGGTAGGATACAATGACAGTAAGCTGGCTAGCGATGCCGGCAAGGAATACATCTGCTTTAGTGGTTTTATGATTTCTGGTATGTCTTCCTGCGATGCACATATTCATTTTGAAGTGGTTGATTGCCCGTTCTATAGAAGTTCTTATTTTATAGAGAGAATTCCATTCATCAGAATCGCGCTGGATACCTGGAAACATGCGGAATTCCATATTCTCGTAGGTGTAAGTGGTTCGGCCTTTCTTTGCGGTGCTGCAGGGTTCTTTACAGTCACAGACCCATTTTCCTTTTACCATATGTACTTTGGGACAGCACCATTTCATGCGGTCGGCACGACCTTTTTCCTTCGTAAGACCACAGTATTTCATAGAAAGAGCTGGGTCATTTGGACAGGTAGGATAACCATATTCATTGAATCCGACTTTTTTGAGGGAACTTTCATTAC
>CAJTGB010000091.1:0-7506 GCA_910575835.1 Lachnospiraceae bacterium | reverse complement strand
GTATCCGGATGGAAGTCAGGATGTGCGGCAAAAAAATCAGAGAGGATCGGTTTTAAAGCAACAGAATCACTGATGGTTTTATCCTCTTCCGGGGAATCCGATTTTTTATCAACAGGAAGTTCAGGATGGGAAGCCTTCAAATCCTCATCAAGAAAGACGATATCCCGTACAATGCCAAGACCGTTGGTAAGGAGTGCAAATTTATCGGCATAACAGAAATGGCCGTTGATATACTGCTGTTTTGCGTCAGGGCAGGAGGCGGCCTGGGAAGGCATCAGGCCATAGGCCATCTTATAGGGATCCACATCAGGCTTATCCTTATAATAAGCTTTCAGGCTTCTGATGAGGGAATTGAGAGTTTTCGGATTATTTTCTTTAACGTAGAGTTCAATACCAGAAGTATCAAAGGTAAGTATTTGAGCGAGAGAGGAATCAATGATCTGGCAGAGGGGTTCTGTAAAATCAACCATCTGTCGAAACATGAGTTCAATATGATCCTCAAAATCCTGACGGAATCTAGTAAAAAGAGGAGCATCAGGGACTTTGGAAAATCCACAAAAATCACGGAGTTCTTTGCAAAGAGCGAGAAAAAGAATGAGCAGGGAATCCGTAGGGATAGAAAAAATCTTCTGTAGGATCAGAGAAGAAAGGAAGCCAGACAAGGGGTAAACACGCGGCCTGCCGAGATGCTGATAAAAAGCATTAGTAAAAACAGAAGGAATAAACTCCTGAATATCAAAGTGTTCATCAAGGAGCTGAAAAAAGGAAGGGGAATCTTCGATGAGAAGATCCTGACAGTTTGAGAAAGTATCTTTTAAAGAAAGCTGACGATATTTAGTAACCATAAATTTTCTCCTCCGTTTATGTGTAGGGTATTTACTGGTAACTGTATTTTACCATAAGCGGAGAGAAAATTTATATAAATAAAAGTAAGAAACTCAGTAAAATCAATGGGTTTGGGTATTTAACAAATACCTAAATGAATATAATATTAAGGAGAATCCAGATAAATTTACTATAAAAATTTTGTGAAGCAATATTAAAAAGTTGTCTATTGATAATAAATCAGTTAGGGCAAGACTGCAGAATCCCAAACGGAGTAGTCTTGTCTTTTTTTGTCGATATTTTTCATGCGATTCGACTAGTGTTATGTACCGTTGATATTTGGCATATTAGACTCCCATCATTGAGAGTCAGATATTATAGTCGGGTATAGGGATATAAGCTTGGTTCTGGCATCCCCAGTTTGAAAGTGCCACAGAATCTTTTCCTGGTTCTGGTTGCGCTCTGCTTCCCATGCTGCTATCTCTGACCTTAAGGCCTCGAGTGTCCCTATCCTTCGTGACAGGCACTGCCTGGTCAGGACATTCAGCTCGATTTCGGCCATGTCCAGCCAGCTGCCGTGCTTAGGTGTGTAATGTATCTCCAGTTTCCTGATGATGCGCCTTGCTTCCTCTGGGGGATATTTCTTATATAGGGAAGCCGGCCTATGGGTATTAAGGTTATCCATTACAAGGATGATCCTTTCAGCATCCGGGTACATGACATCCACAAGGTACTTGATCTCCTCTGCCCAGTCAAGGGCCGTCCGATGCTCATGGACACTGGTGTGGTGCCGGCCTCCAAGCGGCTCGACGAACGCAAAGATGCTGCAGGTGCCGTTCCGTACATACTCGGAATCCACCTTCTGGATGTCGCCTGGACGCATCGGCAGGGCTTCCCTGGCATCGTCCAGCAGCTGGTATGGCTTTTCGTCCATGCACACGACCGGATGCTGTGGGTCATAAGGAAGCTCGTAGACATCGAGGACATCCTCCATGCATGCTACGAATTCGGCATCTCCCTTTTTGGGGATGCACCAGTATTCGCTTCTGTGAGGCTGAAGCCTGTTTTTTTTAATGCCCTTCCAATGGCATTCTTCCCGACAGGCGTGTCAAGCACTACTTTGGCTTCCTCTTCCAGCAGGCGCAGCGTCCAGCGGGAATGTCCCTCCGGTGCCGGGCTGCAGGCGATTTCAATCAGGCGGGCTTCGGCACGTCCGTCAAGCTTCCGTCTTGCATTGTCGGAGTTCACGCTCCTTTTGATGGAAACGACCGAATCGACACCGCCATCAGCATACAGCTTTACTGTGTTTGTCACTGTTGACATGCAGACTCCATTGGATTTGGCTGACTGCTGGTGTGTGAGCACATCCCCATGTGCCTCGTCAAGGTCGATCAGTATCTGGCATCTGCACTTTATGGTTCTTGATGTGTCCTTTCTTCGGATGATGGCTTTTAATTTTGCCAGTTCATCATCGGTTAAGGAAATTGTATATATCTTAGGTCTCGCCATATTGAATCACCGCCGTTTCTTTTAGTATATCACATGGCGAGAAAAATAGCGATAATTATTTGGGTAAATATCAACGGTACATTGCACTAGATTCAACATTGATTTTTAGAATTATCTGATATAATGCATATATTGATTATAATAAATGTGTTTTTTGGAATAAAAATATTGAGAAATGGGAAGTTTTACGGGGAAATGTCGATAAACATTTGAAATTTGTCATCTATCTGTATTATATCAATTGGTAGTATGTTAATTGGTGGTAGTTAGTTTTAGGATAGTCTTCAAAGTTATAGATGTATGTAAATTACACTAAATATTATTATGATATGAGAATTAATTATTATAAAGAACAGGCAGCCCATCTATAGTACTATGAAATTGTAAAAGGTATTATTGGGTTTAGATAAAGAAAAGCAACAAATAAAGTACGCAAAGAAAAGCGTCAGATGGGGTTTCGGCTCCTCTGGCGTTTTTGTTTGTCGAAATTTGAATGATTTTGTAAGAATCTGTCTCTTACATCATAGTGGTAGATCACCTCCTTCCAATCTGAATTGAAAAATTTCAGATTGGAGGAAAGGAATATGAAGGGTAATCACCCAAAAAGAAGAAGGGACAAATATAATCCTTATAAAATATGTGAGAAAGATGGACATTATTATATTTCATTTAAGGATAGTCAAAAAATGGAATGTGAGTTTGAAATACCTTATCATTTATATGAAGCATTCAATTCTTTTGAATTAGAAGATCTGGTGTATCTGAATGCATGGGAACGACATTATGAACGAGAGGAGGTATGGGAGTCAACATTAAATGCAAGAGCAGTTCATAAGCCAGAAAATTTGGAAGACATTGTATTAAAAAAAATTCAAATAGAAAATCTACATAGTGCAATAAAACAATTGCCGGAAATTCAACAGAGAAGAATGGAGATGTATTATTTTGAAGATATGACTTATGAACAGATAGCAAAGAGGGAAATGTGCTCTAAAGTAGCAATTAAATATTCCGTTACCAGAGCAATAGAAAACTTGAAAAAATATTTTAATTAACAGCTTAACTTTCAGAATTTGAGTGAGGAAACAAGTGAGAGAGGATAAATTCTCCACTTGTTTCTTAATTTTAAAGAGAACAGGTATGTACCTTGACAACTGTATACTCATTCATCAAATACATTCCTGTTGCTATCGTGATGAGCGTAAGCCACATTAACAGTACGCCGTGATTCAAGAGTGGATATAAAGCAAAAACTCTAAATATATGAGGAAAGATACAGATCAGCATAATCATTCCAAGTATATAAGGATAGAGATAGATCAGCCATAGCCTTTATGTCTATATAGATAGCGAGAAATACTAAGTTATAATTACCAGTTTGCTACTGGCAGGGCGATAACAGGTAACAGGGACAATGATACTCCTGTCCAGTCACAGGTCGAGCGTTTAGATATGCCTTTGGTCAGATAGCGTCGCAACTAATGAGGACAGCTCCGGGTGATCCTCGGAGGGGATGATTTTCAGTCAGTCTTTTGGCAGGATGATTCCCGTGGAACTGATTCGCAACCAGTCGTTTGATGATTTCCCTATATTTGTTGTGTAAGCAGTGGATATGTAAAAGCCGGGGTGTCGGGGACAAATAGGCTTTTTACTTATGATTTGTATACTTGAATCTTTTTATATCTGTTTTGATGAGGAACTTTCTAATCCGGATAAATAGATTTATGAAACGCATATGGCGCAAGTGTTGATTTATCATATCATTCGGAGAAAGCTAGTAGTGTTGGATTCTGTAGAGGGATTTTAGAATAGTGGTGAGAAGTGATCACAAAAGCAAGCATAAAAGATAACGAGAAAACGACGAATAAAAAATGAGGAGTAGTAGATTTATGACAAGAAAAGTATATCGGGGAGAACTGTATTTTGCGGACTTAAATCCAGTAGTAGGCTCAGAACAAGGCGGACATCGTCCTGTTTTGATTATCCAGAATAACATCGGGAATCTTTACAGCCCTACGGTTATTGTTGCAGCGTTATCGGGACAGATATCCACAAAAGCAGATCTGCCAACACATTATATTGTAAAGAAATGTGCAGGATTGAATGAAGAATCAATGATCCTTCTGGAACAGATCAGGACTATTGATAAGAAAAGACTTCAGAATTATATCGGAGAGTTAAGTGAGAAAGATATGGAACAAGTGGACCGATGCCTGGCAATCAGTCTGGATTTGAAGGCGGCATAAAAGAAATGGAGGATATACTATGCAGAGTAGAGAACAGCCGGTTATAGAGATAGAGGTTAATGGGTGCCCGGTAATCCTACATTTCGCATCGAAAGCGGAGGATCATGTGATGGAAAACATACAGTCTGTCTTATCTAATGCTTATGATGAACGTATACAAAAAGAGTTAAAAGAGCTTATCGGCACAGAAAGTTTTTAAGGTTGATAAGCCTGCGGGCAACACTATAAAATTGAAATTCGCACATTTGTATGGAAATGTGTTTCTTCCTATAATAAAGGTGGTTATGGATAGGCATAATGAAAAAATGTACCTTGACAAACGAATATAGTGCATCCCGTAGAAATATCATACGGGAGGAATAGATACAATGAAGCGAGTTTACACGTTATATAGAGTTTCCACAAAAAAGCAGGTAAATATCAGTGATAACCATGAGAATGATATCCCTATGCAGAGGGGAGCTTGCCAGGATTTTGTAAAGTACCGGAAAGATTGGGAAATAGTAAAAGAGTTTGAAGAGAAGGGTGTTTCCGGATTTAAAGTTTCAGCAAAGGATCGTGATGCCATACTGGATCTGCAGGAGGCAGCATTGAATAAAGAATTTGATGTATTGTTGGTGTTTATGTTTGACCGGATCGGGCGTATTGATGATGAAACACCATTTATTGTTGAGTGGTTCGTAAAGACGGCGGGCGTTGAAGTATGGAGTGTAAAAGAAGGGGAGCAGAGGTTTGAAACTCATGTGGACAAGCTGACCAATTATATCCGATTCTGGCAGGCTTCCGGGGAGAGTGAAAAAACATCCATGCGTATCAAGACAAGGATACAACAGTTAAAACTGGATGGAATCTACACCGGAGGCGCAATGCCTTATGGATATCGGACGGTTCCAAGTGGAATGAAGAACCGGAAGGGGAAAGAGCTTAAGAAGTTTGAAATCGATCTGGAACAGTATGTAGTATACCGGAAGATTGTAGAGAAGACTATCAATAACGGGACAGGCAGTTATGTGATAGCACATTTTTTAAATGACCAGGGATACAAGACAGCGAATGGAAAGAAATTCACCAGCATGGCGGTTATAAGAATCTTATCGGCATCCATTGCGAGAGGGTATACTAATGAAGGAGAGACGTCAGAAGCATTACAGAAATTAAAGATTATCAGCGAGGAAGAGGCGGAACGGATTGACGAGATATTGAGACAGAGGGCAGCAGTCGATGAAGAGAAACGTCAGCTTGCATTAAGGACGAAAGGTGAGGCGATGTTGTCTGGGAATATTTTCTGTGCACATTGCGGAGGACGGATCACGACTACACACCATAAAGATCATTATATCCGAAAGGATGGCAGTGAGTATCTGAAAGACGAGTTGAAGTATCGTTGTTACCATAAAGCCAATAAATTGTGTGAATGTGAGGGACAGACAAATTATGTTGCTGCGAAAGTAGACGAAGCGGTTTGTCAGATTATGCATCAGGTATTTGAGAGTATGGAAGGTGCGCCGGAAGAAGAAAAATATAAGGACATACTGAAAAAACAGCAGGCAGCACATACTGCCGGCAGACGGAAAATAACATTTGAACTGGAAAAGAACAGAAAGCAGTTGGAGGTTTTGCAGACTGAGATCGGAAAGACATTACTTGGTGACAGTCTATATACACCGGAAGATTTGAAAGAAGCAATCAGCGTAGTAAAAACAAGAATTGCAGAAGGTGAAGAACGATTAGAAAAACTGGACTGCGATATGAGTCAGAAGAAAGAAATGGTAGAGGCAGTCCTTCCGGCATACCGCCGATTCAAGAGCTGGGCAGAAGAATTTGACGAGGCAGACTTTGAACAGAAAAAGATGATAGCCTGCCAGTTATTTGACCGCATAGAGTTGGGGAAAGATTACCAATTGATACTTCATATGAATGTGACGTATAAGCAATTCTGCTCTGAGTGGATAAAAGACTATATTAAAAAGACAGCCTGATTGCTATGTCAGGCTGAAGTTGCCTACTTAAAAGGTTACAGCGTGTAGCTTACTGTTGTTGTTTCGAGGAAATAATGCTTGTAGATAAAAATGTGGTGTTTTTTCGGAATCTTGAGAAAGATTCTTGAAAGACATGGATAGATGCTATAATATTGAATTATATATAGGTTGAGTAATGGATGGTGAGCGTTAATAGCAACTCTTCTTGTTTTTCGGTGTGCGACCGTAACGGTGGTAGAGCACACGGCTGTTAACCGTGGGGTTGTTGGTTCGAGCCCAACTCGGGGAGTTTGAAAAAGCCCGTAAACATCAGTGTTTGCGGGTTTTGCATATTCGAAGATAAGAGGATGAAGAAAACAGTGAAGTTGAAGATCGTTATGATACAATAGGAGATTTATCGGTGGGATATGCAAATATTTCTTCAGGAGAAACTGTAATCGGAAATATAGGTTCATTTATGGGAGAAATAAATGATATTATATTTGTTGTTTATACAGAGAGAGTGCAAATTGATGGGGATGAAGAAAAAACAGATGTTACAAAATTAATATCTGCCAGATTTGCAACAAATTTTGAAAGGGGGCTGTATTATGGTAAATACTAATGGAATGACGAAAGAAATGATTGAATCTCTTGCTTTTTCGGAGGATGAAAAGGCTGCTCTTGCGGAGGCAAGAAAGAGACCAGTTGTTTTTGATGAAGATTGTCCAGAGACAACCCCAGAAAGGGCTCTGAAATTCAGACGTGTTAATCCGCCGAGAAGCCGCGTAGAAAAAGGGGCATAAAAATTCATATTTCTTCGGTGTGCGACAGCACCCGTTGGTAGAGCACACGGCTGTTAACCGTGGGGGGAGACTGTCCGAAAACTAATAAGTTGATGAATTAATCTAATAGGTAGATGCATTCGCAAATTAAGCGAGTGATTTTCATAAAAATAATGTACCTTG
>CAJTGB010000090.1 GCA_910575835.1 Lachnospiraceae bacterium | reverse complement strand
GATTTTATGGCTTAAATAAGATTGCGTTGATAAAGCAAAATGAGAAAATAAAATCCAATGTACTCTGAGAGTGTAAGTATAAATTTAAGCGTCAGAGCTGGGCGGCAGTTGCGGCGGTTGCGGAACATTCTATTATGCGGCAGTTCGCGAAAGGCCGCCCGGATCTTAAGGATAAGGAGGAGATCTTAAAGTTTGCGGCTGAGATTCGTTCTAAGATGGAGGCGGGCGCTCTTACAGGGGAGCTTCGTCTGCCCGGGAACCGTCCTTACCGGGAATACGGCGGTGTTCCCATGAAACCGCAGTCCGGGAGATCTTGTATAAAATGCGGCCTGTGCGCAAAAGAATGTCCTGTGGGAGCGATTCCCTATGACCGTCCGAATAAGACAGATACGGATACCTGCATCTCCTGTATGCGGTGTATCTCTGTCTGCCCGCAGAAGGCCCGCAGCGTGAGCAAGATCCTGCTTGGCGCCGGCAGTATGAAGCTTAAGAAAGCGTGCAGTGAACGGAAGAAGAATGAATTATTTGCGTGAGGGCCATATCATTCACTTAATGTCGGTTTTTGTTAGCAGTGCAATAATTGCAGGCAAAGATATTTTGGATGTATCAAAAGAACATTTAAAATTTAGCTGTTTTTAATAACCTTTTCTAAAAATTCTCCTGGCATCATAATCTCTGGCATTTCAATCTCTACATCCAAAAAATCTTTGTCACCTGTAATAAAAATATCTATATTTTCAATGATGGCAGTATAAAGCACTGGATAATCATTTATATCTCTAATATCAAAAAGATTTCCCGGCATATGCCGAGGCGTGTAAACAAGTTCATATGACAAGTCCGATAAAAAGGAATCAACAGCATATCTCTTTTTCGGAAATTTTCTGGCTACAACAGCGGTTAATTCGTCAATTATAAAAGAGGACAAAACCAGTTTATGATTTCTTGTGATATAATCTAAAAGCTTCCTGAATTGTTCATTTGGGAAGAGCAACATTGAAATCAGGATATTTGTATCTAACATTATTCGCATTTATATTGTTCTCCTCTTTCTGCTCGAATTTCCTTTACAAGTTTTATAATATCCTGCTCATTTTTAATTCCCAATTCCTCTGCCACACCTTGAAAAGCTTCCTGCGCTTTCAGCAAAGCATTTGTGGAAGCATTTGTTAAAATAACTCTATCTCCTTCTTCCATAAAAAGAATTTTATCTCCTTCTCGTATTCCAAGTGCATTTCTGATTGCGATAGGTATTGTAATTTGGCCTTTCGACGTTACTTTTGCCAACTCCATATTTGTAGTCTCCTTTCAGTATTCCTTACTTTCCTTACATTTTATTATATTTAATAATAGTAAAATGTCAACCTGTTTTATAAGCTTGCCTATTATACTTTGCTTAATATGTATTTGGTTTATAGAAAAAACAAATAAATACTGTTATTTATAAGGATTGCTGATTTTACGGAGGAAAAGGCAGATGATATACTGGGTAAGGAATTATTTAAAATATTTACAAAGGAGAGATTGAGATGCAAAAGAAATTCACAACGAAAGAGGTCGTTATCGTCGCCATGGTGGCAGCAGTCATAGGAGTGGTCTACACGCTGCTTGACTATGCTTATATGCCGTTATCGGCAGTGTTAGGCACTGTATTCATGGAGTTAACATTCGGAATCTACCTGCTGTCGGCATCCTTACCTATGTATATTGTGAGAAAGCCTGGGTTTGCAATATTCGGGGGCCTGGTTACTGCGGGAGTGAACCTTCTGCTCGGAAGTCCTTACGGATTGCAGCTTGTACTGGCTGGCTTTCTGCAGGCAGCAGGTATGGAGGCAGCGTATGCAGCCGGGAAATATAAGGGCAGCATGAAGGAGATGGTGATCGGTGCGATTCTGTCCGCAGTTCTGGTATTATGCCGCGACGGATTCATGTGGAGCACACCCTGGGTCTACGGAACAACGATCGCGATCGGCGTTATCGCTGTCCGTCTGCTGAGTGCAACAGTAATTGGGATCATCCTGGTGAAGGTTATCACGGCGGCGCTGGTTAAAACAGGCGTCCTGAAGGGATTCGCATGTGCCAGGGCATAGACAGTATGAAGGATAGGAAGATCCTGGAGATCAGAGATGTTACATATACTTATGACGGAGAGGAGCTTCCGGTGTGGGAGCATCTTTCCTGTTGTTTTTATGAGGGGAAGATCCATGCGGTCAGCGGGCCGAGCGGCTGCGGTAAAAGCTCTGTTCTAAGCCTGATAGACGGGTTGATCCCGCACATGTATGAAGGAGAACTTAAGGGAAATGTCCTTCTGAGAGGTGAAGATATTACAGGAACACTTCCCAGATACCGCTGCGACAGGATCGGTTTTGTAATGCAGAATCCAGAGAGTCAGTTCTGTACGTTTACGGTGGAGGAAGAACTGGCTTTTGGAATGGAGAATATGGGATTGCCGGAAGAAGAGATCAGGCGCCGCATCCGGGAGATACTTTCCTTCATAGGCCTTTCGGGATATGAGAAGACGGAGCTTGACAAATTATCCGGGGGACAGAAGCAGAAGATCGCTATAGCCTCTGTATTGGTGATGAAGCCGGAGCTTCTTCTTCTGGATGAACCGACGGCGAATCTGGATCCTGAGAGCCGGGCGCAGATCTTCCGTATGATCGTCAGGATATCGAGAGAAGAACATATGACGGTCATAATCGTGGAACATAACATTAAGGAGATCATAAATGAAGTGGACTGGGTGATCGGGCTTGACAGGAGAGGAACTAAGATAGCCGATTGCCCGAAGGATGAGGCAGGCGATATATTCCGAAGAGAGGTGCCGGCAGAATATGCCGATGCCTGCCGGGGAAGGCAGGATCCTAAAGCGTGCGGCGAGCAAGAGGGCAGTTCGGAGGTTATACTGGATATCAGTCATTTGAGCTTTGCCTATCCGGTTCCGGGTAAAAAGAGAGAGAAGGGGAAGCAAATTCTGGATGATTTTCACATGCAGGTGCATAAGCAGGATTTCCTTGCGATCGTGGGAGAAAACGGCGTAGGGAAATCGACGCTTATGAAATTGATTTTCAAAGTCTGCAGGCCGGATTCCGGTTCTGTCCGTCTGTACGGAAAAGACCTGAGAGATTATCACACGAAGAGGTTATACCATATGATCGGGCTGGTATTTCAGAATCCAGAGAACCAGTTTATCAGGAATACGGTCTGGGATGAGATGATGTTCAGCCTGAAGCGTACCGGCGGCAGCCACGAGGAAAAGGAAGCCCGTGTATGGGAAATGCTTAAGAGGTTCCATCTGGAAGAGGAAAAGGATAAGAGTCCTTTTGTGTTAAGCCAGGGGCAGAAGAGAAGGCTTAGTGTCGCCAGCATGCTGCTTACGAATCAGGAGATATTGTTTTTGGATGAACCTACTTACGGGCAGGATTTCGAGAACAGGCAGGAATTGATGAAGGATATGCAGAAGTTGGTAGAGAGCGGCATCACGATCGTTATGATCACACATGACTTGTCTCTGGTCAGGCAGTATGCGACCCGCGTAATCGAGATAGAAAATGGAAGGGCAGCTAAGAGTCTCTTGACAGAGGAATATTTTGCCCGGAAAGGATAGATAATGTTTGCTTATATTGAACAGGATTCTTATCTGCACAGAAGGAATCCGATGATAAAGCTGGCTGTTATAGCGATATGGACGATCGTCGTGTGTATGTCATATTTTCCAGTGCTTCCTGTTCTGACTTTTCTGCTGGCATTTTTTGTAACATGGACGGCGGGGAAGATACCGATCGGCAACCTGCTTCGGAGACTTTTGATATTTCTTGCGGTGAGCGCATTGTTCATGATTTCTATGCTTATCCTGCGGGGATTGAATGACGAGCCGGGAATTATCCTTAGACTGTGGATTTTCCGATGGACCAGAAAGGATATCGTCCATGCGGTAGCTTTGGGGTTCAGGATACTGGCGTTAGTAACGATGTCCATGGGATTCGTGCTGACGACGAGGCCGAGAGATCTGGTAATGAGCCTGATCATGCAGTGCAGGGTATCGGTGGTGCACGGGTACGCGGCCATGGCGACATACCGTTTCCTGCCGGAGCTTCAGTCACAGGTGGATTCCATACATCTGGCGCAGGAGATACGTGGGATTCCATGGAATAAGGGGCTCCTGTCAAGATTCACATCGCCTTTTCGGGTGCTGCTTCCGCTGTTATGCGTGGCGGCAAGAAGGGGAGAGCGTGTGGCGTGCGCTATGGAGAGCCGGGGGCTTGGACGGGAGAATGCCAGGACATTTTATAAGAAGACATCGATAGATAGGGCGGATTGGATCTTTTTAGTTATAGCGGTATTAAGCTATGGTATTATAGCAGCCGTTTTGATAAAATTTGATTTGTACAGGTTCAGTTTTGCAGCAATACAGTAAGGAGGAAGAGATATGCCATATAAACACAAGAATATTGAATATGGGCTGCCCCATGAAGAATACCCCAGAGAAAGAATCATTGAGTGCGTGAATACTCTTAAGGAAACGATCGGATTAAGCCGCGAGCCGGTGGGGATCACGTTTTTATTTACAAAAGAAGACTACGACAAGTATCCGGTCGAAGAGATCAGGGCGGCGACCGCATATTGCGTGATGGTAAAGGATGCGGCGGCGAAGGGCAGCGGAATAAAGTGCCGGCTTGAACATCACCGCTGTGACGGCGCTACGACTGCATTTGCGCTGGAAGAGAGTACGGAGAGGATCGAGAGCGGGCAGGAATATTTTTCTTACAAATTATATTCCTCATTGGCGGTTGCCAGGAGGATGCGCGCAGCGATCAAGAGCCTTCACCGGGAACCTGTCTCCACCTATGGGATCGCAATCGTTCCGCTTATAGAGTGTGTACAGACGCCCGACGTCATCATCATGATGACCAATGCCCTTCAATCTATGCGGCTTGTGCAGGGATATGAATATCATACCGGAAGAAAGCCTGCTGTCGATATGGGAGCCATGCAGGGGATGTGTTCGGAGCTTACGGTTTCGCCTTATCTTACGGGAGAGATGAACGTCAGCGTGTTGTGTCCGAGTACGCGTATGCTGTGCAAATGGGATGAAAACGATATGGCAGTCGGGATTCCGTTCGAGCTGTTTGAGACAGTTACAGAGGGAGTCGCGGCGACGAAGCCGAGTTATTAGCTGTTTGATACAATAAGAGGGGGGGAGCCGGAAAATATTCTTGACATATAATATATAGTGTTGGACATTAAGGATCATGTCTGTATATTGTGTGAAAAGATTATTTTCCGTCACCGTCCCTGTTCTATATATTCTTAACAATTTTCAACATATTTGATGATATCGCCGGGGCTGCAGCCCAGCGTAAAACAAATTCTGGCCAGAACATCGGCGTCTATTTTCTCGACGTGCCCGTGATACCATTTATCAATGACTTCAAAGCGTGTATTCACTGCCCGTGCCAGTGCGTTTCTGGTAATATTCTTTGTATCCATGTATTTTTTGATATCTATCTTAATATATCCATAATTTTTAATCGTAAAAAGTTCTTTTTCCATAAAAATACCTCACTTCTGCAGAGTGGATTTTGGCCGTTTTTAGTCGCATTTTCATATATACTAATATTATCCTATAAATATTTACTTGACGAATCAGTTATATATAGTTACTATATGTATAGTAACTATATATAATGCACTATTTATGAGATGAAAGAGGTGAGGGGATGCTGAAAGAATTATTATATCCGTTTGACGCAGGTTATATCCTTGCCGGAAAAAGACGTATCAGAAAGCGTTTGTTAGAAGATGCGGCAGGATATACAGAGAAAAGGATTGCGATATTAGGAGGTTCTACGACCCATGATATTAAGCTTATTATGGAGCTTTTCTTGCTGAATCAGGGAATACGGCCGTCATTCTATGAATCCGAATATAATCAGTATTATCAGGACGCCGTATTTCCGTGTCAGGAATTAGAAGCGTTTAGGCCGGACATTATCTATATCTGCACATCGAACAGGAATATAACCAGATATCCGGCAATGTGCGACGATGCGGACAGTATCGCCCGGATGATAGAACAGGAAAAGCAGAGATTCTATACGGTCTGGGACAGTCTTCGTGATACATATGGATGCCCGGTTATACAGAATAATTTTGAAATGCCTTTTTACCGCCTGTTAGGCAACAAGGACGCCAGTGATATTCACGGTAAGATAAATTTTCTGACACGGCTTAATATGGAGTTTTATGATTATGCCGAACGGCATGACGACTTCTATATCTGTGATATCAACTATATATCTGCGGATTATGGCCTGAGAGAATGGTCTGACCCATTCTATTATCACATGTATAAGTATGCATTGAATGTAAATGCTATTCCGTATCTGGCATTTAATGTGGCGAATATCATTAAGTCTGTATTCGGAAAGAATAAAAAAGGCTTCGTGCTGGATCTGGATAATACCCTGTGGGGAGGCGTTGTCGGGGATGACGGTGTTGATAATATCGTATTAGGGCCGGAGGAGCCGGAAGGGCAGGTTTATTCGGAATTTCAGCGCTATGTAAAAGAGCATAAGCAGATCGGCGTGATCCTTAATATCAATTCAAAAAATGACTACGAAAATGCAATTTCTGGGATCAAACATCCCGACAGTGAATTTTCACCGGATGATTTTGTTGAGATCAAGGCAAATTGGAATACGAAGGACCGGAACTTTTCTGATATAGCAGACGAGCTGAACTTACTGCCGGAGAGTCTGGTATTCGTGGATGATAATCCTGCCGAAAGGCACATTGTATCGGAACAACTGCCGGGTGTATGCGCGCCTGAGATCGGAGCGGTTCAGAACTATATTCAGGTTATTGACCGCAGCGGATTTTTTGAGGTGACGGCGCTGTCAAAAGATGATATGAACAGGAACGAGATGTATCGGGAAAACGCCAGGCGCGCGCAGCTTCAGGCAAGCTTTTCTGATTATAATGAGTATCTGCTGTCGCTGGAAATGAAAGGGATCATTAAAAATTTTGAACCGGTTTATATGGCGCGGATCGCGCAATTGACGAATAAAAGCAATCAGTTTAACCTGACGACCAGAAGGTATACGCAGCCGGAGATCGAACGGCTTGCTGCGGATGACGCATACATAACATTATACGGAAAATTGATCGATAAATTCGGAGACAACGGCGTTGTTTCCGTTGTGATCGGGCATGAAACGGATGGGGAGTGCCGGATAGACCTGTGGATCATGAGCTGCAGAGTGCTTAAAAGGGATATGGAATCGGCGATGTTAGATATCCTTGTAAAAAGGTGCAAAGAACGAGGGATCAGGCGGATCCGCGGGTATTATTATCCGACGGCTAAAAACAATATGGTCAGGGATTTTTATGCTGTTCAAGGATTTGACAAGATATCGGAGACTGAGGGAAATACGGAGTGGATCTTAGATATCACCGGAGAATATAAGAATAAAAACCATGTAATAGAAGTGGAGGATTGATGATGACAAGAGAAGAAGTTTTTGAAGGGCTGCACGAAGTATTTTGGGATGTATTTGACGATGAAGACATACAGATCAGGGATGAGACAACGGCAAATGATATCGAAGACTGGGATAGTCTGGAACATATTAATCTGGTTGTTGCCGTGGAGAAGAAATTCAATATCAAATTCAATATGGGAGAAGTAAATAATATGAAAAATGTCGGTGAAATGGCAGATATCATTCTGAAAAGGGTGTGATTCAATGAACCATTATCAATTCAGCGACTTAAGCACAGGGATGAAGGAAGAGTTCACAGTTACGGTTGATCAGGATAAGATGGATAAGTTTTACCAGATAACCGGAGATGCCAATCCGCTGCATCAGGATGATTCTTTTGCAAAGAACCAGGGGTATCCGGCAGCCGTTGCGTACGGTATGCTGACTGCTTCTTTTTTGTCTTCGCTTGCAGGAATGTATCTCCCGGGCGAGAAGAGTCTGATCCAGTCTGCAGAAGTGAAATTCCTGCAGCCTGTCTTCCCGGGGGATACCTTACGGATATGCGGAGAAGTAAAGGAACTGAATGAATCTGTACAGCGAATGGTGCTCAAAACAACAATATATAACCAAGAACAAAGGAAGGTACTTCGCGGAGAGATGAAGATAGGTTTTTTAAAATGAGAGACAAAAGAGGTATATTGATCACAGGCGCTTCTTCTGAGACCGGTATGGCATTGATCAGAAAAATCGGCATGAATTATACGCATGTTATAGCTCATTGTACCAAGCCGCTAGCGCGGCGGCTAGCCCTAAGTATGTGAAATTACACTTTTTTCTTAAAATTTTCATTTTTCACAAAATAATAGTAGCAGTTTTTGTATATATGTTTTATTGTTGAATCACCACAAGACAACTTAAAA
>CAJTGB010000089.1 GCA_910575835.1 Lachnospiraceae bacterium | reverse complement strand
CAAGGTACATTATTTTTATGAAAATCACTCGCTTAATTTGCGAATGCATCTACCTATTAGATTAATTCATCAACTTATTAGTTTTCGGACAGTCTCCCCCATGTATTTCTTTAAGTCAACCTGTTTCTTCTGCTGTTCAAACTGGAAATCAAGAATCGTTACGATCACGTCTTTTCCGTCATATTTTTTTATATCTTCATCTTTGATAACTACAGTATTGCCTTGTATCGTTCCCTTTACTGCCAACATGATTTTCACCTCTGCCTTTATAGTTCCATTTATCGCTGTAATATGATTATAACCTATTTTTTTCCTTGTATATTGCCTTTCTCAGTATTCTCTATATTCGTTTCCAAAATATTGACAGCTTTCTCCTCTTTACGCCACGTATAATCATTCCTATCTGGCTGTTTACGCCGCCTTCACCGTAAGCCTCCGGCTATGAATCGTTTTCTGGTACTCTGCATAGACCTCCGGCTTCTCTGCTTTCAGACGCTTCTCGTCGATCCTCTGGCTGTCTACCGCCTTCCATGATACCCGGTACTTCTCGTTCTCCGCTAATTCTGCCTCCCCAAGATACAGCTTCAGTTCCTGCTCGATCCGCTTCTTCTCCGTCTCCATCTCTGCCATGATTTCTGCCAATTCCTGCCGGCGTTCTAATTTCTCATTGAAGCCGTTTAACGGAATGGTCCTATCTATGGCTTTCTTGAAATATTCTGCGATCACGCTGTCTGCCAGTTTAGAACCGTCGGGACTAGGTAATATGCGCTTCAACACATGGTTCTCCCAGAAGTCCTTCTCAATCCTTACCAAATCGGCAAGCATTTTTTCATCCCTTTCCAAACGGTAAAACTTAAAATCCCTTCCATATATCAGGACGGCAATATACCAAGCCTTAGCATTGCAGACGGACATATAATGGTAGCACTGAATCTGGTAAGACAGCGGAATCCTGCCGTCCTTCCATTTATCCGCCATATACGGGCTTGCCGTCTTACATTCCAGCCCTGCGTTCTCCCCGACCACCATCCGGTCTACATCCGCAAGCATAAAGGGATTCTCTTCATCGTAAAACATTGCGTTGGCTCTGCGTACCTTCTTTCCCGTTGCCTCTGTGAATCTCCTTGCTACATAATCCTCAAATTCCCGCCCTTGGCGCATTGCTTCATTGTCGATTTCTTCGGTTTCGTCTGTAGTCTTGTCCTGGTACACCTGCAAGGCTGTGCGGTAGGGGTTGAACCCGCATACTGCTCCTGCGTCAGAGCCTCCAATCCCCTGTTTCCGGTACTTTAACCATTCTGCTTTCTCCATATTCAATGTGGATACCAATTTCTTCATACAATATTCTCCTCCTTCATATCCCTGTAATCCCTCCTGAGTTTTGCCTGTTCCTTATCTAAGCAATACCGAATATCTGCGGTATAGGAATCCTCATATCCCAGACATTCCTGATAAAGGAAAGCCAGGATATCCGGAAATATTACCGCCGCCTCTAATGTTTCGGTTGATAACCTGCTGCTCATTTCTGCCAGAAATTCATAAATGCTGATGATACTGTCTATCTGGTAATCCGCTTCGTAAGAGGTTTCCTTTTCCTTCTACAGAATCTCATACCGGAAGATTGCTAATTATCCGTTAAGTTTTAAGCAGAAAGCTTGTTCCAACTGTTTCCTATATATATACCTGCTTTCTCTGCTTTTCCCAATCCTGTTACGCCGCATTGATCATCTGATGTGAACAAAATGGTATCTGCCCTGTGGTATAAGCCTAAATATTATCGCTCATGCCCCCTCTTTATAACAAAAAACAGAGCATATAGATTTCCGATTTCTATATGCCCTGACGCTGTTACTATATTTTATTTTCATTGACAGGATTGATTATACAAACTGCATGACTCTCATTTCAATCTCTTTTAGTTCATCCAGTGATAACATTGGAATGCACTCTGCAATCTCCTCAATCGTCATTTTCCCTTTTCTTATCAGTCGTTCGGCGGTTTCTCTTGCATTGTTTAATGCAGCTTCATTTCTCATATCTTCCAAAATTTTACACATAACGGCAACTCCTTTCTCGTCCTGTTTGAAATATCTGGCTCTTTTAGCAAGCGCCTCATAATTCATATCTTCGGGATTGGTACTTCTAAAATCATGCATTAACTTTCTGATTTCATCATTGCCCTTGTATTTCCCATTCACATATAAAATATGTGAACCGTCTCCAAATAATACTTTTTCTCCCCCAATCACAACATATCTCTCCACCGGATATAGGGGCTGGTTTCCTTTCATGACGTCATTTTCTGTAATAAAAATCACATAACTGTCGGGAATATCCTCTGTATCAGTTCCAGGTTTTAAGATATGTGTATCTAACAGGCTACTGTTATGCCTTGCCCTTTTTGCGCCCGCCCCTGCGTCTGACCTTTGTATTTCTACATCAAATTCTTGATTGGCACTGTCAACCGCATGGACGTCTAAAACAGCGGAACGTCCTTGCATGTTCTTCATTAGTTCCTGTGTCCGAACCGATTTAACCGTGATATCTGCCCGTCCTAAAACAATCCGAAGTATCAGTTCTACGCCCTCAAAATTATCTGCCAGGCAGACGGTCATAAAATCATCATCCATATACCGAAGTGATTTCAGACGCTCTAAATCCTGTTGATGTGTCTGCGCCGCTGTACTCATAATATCACCTTCTTCCGTTGCTTCCATTATATATCAGATAAACTCTTTTGAAAACTGAATTTTTCAGCCTTTCCCCATCCTATTACGCCGCACTTACCATCTGGTACGCCTTGTCAATCATCGGATTCCCGTCTACGGTACGGGAAAACAGGTTCTCCTTATAATTCGCCGTCCTACGCAACGGTTCCGCATGGGTAGCAAAATCAGATACCGCATTGACAAAGCGGTAAGCATTCTTCCCCACGCCCTGTAAATCCGGTGCGTCAAAGTAACGGATCTTCATATCCTCCCGTAAACGCTTCATGTTCTTCTCCTGCTGAGGCGTAGAACCATCCTCAACCGGCAGTAGAATCTCAATGTATTCCATAACCTGCTTGTCCGTCAGCTTCTTCATGCGGAGCGATTCAAACTCTTTGCCCAGTTCGTCCATATATTTTTCTGCTAGGAAAAGGGTATCCTTTGCCTCCTGCATTTTCTCCCTTATATCCCCGGTGTGGATCATAGACCATGAACGTTTCGCACTTGCCAACGCCAGATTTAAGGTGTTCTGACAGAGCACGCGAATCGGTGTCAGCGCAACTTTAATTGCACCAGAGCCATCGTAAGTGTTGGAAAACAGTAGATAGGGGCTGATCCTCTCGCCGGATATGATGTACTCATGGGGCATATGGGCAAGCAGCCATACCTTCCTGCCCCCCTGCAGGCTTCCGGCTGTCTCGTATTTCACGCCTTCCCCTAATAGACCGTCCGTAAATGCGAAAGCTTCGTCGTTCTGGATCACCCGGTAACGGTCTGTGACAACGCCGAGCACCTTGCGGTCAGAATCCCGCACATTCGCCTTGTAGCCGTCAACCAGTTCTTCCATAGCTGTATAAATCGGTTCCTGTATAACACGCCAGTTAAGTCCTGCCAACTGTAATGCGTCCTTGGAAGCCGGGGCTTCTAACACCTTTGTCCCTAACCCGTGCCATGGGGTTTCCCTTACATAAAACATACTCTCAACATTTGCCGCCATAATCTGAATCTCCTTTCTCAATCAACCTTTGTTTCTGTATGCTTTTCTGCGTCTTGCCGGTTCTGGCGGTGTCTCAGTCCCATTGAATTTGACCACCGCCAGTTTCCGGCAATTATCAAACTGCGCTTCTCATTAATCTTCTTCCGCTATAATTTCTGCCAGCTTTACACCACACCCGATAATGAATAATGCAATCTCAATGCCTTTCATCCTTCTGCCTCCTTTCCCCACACCGCAGGACAATCCTAAAACGATTGCTCTGCCAATGTTCTTGATTATAATGATAATCTCCCAGATATGCCCTTCCTCCTCTGGGCATGACAAATGGCAGGAAGATAATTTCCTCCTGCCACTTCTATAAATGGTTTCATGATAATAATATACAACTGAACTTTGCTGCTTTTGCTATAATTCTGAAAACTATCCAAATCCGTCGCTTTTCTTCGCATTTTCTCTAACCTCAGGAACACCTCGTCACTCCGATTTACTGCCTCTTGCCTAATCGATGTCATTTCAAATACATTCCTTCCGAATCTTCTTGCCGGAATCGACGGATTGTTCGGCTGGTTCGGATTCTCTTGCTGGCTCGGATTCTCTGAATGTGACTATCTCGCCTTTACCCTGCTTTTACTGATATACGGGCATACGAATTACTAAATGATGGTGTCCAATTTGGATATTTATAATAGCGCTATTTACCACTGATTAAACTCAAGCGGCCTTGTATAGCTTTGATTATCTGTAATTTCCTCGATAACTCCTGCATCCCTACTCAAAAGATCTCCCTGTCCTAAAACAATCATATTTTCAGGATCCGACCAAATAAGGGTAATAATGAAACCACTTAAATCTGCCTGTACTGTTTTACTATCTACAATTTGTCCTTGTATAGTAGCAATATCATACGATAAATCCAAACATCCAAGTGTAAGATTAACCGAATCATTTGAAACACCTGAAACACTGATTTTTCCAGTAAAATCTCCGTCTACTACACTTGTACAAATATAAACACCTTCCATGCCAATAAATGGCTCTGCTACTTGTCCAACATTTGCTTGTCCAACACCATTTATCTCATCTTCCACACGCTTGATTAATTCCACATTCTTTTTCTCAAAGTCATTTAAGACTGCTTCAGAATTAAATTGATCTGACGGTACCGTCCCCTCATACCATGACATACTTTCAAAGTATGCTTTTAACCCCTCGTCTTGAAAAATATATCCGTGCCTTGCAAAGATTTCATTTCTCCCTATCATCATATCTTCTGCAGTAATGCTTCTAACCTCATCCTCGGATAAATATTTTTTATCACTATCTGGGAAAATATATTCTTCATTCACGTATCCTTGAAGTTCTTCTTCTGCAAGCTGTACCGCAACAATTTCAGTAACAACATCAGCTTCTTCCCTTATCCCTACGCTGATTCTGCTGCTTATATCAAGATATGCTTTTCTGCCTTCGTTCTCCCCTGCATTTTCATACTTATCTGCCAAACATCCTTCCGCTTCTTCAATGGACATACCTAAGTTCACTCCATGAAAACTTGGTGTACCGTCCGTATCGCCAGTAATCATGATCATATTTATTATTCCATCTGTACAATCTACAACTACATTTCCATCTAAAAGCTGATACCCAATTCCATCTTCATTATATGTAAAATCTGTATCCTTTAATATTTCTTCTGACTGTCCAATAAGTCCTTCTATGTCTACGTCTGAATAACTAATCTTTTCCTCTATTATACGTTCTGTTTCTTGCGAATCTTCTGTAGAATCTTCTGTAAATAATACACTTAACATCAAAAAAATCGTAGCAATCACTACAATTAAGAATACGCCATATCCAATCAATACATTTCGTACCAAATGAGGATGTGGATTTTCGAGTCTTGGCAAATCATTTTCAGAAATCTCGCCATTATATGCCTTTGCTAATATATTCATATTATCGACCATAATATAAGTAACAACCATCATTCCTATTCCCGGCACGATTGTACATCCAAGAATTTCCCATAATAATATGCCACTGCCTTTTTCCCTTACATTTACATTATATCTGGGCGCTATATTATACAAGCGTTCTCCTTGCACATACCACCAATAGATTCCATATATCCCGCAAGTAATCACACTCAATAAAAGCACAACAATATAATTTTTACTTTCTCTTCCGTCCCCTTCACATAACCGATTAATGTCCTTTACATAGCCATACAGAAAATAAATCCCATAAATTCCACAAGTAACGATTGAAAGTAATAAATACTTCCAAAATCTCCTATACTCAATTCTACTTTTATTACCTTTTACCGACATTGAATTATTCACAACCTGCTGCGACTTCCCATTCATTTTATCTTGCCGGTTTATATATTTTTTTGTTTCCTTTGATTCCTCTGCATTCTTTTTTATCAACTTTTTATTTCCTATCAAAGTTCCACAATATGGACATCTAATCCATCCTTCCTGTACCTCTTTTCCACATTCTCTACAGAACATATTTTAATTCTCCTTCTTCTGTTTTATCCCAAATCTTCAGATAACATAGTGCTATATTCTTTTTCATTTGCACAATCTATTCTGCTCTATCCAAGATAATGATCTGAGCATTAATATATTTATGTCCCCAATCGTCCTCTCCTTCATATCTTCCAGCTACATATCCATAATCTCCAGTCATCACATCCCCTATTATATTTCCCTGCATATCTACAGCTTTTCCATTATAATTTATCCCTATAATGCCGCTATCCGTAAACCAATTCATTACTATTTCACCCGCAAGAATATCAAATCTCCCCTCCAATATAATATCTTTCCCTATAAAAAGTTCCGGATTTCTCGATATATCCTCTCCCGTTATTTCTTGACACGAATTAATATATTCTTCCATCGTCATACTATTTGATGATTCGTTACTTACCATTTCACTTGATGACTCTTCTTCCGTATACTCAGTACCTTTATCTATATTAGAGGTACATGACATAAGTATAAAAACGACTATTAGCCCCAATACATCCAATATTATTCTATATTCTTTTTGAGGTTTTTGAGTTACTTCTTCTTTTACTTGCTTATAATTTAAGGGACCGTATATAAACAATGCTACTACCCCGCAAAAATCCATTCGGAAAAATATAGGTAAAAGATCAATGATAATAGCAAATATATTTTTTCCACTAGAAAAATTATATGTCATAAATTCATACAATAAAAAAATCATATAAATAATAATCGGGATACATAATACAGACCTTACGGGATGCTCACAAATTAACTTTTTGATTAGTTTCTTTTCATTCTTAACATCATCATCTTCATCATCAATGAAACACGCACTTTCCCTTCCTTTATTTTCTTCTTCATACCATTCATTTCCGCAATATGGACATACAGACCAATCCTCTCTTAATTCTTTTCCACATTTTGTACAAAACATATTATTTAATCTTCCCCCATCCTTTTTACGCCTTCATTTTTTATATGTTTTGACATCCCGCACAGTCTATTATAACAATACTATAGTATTTTGTAAATATACTTTCTATAGAGTAGCCTATGAAAAAGGAGGTTTCTTATGTTTGGTGATATGATTAAAAATTTACGGCAATCCCGTAGCATGAACCAAGTCCAGCTTGCGGATTCGCTCAACGTTTCGAAACAGACTGTTTCCAACTGGGAGAATAATAACATCCTTCCTTCCATAGAAATGCTGGTCAAGATTTCACAGTCCTTTTCCGTAAGTACCGACTACTTGCTGGAACTGGACAGCCGGAGTTATATCGAAGTGACCGGTCTTACCGATGTACAGTTAGCCCATGTCCGCCAGATTATTGATGATATCAAGGGGATATAAACGGTTACTTTTTCGCACGCCCATTTTCCAACACTTCTATGGCATACTCATATCCCCTCATAAATGCCTTATCCTGCGCCTTGGCTATCATATCAGCCAATGCCTTTTGGATTGCCCGCTGTTCTTTTACCGGAAAGGATTGCGTCACCCTCACGATTTCTTGATACATATCATGTTCTAAATTTTCTATCCATTCTTCCTGTTCCTTCACACTCATCGCCTCCTCGTACTAAAGACTCTTTTCTGCTGTTACTCCTATAAGCACATTATAATGTATTTGCGGCACACCCGACGTACAACGACAAAAATGGTAATTATTCGCCATACTTTAATATAGTGTGATATAATCCGGCATTAAGTTCCATCTAAATCAACGCCAATGCCCGAAACCTTTTCCTCATCCGAATCAGCCTTGCAGAAACTCCCCGCATGGTAATATTGCAATGCTCTGCAATCTCCCTGTAAGTATATCCTTCCGCCCTCATGCAGACCACCTCCTTCTCCTTTGCCGTCATATGGGACATTAACTGCCGCAACTGCGCCCGATGTTCCAAATTCTTAGCAACACGGTTCATCTCCTCTGATACCTGTTCCCTTGAAACAGATAATTCATAATCTACGCTGTACGTTCCCATAGGGGCAGTTCGTTTCGGGCAGTTCCGGTAAATATATTCGTTTATCATACTGTATCTCATTTTCCTCCAGGCAATAGATGAAAAAGGATATTTCGACAATTCCGGTTTTTCCAGATACTCCTGAACCGCTTCCAGATATCCAAAGATTACTACGTCATAAAATTCAGCCCATTCCAAATGATTCTTCCATAGAAACTGTTCCACCAGCATATGGTGCTGTTCTGCAAATATCTTCTGTTCCTCTGTCAATATACGCATATTTTTCATCTGTATTTTCTTCTCCCTTCCCAAGCAATCGAGTAGGGGGAATTTAATCCCCCTCTCACACCACCAGTACGTGCCGTTCGGCATACGGCGGTTCAACATAACTTCAAAGCATGACGTTCCAGGTAATAA
>CAJTGB010000088.1 GCA_910575835.1 Lachnospiraceae bacterium | reverse complement strand
ACATAGTTGTTTCCTCCTAAAATTTTTCTACCAATTTTTTCCAACTAATCACAGTATTGTCGAATTCATTATCCATTATATAAAAATGGATGTGTCGAATAATCTGTGATGATTTACACAGATTATTTTACACACCCAGCCATCCCGACAGCCCCTTTACTTGCATTTCTTATCCTTCACTCAAAGGGATAACAGCCGTTTCGCAAGATCCAGATATTTTTTACTGACAGCCAGTCCCGCATCCCCTTCCACAACCGTCATTCCCATTTCTTCATAGTGATGAATCTCCCTACTCCTTGGAATATCCGCCAGAATCTCCAGATGATTCTCCTGTGCAAAGCTTTCACCTTTTCCTCTTCCCCTTCTACGTCCCGCCGGTTGAGGACAATCCCCCCAACTGACGCATATCCCCGGTCTTCAAAATTCTTTACCGCCGTATGAATATTACCGGCAGCATAAAGCGCCATCTTTTCCCCCGAAGTAACAATCAGCACCTTCCTGGCATATCCTTCCCGGATCGGCGCTGCAAACCCTCCGCACACCACATCCCCCAGGACGTCATACAGAACCACATCCGGCTGATACACTCCGAACAGATCCAGTTCTTCCAACAAGGAAAATGTGGCAAGGATACCCCGGCCCGCACATCCAAGTCCCGGTGTCGGCCCTCCGGTTTCCAGGCAGATAATACCGCCAAACCCTTCTGCAGCAATCTCTTCCAGACTGCCAACACCTTCCTCGTGCTCTTTCAGATAGTTCATGACCGGCGTCAGAGCCTTTCCATGCAGCAGATTAATCGTAGAGTCTGCCTTGGGATCACATCCGATCTGAATTACTTTTTTCCCCATGACGGCAAATGCAGCCGCCAGATTACTGGTGGTTGTTGATTTACCGATTCCGCCTTTTCCATATACCGCTAACTTTAACATCTTAGTTCCCTCTCTTCAAAGCCGTCCTGATCTGTGCAAGCGCATACAGCATACTCTTTCTGTCACAGGCAACATTGAATCTCACATATTGCCTCCCCGCTGAACCGAACTCTGTGCCCTCGCTCAGAGCCAGGCGGCATTTTTCAATCCAGAAACGCCGCAGTTGATCGTCGTCAAGTCCCAGGCCCTGGCAGTCCACCCACATCAGATAGGTCGCCTGGGAAGGTTCCACCTTGAGCCTGGGCAGATTCTCTTCTACATACCTTACGAAACAGTCCCGGTTTCCTTTCAGATAAATCAGCAGTTCCTCCAGCCACTCTTCACTTTCCAGATACCCGCCTACCGTAACCGGTTCCACGAACGCATGCTCAAAAGGATAGGACATTGCTTTCATTTTCTGACTGACCTGTTTCCGAAGGGATTCCTCTTCAATAATCATGCCTGCTGTCTGTATCCCCGCCACATTGAAGGTCTTACTCGGAGCGATCAGCGTCGCGCAGCTTACACCTGCCGGTCTTGCCGCCAGCGCCGCCATGGTATGTTTCCCTTCGAAAATCAGATCATAATGAACTTCGTCTGAGATTACGATGAAACGATGCCTCGCACAGAACTCCATAACCTCAGACAGTTCCTTTCTGCTCCATACTCTTCCCACCGGATTATGGGGATTGCACAACAGGAAGATCTTCGTCTTTGGCGTCACCCGCCGCTCCATGTCTTCCAGATCAAAACTCCACAAACCGTCCTTTTTTACCAGGGGACTTTCCGTCACCTTCCGGCCGCACCCGGTAATGGTCCCAAAGAAATTTCCATAGACCGGCGTATTCACCAGCACGCCGTCTCCCTCTTCGGTAAGGGCCTGCAGGGTTGCGCTAAGTCCGGCCATCACCGTAGAACAATATAGAATCCAATCCTTCTCTACTGGATAATCATGCCTTCTGTCAAGCCAGTACCGGACTGCCTCATAATATTGTGGCGACAGCAGCTCGTAGCCGTAAACGCCTTCCTCTGCACGTTCTCTGATTCTGTTCCTGATTGCCGGTGAGGCCTCAAATTCCATATCCGCTACCCACATAGGATAGAGGTCTTTCTCACCATAGAGCATATCCAGAGCCTTCCACTTAAAAGAATTGGTATTCTTACGCAAAGTTATTTTATCAAAATCTATACTCATCTTTTCCTATCCTTTCCAGAGTTCCTTAAGGCTGTTTTTCAGAAAATAATATCCCTTTTCCCCGATCAGATTCGTAAACGGGACGGTATTGTAATCCCCGATTACCATTGCCATATGCGGTTCATAGGAATACTCCCGGATATAAGGCGTATGATTGTGTGCGCAAACTGCCGGATGGGATATCACAATATATGGCTGTTCTTCCCTAAAAAACCTGCTGATCAATGCATCCCCGATTACTACGTCATAGGGCGTACTTTCTGCAAGCAGCCGTTCCAGGTCTTCTTCATATTTTACATGCTCATCCCCCGGTTCCATATAATCCTGGTCCATGGCAAAAAAGGACAGGACATTCACATCCCCGAATCCAAACTGTTCCCTTAAGCAGTTTCTGACCATATTTCCCGTAAACTGTTCCATCACGATACAGGCCCTTTTTCCTTCCCCGAAATACCGCTCTTTTTCCACTTTTCCTTGTGTCCCTACCGGGAATCCAGTTTCATAGGGAATGCCGAACCACTCCTTCATTTTTCTCACAGTGGATAACCCGGAAACCGACACGGCAATGTTAAGCGAAGCTTCCCTTCCTTTCGCGATCTCCGGTATGTCCGCCCCCATTCCCCATATGTATACATTCTGATATCCACTTTTTTTCAGAAATTCTGTAAAATCGTCGGCCATCTCCTGTGACCACCCGCCCAGCGGGGTTGCCCCGATTACGTTCACACTTCTCTGTCCATTCTCTGCCGCTTTCTCACTCACCGGATCCTTTGGAACAAACCGGTCAAGGAGCGCTTCATAGGCCATTTTCTGGCCAAGATCATACCTTCCCAGACCATGTGTGTCAAGTCCCAGAACCGGGCAGAGCGTTTTCTTTTCTATGATTCTGGCGATTGCCTGTATATCCGTGCCAAGCACAGTAGGAATCGGCGAGCCACAGACAGCGATAAATCTACACCCAAGATCCTTCCAGGCCTGTACCGTCTTATGAATTACAATACTGTCATTGCCGGTAATCGCCTCAATCTCACTCATGTTTGTGTGAAACACATTCTTTTTCTTTTCCATCCACCGGAACTCGTCTGCATAACAATAGTTTCCCGTGCAGCCTCCCTGTCCGTGGAGAACCTTCAGACAGTCCATTTCAAAAAGCACAGAAAATGCTCCGCTGTAGTCTGCCGCCAGAGCCGGTAAATATCTAAATAATCTCTTCATCTGTTCCCTCCCGGCCAGCTCCCATACATTCTTCCACCTTAGACACAAAACGGTTGATACTTGCATAATCCGTATCATGCTGAACAGGCTCCATGGTGATCCATCTCGTGTCCGGGCAGCCATAGAACCAGTCCTCATGCGTACCGATCGCCAGATCTGTCTTCAGAGGTTTTTTTTCTATCACCTGTACCATACTTGGATGTGACATGATCACCACCTGGGTCTCTGGTGAATGATGAGAAAGCCAGGTGATTTCTTCTTTCTTCGATCCGATATATCCATCGCAGAAAATATATTTCACAGGAAGCCCGATCTTACGCAGATCCACTGCCATCTGAAAGGAATTTACCATGCCTGCATAGGATTCCCCCACTGCAATGGATTTTCCCCTCAGCAGATTCTTTATTTTCTCCACCCGTTTCTTTGTATACCGGTACTCTTCCCCGTCGTCCAAGGGTACGCCGAGACAGTGGGAAAGGTTCTGGTACATCTCATGAACCACATCCGGGTCAAATGTGGGATATGCCTGTATATAAGGAATTCCGTTTCTGGCCTCCATCCGTTTTGCCGCCTGGATTCCAAAAGGAACGCCTACTATATTCAGCCTTGCACGGCCCATTTCCTGGAATTCTTCTAGTGTCTGACACTGGGCAAGATGACGGACCGTTTTAATCCCGGCATTTCTGAGAATCCGGTAAAACTCACTGTCTTTCTGTACGGGACGGAGACGCCCGATCATATTCACTGCGTCAAGACGTAAAAGATTCCGGTTGTCTTCTAGCATGGAGAACACTTTATACCACAATTTCTGCTGAGGATGGGCATTTCCAATCACAGGATCCATCCATACCGTCTCCATCGGGATATGGTACTTTCCAGATAGTTTTCTTGTCAGATTCTCTATATCCGAAGACATCAGCCTGTCGATACAGGAAGCTCCGATCAGAAGAAGCCTTGGCGCAGGTTCTGCGCACGCAAGAATCTCCCTGACCGCCTCCTCAATGGCTTCCAGATGCGCGCCTGTAACAATGTCTTTTTCCTCTTCCTCCAGGAAAAAGACTCTTCCCGTCCTCTGCCATGGATAAACCGTAATGTGCCTTGCACACGCCGGAGGTGAGACAAATAAAATAACCGACTCCGGCACCATCAGAGAGATATCTATAATACTTCCGCAGCCTTTGCTGTTGGAAACAAATGATAAGTGGGGTTCTGCCGCCTGCTGCCCCGATTTATTTAATTTTTGGATTTCCTCAATCCCGTATATCAGCGGTTCTCTCATATCTTTCTCCTTCTTAACCCTGCCCGAAATTCTGCCGGACCTCGTCGACATATGCCAGCATTGCCATCACCCCTGTTACCAGGACTTCTTCATCCACGTCAAACTGTATACTGTGATGAGGCGCGCCGGAACCATACGCTTCATTTCGGATTCCCAGGCAGGCAAACACTCCCGGATATTCTCTCGTATAACGGGCAAATGTCTCTGATGCGCACCATGGCCTGCAGGATACGACAGAGTCTGCCGGCAGAAGAGACTCCATTCTCTTCTTTGCCATTTCAGCATATGTCCGGTCATTGACCACCGGACTTAGAAAATCTTCCGGCGCTTTGAGATACTCGACCATACAGTCATTCATTTCTGCCGTATGATCAATTACTTTCCTCAGAACCGCAACGGCTTTTTCTGCCGCCTCTTCATTAAAAAAACGCAGTGTACCGCCTACCCGGGCAGTCTCTGGTATGATATTGCAGGATTCGCCGCCTTGTATCAGGGTAATCCCCAATGTCACCATCTCATAAGGATCCAGCCGGTTCGGCCATGCCGCTGCCAGATTGTTTAACATAGCGGCAGCACAGAATACAGGATTTGCCGCCAGATCCGGCCTGGAGCCATGCCCTCCCCTCCCCTTTATAAGAAGATCAATTACGGATGTGCCCGCCATTCTGGCGCCGGGTTCTACACAGATCCGGCCTGATTCCAGTTCACTGTAAACATGGAGCGCAAAGCACGTATCAATTCGAAACTGCTTCAAGGCCTCGATCATATCTCCTACGCCATAGCCGGTCTCTTCGCCCGACTCAAAACAGGCATAGACCACCCCTGTCAGTTTCTCACGGTTGTCAGCCAGAATTCTCAGTGTCCCTAATAACATGGCCGTGTGCGCATCATGTCCGCAGGCATGGCACGTCCTTTTGTTCTCAGAAATACAGGTCCTTTTCTGCGCCAGATTTTCCCCGGCCTCCGGTATGGGAAGGGCGTCCATATCTGCCCGCAGAAGGATGTGCGCCCCTTCCTTTCCCGTGTCAAGCGCTGCGATCAGCCCGGTATCCCCTACGCTAAGAACCCTCAGCCCTTTTCCTTCCAGTTCCTGCCGGATAAACCTGTTGGTTTTTCTCTCTTTTCCTCCAGGTTCCGCATAACGGTGTACGGTTCTCCTGCATTCAATCACATAATCTCGCTTTTCTTCTGATAATCTGATAATCTCTTCATTATTCATCATCTTACACTATTCCATATTTGAACTGATAAATCTTCTGGTACGTTCTGTTCTGGGATTGCCGAAAAATTCCTCCGGCGGCGCCTGTTCCACGATCTTTCCGCCCTCCATAAATACAATCTCATCGGCCACGCTCCTTGCAAATTTCATCTCATGAGTCACAATCAGCATCGTAGTATGCTGTTTTGCCAGATCCTGTATCACTTCCAGTACCTCTGACACCAGTTCCGGGTCTAATGCGGATGTCGGTTCATCAAACAATATAATGTCCGGATTCACTCCCATTGCCCTGGCAATCCCGACTCTCTGCTTCTCCCCGCCGGACAGTGTCTCTGGGTATGCGTCTTTTTTCTCAAGCATGCCCACCTTCTCAAGCAGCCCAAGGCCAATTTCCTCTGCTTTTCTGTCCTCCATTTTTTTCACGGCGGTAAGGGGCAGCTTAATGTTCTCTAAGGCTGTCTTGTTTCTGTAAAGGTTGGAATTCTGGAATACCATAGACGTTCTTGAACGCAGTACCTGAATCTCTGCCTTGCTGATCTTCTCATAATCCGCCTCAAAGTCCCCAAGCTTAATCCTCCCCTTTTCCGGACGTTCTAATAAGTTTATACAGCGCAGGAGCGTGGACTTTCCCGTACCGGAAGGGCCGATTACTACCACGACTTTCCCTTTTTCTATCTTCAGGCTGACGTCGTTTAAAACCATCTGGGTACCAAACGTTTTACTCAAATTCTTAATTTCTATCATTTCTTAACTCCTCTGACTAAACAATAAAAGAATCAAAGAGGATGCCTTACAGCACCCTCTGAAAACTATTTCCGATAAGCGACACCAATCTTCTGCTCGATCATTCTCTGAACACGGCCGAGAACAGCAGCCAGCGCCCAGTAAAATGCCGCCGCCAGAATATATGTCTCAAATGTCTTATAATAAGTTGCTGCAGTCAGCTGCGCTTCACCCATAATATCCTGTATTCCGATTGTCATACCTAGCGAAGACATCTTAATCAGATCCAGACAGGAGTTGGTGATCGGCGGAATCGCCGCCACCGCTGCCTGAGGCAGAATCACCTTTGTCATCATCTGCGTATATGTAAGACCAAAGGCCAGACATGCCTCATACTGCCCTTGATCAATACTTTCAATAGCGCCCCGGATACTTTCTGATATATATGCCGCCGCATTTAACGCCAGACACAGAATCAGCGCCAGAGTCTTTGGACAATTCTTCATGATGTCCATTACCATAGGAAGTCCGTAATAAAAGATAAACAATTGTATCAAAAGCGGAGTTCCCCGGAAGTAAGACACATAGACCTTTACAAACTGATTCAGCCCCTTGATTTGGAAATGCTCAATCACTGCAAGCAGCGCTCCTAACACCACACTGAGGAAAAATGCCGCCGCAGACACATAGATGGTGATTCCCAGTCCTTTCACAAGCAGCGGTACCAGGATCCTGGCATAAGGAATAAATGTTTCTGTTAAATATTCCATCTTATTCTACCTTATTACTTTTCAACCGAAATATCGATACCAACCCACTTCTCCGAAAGTTCTTTTAACGTTCCGTCATCTTTCAGAATCTTAATGAATTCATTCAAAGCATCCAGAAGTTCCGTGTTGTTTTTGTCAACGGCTATCGTTGCCGGCGCATACTCGAATGGATCCAGCATTTTAATCTTCAGATTCGCATTCTCCTTCATGGCCATGGAGGTCTGGATATCCTGTGCCAGAACTGCATCGATTCTGCCGTATTCAAGGTCTGCAAACATTGCCTCTAACGTTGCTGAAGTATACACTTCAAACGTCACGTCTCCATCTGGATACATCGCTTCTACGGATGCCTGCATACTGTTCCCGGAACCTACACCGACCTTTTTCCCCGCCAGGTCTTCTACACTCTTAATCTCCTCGTTATCCTCAGATACAACTACCGTGGAACCATAGTAGTTGACCGGATCTGTAAATGCAAATGACTTTTCCCGCTCTGCATCCGGAGCCATCTGTGCGGAAACCGCATCAGCCTTTCCAGACTGGAGCAGTCCAAGCAACCCGCTAAAATCGGCAAATTCCCACTCTACTTTGATTCCCGTACGGGCTTCAAACTCATTCCAGATATCAACGTCATACCCCTTCAGTTCTTCGTCTTCTTTAAATTCAAAGGGAGCATATCCGGGAGACGTGGCAACCGTAACCGACTCAAGATCAAGTCCCAAGTCTAAAAGCTCTTCTTCCTTATCCTCTCCCGAATCCGTGTTCTTTGTACCTTCTGTCTTTCCTGTGTCCTCTGTACTCTCTGCGTTTTCCTTGTTTCCACATCCTGCTGCAAGTACGCCGGCCATTGACACACAAAGCAGAATACTGACCAACTTTCTTTTCATCATTCGACCTTCTTTCTAGAGATTCCCCATACTAATATTGAATTAGTATCTCTCTCATGTAAAATTTGATATATTTGCATACCTATCTTATCGGTTTTGTCTACATTTGTCTAATCAATATTTTCAATATAAAGGTCTGTTTATTGAATTCTTATATATACCAGGCAGCGTCCACCCGCCCGTTATCTCCTGATTCGAAAGAATAAAGGGGCTATCGGGAAATAGATAGCTCTACACAGGGGCAGGTGTGACTCGTATGAATCACACCTGCCCCTGAAACTTTGCCATAAAAAGAGAAAAAGATGGCTAACGACAACCATCTCTTCTCCGTTACATGTTATAATTCTTAAGGAAAGTATCAGATTCAGAGCAGACAAAGAGAGCAGCTTTATACAAAAGATAAAACTGCTCTGAATGTGATTCTTTCCAATTGTACCAAGCCGCGGACGATCAGCCGG
>CAJTGB010000087.1 GCA_910575835.1 Lachnospiraceae bacterium | reverse complement strand
CGCAAGTAAGAAACGACCTTACGCTTCCGGTATCCATTTACCAGTCCTTGCAGGGGAATATGTATACGAATATCTCGGTAGAGGATATCACGTATCTGGCGCCTGAGATGTTGGATGTAACGCTTACAGCGGAGGATATGTCGATGATTCCGGGAGAGGTAACACAGCCGGATGATCATGAAGCATATATGGTAAATTCAGAACAATTAAAAGAACTGGTAGTGAATTTCTTTTATACCGAAGTTCTGTAATTACAAAAGATTTTAGGAATTAGGAGGATGAACCGATGGGTTATGATAAGCCTGATCATAAGAATTATGTCAGGGGCAGAAAGAAGTCTTCCGGGAAAACCGGATTGCTTGTGGCAATTATAGCCATTGTGATAGTAGTAGCGGGAGCAGGGCTTGGGTTTTATTTATATTCTTCGAGTCAGGAGAAAAAATCCGCAACTGCAGAAAAAGCAAAGAAAGCGGATCCGGAAGAGACACAAGAATCATATGAAAAACTAAAAGAGCAGGTAGCCGTGGATGCAGATGATCCGATGTTCAGAAAGATTGATTTTGCGGCTGCACAGGCAGCAAATCCAGATGTATATGCATGGATTTGGATACCGGGAACAAACATTGACTATCCGATTCTGCAGAGTGAGACGGAAGATGACGCATATTATCTGAATCACACAATAGAGAAAAAGGAAGGTCTTCCCGGCACTATCTATACAGAAAAGTATAACGGGAAAGAATTTTCCAGTCCGGTTACCGTAGTCTATGGTCACAATATGAAGAATGGCAGCATGTTTGCAGACTTGCATAAATATGAAGATAAAGCTTTTTTTGACGCCAATCCGTATGTATATATCTACACACCGGACAGAACTTTGAAATATCATATATTCTCTGCAACGCCGTTTGACGATCGGTATTTACTTGGAAGTTATAATTTCTCTTCTCAGGTTGATTTTGAAAAATATTTGGACGAACTGAGAAGTTCTATCAATGGTAATGTAAATATGGGTGTAAATGTATTGCAGCAGACCGGGATTTTGACACTTTCAACATGTATTGCTGATTCACCCAATGAGAGATTTCTTGTAAATGCAACATGGGAAGAATAGAAGTAATTAATGAGGGATATTAAGGCCAACAAAGCTTTAATATATAGTCACACAACGTAACAGAAAATATGGAAGGAGAAAATAAGGATATGAAAATGAAAAAATTAACAGCCCTTGCATTAGCTGGTGTTCTTTGCTTGGGTATGTCTACAACAGCATTTGCAGCAGCCAGCCCATTGCCGAAAGATGCTGTAACAGCAACTAACGATGAAAACAAGGAAGTAACATTAGAGCAGTCTCCAATCAACACAGAGACAGGTACTTTTGCTGGATGGAACAGCAAAAAGCCAGAGAAGGTTGATGAGAGCGTTCGTTACACTCTTGAAGACAGACTTGATGAAATCAAGAAAGATTTAAGAGATGAAGATTCCTTAACAGGTGAGGAATTAAAGGCACTGAAAGAAGAGCAGACTACATTAAATGAATTATTAAATTCAGATAAGAAGTTTGCAGTTGTAACTCTTGCTGACATCACTACAGATGTAGTTGTTGATGAGGAGAATCCTATCAATATCAAATTTAGCTTAAACGGAGATACTGCTTGGAAGGGTATCAAAGCAGGCGAAGCTATTCGTATTTTACATCAGGTAAATGGTCAGATGATCGTACTTGAAGGTACAGTACAGTGGAATGAAAAAGATGGATTTTTCGTAGAGCAGGAATTCGATAGCCTGTCACCAATCGCTATCTTAAGATTCACTGATGCTGCTGCAGATAATGACAACAACAACAACAACAACGACAATAATACACCTAACCCAACACCAAATCCTGGCGATGACACAACTGTAACTCCAGGTACAAATGGAAACATTACAGCAGATCAGCTTGCAGATCTGATTGTAAAGAAACTGCAGAACGCAGATGCATCAAAGGTTGTACGTGTTGTTTCTTCTAGCAAGGCTTCACCAAAGACTGGCGAGTAATCTATAGTTTATTAATAATAGGGAACTTAACCCTTAATAAAAGTAAGTAATATGATATGACATAACAGGTCTGTTATTGTGTGTGATATTGAAAAGAGCATTCCGCTTCTGGCGGATGCTCTTTTACTATATGTGATTATTACTTCAATGAAGCTTAGCCTTTTACAACCATACATTCTTTTTCGCAAAATGCTATACCATATTTTATTATTTTTTTCATTCCTTTATGCTGAAGACCGGCAGCATATTTTCGAACTTCAATCTGCATCAATGCATCGTCACAGCCTTTTTCCAGATTGCCGTCCTCCGCATATTTAAGTTCTATCACAACACCAATCTTATCTGGAATACAAATTGAAATATCACTGTAACCTTCACCGAGTTCTGCATTAGATTGAATCAGCCAATCACTCCGGCTCTGTAAAAGGCCTAAGACCATACCATGATAAAAGTTTTCTTTCATGTTCATTCTCACAGCCACATCCCAAACACTGATAGAATCCCACAAATAATCATACAGCATTTCTCCTATTCTAGTCATTTTTCTTTTGTTAGATTTTGTATAGGATCTTTGATTATGTTTCCATGAACACTATTAATTGTGATTGAATGTCATATAATGAGAACATAAGTTTTTCGTTACTAACAGAATAACATAAATTTATTGTTTTTAACACTTGCTATTTAAAATTTAATTTCACCGGTAAGATTAGTTCCATAATCAGCGTACATAGTAAAAGAGCACCCGCCAAAGGCAGAATGCTCTTCTCAATATCACACACAATAACAGACCTGTTATGTCATATCATATTACTTATTTTTGTATGGGGTTAAGCTCCCCTTTTTGTAAACTATAGATTACTCGCCAGTCTTTGGTGAAGCTTTTCCAGTAGCTGCTGTACGATCAAACTTCACACCATTTGCCTGTAATTTCTTTGCAATCAGATCTGCAAGCTGATCAGCTGTAAGTTTTCCATCTTCATCTGGAGTTACTGTAGGCTGATCTCCTGGCTGATTTGTATCTCCTGGCTTCTGTCCCGGAGGTGTTACCTGAACAGAACCGTCAGATGTAACTCTTAAGATAGCAACTGGTGACAGGCTTGTAAATTCGTTCTCTACATAGAACTCAGATGTTGCTGCATCCCATTTTACTTCGCCTTCGTATACTTCCCAAAGTCCAGTATACTCATTCTGGTGCATAATGCGAATCTGCTGACCTACTGCAAGGTTCTCTAATCTGTTATTTAAAACAAATTTAACAGTCAATGGATGCTCTGGATCTACTACATCCTGACCTTCTGGAAGACTAATGTCAACGAGAGTTGCTACTTCGATTAAATCATCTGAATTTACTAATTCATCCAATGCAGCCTGCTGCTTCTCATACTCTGCGATCAGTCCAGCCAACTTAGGATCATTCTTCTGCTTTAATTCAGTGATTACTTTCTCGTAATCAACAGAAGCATTCTCGAATGTCTTCTTAATAGCATCGCTGGCCTTCTCCGGATTTGAAGAATCCCATCCATCAAACTCAGTTCCACGACCGATTTCGATTGATTCTGTTTCTAAATCTACACTTTCTCCATTTTCAGTAGTAGCTGTTATAGCATCTTCTGATCCAACACTAGGTGCTGCAAGAGCAACTGTGGACATACCCATGCAAAGCGCGCCGGCTAATGCAAGAGCTGTTAACTTTTTCATTTTCATGTTCTTATTTTCTCCTTCCATATTTTCTGTTACGTTGTGTGACTATATATTAAAGCTTTATTGGCCTTAATATCCCTCATTAATTCTCCCTTATTGTTCCAATGTTGCGTTTACCAGGAATCTTTCATTTGCTGAGTCGGCAATACAGGTTGAAAGTGTCAAAATACCCGTCTGTAACGATACATTTACATCCATGTTCACATTGCCGTTAATTGTACTTCTTAATTCATCCAAGTATTCCTCGAATTCCATTTGAGCCGAAAAATTATAACTGCCTAGCAGATACCGGTCATCAAACGGGGTTGCCGAAAATATATGATATTTTAATGTCTTCTCTGGCATGTAGATATATATATAGGGGTTCGCATCAAAAAAAGCTTTATCCTCGTATTTATGCAGGTCAGCAAACATACTGCCGTTCTTCATGTTGTGTCCGTATACTACAGTAACCGGACTGGAAAAATTCTTCCCATTATATTTTTCTGTATAAATAGTACCCGGAAGTCCTTCTTTTTTCTCTATCGTATGATTCAGATAATACGCATCATCCTCTGTCTCACTCTGCAGGACCGGATAATCAACGTTTGTTCCAGGTATCCAGATCCATGCATATACGTCTGGATTCATGGCTTGTGCGGCCGCAAAGTCAATCTTTCTGAACATTGGGTCATCCGCATCTACGGCTACCTGTTCTTTCAATTTTTCATATGATTCCTGTGTTTCCTCTGGATCTGCCTTCTTGGCCTTTTCTGCCGCTGCTTTTTTCTCCTGATTGGAAGTATGTACATAAAATCCAACCCCTGCGCCCGCTATTGCCAGCACAACAATCGCAATGATTGCTACAATCAGCCCTGTTTTCCCAGAAGAATTCCTTCTTCCTCTTCTCTTATAATCAGGATTCTCATAATCCATCGGTTCATCCTCCTAATTCCTAAAATCTTTTGTAATTACAGAACTTCGGTATAAAAGAAATTCACTACCAGTTCTTTTAATTGTTCTGAATTTACCATATATGCTTCATGGTCATCCGGCTGTGTTACTTCTCCCGGAATCATTGACATATCTTCCGCTGTAAGCGTTACATCCAACATCTCAGGCGCCAGATACGTGATATCCTCTACCGAGATATTCGTATACATATTCCCCTGCAAGGACTGATAAATGGATACCGGAAGCGTAAGGTCGTTTCTTACATGCGCCATCGCTGTTGCGAAGTAATTCGTCATATATTGCTTCTGGCGTTCCAGACGGCTCATGCTGCTGGCAAAGACATCGCAATCCCTGTCCCGGATATAATCCTCTGCCATCTTTCCCTGCAAATGGATGGTCTCTCCGGCATGATAGGGCCTGCCGCCAACTTCAACATCTCCAAGCACCTGTACATCAACTCCGCCGATTGCGTCGTTAAGAATCGGGATAGCCTCCAGATTAATGGCACAGTAGCGCTGGATCGGAACCTTGAACAAAAGGTTAGAAACGGTATTTACCATCAGTTCACAGCTGTCTTTGGCGGTTTTGCCGTAATAGTACTGAAGAGTGAGCTGCATGTTCTTTTCACCCAGGAACTTGCCCTGGTCGTTGTACATCTTGACCGGTACATAAGTGTCACGGGGAATCGCCAGGATCTTGATCTTCCCGCTCTCCACATTGATACTCACAAGAATAATCGCATCGGCCAGACCTTGTCCCTTCATCTCATTGGCCTGCTCCACAGGAGTGCTGTTGTCAATGCCGAGACATAGGAAATTGATCACATCTTCGTTGTACTGATATTCCTTGCCCTTGTATGTAATGAAGAGGCCTTCCTTTCTGGCTTCGGGAGTATCTTCCACATCGAATTATTAAGTATGGGGAAATAGCATTGATTTTCTTATATTTTAGAGAATATGAGGAGGGAAAATATACGAATTTATACGAATACTTCTAAAAAACGCTTTTTAAACACGTCGAAATCTGTAGAAATAAATTTATAAATTTTCCCTTAACAGCATCACATTTTTAACGTATAATGAATTTATGATATACAAGTTATTGGCGAAAAAGGGGTAACATTATGTTTGATATATCTCAATTTGATAAATATAAAGAAGATAATCGAAGAGAAGTTAAAAAGGCTAAAGGCGGTCTGCCCAGATCTTTATGGGACACGTATTCTGCATTTGCTAATTGTTACGGAGGTATAATTATTCTTGGTGTTTCTGAAAATGAAGATGGTAGTTGGAATACTACGGGATTGAACAATGAAGCAAAACTCCGTAAAGACTTTTGGGACACAATTAATAATATTACAAAGGTTAGTGTTAATTTGCTAACAGATGATAATGTGAAAACATACAAAATTGGAAATGACACAATTATGGTAATTACCGTACCGCCAGCATCCAGAGAACAACGCCCCGTATACATCAATAACGATATATTTAAAGGAACATTTCGAAGAAATTGGGAAGGTGATTATCACTGTACGCCCAGTGAAGTACGTGCAATGTTAAGAGACCAAACAGAACAGACAATGGATATGAAAGTACTGGAGGATTGGTTTATTGAAGATCTTAACCCTGAAACAATTCAATCCTATAGGAATATGCATAGAAATTGGAAACCGGGACATGTATGGGGAATGTTGGAAGATGCAGAATATTTAAGAAATATTGGAGCGGCTGCATTTTTAAAAGAAGATGGCAAATTACATCCGACAGCAGCAGGAATGTTGATGTTTGGAAATGAGTATAGTATTGTCCGAGTATTTCCGGAGTATTTTCTTGATTACCGTGAAATGCTCGACCCGTCAATTCGATGGACAGATCGTTTACAATCAAGCTCTGGAGAATGGTCTGGCAATATATTTGACTTTTATTTTAGGGTTTATAATAAAATAGTGAAAGATATCAAAATACCTTTTAAGCTAATTGGCGGAGAGCGGGTAGACGATACTCCGGTGCATAAAGCCCTTCGAGAAGCTTTAGCAAATTGTCTGGTAAACACAGATTTTTATATACCAAGAGGCGTAGTTATCAAGAAAGACAATGATAAATTAGTTCTTGAAAATCCAGGATATATACGCACAGGGAAAATCCAAATGCGAAGAGGCGGTGAATCAGATCCAAGAAATAAAGGTTTAATGAAAATGTTCAATTTGATAAATATAGGAGAACGTGCCGGAAGCGGAGTCCCGGATGTTTTCAGAACTTGGGATGAACAGGGATGGGAAGAACCAATAATTGAAGAAAGGTATGGAGATGCAGCCAGAACATGCCTGCTTCTATCTTTTGCAGAAAAGCAAGCGAAAAAAACAAGCGAAAAAAACAAGCGAAAAAAACAAGCGAAAAAAACAAGCGAAAAAAACCAGGCGAAAAAAACAAGTGAAAATAAAGCAGCAATTTTAAAATATATAGAACAAAATGGTATATCAAAGACCAAAGAGATCTCCCAATTACTTAAGCTTAGCGAGGCAAGAACCAGAATTATTCTGAGAGAATTGGTTTCAGAAGGAAAGCTTGCCACAAACGGAGAAACAAAAGGAAAAGTATATTTTCTGCCTTAAAGGGAGGATTGCATTACCTATAAAAAGGGGCATAAATCGTTATTTGACAGCCCCTCCAATCCGTATATTCTTTTTCTGATGGCAATTCCTTATTTGGAATGCAGAATAATCACCGTATTTTTGAGCACGTTGAAATTTGTAGAAATAAATTCATAAATTTTCCCTTAACAGCATCATATTTTTAACGTATAATGAATTTATGACACACAAGTTATTGATAAAAAAGGTGTAACATTATGTTTGATATATCTCAATTTGATAAATATATATTTTCTGACTTAAGGGGGATTGTATTATCATAAAAAGAGTATCTCATTTTTTATGAATGCTCTTTTATGATGGTCTCATAGGCGTCAATCTTATTGGTTGTTCAATATACAAAAGAGAGTTTTACAATTAGAGTATTTAAAACAACTTAGGATTGATATAATTTTTTGTATTAGTTTATAAAATAAAATGGATAAAATTATAATCTTATCGCATTGCCCGTAAAAGGATGTGATTCTTCATATTCGGAAGCTTCTTTACTAATTTCTTCTGGTGTTTTTGCATCAAAATATTCTCTTTGCCATTTCGTATAATCAAACTTTTCACGTATAATAACAGAAATAAACTGCTCTGCTTCAACAATTCCCATCTGTTTGGTTAGACATTCCATACCTCTACGCATAATTTCAGAAGTAGTCGTATTCATATTATTCACCCTCCATTTCTGTAACGAACTCGATCGGTGTAACCATTTTGATTTCTCTTGTATGATATTTCAGCAAACGCATATCCGTGGAAATAAAATATGAACATCCTGCATATATAGCTGATGCAACATGACAAGCATCTTTAAACTTGACGCCTGTCTGCATGATTTCAACCGCTTTTGCTTCTATTTTTGTCTTGCGTTCTTCTCCAACATACGCAAATGTATTTTTATGAATGAAATCAAGAATTGTATTACGCCGCATTTCAAACGGATTATTGCTACATTCATATCTTAACATATACGATGTAACTAATTCGAGTCGTTTGTCTTTTATTAAGTTTTGTATATACAGCTTGGATTGTGTTTCCATAAACACTTTCAATTGAGATTGATCATCATATGGTCTGTTATAACAACACATATCAAGATAAATTTTCAATATATTACCTCCCAAATTTTTATTACTTACAGAATAACATAAGTTTATTGTTTTTGCCACTTGCTATTTGAAATTTATCATCTCTCATATTAATTTTAAGCTTTAAAAAAATTTATACCTTTGCTTTTTTCCGGAGTTTCTTTATGACTATATTATTTGTTTTTGAAGACATTCGTATATTTTCGTATATTTTCCTTCCTCATATTCTCTAAAATACATGAAAATCAATGCTATTTCCCCATACTTAATAATTCGATGTGGAAGATACTCCCGAAACCAGGAAGGAAGGCCTCTTCATTACATACAAGGGCAAGGAATATCAGTACAACGAGGATGTGATCAATTTCCT
>CAJTGB010000086.1 GCA_910575835.1 Lachnospiraceae bacterium | reverse complement strand
TTTTAAGTTGTCTTGTGGTGATTCAACAATAAAACATATATACAAAAACTGCTACTATTATTTTGTGAAAAATGAAAATTTTAAGAAAAAAGTGTAATTTCACATACTTAGGGCTAGCCGCCGCGCTAGCGGCTTGGTACAATCCTTAAAAATAAAAAAGTAGGAGGAAGAACTTATGCAAATGACGTTTCGTTGGTATGGAGAAGGAAATGACAGTATCACTCCGGAGATGATTAAACAAATTCCGGGGGTGACCGGCTTGTGTGGGCGCTGCATGACAAGCAGGCAGGTGAAGTGTGGGAAGTCGATGAGATTGAAGAAGCCAGACGTCAGATTGAAGGCGCCGGTTTCCACATGGAAGTAGTGGAAAGCGTGAATGTACATGATGAAATTAAAATTGGGCTTCCTACAAGAGATCAGTACATTGAAAATTATAAGACGACTTTATGTAATCTTGCAAAATTTGGCGTAAAGGTTGTAACCTATAATTTTATGCCGATTTTTGACTGGACAAGAACGGATTTATTTCATCCGCTGGAGGACGGTTCTACGGCGCTGTTTTACGAAAAAGACCGTATACAGGATGATTATAAGGAGATGGCAGACTATATTCTGAATAATCTGCATGGAATGACATTTCCGGGATGGGAGCCGGAAAGAATGGCGAAGCTTGACGAGCTGTTTGAAGCGTACCGCCTGGGGTTGCACATGGGAAATCCTGAAAGTGGCGCATCATGGTTCGAAGAATTCATCATCTGAGGAGTTTCTGCGACAGGTTAAGCCAGCGTATGCGTTTATTTCAGCGGGGCGGGAAAACCGGTATGGGTATCCGCATCAGGAAACGATAGAAAGGCTTACGGATGCAGGGAGCAAAATATATTCAACACAGGAAAATGGGGCGCTTATAGTGGAGGTTGAAGACGGGAAAACAATGAAAGTTGGAAAATAGAAGCAAATAAGAAGCGGATAAGAGCGGGGAGGTTTCTATGGAAATACTGCCGCTTAGTTGCTATAATGTAGTTAATCATCTAAGGCAGGGAATGGCTTAAGAAAAATGGAAGGGGCGTGGAAAGAGATGGAGATGCGAAAGAAGAAACTTCCGATAGGGATTGAAAATTTTGAGAAATTACGTTTAGAGGATTTTTACTATATTGATAAAACAGGACTCATCAAGGAATTTCTTAACAACTGGGGAGAGGTGAATCTATTCACTCGGCCACGGAGATTTGGGAAAACGCTTAATATGAGTATGTTGGAACATTTTTTCTCACTGAATGGAGATAAGGGCATTTTTGACGGACTGGAAATTTTAAAAGAAACGGTGCTCTGTGAGGAACATATGGGGAAATATCCGGTTATTTCCATTTCCCTGAAGGGGATTGATGCATTTAACTTTGAGATAGCATATCAGATGGCAGTCCGGGTTATTATAGAAGCGGCGGCAAAGTTCTATTTTCTTTTAGACAGTGAAAAGTTGAATGATCATGACAAAGCAGAGTATCAAAAGCTTTTGAATGATACTATGAATGAAGGCATGTTTGGGAGTAGCCTGAAACTGCTTTCGGGAATGTTGGAGAAACATTATGATTCAAAAGTAATTCTGCTGATTGATGAATATGATGTTCCGCTAGCAAAAGCCCATGCAAATGGATACTATGACCAGATGATCTCTTTGATCCGCAGCCTGCTGGGGGAAGCGCTTAAAACAAACAACAGCCTGAAATTAGCGGTGTTGACAGGATGCCTTCGGATTTCAAAGGAGAGTATCTTTTCTGGGCTTAATAATTTGAAGGTACGTTCTGTTACGGATGTACGGTTTGATGAGTATTTTGGATTTACAGATACGGAAGTGAAGACGCTCTTAGGGTATTATGGATATCCAGATAGTTATGATATAGCGAAGAAATGGTATGACGGATACCATTTTGGCAATGTAGATGTATATTGTCCATGGGATGTATTAAATTATTGTGATTCGTTATTGGATGATAAGGAAGCGCAGCCGGAGAATTACTGGATCAATACCAGCAGCAATGATGCGGTGAAGCGGTTTATTCAGGAAGCGGCAAATGCTACGACTAAACGGGAGATTGAGCGTCTGGTAGCAGGTGAAGTCATTATGAAAGAAATTCATCAGGAGCTCACATATTCGGAGATTTATCAGACGATAGATAATATCTGGAGCCTGCTCTTTACCACCGGTTATCTGACCCAGCGGGGAAAAGCAGAGGGAAGACAGATGAAGCTAGCAATTCCCAATCTGGAGATTCGGGATATTTTTGTGACGCAGATCATGGATTTTTTTAAAGAGAATGTCCGGGAAGACGGGGATACACTGAACCGTTTCTGTGATGCCCTGCAGAATGAAGATACAGAAAATGTAGAAAAGCTTTTCACAGAGTATTTAAGAAGGACAATCAGTATTCGGGATACAGCCGTAAGAACAGAGATGAAAGAAAATTTTTATCATGGTATCTTACTTGGAATCTTAGGAGTGAAAACCCGTTGGGGCATTTCCTCCAACTGCGAAATGGGGGAAGGCTATGCGGATATCCTTGCGGAACCGGATACGGGAGATATGGGGATTATCATAGAAGTGAAATATGCACATGACGGAGATTTGGATGCCGCTTGTAAAGAAGCATTAAAACAGATCGAGCATACCAGATATGAGGATGACCTTTTTAACGATGGAGTGGAGAATATTCTGAAATACGGGATTGCCTGCTATAAAAAACGATGCAGGGTTATGCTCGCAGAAAAATAATAAATCAGATAAAAATGAGAGCCTTGAAGCGAGTATGTTTCAGGGCTTTTTCATCCTATATGAAAAAGAGTCGATAGCATTTCAAGGATTCTGTCTATGTAAAGTTTGAAAAGGAACAAGTGAAGAACGATTTATAAAACGAGGAGTAGAGTACTTGTGCCTGCAAAATATATATGATGTACGGGAGATAGAGGATAGCCTGGTTGATTCGTATATATTATGGCTTCAGGAACAAGGGATCCAGGATAAACACTTGATTGGGGCATACCAAAAAACTTTACGGAACTGGAGGGAATTTCATAAGGAGAAAGAATTTGTAAAATTAAAAGAAGAGATGGAAGAATGCGGTACGGTAGAACAGACTCTTAAGAACAAGGCGTATACATTTTTGACAGAGAATGGGATACACAGCTTGGAAGAGATTGACTGGGATGTGCGGGTACGTTACGAACAATATTTGGAGAAAACGATAAATACGAGAATCCGCCCCTGGTATCTGAAAGGTTTAGATAAACTAAAGTTATTTGATCTTGAAAAGAGAAGTGGTGGCATAAGGGCAGTCAGGATCCGGCTAAAGTATGAAGAAAAGAGAATTTATTTGGGATATCATCCGGATTATCAATTGGCAAAGGAATTTTATTATTGCAGGAATACCAAAGGGTTTATCTGGGATTTCTCCATTCATACATCTCAGAAGCTAAAATACCAGGTCTTTACGGTACTAAATTATGCATTGGAAAGCTCATCAGATCGTGAATTGAGACGGGGGTATCTTGCGCCTCTGCATTTTTTATATATGTATTGCATAGACAGAGGTATTTCGGATCTTACATGGTTAGAACAGGATCAGATTGATGATTATGTAGGAAAAGCAAAAGAGGTGCCGCTTATAAACAACAGATATCACCAGATTGTGGATAAGGCACAGAGAATCCTTTTCGTACAGTCCAAGGATATCAACTGGGAAGCAAATGTATGGTATTTGGAGCGATTTCAGTTTGATGCAACCCGTTATGATCCAACCAGGCCGGTAAAACGAATCTCATTTCTGGATATATCGGACAAAGATAACTGCGAGTACCTGAAAATGTATGTTAAATACCAGCTTGGAGTAACGGGTCTTTCTGTTCAAAATATTAGGGGCCGGGTATATATTACCAAAGCTTTCCTGCGGTTTTTGGATAAAGAGGAACTGAAAGTAGAGAAACTGACGGCAGCAGAGATTGACCGGTATATGCGAGTATTATATGAAGCGGGAACCAGTATCACATTATTACCGGTCTGTGCCACAGAATACAGTGACAGAGATTCTTAAGAATCTAAAACGGTTACCGGAAGAATGCCAGCATTACCTTATAGTATAACAATATCAGATGAGGAACGTGCCTATCTGAAATCATTGATTAAAACCAGAACGATACAGGCACAAGTTGTTGACCGTGCCTGTATGTTGTTATGGAAGTCTGAAGCCATAACAGACAAAACTATTGCAGATGGTCTTGACGTTAGCGTGAATACTGTCCGCCGTTGTATTAACCGTTATCTCAACAGTGGAATTAACCTTGCTGTACCTGACGATGAATGTTCTGGCCGTCCAGCTGAGATTACCGACGATGCAAATCATGGATTGTCAGTATCGCCTGCCAAAAACCCTGCGATCTTGGCTATGCCGCAGAATTATGGACATTGGCAGCACTGCATAAACACATACAGGCACATGCTGAAGAAGCAGGCTATCCACGCTTAAAAACAGTTACAAAACCATGGCTTCAAAAATATCTCAAAAAGATGGAGATTAAACCGTTCAAAATTAAATATTATCTTGAACGAAAAGATCCAAATTTTGAGAACAAAATGCATGATGTTCTCCTGGTTTATAAACAAGTGGAGATGCAGTTTGATGATAATGGAACTATCACCATACCGGACAACGGACATTTGACACATACTATTTCATATGATGAAAAACCCGGCATTTGATGCAAAATATCCAGAAGGTGACACAATCCGGTTGATATTGGACAACCATTCCGCCCATACTTCAAAGAAAACACGTCAATTTTTTGCAACATTACCAGAAGATCGCTTCGTGTTTGTATTTACTCCGACACACATCTCATGGCTGAATATGATTGAAAGCTTTTTAGTAAAATGACAAAGCAGATGTTAAAGGGCATTCGTGTCAATTCAAAGGAGGAACTGTTAGAACAGATATACCGCTACTTCGATGAGATCAATGCTGATCCTATCGTCTATCATTGGACATATAAAATGGATGAAATTGATCCAGACGAAGCAACAACAATTTAAACTATCAACAATTTAATATTCGGTGTACTAGCCTCCGGTCCGATGTCGTCTAAACTCAGAACTGCAGTTCCGTTTGTCACGACAGCTACCATATTCCATCTGCGGGTAAGCTAGAAGCTCTTGCACGGATCTTTTTGAATCTCTAGGCAGGGTTCCGCGACGCACGGCGTATAAGCGAGGCTTAAAGCTTCCGCTGAAACTACTGGAGATCTCGACGTAATCTCAATTTTCCTTTTAGGTCATAATGCATTTTCAATGATGTCTCTGCATAGTTCATGGGTTTTCTTACCTGTTTTTTCCCGCGAATTTAGATGTGGGGACTTTCGGTTTGGCGTTTCTTAGTTAGTTCTATAAAAAAGAGTTCTGCTGTCTGAGTGAACAGTACAGACTGTTCGATCTGTAGATTATGTCCCGCCCTGTCTGCAATCATAACAGTAGAATGCTCGTATGAATTGGCCAGTTCCAGAGCATCAAGGTATCCTACGCAGGAATCCTGCCTTCCTGCAAAAAGTAGTACAGGAAAAAGGAATTCTTTTTGTGTGTCTGGCAAAGGGAAGGTGAATGTGTATCCCTTTTTCTGAAGTTGATTCAGGAACATATTGTCAGTTTTTTGAATTCCCGGATAGATCTCAGCAAGAAATCTTTCGTAGGTATAAGAGTTCTGGATTACAAACATATTGGAGTACATTTGGTTCATGGGCTGCTCCATGTCAAGGTCATTCGCAAAATAATGTTCCAGGACGTGATGCTCCGGTACACGGCGTTTCGATTTGACCGGTTCGACCACAGGGCAAAGAAGGAGCATGCCACGGACCCTGTCTGAAAAATCTTTCAAAAGACCTCTTGCCAGGTATCCCCCGTAGGATTCACCGGCGAGGACAAAAGATTCGTTTGGGATATGGTCTTTGATGAATTCGCATAAAAGTTCTAAAATCTGATCGGAACTGGCAGAAGCTATGGATGCTTCTGTCTCCCCCATTCCGGGAAGATCCAGATAAAAACGCTGATAACCCGCTACCTTCTCAAAAACAGGTTCCATACAGGCTTCCATCATGGAATGATCCAACATGGCTCCATGTAGGATGACAATCGGAATTCCTTTTCCCGCCGTGAAAGCCTGCAGAGAATAAGACTCTCCGTCGATTTGATAAGAACACAATTCCAGTTTTTCCAATTTTTTTGGATACATACCTGATCCCTCCCTGTTAGAGCAATCCGACAAAAACGCCGGCAACCAGCACGGAAACCACGGAAACCGAAATGACACCGCTTAGAACCATTGGAGGAAGAAGATTTTTCTCCAGTAATTTCCTCTCTTGCGGATCTTCCGTGACCGCGTTGATGGATTCCACCGTAATCTGATGATTAAATGGATATCCAAGAAAACAGTTCAGTCCGATGGCACGGGAAAATGCAGGTGTAAAATTCAGCTTCTTGCCTATAAGAGGGCATAAGAACCATATTCCGATGGAGGATATCACAAATACACCTATAAACGGAATGAGCGTTTCCAATACCATCCCAGGAGTTACGGATTTCAGATTGTCCATGATTCCAATGTTAAGTCCCAGCATCAGGAATGGATAAGAGCCGGATTTTTCGAGCGGATTTTTTTCTATGATTCCTATGGCATTTGCTAGAATTCCGAAAATAATCGCTAAGATAGAACGATTTACAATTCCGCCGGTGACTGAGCCGGTATAATTTCCAAGGAAATACGCGGTGGCGCCCAACAGACAGCAGGCAAAGAAATGAAAGGTGGTATCCTTATACTTGTCCGGTATCCTGTCGATGAGCCGTGATTTTTTTGTTACAATGTCAGAATCTTTTTCATCTGTATCAGCATTTAAAAGATCTGACGCAAGTCTGACTGCCGCTTCTTTGCGCAGCACAATTCCTGATAATGTGAATCCAATGAACATCTGCAGGGTCATGATCATCATGGCAAGCAGTGCTGCCTGTGTATACCCTTTTGCGTTTGCCGCATCCATCATAATGATTCCGGCAATCCCGCCGCCGGTCAATGGTGGGATGGAGCTTATAACAATTTCCTTGCCAAAGATTACTCCGCCGATGGTAGATACAAGGACGGTGATCGCTATGATTGCAGTGATTACGACAATCGCAATACGCCAGTCCTTTTTTAAATTTTTCCATTCAAACATCGCACCTACATGGATTAATACCACTAAGAAGCATATATTGTATACGGTTTTCAATCCGGATATCTCGATCAGATCCTGAGGGAAAATGGTCCAGAAACCTGCTAAGAATAAAATGGCTACAGTAAGCATGGTCGGAATCCTGAAATTCGTTTTTAACGAGATGGCCGAGCCAATCAAAAAAATACCTACACAGATTGTGATTGCCCACTCAAATGTAAATGTCATAATTTTATTCTCCTCACTTTTTAAATACAGTATTGCAGTACGGTCGCCAGAGCAAGCTGCTGTCCGGCAATAAGACTTTCACTTTCGATCCACTCGTCATAGGTATGCGCACCGTCTCCGGCAACCGTGCCCAAGGTTACTGCGGGTATCCCGAGAGATAAAGGAATATTGGCATCTGTGGAGCCTTCATGGATATACGCTTTTTGCTTGGTATAATGTTCGATCAGCTTCCTTTGTCTCCCAATCAGATCATCCATCCTGGCTTGGGGAAGTGCTTCATTGCCGCATGGTCTGGCTCCTAAAAATTCCGCATATACATCCACTTCATCTGTTTTATACAGCTCCAATATCTCATACAATTTTTGCTCCATATCTTCCAGTGCTTTCTTATGGTCTGAACGGAATTCATAATACATTTTGGCATAGTGTGGAATTGTATTTACGGAAATCCCACCCTCAAAAAATCCCACATTATAAGTCGTTCTACCTTTTGTGGGAAGGGACTGCTCATATAGCTTCTGTACAATGCCTGCAAGGACTTGTATTGCGTTTTCCCTTCCAAAATCTTCATAGGAATGACCGCCTTGTGTTTTAACTTCAATCTGATATCTGTGAGAGCCTACGGCAGTGCTGACCAGATGTCCCATATAAATATCGAAAGAGATCATTTCCTTTATATTTAGGTGCTGTTGGAAAACCATTTTTGAACCCTTTAAGTTTCCAAGTCCCTCCTCACATGTATTTGCCACGAAAAGCAGGCCGTTTTTTAGAGTTTCCGGCGGATACATCAGTACATATTTGGCACACATCAGCAGATTGACCAGATTTGCGGTATCATCACCGATCCCAGGTGCCTTCAGCAGATTTCCCTCTTCTTTTACCGGAATCTGTCCTTTCTCCGGAAAAACCACATCCATATGCGCCATGAAGGCGATACTGGATCTGTCAGGAGAACACTGAAAAGGGAAAATGACATTTCCTGCCTCGTCAATGTACACATTTTTTGCCCCTTGTTCTTTTAACCATTCTAGGCAGAAGGCAGCCCGCTGCTCCTCATGGAATGTGGGGGCACCGATGGACGCCAGTTTCCGTAGAAGTAAAAGTGTTTCGTCACGATGTTGCATAACGTATTGCGTTATATCGGGCGACTGTTTGAGTTCCATTGTGTTTCACTCCTCTCTTGCCGTCTTTGATAGGCGGCAGGTATATTGATTTGTTTTTTTGATTATAACAAAGCAAGATAAAGGAGAATAATCTTTCTTTTTTATATAGATATCAGCTTTTTTTATAACAAAGCTTTTATTTGATATACATTATGGTATAATTCTTAAGGAAAGTATCAGATTCAGAGCAGACAAAGAGAGCAGCTTTATACAAAAGATAAAACTGCTCTGAATGTGATTCTTTCCAATTGTACCAAGCCGCGGACGATCAG
>CAJTGB010000085.1 GCA_910575835.1 Lachnospiraceae bacterium | reverse complement strand
TTGGTACAATCGAAAAGAATCACATTCAGAGCAGTTCGATTTTTTCAGAACTGCTCTTTTTCTTTCTGCTCTGAATCTGATACTTTTCTAATGAATTATACCATAAATCTTATGTAATGTATAATAGAAAAACGCCCCGCCGAAACAGAGCGCTTTTCCATCTCCTTATCAAATTGTCCGAAACATTTTCTGCGACACAGTCTTTTCATCCTTCGCCTTTTCCAGCTCCTTCCTCGCTATCTCCAAATCTTCCATCCGCTTCAGTTCGTCCGCAGCATCCTCCAGTCCGAGGTGCGTGTATGTATTCAGTGTCACCCCAATGTCGCTATGCCCCATCAAATATTGGAGCGTCTTTGGGTTCATGCCCGACTTTGCCATGTTGCTACAGTAAGTATGACGGCAGACATGGGGCGTGATGTTCGGCATCTGCACCCGGTATATCTCATTGTACCGCTTAACCATATGGTTGAAACGGTGTTCCCAATGCATCGCCACCAGTGGATTGCAGTCCTTATCCACAAAAAGAAATCCGCTGTACCCGTCAATCACCTTTTCAAATCTCGGCGGCTCCCTGTCCTCGATGATGCCCCGGAAACACTCAGCGACATCCTCCGTCATAGGCAGTTTCCTCGTTCCCGCATTTGTCTTTGTGGATTCAATCACCAGCTTCATGTTTGCAGTCCGCTGGAGCTGATGGTCGATGTTAAGAATTTTGTTTTCCAGGTCAACATCCCGCAAAGTCAGCCCGCAGAACTCCGAAATCCGCAGCCCCGTGTGGAAAAGAATATAGACCACTTCATAATATTTACAGTAGACATTGTCATCATGAACGAACTTGAGGAATTTCCTCATCTGCTCTTTGGTGACTGCCTCCCTTGTCACACTGTCATTCACCACCACCGTTGTCAGTTCAAAGCCAAATGGGTTCTTATGCAGCACATCATCATCCACCGCCATCTGGAATGCCGGCCGGAGGACTCCCCGGACTGTTTTGATGGTGCTGTAGCCTTTCCCATCCTGCTGCAGCTTTATTAAAAACAGCTTGGCATCCGATGTCTTAATCTGGGAAATCTTTTTCTCACTGAAAGTTTCCTTCTTTAAAAGGTTCTGCACAAAATTGTAATTGGCGAGCGTGTTCGGCTTTACCCCCGTCTTGGTACATAAATACCGCTCCACCAGTTCCCCGACGGTTATGTTCTTCCCCATCGGGTCTGAAAGCGTGTCGAGGTCATACCCGATCTGCTTCTCCAACTCCCGCAGTGAAAGGCACGGCTTTTTTCCCATCGGCAGTTTATCTGTCGGCTCCAGCCGCCAACTGTAAACAAAATGCGGTTTGCCGTTTATATGGTACTTAAACTGGTATTTTCCGTCCGCCCGGATGGATTCTCCCCGGCGCAGGACACGATGCTTGGAATCACGGCGTGTCTTTGTTCTTCCTGTTGGCATTCTTAAGTCCCTCCTTTATTTCCGGATTCGCCTCCAGATACTTTTCAAACTCTCCTCTGATGACCAGCCTTCGGCTGCCGTAAAGAGCTATAAACCCAAGCTGTTTTTCTTCCTTTATCAATCGGTAAAACTTTCTCCTACTGAAGATTGAACAGTTCGATTGCCTCCTCTGGATTTAAAAAATCCTTTTCCGCAAGTACCGGTTTTCTCATTTTCCTGTTCCCTCCTGTCCTAAAATCTGCGACCTTTCCAGGTCATGACATATATCACTCTAAAGCCACGGAAAGTCAACTACTTGTGGCAAATAAAAAAATTTTATATCACAGAGGATTCATCAACAAACTTTTCAAATTTCGTGCGTATGATAAGATAACGGTTCCCGCTGTAGACTGCAAACCTTCCAAGGTTATCTTCTGCCAGCCGCCTCATCTTTTTTGTCCCTATGCTGAAATATTCCGCAGCTTCCTTAATGGTCAGCATATACTTTTCACTGACTGATACACTTACACTTGTCTTTCCATTTTCTGTAGTGATATGGTTATTTTTCTGTTCGTCTGCCATTTGAGCCACCTCCTCACTATACGGAGATTTAAAGGCTGTTTTGAGGGGGATAAAAAAAATTTGCAAATTCTTTAAATCAGCATTGGCAGAACCACCAAAGGTTGACTGCCAGCTCTCACGCACTCTGGAAGGATCCTTAATGGTTCCCGGATGCTCCAGCACATCGGACGGTGCAGCGCCATTTGCAAAAAATTTTGCCCCATACTCTTCACAGGCAATCGCCATACCAATCGCATACTTTGCCATCGCTATAGGACTGTACCCCACAAGACCATCAAAACCTAATCCTGGAATGTGCAATACATCGTGAGGCTGCAATCTCACCGTTATCCCCTTCATAGTATGAGCATCCTCTGTATTCATGTAATACTCATAATAAAGCTGACCGTTCTCATCACGATTTACCGTCATCCTGTCCGGCATCAGCGGATACAAGGCAATAATCTCACCTCTTGCATTCCTGATTATCTGACTGTAGGCATTTCCCCAAAGGAGCAAATGCGTCATCAAAGTCTCACGGAATACAAAGCTTGTCATTTCCGGATTTGGTTCATCATGGAGCAAAAAATAAAGCGGATGATCCACCGCCTTCTCTTTCCCACCATCCTTGGTATATCTGTAAAACTGTAATGGAAGACCAGCCACCGCCTCTGACAGAATCCTCACACAGGAGTACACCGCCGTCATCTGCATTGCCGTTCTTTCATTTACTCTTTTTCCAGAAGTGCTTCCACCCATAAAGAATGAATACGCTACTGAAAAACCCCATATGCCCTCCTTATCTGAAAATCTCGCTCCATGCTCTTACTACCTGAACAAAGCCAAGTACTGCAACCCCAATGAGCAGCACTATCAATATAAGAACACAAGCAATCATCTTTCCCATAAAAATCTCCATAATAAAAGCACCTACCATTTCTGATAGATGCTTCCACCCTTCTAGTTATCATTCAATTGTTTATCAATATCTCTACCACCATACATAATACGTATAATACTAACGGTAGCACTGGTTTCATCTGGCAGATAAAACACCAAATAGTTATCCACCGGCAAAACTCTAAGCCCCTGACTACGCCAAGGTTCTTCCTCGTATAGTCTGTGTCTCATTGGCATTTGTTCAAGAGAACGGACAGCCTTCATTATGCGTTCTGTTTGTCCGGCAGCTGTTTCAGGTACCAACAATTCATACGCAATATATTCGTAAATGTCCCTCAAATCCTGTCTTGCTTCAGCGGAATATGCCACATGAAAAATCATATGCCAAAATCTCTTTTCATTTCAGCTTCAATGGCATCTGCTGAGTAAACTCTGCCAGCTTTTACATCAGAGATACCTTTTTCAATTTCTTTATCAAATTGTTCTTTCGTAAGAGAACCATAGGCCAACGGTGCCGTTCTTGGTAATTTCATTTCAAATGGAATTCCCTTTTGCAAAACAATCTGCCGTAGAAACATTCCTACTGCATTTGACATTGGAATTCCTAACTGATCTAATACACTTTCAGCCTGTTCTTTAAGTTCAGGCTCAACTCGTGCAAATACATTTGCTGTTCTTGCCATAATCATCGCCTCCTTCAACTGTATTCTATCACAGATGCTTGCAAATAGCAATCTATTTGCAAGCATCTTGTTTATGAATATTATATGGTTAAGGCGTCAAATTTATTCCGGTCACAAAAACAGCCTAAAACACCAATAATCCTCTCTCATCATAAACACTTCCCTGTGGCTCACCCTGGTTTCTCAGGCATCTGTCCAGAGCCATAATGGAAGCTACAATTCCATCTATCTTCTCTTTTGACTTCGCCTTGGTTACCTTGATATTCTCCGCAGCATCGGTCTCAATCACCACATTACCTGCCATCCATCGAAGTACCGGATGACCTGCATGAACAATCTTACCTTCCATCAGAAGTCTGTAGAACTCCTTGGTTGGCGTGCTCATACTTGCAAAGCCCTGTCCAAAGGGTACCATTGTAAATCCGGCATCTTCCAGATTCTGAATCATATGAGTCGCATTCCACCTGTCCACCGCTATTTCAAGAATGTGATATTTCTCACCCAGATCACAGATAAATTTCTCAATGAAGTCGTAGTGAATCACATTTCCTTCTGTCGCCATCAAATGCCCCTGCTTATCCCACACATCATATGGAACGGAATTCGCCTTCACTCTCTGTGGAATGGTTTCTTCCGGCACCCAGAAGTACGGTACCAGGATATATTTCTCATCCGTATTTCTCGGTGGAAATATAAGAACCAGTGCAGTAATATCTCCTGTGCTTGAAAGGTCAAGTCCTGCATAACAATCTCTTCCTTCCAGCAATTTCATATCAATCGTATCATTGCCCTTCATGAAAATTGTATCTGGAATCCATGATGTTGTGCTTGATACCCACATATTCATTCGAAGCCACTTGAAGGTAATCTCATCAGCCGGATTCTGCTTGGCTTCTCGGTAAGCATCACGAAGTCGTTCAATATCAACCGTATATCCCAGTGAAGGATTTACCTTGTACCGATTTGTTTCATCTTCCCAGTCCTCATCATCCTTAAGTCCATAGACCACAGGATAGAATGTTGGGTCCACACGCCTGCCTTCCAGAATATCAATTGCCTTGGTATCCATATCCGCATAAAGCTCCGCGCCGGAGCCGTATTCCCCTATTTCAAAATCATGGCCGCAGGCTTCCAGCAGCGCCCGCAGCGCGCCCCTGTCCTCCCTGCTGTCATCACAGACCGCTATCTTCATCGCATTTCCCTCAATTCTGTGTTTATTTCCACCATAAATTATATCGGATTATGGGGTATCCTATCAAATCCTATTGCACGAAATTCCCATAAATTGCACGAAATGACTATAAGCGTACAGCCGATACTGGCCGTGTAAGCATATTACCTCTGACTTCCCCGCTTTTTATCCAGTAATGAAATACACTCCTCCTGCAATCACGCATAATGGTACCTGTCTTTATTCTGATAAAGAAAAGCCAAAGCCACCACCATTGTAAGCAACTCCGCAATCGGTACTGCCAGCCACACCCCCGTCACTCCCATAAATTCCGGCAGTATCAGCAGCAGCACAAATATCAGCCCAAATGTCCGAAGGAAGGATAATACCGCTGACAGCTTCCCATTTGACAGCGCAGTGAATGTGGCTGAAGTAAAAATGTTCATCCCACAAAAAAGAAAACTGAATGGGAATATCAAAAAACCTCTTCGTGCAATCTCATAAACGTACGTCCCCTTTTCCGAAAAAAGGCTGACCAGCGGGGAGCCAAAGGCAATAGCCATTCCAAAAATAACGATAGAGACCAGAATAATAAACCGCATACAGATGGAAAATACCTTTTTCAACCGGGCATTGTCCTGTTTCCCATAGTTATAGCTGATAACGGGAGCCACTCCCATAGAAAAACCTATGTAAAGAGCAGTCAGCAGGAACTGCGTGTAAATGATGATCGTGATGGCGGCCACGCCGTCCTCACCGAGCAGTTCCATCATGATCCTGTTAAAAAGGAATGTGGTCACCGCAGAAGCGCCCTGGCTTACCATTTCTGAAAAACCATTCGTGCAGCTTCCCGCCAGTATGGAAATGTCCATGACAGGCTTCCTGAAATGCAGACTGCTATTTCCCACTGTGAAAAACAGTATACCCGCCACTGTCGGTATCAGATACCCTATTCCCGTTCCTAATGCTGCGCCTTTGATTCCCATCTGCAGAGGAACCATAAAAATATAATCAAACAGGATATTGGCTGCTCCAGCACTTATCCCAAGTGCCATTCCGAATCCGGGGCGTCCCGCCGTTACAATTAGGTTTTGGAAAAGAACCTGAAGCATACTTGCGGGCGTAAACAGGAGCAGGATGAACAGATATTCCTTACAATACGGAAATAAAATCCCACTTGCACCAAGCCCCCGAATCATATTGTCTATTAATGCAGTCCCAAAAATCATAATGATCACTCCAAATAAAGCACCCGCACCGATGATCAGAGTGAAATCCTGTGATGCCCTCACAGTCTCCCCTGCCCCCATCTTCCTGGCGACAATGGCACTCCCCCCTGTGGCAAGCATGGTTCCAAGCCCTACGATCAGATTGATCACCGGACATACAATATTGAGCGCCGACAGCGCGTTGGTGCCTACAAACCGTGCTACAAAAATTGTATCGACAATCGTATACAGCCCCATAAGCAGCATCATTATAATTGTTGGAAGTGCGAATTTCAGCAACGACTTTATATCAAAGTCTTGCGAAAGTGGATTTCCTTCTTCCTGTACTTCATTCATGCCCCGTTCCCTCCGTTTCTTCTTTCCGTAATATGAACTTCTGTGTCGGGTAACCAAACTCGACCAGCAGTTCCGCTTCAGCAAAGCCAAGGCTTTTGATTGTCTTCCGGTGTCCGGTATCAGCCTTATCACCCTCCCTGAAAGTCGTGACGGTAATTGCTTCGGAGCATACCAGTTCGTGCAGCGCTTTTTCACAGAATGCTTTTGCTATTCCCTTTTTCCGGTATTGCGGGTGCACGCCCAGAAAGTCAATGCTCCCTGTCATTTCATTAAATGCCATAATCCCGACTGCGGTGTCGGTGTCTTTCAGAATCAATGCCCGCCTGTTCCTGATGTACTCTTTGAGTCGTTCAAGATACTGCCCCTCATCCAAATGCGGGAAACCGTCAATCACAAGATGTACCAGTTCCATCCATGCCGGGATGTCTGTCTCTGTTGCATAGGCAATTTTCTGCTGCCAGCCGCTTTCCCCTTCTAAATTTGCAGGATTCTCATTCAAAATGTATCTTAGCTGCAATGGGTAAAATTCTTCTTCCTCCCTGTACTGGTTAGGAGCCTTTTTATACATGGTCCTGAAACTGTCCGTAAAAGACTGCTGGCTTTCATATCCGGCAGTGAGTGCAATTTCGAGGATCGGTTTATCGGAAAAAACAAGCAGCTTTGCGGCCTCGGTCAACCTGCGGCGCTGTGCATAGGTCTGGATTGTAAAGCCAACCGTTGCCGTAAACATCCGGTGCAGATGGTACTTTGAGTAATGCAGTGCCTCCGCGATAGTTTTCAGATCCAACTTTTCATGCAGATGGCTTTCGATATAGTCAATTGCCGCTATAACATTTTTGATATTTCCTGGCATTGCAGCTTCCTCCTTTCTCGCCAAATTATAGCAGAGAACTTTATTCCGTTTTTCATGTATCTTGCGGTTTTTATGATTTACAAGCCACAAAAAGTATTTAACATCCCACTCTATAAATTCAGGATGCCTGCTGACTGTATCGGTTATATTTTTTTATTCTTCACCCGGTGGCATGAAACGACTATTTCATTCATTTTTTACCGTTTTTCTCATATACAAACACGGAAACTCTGCATACTATCACGGAAACCCTTATATTATCACGAAAACTCCCAGCCTGTTTCCGTGATAATACAGACAGTTTCCGTGTTCGTATAAGGGTTTTGCCTGCGAGTATCGACTTTTGCGTGATAGTATGGAGTTTTGCCTGATAGTATCCGGGTTTCCGTGGTAATAACCGACTTTTGCCTACGAGTATAAACTATCAGGCAAAAGAACCCCAGAACAAAGATTCGCACCCTCACTAATGTAAAAATGCCCTTAAAAGCACACGGAATTAATGTAACTCTGAAAGCTATGTAGTGCCGAAAGTACCGTGTTTACAGGCTTTGTGGGCTTTCCGTGTCTGTATCTGCCGGAAACTAAGACACCATTGGATGCCAAAGTTATCGCTCCCGACACAAGGCTCTTCCCCTGCCCCATTCATACTCGCTTCCTTCTTTCCCGCACTGGCTGCATTTATAGACTTCCTGTATGTATTGACGTACTTTCAACTGTGCCGGCTGAAATATCACTTCTGTACGGACCGCCTTTTCCCCTACTTTTATGAGCGGACTTTTACATACGGGGCACTGCTCTTTGGGATCTACGATACATCTCTCCACTTCTACCGGAAGAGCGGCGATCATTTCCGCCCGGACTCCCGGCTGCCGCGCTTTCCTTTTATGCTCTGTGATGACGATCTCTTCCTGGCCCTGTCTGAGGGAATGCAGCAGTTCTTCCTGTCCGAACAGGCTCATCTGTCCCTCTACCTGTGTGACTTCCGTGGAAGGGCCGAACAGCTTCTTCCTTGCATGAAGGAGCGCCTGTGTCAGGTTCTCGATCTGGGTCTGCTGCTGTCTGAGCTGCTGGCTCTGTTGTTCGATTTTCTGTTCCTGCTCCTGTACAAGCCTGCGCAGCTCGAGCAGCTCCTGGTATTCTGGTCCGGTCAGCATGGCGGATCCCTCCTTGATGGTCTCTGGTTTTAGGATACCATCTTTTGTACGAAAAATCGGCATTTTCGCGAACCTTAGAAGCACGTATCTTCCGGACGGATCCGTACTGTCTTATGGGCTTTCTTCTGTTCGATAGATAAGCCTTCCAACAGCCATCTTTCCTAATACTGTAGACCATGAACGACATTATTGAATGACAACCCACATTCCATCACGCTTAGATCCCATACGTTCTATTTTTCCTTTTTTCCGAAGACTAACAAAAGTGCGCTCAATAGTACGTTTTGTAACTCCTATCTCTGCCGCAATCACATCGGCAGTTCTATCCGAATTTTCGATTAGCAATCTCAATACAGCCTTTTCTGTTTTATTCAAACCGACATTCAAACCGACATTCAAACCGACATCCTTGCGTAAAAGAAGAAATTCATGAAGGAACTCCTTTCAACACAAACCAAATTAGGCAGACAATGTCTACCCAGCTCGCATTATAATTCAATAGATTTAACTTTCTATAAGATTTCCAAATTAATTCCTTTTTACTATTTTTGTCTTATCAAGGCTCTAACCAAAATTCAAAATAGTGTAGTAGTGATATAGTAAGCGCCTTTCCTTTATTTGTCCCTGTAAAATTGGTAAATACGTTGGTAAAGTAAACAGCTTTACCAATGGAGTTTTTAAGATTACTTTATCACATACTTAGTACCCCTTCCTCTGCCTTCAATTTTCACGACACCTTTTTTACCCATCTCTTTCAGTAATTGCGTTGTCTTTGATTTACCAAACGGGGGCGTAAGGAGCAATCTCGCTAATTGATTTAAGCATTGTTATACACAAAAGGGGCTGTCGGTAAATGACTCTTTTTAGTGTCATTTACCGACCTGTTTCCCAAAAAAGATATCTCCCGCAGAATTCCGTGCTTTTCAGCATGGACTCTTCTGCGGGAGATATCTTTTTCCTTGTTGGCCACCTTATTTTAGGGCGCAAAATTCCCTTGCTGCTTATTTTGGAAGTACTCTTTTCCTATGCAGCTTT
>CAJTGB010000084.1 GCA_910575835.1 Lachnospiraceae bacterium | reverse complement strand
AAAAGATTCGTGAGAGGATCTGGGAATACCTGATTTTTTAGTGCAAAAATTCAAATTTGATTGTTAGATTAATCCAATTTTCGGACAATCTGGGGGGGGGGTAAAAATCCTCTATCTTACAAACAATCGTAATTCTTTGGATTTGTTTGACTGGATTTCAGAACGTTGCGATGCTGAAATCTATAGCGATGGGCTCACATCAGATTATTTGCAGTCGATAAAGCCGGATTTGGTAATCAGTTATAACTACATTTATTTGATTTCGCAGGAATGTATTGATATGGCCGGCGAGAACATAATCAATATGCACATATCATTTCTTCCGTGGAACAGAGGTTTTAGCCCAAATATATGGAGTTTCATTGATGATACACCTAAGGGGGTGACAATTCATATGCTTTCGGCAGGGTTGGATGAAGGAGATATTCTTTTCCAGGAAGAGGTATTTTTTGATGCTGGAAATGAGACCTTTCAAACAACACATACGAAATTGAATCATATGATTGTAGATTTGTTTAAAATGAACTGGCCGTACATTATTTCGGGGGAGTACAAAGAGATAAGAAGAAAACAGCCTTCTGGAGGCAGTTGTCATACGATAGCCGATTTAAAGCAGTTAAAAGGTGAATATCCTTTTGAATGGTCAGATAAGGTAAGTGATTTCTTAGAACGGTATAAATCAAAAGTATAACAATCTGGTTATGACACATAGGTGGTGGTTCTGAAAATGGAAAAGTATATTGTAGCGACAATAAAATCCTGGAATATTGAAAATTTTGGAGTACTTAAGGAAAGTCATCCGGACTGTGAGTTTAAACTGATTAATGAAAAGAAAGATTTATCACTATCTTTTTTGGAAGCATATAAGCCCAAGTATATCTTTTTTCCACACTGGTCTTGGATCATCCCGGAAGATATCTACAACAACTATAATTGTATTGTATTCCATTCTACAGACCTTCCGTTCGGAAGAGGTGGAAGCCCTTTACAAAATTTGATTGTGAGGGGCATATATGACACAAAAATTTCTGCAATAAAGGTCTGTTCGGGGATTGACACAGGACCGGTATACTTTAAGGAATCTATAGATATCAGCGAAGGAAGTGCTGATGAAATTCTTAGGAGTATTTCTGACATCGTATTTAATAAGATGATTCCGAGATTTCTTGAAGCGGATTTGGTTCCGGTTGAACAGAGCGGTGAAGCTGTGTCTTTCAAACGGAGAAAGCCTGAGCAGAGTAAGATACCGAACGGGCTTTCACAAAGACAGATCTATGATTATATCAGGATGCTTGATGGAGAAGGTTACCCAGCGGCATTTAGCAAGTATGATAATGGGAAGGTGTTTTATTCCAATGCAAAGTTTGAGGGCGATGTAGTAACAGCAAAAGCACGGTTTGTTGAAGAGGCGGAGGATAAGTTTTGATGAAAAAGGTTTTGGTTTTTGCGGCTCACCCTGATGATGAATTGCTGGGACTGGGCGGTACGGTCAGAAGGCTTTCAGATGAAGGTATAGATGTTTGTGCGGTTATTATGGCTGAAGGTATAACATCCCGTGCAGATACAAGAAACGAAGCGGATAAAAATGAAGTTGCTGAATTACAGGAAGATGCTAGAAAGGCTGCTAAAATAGTAGGATATAAAAGCATTGATTTTTGTGGACTTCCTGATAACAGGATGGATGGTATGGAGTTGCTTGATGTCATAAAGATTGTGTCGAAATTCATAGAGAAGTATCAGCCGGATACAATTTTTACACATCATCATGGTGACTTAAATATCGATCATCGGATCACTTGTGAGGCCGTTTTGACAGCTTGCAGACCGGTTGGAGACTATTGTGTGAAACGGATATATACATTTGAGACACCTAGCAGCAGTGAGTGGAATTATAATTATTCCGAACCATTTACACCTAATGTATATTTTGATGTGACAGATACATTGGAGGCGAAAGTGCAGGGGATGGCTTGCTATAGGACTGAGAGGGCATTGTTCCCGCATCCGAGAAGTGCGGAAGGATTACGGAGTTTTGGAAGACTCAGAGGGACAAATGTAGGATTTGGGATGGCGGAGGCGTTCATGCTTGTGAGAGAGTGTATAGACTAAATAATATATTTTGATAGAATGTATGTACATATTGTACCAGATATTTCAGGATGGAAGACGATAAAACGCCTGATTGAACGGTTTCATTTATGGTGGGGCTGCGTGGGGCATGAGTGTTTAGAAGAAAAGTATCTGGAGTAAGCAGATCAATGGTTGGAGATGGAGGGCGAAAGGATGAACATTTTCTTCCGTACAGACGCAAACAGTTCTATTGGAATGGGGCATGTAATGAGATGTCTTTCTATTGCGGATGCGTTTCATTCGCTTGGTAATGATAGTATAATCATCATTTTCATACTTGCTGATGACACTGTTGAAAAGCTGATTCAGGATAGAGGATATAAAACAGTAGTTCTTCACAGCAAATACAGCAAAATGGAAAGTGAACTTCCGCTTTGGGATATTCAAAGTTTTGAAACCATACATTTACTCATCGTTGATAGTTATTACGTGACGGAGCATTATTTGTCGTCAATGCGAGAGCTAATTCGGACACAAGATAATAATGGAGATAAAGGAAAACTTGTTTATATAGATGATGTGAACGCATTTCTTTACCCGGTAGACATCCTTATCAACTATAACGTTTATGGTTCCACTGTTGATTATGAAAAAATGTATGCGGGAAGTGATCACTATCGTGAGAGTCCGGTTTTTATATTGGGGTCAACCTACACACCGTTACGTTCTATGTTCAGGGGGGTAGAGCGGAAGGTTCAAAGTAGGAATGTAGTTAATATTCTGTTTTCTACTGGTGGATCCGATGAGTTGCATTTGACTTTGTCAATCCTCAATCATCTATGTGCATCTGATGTGTCTAACAGTTCAGAAAACGGAAGGATCTATCACTTTTTACTAGGTGCGATGAATACAGATAAAAGTCAGATTAGACGCATTGCCCAGGATAGAGATTTTATTGTTCTCCACGAAAACGTCACAGATATGAAGTCTCTAATAACAGCTATGGATATCTGTATATCCGCCGCTGGTTCCACTCTCTACGAAGTCTGCGCCTGTGGTGTTCCGCTGATAACATATTCTTTGGCTGATAACCAGGTGTTAGGGGCGGAGGCATTTTTTTCGCTCGGTTTAGCGGTTAACGTGGGAGACTTGAGGAACCCTGATACTATTGATCCTTCTTCCGTTATGTCGGGTGAACTTGACGGTTCAGCGGTTGAACGAATATTGACAGCAATCAATAATCTATCTCTTGACTATAGGAAGAGATGCGAGACAGGTGAAAGAATGCAATCCCTAATTGATGGATGCGGCGCTGATAGAATGGTTAAGAAGCTTCAATCCATTTATACATCTTCCAACCACCAAACTTTGTGAGTGCTTAAGCAATACGGATTTTTCAAACGGGAATGTAACTGGAAGGAACGATGTCAAATTTAAAAAGATCAATAATCCTAGGCACAAGACTTGCAGGTTCGTTGTCTATTTGTGCCTGAGTGAAGCGAAAGGAATGTAAATTAAGATGACTTCTCAACCCACTAAAGCAAAGACCATCCTGCTGGCCTTCGGGCACCTGTCCTGAAGCAATCAAAATGTGCCTTCTTGTAAAACAACTCCAATCAAGGCATAGCATAGAGCCATGTTAGGTACTTGTCATGTGCGATACGATAGAAAGGTCGGAAGGGATTGAAGCCGGAATGCTGAAATTGTTGGCACAGATGAGAAAGTGATTTCTCATTCCTTCACAAAACTGTTGAATGATAGAGCAGCATACGATGCAATGGCTCATGCATCGAATACATATGGTGACAGTCAGGCTTGTGCAAGGATTGCGAATATCCTGGAGTTTGGACATATATTTATAATGTCCTGATTAAGAAAATGGTAATTTTCAAGTATCACCCATCGAAAAGGAAAATAGGAAGGAACATTAAAATTATGGTGAGCAATTGTAATTTAGGGCAGGAAATGTATGAACTTGCAAATAGGATTTTTCCAATCTGTAGAAGCATAACGGGTAATGGAGTTAGAGAAACCTTGCAGATTTTGTCGGAATTTCTAAAAAAAGACGGAATCGTTCTTGATATACATGAAATTCCTTCCGGAACACAGGTTTTTGACTGGACAGTACCAAAAGAATGGGTTATTCGGGAAGCTTATATTGAGGATAAAGAGAAAAAAAGAATCATTGATATGAAGGAAAATAATCTTCATGTTATGGGGTATTCTACTCCGGTAGATAAATGGGTTTCATTGGAAGAATTAAAGGAACATATATATACACAGCCAGATCAGCCATCTGTTATCCCATATGTAACATCTTACTACAGGGAAAGGTATGGCTTTTGTATGAGCGAAGAGCAGTTATCTTCCCTTCCTAACGGCGAATATCATATGTATATCGATAGTGAATTAATAGATGGCAGCTTAACTTATGCTGAAGTGATTATTCCGGGGAATAGTGATGAGGAACTGCTGATGACAAGTTATACTTGCCATCCGTCGATGGCAAATAACGAGTGTTCAGGACCTGTTGTTCTTGCGGAACTAATGCGTTACGTAAATAATATGGAGCGGAGAAGATATACATACAGATTTGTGTTGAATCCAGAGACCATAGGGTCAATTACTTATTTGAGTAATAATATTGATTATTTAAGGAAACACCTCGTTGCAGGAATAGTTCTTTCGTGTGTAGGTGACGATAGAGATTACTCGATAATTGAGTCTAGATATGCTGATACGATAGCCGATAAATCCTTAAAAAGTATTTTGAAGCAAAAGGGACATTATACAACACATTCATTTCTGAAGAGAGGTTCGGATGAAAGACAATATAATGCACCTGGTATTGAGTTGCCGGTGGTAGGGTTTAGTAGAACAAAATGTGGTGAATACCCAGAATACCATACTTCGGCGGATAACATGGGATTAATATCTCCATCGGGATTGCAAGGCGCATATGAAACTATAGTTCGTTGGATATATTGTATGGAGAACAATAAAAAGTATGTTATGACTGTTTTGGGCGAGCCGCAGTTGGGAAAAAGAGGGCTGTATCCGACCATTAGTCAGAAGGGAAGCTACGATGAAATCTCAGCCATGGTTGATTTGATTGCTTATTCAGATGGAAAAAATGACTTGTTTGATATAAGTAATATTATTGGTGTCGCACCATATGATCTGGTTCCTATTGTTCAGAAGCTGGAATCAAATGAATTGATAAGAGGTGAAATATGAGTTTTGAAAAAGTTGAAGGCAGTTTTATTAACTGTTTAACAGAATTAGGGATAAAAAAGGGAGATATCCTATATGTTTCATCTGATATAAAAACATTGCTTTTTAATATGGCAACTGAATATGGAATTAAAAGTAAGTCTGGTAGAAATGAGGCTTTGCATGAGCTCATTAACACATTTCAGAGCGCAGTAGGATGTGAAGGAACGCTTCTCTTCCCTGTTTTTTCATGGGATTGGTGTCGAGGAAAAGGCTTTGATATAAAGAATACAAAGAGTGAAGTGGGGACTTTGCAAAATTGGGTTCTTGAAAACAGAAATGATTTTACCAGGACACATCATCCTATATATTCATTTATGGTTTGGGGAAAGGATGCAGATTATTTATGCTCATTGGATAACCAAGATGCATGGAGTCATAAATCCCCCTTTTATTTTCTTCAAACTCATGAAGGGAAACAGTTGCTTTTTAATATAGAATCTTATCAAGGCTTGACATTTGGACATTATATAGAACAAGAGATTTCTGTGCCGTATAGGCATCCAAAGTATTTTTTTGGTAAATATGTTGACGAAAATGGCGTTGAAGAAACCAGAATGTATTCTATGTATGTTCGTGATATGGATTTTGAATCCGGATGCGGAATACACAATGACTGGCTTATTGATAATGGGGTCGCAAAAAGGATGATTTGGGAAGATAATGCGATGACGATTGTTGATTTGCCTAAAAGTTATCCTTTGATAAAAGATGATATGATAAAAAACAGGGGAAAGAATACACTTACCTTTTCAGGTGGAGAACTAGACTGGAATGCAAAACAAACATTGCCCTTTGAGGTAAAAGGAATAGAAATTTAAAACAGGTGCAAAGTATGATGAAAGAACTTGAATATCCATTTGATGCTGCATGGATACTTTCGAATCGAAAAAAGATAAAAAAGAGCTTTTTGATGGAGAATAATAATTATATTGAGAAGAAGGTAGTCATTCTAGGAGGTGCAACTACTGCGAATGTTGTTCAAATATTGGATTTATTTTTGCTCAATAATGGGATAAAAGCATCTTTCTATGAGTCAGAATTTGGCATGTATTATGAGGAAGCGTTGTTTCCAAGTGAAGAATTGGCGAAATTCCAACCAGATGTTTTTTATATTCACACTTGCAATAGAAATATAACGAAGTTGCCACACTTGGGTGATTCAGTAGAAGAAATAGAGAAGGCATTAGCAGCGGAAAAAGATAAATACAAATCAATTTGGGAAAAATTATATTCAGATTATGGATGTCCTATTGTTCAAAATAATTTTGAAATGCCTCTTTTCCGCCTGCTTGGAAATAAAGATGTATCGGATCCACACGGTGCGGTCAACTATATTTCAAGATTGAATACAGCGTTGAATTCATATGCCCAGGAGCATAAGGATTTCTTTATTTGTGATATAAACTATATATCTGCCGACTATGGGTTAAAAGAATGGAGCGATCCATTTTATTGGTATATGTACAAATATGCATTGAATGTAAATGCCATTCCTACATTGGCATTTAATGTTGCCAATATTATAAAATCGATTTTTGGAAAAAATAAAAAGGGATTCGTATTAGATCTTGATAATACCCTATGGGGTGGGGTTATTGGCGATGATGGCGTAGATAACATAAAATTAGGGCCGGAGACATCAGCGGGTCAGGTTTATTCTGAATTTCAGAGCTATATTAAAGCCCATATTCAGATGGGGATTGTCTTAAGTGTTGATTCAAAGAATGATGAGAGTAATGCCTTGTCTGGATTAAAGCATCCTGATAGCGTGTTATCTCCGGATGACTTTATTGAGATTAGAGCAAACTGGGAACCCAAGGATAAAAACTTTTTAGAGATTGCCGGATCACTCAATTTGCTTCCGGAAAGTTTAGTGTTTGTTGACGATAATCCGGCTGAGCGGCATATCGTTTCTGGGCAGATTCCGGGCGTAAGTACACCGGAGATAGGGGAATCGCATCAGTATATCATAAACATTGATAGAAATGGTTATTTTGAGACCACATATCTGTCGGAGGATGATCTGAAAAGAAATGCTATGTATCAGGAGAATGCAAAGCGTTCGAAGGCACAAGCGAGTTTTTCTGATTATGGCGAGTATCTGGATTCGTTGGAAATGAGCGCTACAATAAAATCATTTGAGCCCATATATATGGCAAGAATAGCGCAACTTACAAACAAAAGCAACCAATTTAATCTGACTACAAAAAGATACACTCAGGGTGAAATAGAAGAAATTGCCTGTGATAGTAATTATATAACGCTTTATGGAAAATTGGAAGATAGGTTTGGCGACAATGGGGTGGTAGCGTTATGTATAGGACATTTGATTGATGGGGTATGTCATATTGAACTGTGGCTCATGAGCTGTAGGGTGTTGAAACGTGACATGGAATGTGCAATGCTTGATGAGCTTGTAGAGAAGTGTAGAAATATAGGTATATCCGAACTGAGGGGTTACTATTATCCTACTGCTAAAAATGCTATGGTAAAGGATTTCTATGGGAACATGGGTTTCTCTAGGATTTCCGAGAATGTAGAGGAAAGTATATGGTCTTTATCTATAAACAATCAATATACAAATAAAAACAAACATATTCAAGTGAGGGTTGAGCAATGAAAAGAGAAGAAATATTTGAAAAACTTAATGAGATTTTCCGCAATAATTTTGATGATGACGAAATTGAACTTAAGAATGAGACATCTTCAGCAGACATAGATGATTGGGACAGCCTTGAACAGATTAATCTTGTTGTGGCGATTCAGGATGCTTTCAAAGTGAAATTCAATATTGATGAGGTAAATGCTATGAAAAATGTTGGTGAGATGGTTGATTTTATTATAGAAAAAGTGGGTGCATAGGAAATGAATGAGTATAAAATTTCCGATATCTCTATAGGTATGAAAGAATCTTTTTCTGTGATTATTTCAGAGGAAATGATGCAAAAATTCTACGATATTACATCTGATGAAAATCCTCTTCATGTAAATGAAACATTTGCAAGAGAACGAGGTTTTGACAATAAGGTTGTTTACGGAATGTTAACGGCCTCAATGATTTCAACGTTGGGGGGATGCTATCTTCCGGGCAAATACTGCTTGATACAAGGTGTAGAAATTAAATTTGTAAAACCTGTGTTTGTTGGAGATGTTCTGGAGGTGTCTGGAGAGGCGGCAAAAGTTGATTATGATTTGAGATATCTTGAAATTAAGGTGACAATAAAAAATCAGAAGGGCGAAAAGATGCTTAAAGGTATACTAAAGGCAGGTGTTATTGATGCATGATGATAAAGTATTGCTTGTTACGGGTGCATCATCAGATGTAGGTTCTGAACTCATTAGAAGAGTCGAAAAGAATTATAATCGGATATGGGCTCATTATAGGAGTTCAACAAATATTATTGATGTTCTGAAATCTGAAGTGGGAGACAGGTTTTCACCGATACAAGCAGACTTTTCTGATATTGAAAGTACATTAAATCTTATTCAAGTGATAATGGATTCTGGGGAGTATCCAAATCATATTGTGCATCTTTCGGCTCAGAAAGCACATAGCTTGCAATTTCACAAGCATTCGTGGAAAAGTTATCAAGATGAAATAGATACTTCACTGAGGTCAATAACGATGATTCTCCAAGCATTTATTCCGAAGATGTCAAAACAAAATTATGGAAAGATTGTGTTTATGCTTTCTGCATATTTGCTTGGAATACCGCCTAAGTTTCAGAGCCCGTACATTACAGTAAAATATGCACTGCTTGGTTTAATGAGAAACCTGGCATCTGAATATGCGGCTAAAGGAATTATGGTTAATGCAGTGTCTCCGGATATGATGGAAACAAAGTTTTTATCCGAGCTTCCTGAACTTATTAAAGAGCAAAGTGCAAAGAACAATCCGTTAGGAAGGAATATATTTGTTGATGAGGTGGTTCCTACCATAGAATACTTATTATCCCCTGGCAGTGACGTAGTGACGGGGCAGAACATTGGTGTCACGGGGGAGACTGTCCGAAAACTAATAAGTTGATGAATTAATCTAATAGGTAGATGCATTCGCAAATTAAGCGAGTGATTTTCATAAAAATAATGTACCTTG
>CAJTGB010000083.1 GCA_910575835.1 Lachnospiraceae bacterium | reverse complement strand
AACAAGCGCGAGAAAGAGGACTATAAATTAGAAGACGGCAGGCACCGCTCGACGAAGATGTGGTACTGCCGCCTCTACGGCATCATGATGCTACAACATCTTGATGCCTGGGAAATGCCATCTGCTGAGGCATTTCAAGAATCATTATTAGGAATGACCGCCTAATAATGATATCTTAAGCGATTCCATAAGATTTTTCAAGGCATAGTACCCGCTATGTCCAATGTTTATGTCCATTTTTCTCTAATTTCTTTTCCTGCACGATATTCAGTTGTCAATCTTCGGCTGGAATCTCATTCATTGAGATTCCGAGAAGTTATATAATAATGAGTTATATATTGAATTTTTTCCTGCTTTAATATTTTGGACCGTTGTTTTCTATCTCCATTTTAGATTCTTATTTAAGATATCGGATTTAACTTTATATTTATAAGCCTAATTTCGTAAACGGTCATGCCATGGTCGTAAATGGCGAATTCATTCTTTAACAGATCCAATGCATCTAAAACATTATTTACCTTTCACTTTTACTGATTCTTTTCCATCGCTTCCACATAAGAATACATCTAAATACTTCATCTATAAAAAAAGCAGTATAAATACCCATAATTCCAAATTTTAAACTTATCCCTAATACATAAGCCATACCAACTCCAAAAATCCACATTGATATTACGCTGAGAATCACACAATAATACACATCTCCAACACCTTTTAAAGAATTACTAAACATAAAATTCCCCACTTTAACGAGTAACGTAATAGATTCTAAATAAATAATAGATTGCGCAACTTTGATTATATTCTCATTTTGTGTAAAATAAATCAAAATATGATCACTGATTTTTATTACTATCAAATCCAAAACAATTACTATCATTAAACCTATTTTGATATTTTTATAGCATTTTTCAAACAAAACATCATACTTTTTTCACCGAATAAATATCCAACTATAATGCCCGTTGCTATCCCTATAGAATTAGGGATAAGTGAAACGAACAGCATTATATTCATTGCATATATTTTTGAAGTCAATATATAACTGCCTAAAGATGTTATAAAAACTGTAACAAACAATTGTGAAATTTTATAAGAAATATTTTCACCTGCCGCCGGAATACCATACTTCATCAAAATTTTAACATTATCAGCAGATATTGAATGTATAAAAATATGTTCTATACTTATATTACAATTATAATAATATAGCATTAATATAAATCCAATAAAATTGCTGACAACAGTTGCAGCTGCAACTCCAAAAATGCAATCATAATCATATTTTAAAGGATTAAAAACTACGCATGCATCCCCTAATATATTGAGAGTATTTGTTAGTATTCCTACATACATTGCATAATTTCCATTTGCATAGATTCTATATATTGAAGTAAAAACTGTATTCCCCCCTTGAAACAACAATCCTACCGAAATCACAGAAAGATATGTACTCGTTCCATTACTCATGCTAATCGGAACATTCAAAAATTCTATTATATAATTATTGGATAGTAATAAAATGATTGTTAAAAAAGGCTTATTATTACAGTACCAGTTATCGCATCCATTGACAGAGCGTGTAAATCTTCTATTCGTTTCTCTCCTATATATTGCGCTCCAACTATGGATACAGCTGAACAGACAACTATATACGCAAGCAAAACGACTGAAATTATTTGGTTTGCATATCCAACCGAACAACTGTGTCAGAACAATAACTAAGAAAACCAATATCTACTAATCCAAATAAAATCTGAAAAAAAGATTGAAACACAATCGGAATACTCATTGAAAAAGTACTATATTTATTATCTAACATCATTATTCCTTTCATTTCATTTATACTATAATCCTTCCTAAAAGGATATTATTTTTCTTTCAGATTTTCTATACAGTAAGTATATATTTTTATATGATTTTCAAAGTTTTTAATATTTTAATAAAATTATATCTTTTGGGTTGCAAATCAGGGTGCGAGATTATATAATTATCCATTTCATATTGACTGGAAAAGGAGCGATCACGGTAGAAAATATCACATACAATTTGTCTTCAGGACAAGCTTTTATTATACCAGCAAATTCATGTTGTTGGTATATTGCCGACAAATCAGATCCCTGAAGTTATTGCTGGATGTCCTTTTATGCTTCATCTGACATTTTATCGTTATTAATCCCTTCCCCTTCGAAACCTTATATCCAACAAAACATAAATGTTCAGTATATTAAAAGTATTATTTTAAATATTATAAGAAAACATTTTACATTTCAAAAACACCAGTATTCTGACGAAGAATTTGACAGCGATCACCTTCATCTATCAACCAATTTTGACATTTCATTTTCTTTTGATATGACCGCTTCTCTAAAGAATTTTCTGTTCATCCAAATTATTTAACATCACAATTTAAAGCTACATTTGGAGTTTCACCCAAAAGATATATCATAAACAAAAGAATTTCTGTTGCATGTAATCTCTTGGAAAACTCTAATTATTCAATTAAAGAGATTTCCTATATGGTAGGCTATAATAATCAATTAGATTTTTGTCAGCTATTTAAAATATAATTGGCAAATCACCAACAATATACAGGAACCATTATAAATCACACCATCCCGATAAGTAGAAAAACAAACCGCACGGATACAGAAACAGCCAGCCCTAAAATTTACGGACTGGCTGTTTCTGTATCGTATTATTATCAAGTAGTACCATAATTAAAATCTCTGCGGCTTTGCTAAACTTCCGGACAAATTTAATTATCCTTACCAACCGGCAAAGTCTGCATGAGAGCAAAAAAATGTTCAGGCTTACCGGTACTAAAATATTCATACCACGCTTCCAATGTATCTGGCTCGAAAACACCTAAGCGCTCAATAATCTGTTTCGCCCACAGCAATGCTCCGGTGGAACCTGCCGTAATAAGACCGCCATCTGTCACAGACGGTTTGTCTGCATATAAACTCTGCCCCTGATAATCGGGAGAAACCATTTCAAGAAATCCCGGTCCATTACTGGTATGCCGACGCTGATCCAACAGCCCATGATCAGCAAGCGCTGCCGTTGCACCACAGATCGCACACACCGTTGCACCTACATCGAGAAGTTCCTCAGCCTTTTTAATAATAGCTCTATGCTTTGGGGTATTCCACGTGTCTGCGCCCGGCAAAAGCAACACGCTTGTTTCACTCACAACAATATCATCAATTACACAATCAGGCACGACTGTCAGCCCGCCCATTGTTTTGATGGGTTCTTTAGAATCGCTAACCGTTGTGAGCACAACACGCTGTGAGTCCTTTTTAAAAAACCTGCCAGAATTCAACTCCGAAATAACATGCCCCATTTCCCAGTCAGCTAACGTATCAAGAACATAAACATAGATCGTATACATAAATTTCCTCCTTTTTCATCGTTTTATTGATTTGTCTGCTTTATTATCGTATCATATAATTGTTGACATCTATATGTCAGCAATCCGGATAAAAAGGTGGCTTTTAGATGAAAGTTGACAGGCTTGTCAGTATTATAATGGTACTTCTTAACAAAGAACGTATAGGCGCTCAAGCGTTAGCCGATATGTTTGAAGTATCACCCCGCACAATCTACCGCGACATAGACGCTATCAATATAGCAGGTATCCCCATCCATGCAACACCAGGAGTCGGCGGCGGCTTTGAAATCATGCCAAACTATAAGATTGATAAAAAGGTCTTTTCATCTGCTGACCTTGCCGCAATCTTAATGGGGCTTTCCAGCCTTTCCAACATGATACACGGCGGCGAACTGGTAAACGCCCTTGCGAAAGTAAAGAGTTTCATCCCTGCTGACAAAGCAGAAGAGATTGAATTAAAAGCAAATCAAATATGTATAGATTTAAGTCCATGGATGGGAAACGAGAACATACAGCCGTACTTAGAGATCATTAAAACAGCTTTGCAGGAAAGCAAACTGCTTTCGTTTGAATATATTGCCCACCACGGAAATAAAACACTACGAACGGTTGAGCCATATCAGTTCGTATTGAAAAGCAGTCATTGGTATTTGTATGGATTTTGCCGCAAAAGAAATGATTTTCGCATGTTCAGGCTGTCCCGTGTGTCAAATCTGCAAATGCTAGAAGAAACTTTTACACCGCGAGAATATCAAAAACCGGCATTAGACTTTGCAGAAATCTTGGAACCCATGCAAGCAAAAATCAAAATCCGTATTCATAAATCTATCCTGGACAGAGTGCTTGATTTTTGCACCTATGAACACATTTCGCCAGACTGTGAAGAATATTATATCGTCAGTTTCCCTTTCATAGAGAATGAATACTACTATAATATCCTTCTTAGTTTCGGGGATAAATGTGAATGCTTAGAGCCGTTACACATCCGCACAGAAATGAAACGCAGAATACAAAAAATTTCTGCACTATATGAGAATTAGAACAAATAAATTAATAGGATTTCACTTATTTTCTCCATATCAGTTCAAATTTATTTTCTCCATGTCCTCTATACTTGTCAGCGCCTGAATATCTTCAAAATACCAATCGCTGCTTTCCTGAGCCATTAGGTCCGGCGAATACAATTACTTCAGGCTTTTTTAGCAATACGTTCACTATAACGCCCCTTTCTCATTCTTGTTCCGATCTCTACTCTCGTTCCATCACTACTCTCATGATATATCGTTTGTGTCTGTCTATCATAAACAACTATAGGAATATCTAATGCTTTTTTCTTTTCCAATTCAATTTTTACCGCTGCATTTGCACGTTTCACAACTGCATCATCAGAAATATATTCTTCACGTTTCATATCGTTCTCCTTCCTACTATAATTATACATACTAATAAGTCCTCTTTTCATCTTTTTCTATATTGTTTTTTACCATAATATCTGTCTCTGTCTGTTTACTTATTTCATGAACCAGATAGCTTATTATAACCTTATCTAAACTATTTGTCACTACTTCCGCACAGCAAAAAGGGAAAATCGGCATTAGCCTTCAATCTCCTGATAACAGCAATCCCGAATAAATTCCTCTCCTATGGTTCTCCAAATAAGATTTCATCTTTGAGACAATCAATATAAATATCTATAGCTTCTTCGATTTTTCCCCAGTTTTTATTAAGTTCAGTATATAATCCTGTCTCGCCAAGTCCAATCATATTGTAAAACGCCAGACACAATTCAGTATTTAAGAATTTACTATTGCAGGCGGCAATCTTATCTTCTCTTAGAATCTGCGGATAGCTGACTTCCTTTATAACTCTTTTTGAGAAACAATACTCTAATAAAGACGGCGGGATATTATTTCTTCGATTTTCACCTAATAATTCCCTTGCTATACGAATTTCCAACCCGTAAATATTTTGAATACCACTATTCCAATCTCTAAATTCGAATGAAAACTCTACCCCATGGGCAATTTCACAAATTTTCAACGCAAGCTCTTTATCTCCGTAAATATAAAGCCAATATGCCAAAGAACATAAACAGTCTGTGTCTGAAGTACTTTTATAAGAGCATTTTTGATTATGAAAACTATTAATTTCTTGTTGTAATTTATTCATTTTTCACCTAAATAATATAATTGCTAGTTTCATTTTTCAAACCCTGAAACAAATTGTCAAGTCCTTTTTTATACTATTTACAGAATGTTCATAAAGCGGCTCAGATTTTGGGAGTCCAGACAGATGGGGATGGGGAGCGGGGAACGTCAGCGAAGCCAGTGTCACTGGATCCGGAAATAGGAAAGCGCCCGAACAGTACAAGACCATTCGGGCGTGGGGCATAACAGTATGAATCGTCAAAAAACGACTATTTTTTCTTATTTGAGTAGAGAATGCCGTCGTGCGGCAGACATTAGGCGTATGTATATACAGCGTGCTGACGCCTATATGTGTCGTTGTCCTTTTGGCTCAATTCTCTTTCTATCTGTTCCAATTTTGCTTTCAAATCCTCTATTTTACTTTCATCTGTTTCCCTGTTGATCTGCTGCTCCAGCTCTTGCTTCTGCTTTTTTAGTTTTTCAATCTCACGGTCAACCTTATCGGTATTGCAGGTGCAGCTTTGCCCATCTTTGTCAGAGCCGCTTCTTTCCGGCCCTTCTGCACTTTTGTCCCGACCAAAGGCATCGGAAGCATCTGGGGCATCCTCTGCCCGCTTTGGGTCATCGAAATAGATTTTAGGCTTGCCGCCCTCGTCTTTGCCCAGCCGGTAACGCCCTGTTGGTTCCGGTTTTTCCTCCGGAACATATTCATCCATCACAGGTTTTTGATGGCGCGGTCGGGTTTCATCTTCGGGCCGCCGGACTTTTTTCGGTTCATCCACATCAGCAATCGGCACAGACGGCTTCGCCGCGCCTGAATTAATTCCAGAAATAGACTGCATAATATATTCCTCCAATCCACAAGACAGGTAACTGATATTGCTATTATCAGTTTACCCTGAAAAAAAGGAATTTCAAGGCTTTTGTATTGAAATGCTCTCTGGATGTATTGAAATGTTCAGCAACACGTTCAAAGAGAACCGCCGTTCAATTTTCTCTGTCAGCATCACACCGTGATATTTCTCTGTTACAGCTTTGATATTGGAAAGACCGGTGCCTGTTGGCGGCAGCGGATTATCTGAGCAGGTATTTTCAAATGCCAGCATATAGAAGTCGCCCTGCCGCTCTCCGCTGATGCGGATCGACCTTACTCCCTCAATGGCTTGACACGCACTGATCGCATTATCCAAAGCATTAGCAAAAATCACACATAAATCAAAATCATCTATTCCGCAAGGGTTTGGAAGGAGCAAGGAAACCTCAACCGCGATCCCATCTGCTTTTGCCATCTTTAACTTTTCTCCCAGCAAAATATCCACCACTGAATTACCCGTCTGACAAGGAAATGACAACATGGTTGAGACCGTTTTAAGCTTTTGCAGATAGGCTTTGCACTCTTCAAATTTGTTATTGTTAAGCAGGGCGCTCAATACAGAAAGATGATTTTTAATATCGTGGCGGAATGCTTTTGTCTGTTTATAGCGAGTTTGTGCCTCGGCAATATATATTTTCTGTGCCCGGACTGCTTGAGACAAGGATTGCATTTCTGCCTTGGTCTGTAAACTACGGCATAGATGACGATAGGCATACAAGGTACAAAGTAAGGCTCCAAGCCCCAGGGCTTGCAAAAACAGCAGCGCAATATGTTCCAACAGAAGGGCGGGAGACACATCATAGGAAATCTGTGTATATGAGGTCTGCATGATATACAATTCTGCGGTAAAGAAAAACAGAACCGGAAACAATAAGCATCCCATATTTGTCATGTGTCCAATTTCTTCTGGCGATATGGATTTTACTACGCTTGTATAACAGGCAATACTTATGGCAAGGGAGACCGCTGTTGCCGCTGTGATCATTGCGTACAAAAGCAGGGGTGTCGTCACATGGGGAAATATCACCGCCTCCACCGAGTTGATAAGCCCAAAGGAAAACTGGGAGATGTAATTAGCGAGAATTGCCGCAACCCAGGACGCGGAGGGGCGATTGCAAAGAATAAAACGGTTTACCCCATACAAAATAAGCAGTTCTATCCCCATCACGATGATCCACGGGAAAGAAAACTTACTTGCAATCCAGTCCAAAATGCAGAAAATGAAAATGTATATGACAAAATGATATGCCTTCTTTTTTTCCCGGTGAGGCTGGCACAAAAGTAAACGTGCAGAATGCCTTGAGCTATCAGGCAAAAAATATTAAGCCCTATACTAAAATAATCCATATCAGCTATTCCTCTCTGTCATGCTTTGCTCCACATATTGGGCACACCCATTCCCTTACTGATAAATCCTTCATGTCCTTGTTCTGATACCCACAATTAGAGCATATCTGGCTGCTGGCATAAAATGTATCTATTTTTATATATTTCCTCTCATTCCATTTTGCCTTGTACTCTAACTGCCTTGTCAGCTCATACCATGACGCATCGGATATTGATTTTGCCAGATGATGATTCTTTACCATATTCTTTATCTGTAGGTCCTCTGAGACTATCACTTGGTTTTCGCTGATAATCTCATGGGAAACCTTATGCAGATAATCTTTCCTGGTATTTGTAATCTTCTCATGACATGATGCTATTTTCTTTTTCTGTTTGTAATAATTATTCCCATCCTCAAAATCCACTGCAATATTCCCATTTGTGAAATTTGTTGTGTAAGATTTATGGTTATCATGCTTACTTTTGAATTTCGGATAACCAGCGTGTTCTTTAAAAAACTTCTGGTATGCACAGTCCACGTTGTAAATGGCATTCGTCAGGGCAAATTTGTCCACTTCTTTCAGCCACTCATATTCTTTCTTTAATATGTCGTTATGTTTTTGGCATATCTCATGCGAAAGCTGTTTTATATCATCTGATATTTGTTTTGGTATCAGTAATTTCTTTCTGTATTTACAGTCTAAAGCCAGTGGGATTGCGGCAGCCTTTTTTCAAGCAGCGTAAGAGGGTCTGTTTCAGATCTCGTTCACGCAGTCTGGAAACAGGTATTTGCGCGCCCAGCGGCAACGTAACCAGTATCACATCCTCGAACATGATCAAATCCATACTTCCGTGTGCTTTATAATATCAGTTTCATAGCAAAAGAACAACCGCACTGTCACAGAATGTCTAAAATTATACATTAAAATGGTTGATTATCTCAAAAAATCCTTGATTTACAGGCATACAAGCAGGATTTCAAGCGAAATTTACTACCAATTTACTACTTTTGAGGGAAAGAGCCTTGATATGCCGCCCGGAACCCTGCAAGCCCAATACCAGCACACAGCATTGAAAAACTGAATAAAGAAATACCCCAAAGGCACGGCGTTTCTTTATCTCCAAACAAGGAGAACAGGAACACCGCTTTTTAATGCCCTTATGTTACGCATTAGGAGCAACGAGAGCCTTGTTATATGCGGCTTTCCGGGAGCATTTTTATAGAGGGCAAGGATTTATACCTTAACCCGGCAAAATGGCGTTCTATTGCGTAATGAATCTATGGCGATTTTCCGAGCAAGGCACAACATGAACCGTCCGATATTGGATTTTCCGATACCGGGTAATCCGACGTCGGAAAATCCAATGCAATTAAATAAAGATATAAATAAATTTTCCCTTCCTATCCTTCCCTCTCCCTATATCGGAAAAACAATACAGCCGCCGGAATGGAAACGAAAGGAACAGGCATACAAAAACATTGGAAATTTATAGAGAGATTCTAAAGATCAGTATCAAAATGATATTCTCAAACAGAGTATAAGGTTTAGCATTTACACCGTACAAGACGATTAAAATGCCAAGCATTATTTAATTTCTTGAATTTATTCGGCTGACCGTATATAATTATAGCGATAGAACTTAGGAAAGCGAGGGAGACCGAAAATGTTAGAGTTTATTTCTGCCCCGGAAGCGGCGAAAAAATGGGGCATTTCAGAAAGACGGGTGCAAAAGTTATGTGAGGAAAACCGCATACCGGGTGTGGCAAAATTCAGCCGCTTGTGGTTGATACCAAAGAACGCTGAAAAACCAACAGATGCCCGCTTGAAAGCAGAAAGGAAGAAAAAGATTGAAAATGAAAAGTAGAGGGTATCCATTACCTTAAGCACACAACAAACAAGCCATCTTTCGGTGGCTGCTTTAAAAATTGAATATTGAGATT
>CAJTGB010000082.1 GCA_910575835.1 Lachnospiraceae bacterium | reverse complement strand
GCGGTTTTGCCATAATAGTACTGAAGAGTGAGCTGCATGTTCTTTTCACCCAGGAACTTGCCCTGGTCGTTGTACATCTTGACCGGTACATAAGTGTCACGGGGAATCGCAAGGATCTTGATCTTCCCGCTCTCCACATTGATACTCACAAGAATAATCGCATCGGCCAGACCTTGTCCCTTCATCTCATTGGCCTGCTCCACAGGAGTGCTGTTGTCAATGCCGAGACATAGGAAATTGATCACATCCTCGTTGTACTGATATTCCTTGCCCTTGTATGTAATGAAGAGGCCTTCCTTCCTGGTTTCGGGAGTATCTTCCACATCGAATTGTCATATGTGGGGAAAATATGTGGATTTTTATGGGTTATCAGGACGATAATTAGAAATTTATACGAATTTATACGAATGCTTCATGATGTTGGGGCAAAATGCAACATCCCATCGCGAAGTGATTTTATATGGATTTTTGCATGTAACAGAACAGTTTGTCTGAACTGCTGCTATTTTTTGAAGAAATAGGCAGCAAAATCATGCGCCGCCGCCGAATAATTGGCCCGCTGCTCACAGAAATAAAAAACAAGAGCATATCTGCCCTTGCTGTAGACTTTATAGATTTTCTAAGGCTCTTATCACCATGATTTCATCCTGCTCAAACATGTGAGAATACCGTTTGAATATTGTTTCCTGGGTGTCGCCGGATACCTTTTCGATCACGGTGATCGGAACATTTCTTTTGATCAAATTACTTATATAGGTATGCCGGAATGCATGACAGTTACAGGGTTCGATACCAAGTATTTTGCAGGTATCCTTGATCCTGGTCAGACAATAACTGTGTACATAGTTAAAGATTCTGTCCGTGTTTTCACCGCCGCCGGCAATATGTTTACTGTGTTCTCTGTGATACATTGCCTCGAGATGGCTAGGTATTGGAATTGTACGATTTTTCTTGTTTTTGGGGCCTTTTACGATGGCTTTTCCAGATTCGTCTTTCACACGGCCGGTTGACTTGGTTACTGCGATCCGCATCCCGGACAGATAACGGCTGTCAGAAGCCGTTGTGCCGGGAAAAGGGGAATTTATATTCGGATTTGGCGCCTCTCTTGTGTGATAGCTGAATTCTTCAAAATCATTCCAGGTCAATGCCAGACATTCAGACAGCCTGACACCTGTGTAGTATAATACATTATAGAAAAACTGTAATCTGGGATACGCATTATAGCCGTTATGATTGCTTTGCTTATTGCCCAGATAATCATCGATTCTTTGAAAATCTTTGTGTCCCAGAAGATAATAATTTTTCTTCTGTTCAGTTTTTATATTGTCTGCTTTTAGAAGGAAATTGTCAGCGATCAGTCCGCGTTTGTATGTAAGTTTTATCAGTTTGCGAAATGTACTGTTAAGAGTATGCACGGTTTCTTCAGAATATTTCTGTCTCAGTTCTGCAAACATATTATAATAAACATGTTCGGTTATATCTTTTAATTTAGTGTTTGCAGGAAGATATTTGTAGATAACTTTCATGTTCTGTTCCGTGCTGTTTATAGTCATCTCGCTGAACTGCTGAGTGATTGCTTTGTTTTTCCAGAGTTCAAAAGCGCTTGCAAGAGTGATGTCTTTATCTTCTGTTTTGGTGATTCCGATTTGTAATTTTGCAAGCGCTTCTTTTGCTTCATTTAGGGACAGGCAGTTGTAGACCCATTGGCTTTTGTATTTGTTTTTTTGTAAAATGGGGTCATATTCTTTGTAGTTGTACTTGACGTCATATTTTTTTGTGCCTTCATTGTAGTAGATGCTTTTGTAATTTGTCTTCTTTCTTGTACCTTTGTTTGTCATTGATTTTGCCCTCCATTTGTATAAATTTATGTCCAGATTTTACTACGAATTTTATACGAATAAAAGCAAAATATACGGTATTTAAGGTACAAAACGAACAAAGGGTCGGAAAATTTATATTTCCAACCCTCTTTGCAGTTACTATTATACCACAAAAACAGGAAAAATCCAAGACTGGTATGGGAGGTAATGCGGTGCTATAATCATAAATCCAAATAGTAACTGATAACCTGCATAGAAGAATCAGGAGGAATGTACTTTGAGCAAAGGGAACTGGTTAGAACTGGCGGCAGATCAGGCCCAGGTGGGAAAAGTTATGGAGACCAATCAGTATACGCAGAGATACGGGCTTATATTGAAACCGGAAGATGCGCAGATTATAGTGGCTGAGCGCAGGAATACTCTGAGAGAGCAGAAGAGGGTGGAATTCGGTCAGGGCATACTGCCGCAGCTTATCTATGAATTCTGTGATTCCGGCTACATCAGTCAGAGCAATTATGTGGAGACTATGGTCCGGCTCCAGGAGATATTCTATCTCTATAAGAATGAGACCATGGATGAACTTACTGATAATGAGCTGGTGCATTTTATGAAGGAACAGTTTGAGACGGTCTGTTACGGTGACCTCGAGTATCTGGAAGGAACCTGTCTCGATATATTTTCCCAGGCTGTGCGCAGCGGATACCGCGGGTACAGACGCACGGAAGGAAGGGGGGAGTACAGCCAGTTCGATGAAGTACAGAGATGGGACCCGGAGTTGTATCTGGAAGCATTGAGAGAATTGCAGAGCTAGTACACCGAAAAATAAGTTCCTAGCCATATAACGTAGAATGATTTTTCATATGCAAGGCGGAGGAATGAGGCGTAGTGGGCGCTACGCCGATTGACAACAACGACGCAGATGGAAAATCAGGCAAGTTATATGGCTGGTTACTTATTATTCGGTGTACTAGTATACTGTCTGCATTAGTGTATCAAATAGTAAGTAATCAAAACTTAATATTTAGAAGTGATCGAAAGGGAGAAGAAGGATGAGATACGAGATGGAAGAATTGATTCCAATTGTTGCAGAGCTTACGGAGCGGTATACAGGATACGAGAGTACGTCTGTAACGTACGAGAAAGCTAATCAGCTGATGGAAGCCGTAATCTATTGTATTCAAGAGTACGAGGCGGCGTCTCCGGCAGAGATCAATTCGCTTGCGGAGGAGGCCGGCAAGACGGGGCTTGCGGTTCAGAATAAGACAGCGGCAAAGGAGGCGTATCGGCTGGGATGCCAGCTTGTAGACAGGAAGGTAAGGGCGATGAAGGAGATGTACCATGCGCTGCTTGAACATTTTCAATCTTATGGAAATATTGCCTTGAAGGAGACGCTGGAAGCGGTTCCAGAATTTCTGAAATGGTATGACAGCAGGTATGAGCCTCAGAATACGATACTGACGCTGGATTACCCGGTGCTTAGGAGTCTGGGAGAATATGCGGGGATCGACGCCGTCTATGAATATATACGGTGCATCGGTATTGAACAGAGGTTCCTGGGGAAATTCCCGGACACATATGTGACCGGCGTGTTGAGAGCGTATTCCGGGGAATATGAGGAAATGTTCGAGAATCTCTGCGGGATCGTCCTTGCGGATGTTATGTGGCATATTCTGCTTAAGAAGCCGTTTGACAGCGAGGGCATGACAGAGAGCGACCGCAGTAAGATACAGGCCGTACTGGGAATGTGTTCAAAGGAAGAGGCAAAGGAGAACATGCGGGAGATGGTGAAGAATTTTTTAAGAGAGTTCTATGAAGACGGTGAGGAGATATGGCGTTATGTAGAAAATGAATGTGACAATATCGTAGTGAGAGCGATTCATACATCAATCGCTTCCTTAATATAATGTGTTTCCATACAGCGCATAAAACGGTTGCTATTTGAGCGGATTCTAAGTATACTTATACAAATGAAGCAGATCATGATCGAAGATAGCGGGAGGCGGGAAGAATGAAGGATAATCAGACAGGTCAGAAAGAGCATTCGGGAACGGAGCGGGCGCGGGTGCCTGCTGCGGTAAAGGTATTGGCAGGCCTGTTTCTGCTGCTCATTCTCTGTATAGCGGGTTATGTCATCTACATGCAGGCGAATTATTACCGGATAGAGGATCATACAGCATTGAAGACGGAGAATAATCCAGAGCAGACATTGAAGGCTGGGGAGACCTACAGGGTGGTAACGTATAACATCGGCTTTGGGGCATACGGCCCGGATTACAGCTTCTTCATGGATACAGGAGAGATGGAGGACGGAACCGAGACGGCCGGGGAATACGGCAAGGCTGTCAGCAGAGAGTCGGTGGAGGCGAACACGGAAGGAGCGGTGCGAGAGCTTAAGAATCTGGACGCGGATTTTCTTCTGCTGCAGGAAGTGGATGTGGATGCGGACCGGAGTTATCATGTGAACCAGGCGGAGGAGCTTAAGAAGGAATTTTCTGATTACGGCAATGTGTTTGCAAATAATTTCCATTCCGCATACCTGTTCTATCCATTTTCAGATCCGCACGGTGCGGTGGATGCGGGGCTGTTGAACTTCAGCCGGTATCAGATTGCAGAGGCGGAGCGGCGAAGCTATCCGGTGGACGGCAGCTTTATCACGAAGTTCACGGATCTGGACAGATGCTTTGCCGTTATGCGTCTGCCGGCGGACAATGGGCGCGAGCTGGTGCTGATCAACAGCCATATGTCTGCTTATGATGAGGGAGGGCTGATTCGGGCTAAGCAGCTTGAACTGCTGAATTCTGTAATGGAAGAAGAGTATCAGGCGGGGAATTATGTGATCGTGGGCGGAGATTTTAACCATGCGCTGGGGGAGGCGGCAGCGGAGGGCTTCCCTTCAAAGCAGAAATTCCCTGCATGGGTGTCGATCCTGACTCAGGAGGAGGTGGCGGAGGGCATTGCCATCGTTCAGGCAGAGAATGAACTTGACGTACCGACCTGCCGCGGCGCGGATATTCCTTATACTAAGGGGATTAATTTTACGACAGTGGTGGACGGGTTCCTGGTGTCCGATAATGTGAAGGCAGAAGCAGAGAATATTGATACGGATTTTGGATACAGCGATCATAATCCGGTTATGCTTAAGTTTGAACTGGTGGAACAGCAATAGGAGCGGGTGCATAACTTAATGGGTTTGAAATGCAAGTAGATAGATATGAAGTTGCATTTTCTGGATGACGATTGCTGATTAAATCGAAAGCGGATGCGTGAAAATGAAAGTATATGATCTGGAAAATGCAAAAAGGGGTTGACATTTTCTGTAAATATCCGTAAAATAACATATGGCATTATGCTGCCGATTATAAAGAATACAGGAGGGAGTTCCGATATGGCGCCGTACAGCAAGTTGAGCAAAGATAAATTAAAGAATATGAAAAGTGATCTTGAGAAGCAGTTTGAAGAGATCAGGAAAAAGGGACTGAATCTTGATATGTCCCGCGGTAAGCCGTCTAAGGCTCAGTTGGATATTGGGATCGGGATGATGGATGTTCTGACCAGTGAATCGGATATGATGAGTTCTGACGGTCTGGACTGTAGGAATTATGGTGTTCTTGACGGAATCAGCGATGCCAGGAAGCTGTTGGCTGATATGTCGGAGGTGCCGGAACGAAGTGTCATTATCTATGGGAATTCCAGCCTTAATGTAATGTTTGACACGGTATCCCGCGCTATGACTCATGGTTTTATGGGAAGTACGCCGTGGGGCAAGTTGGACCGTGTGAAGTTCCTCTGCCCGGTTCCGGGTTATGACCGCCATTTTGCGATCACAGAGTTCTTCGGGATCGAGATGATCAATGTACCGCTCCTCGAGAACGGACCGGATATGGATATGGTAGAAGAACTGGTGGCAAAGGACGATATGATCAAGGGAATCTGGTGCGTGCCGAAGTATTCGAATCCGACGGGTATCTCTTATTCGGACGAGACTGTTCGGAGATTTGCAAGATTAAAGCCGGCGGCGAAGGATTTCCGCATTTTCTGGGACAATGCATACTCTATCCATCACCTGTATGACGATGAGCGTGTAGTGGTTCTGGAACTGCTGAATGAATGCATTAAGGTAGGCAATCCAGATATTGTACTGAAGTTCATTTCCACATCGAAGGTATCCTTCCCTGGTTCAGGAATCGCAGCGCTGGCCGCGTCCAGAGGGAATCTGGAGGATGCGAGACGATATATGAAGTTCCAGACCATCGGGCATGATAAGCTGAATCAGCTGCGCCATGTGCGTTATTTCAAAGATATGCTGGGAGTCTATGAGCATATGAGAAAGCATGCCGCGATCCTCAGGCCGAAGTTTGAGAAGGTGAACGAGGTTCTGGAGAAGGAGCTTGGCGGTCTTGGGATCGGTAGCTGGACAAAGCCGCTTGGAGGGTATTTTATCTCCTTTGATTCTATGGAAGGATGTGCGAAGGCTATCGTTGCGAAGGCAAAAGAAGCAGGGCTTATCATGACGGATGCCGGTGCAACTTATCCTTACGGGAAGGATCCAAAGGACTGTAATATCCGTATCGCGCCGTCATTTCCGACGGTAGAAGAGCTTGAACTGGCTTCTAAGATCTTCGTTCTCAGCGTGAAGCTGGTGAGCATTGAGAAGTTATTGAATACGAAGTAAGAAACGTCGAATATTGTGTGACTTTTGCCCATGCGGCAATATAAAAGCGCCGCCGTTGTTCTGGAATCAGTACAGCGGCGGTGCTTTTTGTTAATTTTGCGTAAACAGAGGGGTGGAGAAGTACCGCTCGGCGGTATCAGGAAGCAGGGTGACTACGGTCTTGCCTTTGCCAAGCTTCTTAGCGAGCCGGATAGCGGCAGCCACATTCGTTCCGCTGGAGATCCCGCACATCAGGCCTTCCAGTCTTGCCAGATCCTTAGAGGTCTGAAGGGCTTCCTCGTCTGTGATGATTGCGATATCCTCATATATCTGCCGGTTCAGTACCTTGGGAACAACTCCGTCGCCGATCCCCATCTGGATATGGGTTCCGACCGTACCGCCGGCAAGGATTGCCGCATTCTCCGGTTCTACTGCCCAGATGGTAATGTCAGGGTTCAGCGCTTTTAAGGTCTCTCCGATTCCGGTGATGGTTCCTCCGGTTCCGATTCCTGAACAGAATCCGTGGATTGGGCCGGCTACCTGCTCTAAGATCTCAAGTCCGGTATGGTATCGGTGAACCATAGGATTAGCCTCGTTCTCGAATTGCTGCGGTACGAATACCTTCGGATTCTCAGCGGCCATCCGGTTCGCAGTACGGACGCATTCTTCGATGCAGTCGCCGATATTTCCCGCGTCATGGACCAGAATGACCTTCGCCCCGTAGTGTTCTACAAGGAGCCGTCTCTCCTGGCTTACGGAGTCCGGCATGATGATGACGGTCTCGTAACCCTTTACCGCGCCCACCAGCGCAAGTCCGATACCCTGATTGCCGCTGGTAGGTTCTACGATTATGGAATCCTTCTGCAATATGCCGTCTTCTTCGGCCTTGCAGATCATATTGTATGCCGTCCGGGTCTTGATGGAGCCGCCAACGTTCAGGCCTTCGAATTTTACAAGTACACGGGCGGAATCCGTATCAACCATGCGGTTTAACTGGATGATGGGAGTCTGTCCCATTGCTTCTAATACATTTTGGTAAATCATGATATGTTCCTCAACTTTCTATATTATATTGCTATATTATGATACCGGGGTCAAAAGGTCAAAAAGTATTAATTATATGAAAAATTATAGCAATAAGTTATTTTTGTGTAAAGGTTTTCTTTGAATATGCTTTAAATAGCTTTAAATATATGCGAAAAGGACTTGCTTTTTTCTCCCAATCATGGTAAACTATCCTAGCGAATGGAAGTAGGTCTTTTTTTTATGCCTAAATTTTGGGTAGCCTCGCAAGCTACCAGGTAACACGTCAATGAAAAACGTAAAGCGAGGTGGAAGTTGTGCGTACAAGAATCACATTGGAATGTACAGAATGCAAGCAGCGTAACTACAACATGACGAAGGATAAGAAAACACATCCTGAGCGTATGGAGACTAAGAAATACTGCAAGTTCTGCAAATCACACACATTGCACAAGGAAACAAAGTAGTCGCCGTAAAGGAGTGGTTGTCATGAGCGAGAAGACGCAGAAAAAAAGCTGGTTCAAGGGTCTTAAGAGAGAATTTAAGAAGATCATTTGGCCAGACAAGATGACAGTAGCAAAACAGACGGCGGCGGTTGTTTCTGTATCCGTGATATTAGGGCTGATCATTGCGATCGTTGATTTTATCGCCCAGTACGGAGTGGATTTATTAGTAAGATAGCACTGATGATCTGCAGGCAAGAAAGGTGAGTTTATGTCAGAGGCAAAATGGTACGTGGTGCATACCTATTCCGGGTATGAGAACAAAGTGAAAGCCAACATTGATAAGACGATTGAGAACAGGCACTTAGAAGAGCAGATCCTAGAGGTCCGCGTTCCGATGCAGGACGTCGTGGAATTGAAGAACGGAGTCCAGAAGGCGGCACAGAAGAAGATGTTTCCCGGGTATGTACTTATCCATATGATCATGAACGATGATACGTGGTATGTGGTTCGTAATACCAGAGGTGTGACAGGATTCGTAGGCCCTGGATCGAAGCCGGTTCCGCTCACGGAAGCAGAGATGGCGCCGCTTGGGATCAGGCGGGAAGATATGGTGGTTGATTTTGCAGAAGGCGATATGGTTCAGGTAATTGCCGGAGCATGGGCAGACACCGTAGGAGCTATCCAGTCTATGAATATGCAGAAGCAGAGTCTTACTATCAATGTTGAACTGTTCGGCCGTGAGACACCGGTTGAGATCAGTTTCGCAGAAGTTAAAAAGTTGTAACTGTTATAAGCAGTATAAGGTGAATCAAAAACAGTGGGAGGGACCATATTTCCCGACATCACCACAAGGAGGTAATTGAGATGGCAAAAAAAGTAGAAGGTTACATTAAGTTACAGATTCCTGCCGGAAAGGCAACACCGGCACCACCGGTTGGACCTGCACTTGGTCAGCACGGTGTGAATATCGTTGAATTTACGAAGCAGTTTAACGCAAGAACTGCAGACCAGGGAGATCTGATCATTCCTGTAGTTATTACAGTTTACAGTGACAGAAGCTTCAGCTTCATCACAAAGACACCGCCGGCAGCAGTGTTGATCAAAAAGGCATGCAACATCAAGTCAGGTTCCGGTGTTCCGAACAAGACTAAGGTTGCAACGATCACACAGGCTCAGTTGAGAGAGATCGCAGAGACAAAGATGCCGGATCTTAACGCTGCAACAGTAGAGGCAGCAATGAGTATGGTAGCAGGCACCTGCCGCAGCATGGGTGTGAAAGTGGAAGCATAGAGCACTTGGCGAGGTATTCCACGAGCTTAGTGGAGCAGATGATTCTTTGAAGGCTAAGCGAAGTATTTTCTAGCGATTTTAATGTAAACAAATAAGTGGGAGGGTTATCCCGGCATTACCACAAGGAGGTTATTTAGATGAAAAGAGGAAAGAAATATATTGAAGCTGCAAAAGCAATCGACAGAGGCAACCTCTATGATGTTGCGGATGCGGTGTCACTGGTTAAAAAGACTGCAGTAGCAAAATTCGATGAGACGATCGAGGCTCATATCAGAACAGGATGTGACGGACGTCACGCTGACCAGCAGATTCGTGGTGCAGTTGTACTGCCGCACGGAACAGGTAAGAAGGTTCGTATTCTTGTATTTGCGAAGGATGCCAAGGCTGAAGAGGCGAAGGCAGCCGGAGCAGATTACGTGGGCGGCGATGAGCTGATTCCGAAGATTCAGAACGAGAACTGGTTCGAATTCGATGTAGTAGTTGCAACACCGGATATGATGGGTATTGTTGGACGTCTTGGACGTGTTCTTGGACCTAAGGGTCTTATGCCGAACCCGAAGGCTGGTACGGTAACAATGGACGTAACAAAGGCAATCCATGATATCAAAGCCGGTAAGATCGAGTACAGACTTGACAAGACAAACATTATCCATGTGCCGTTAGGTAAAGCATCATTTACCGAGGAGCAGATTACGGACAACTTCCAGACGCTTATTGACGCAATCATCAAGGCAAGGCCGGCAGCAGTAAAGGGTCAGTTCTTAAGGAGCGTGACGCTTACATCTACTATGGGGCCTGGCATTAAGATTAATCCGATGAAATTGGTTTAATAGTTGATTGAATATATGCTAAGAAACGTAACAGTTCAGACAGGTTTGCCTGTCTGAACTGTTACCAAAGTAAATACAAAGATACAAAATACAAAAATTTGTAAAAATTGAAAAAAACACTTGCAAAATTGTCGGATGTTTGCTATACTAAACAAGTCCGAGATACGAAGGGACAACAAATAAGGCTCCATGGTCAAGCGGTCAAGACGCTAGCCTCTCACGCTGGAATCAGGGGTTCGATTCCCCTTGGAGTCACTGAATAAGAAGCTGAGATTCTTTGAAGATAAAGAATCTCAGCTTTTTTCATATGGCTTTAGCCAGTTGAGCACATCGGAGTTTTTCGTGTTCCGAAAAATGGAGATGTGCGAAACTTAAAGAAAGGAAAGGTGATTAAGAATGGCTAACAAAAGCAACTCATTAGCACATACAAAGTGGATGTGTAAATACCACATCGTCTTCACACCCAAGTATAGACGAAAAATAATTTATAATCAATACAAAGAAAGCATAAGGGATATTCTAAAACAGTTATGTTCATACAAGGGAGTGGAAATCCTGGAGGGACATCTGATGCCGGACCATATCC
>CAJTGB010000081.1 GCA_910575835.1 Lachnospiraceae bacterium | reverse complement strand
TAAACTCTTTGTATACTTTTTCTGTCGAACGATGATTAAAGCGCCGGATATCATCATTTTCTTTGATATCACCAAAATGTCCTTCGGTTTGGATCGAGCGAATCTGGCGATTTAGGATGCCTTTCTCACTTTGGATATTTGCATGGGATTTTTCTTTTAATTCTTCCCAGCGCTCATTTATCTTCATGACTTTATTTTTATCGGCATCTTTTTCCGGATCATATTTATACAGACATTCCGCTTTATGCTCACAGCCACTGCAATCAGCGCATCCATACACTTCCAGTGTTTGAGTATATCCTTCCATTTCTTTTTCTTCTGTGCGGATATGTCTCAGTTCCCTGCCATCATGACAAACATAATAACGTTCATCTTCAAATATCCGGGTTGTCATGTTATAGTATTTTCCTATATTTTCTTTATAGGCGCGGGTCTTTCTTTGTTCATGATCCTGTAGTTTGATATAACTTTCTATGTTGTGTTCTTTTAGGAACAGTAAGTTCTTTTCACTGCAATAGCCGCTGTCTGCAGTCGTTTCCTTTAATATTTCACCAAAAGTATCGATGTGTTTTTCAATGACTGGAATCAGGGTGTTGTAATCCGTCCTGTCATTGCTTACATAAGCATGAATGATAAAGTAATTCTCTACAGCAATCTGAACATTATAAGCTGGTTTGAGCTGGCCATTCATCATGTGGTCATCTTTCATTCTCATGAAGGTTGCCTCTAAATCTGTTTTCGAATAGCTGTTACGCTCTTTCCCCATGATTTCAAAACTTTCTGCGTATTCCATGAGTCTTTTGCCACATGCTTCGAGTTCTTCGTAGAGCTGCTGGATTTCAGATTTTTTCCTGCCTTTTCCGTATACAAACCCGATGCCTTCACCATTTGCTATCGTTACTAAGTTTTTCTGAAGTTTTAACAGATCCAATGGAGAGCAGTTGTCGATTTCGATAATGCTGTTATTTGATATTTTTTTATGCTTTGTGAGTTTTCGTTTGCGGTTCTTTTCAATCACTTCCCGCACTTTGTCCATGCCTTCAATCATAAACATCTGCGCATTCCCAAAACCGTATTTTGTGTCATATCCGTTTTCTTCTAAGAATCTGTTGTACTTTGCATAAAGAGAATCAATGGTATCGAGCAGTCCTGCCAGATGGTAGTTGAGTGTTCCGCGCCATACAAAGGTATAACGGTTTGCGTTGGCTTCTATCTTTGTCCCGTCTATAAAGAGTGATTCTAACGTGATCAAACCTTCTTTTTTTAACCGCCGCAGCAATTGATAATTCAGGTCATCCAAAATCTCAGAAGTAAGTTTTTTGTTTATAAAATCATAAAAGGCATCTCTTTTAGGCTGTTCCCCCTGTGTGAGCCAGATAAATGCAAGGTCTCGTTTACAAAGTTCAACGATGCGGTCAATTTCACGAATGCCGCGCATGTTTGCATATGTCAGAACTCCATATTTCATGATTGGGTTAAACCCGTGTTTCCCCTTACCAGAATACTGTGCCAATAAAGCTGTAAAATCCATTTCCTCCATCACTTTTTTAAGGGTAAAGACCGGATCGTCATCAGGTAAACTCAATTCATAAAATTTAAAGTTGATTTTCTGTTGCCCTAATTCAAAAAATTCGTTATAATATTTATTGTTTAACATAGTTACATTATAACATGTAACGGAGAGAAGATGGTTGTCGTTAGCCATCTTTTTCTCTTTTATGGGAATAATTTAGGGAGGCATGCGACTGGAACGAGTCACATGCCTCCCTGTTTAAAACTGCCTGTTAACCGACAGCCCCTTTTTAAAAGCTATATATTTGCGGCAACGATAGTTTTGTCGAAATACTTCGATACGCAGAATCATGAATTGTTGGTAAATTTGTTGTGCAGAAATCATTGCACGTAAACATATATCTGAATGAATTTGACCAGGAGTTTGTGAAAAAAGACGTGCCTTGTATCAGATGTGAGTAATATGGGATTAAAGAAAGATACTCTTATAAAAATATAAAAAAGTATCAATTTATATTTTTGGATACTATTAACAAAAATTAATGGATATAAGGATGCTAACAGGAAATAATTTGTCTGTTTTATATAATAAAATAAATTTTTTTATGTTTCTAAATATGACTCGTGAAGCAGAAATTGGCAAATTGAAAAGCGGAAACAGTATCATTAAAATAAAATTATAGGCTAATGATACTGAAAATGCTTGAAAGGAGGATATGATGATCACACGTGAAGATGTTGCAAAATTGGCCGGAGTCTCAGTCAGTACAGTATCAAGGGTATTGAATGAAAGAGGATATGTTTCCCAGAAGAAAAAGGAGGCTGTAAGCTCTGCTGCTAAACAGCTGGGATATCAGGCAGCAAGCTTGGCAGGAAGTAAAACAGGGACCCGTCAGCTGTGCTTGATATTGGGGCAGAGTCTTCATAATGGATATTGTGTTGAGTTGTTTGAATATATGGCGGAATATGCACAGACCAGAGGGTATACGCTGCTGTTGACAGGGGACTTGAGTGTGAAGCAGATTCAATCTATATTGACAGACGGTATCATAGTTGAAAATGAGGAGGTGGCAGTGAAAGTACAGACCGCTTTAAAGAAACGGAAGCAAATTCCGATCGTGAGCGTATCTAATGGTTTGCCGGTGGTGCAGACTAAGCGTATTCCGTATATTGATGTGGACAGCTATCAGGTTATGGAAATGGCGGTTCAATATCTGAAGAAAAAAGGGCATAAGAAAATCGCCTATGCGGTTCCGGATGTTCTGACAAAAGGAGAAAGAATTCAGCCAAGAAGCATTGCGTATAAAAATATAATGCTGCAGGAGCTGGGCGAAAAGAAATTTGAGAAATATCTGATTGCTTCTCAAAAAGAAGGGGTGAAACTCTTGGAAAATCGTAACTGCTTTGAAGAAGGAGGCTGTGGGGCAGATGAATTTGCTAGAAAACACTGTGATGCTACAGCCGTCATTTGTTATAACGACGAATATGCTTTGGGTATGATCTACAGATTGGAAAAATTGGGATATAAGATCCCGCAGGATGTCTCGGTTATAGGAATAGATGGATTAAAAAAAAGAAATCTGTTTGTTCCGCGTCTGACTTCTGTATCGATAAATACAAAAATGCAGGCCTGTTCATGTGTAGATGTAGTGATTGCTATGATTGAGAGTAAGAAAGTCGGCCGGTTTATTCCTATAAAACCTCAAATCATAGAAGGGGATTCTGTCAGAGACCTTATGTAGGTATGAAAAAAGTGTTGTATAAATAGGAGGAAAATAAGAATGATGATGAAGAAAAAGAGATTTTTGATATTGGGAATATCGGCTGCGCTTTTATGTGGCTGCGGTTCAAACGGTGATGGAAATGCAAAAGGAACAAAAGATGAGGAAGGGAAAACAACGATTACTGTCGCAGGCTATCCAAGTGCGGATCAGGCATTTGAAGCTGCGTTAGAAGGATTTCATGAGAAGTATCCGGATATTGAGGTAGAGTTCAATATCACGGATTCTACCAGCCATCATCAGGCATTGTCCACAGCGCTTGCGTCGGGTACGGACGCGGCGGATGTGGCAATGGTAGAGGGAGGATATATTGCCCAGTACAGTAATTCAAATGCACTGACTAACTTGCTGGAAGAGCCGTTCAATGCGGAACAATATAAGGATGATTTTGTGGCGTTGAAATGGAATCAAGCGTATTCCGTAGATGGGAAAAGGATGGTGGCGATTCCATGGGATATCGGACCGGCGACCTATTTTTATAGAAGGGATGTGTTTGAGGAATGTAATCTTCCCACCGACCCGGACGAGGTGGGCGAACTGATGAGCACATGGGAGGGTGTTCTGGAAGTGGCGGAAGCTGTCTCTATTCCCGGAGAAAGATGGCTGCTTCCAGATGCGGTTGATTTTTATCGTATGATGTTTGCAAACAGAGATTATTATAATGAAGACCTGACTCTGCGCCTGGATCGTGATGGTGATGTGGAATGTCTTGATGCGATTAAAACAATTCGGGAAAACGGATGGGATATGAATGTAAATGCTTTCAGTTCTGAGGCTTATAGCGGCTTTGCTTCCGGTACATGTGTCAGCGTACCGATGGCAAGCTGGTTCGGAGGAATGTTGAAGACAGACGTGGATCCCGAAGGCACAGGGAAATGGGCGGTTACAGATATGCCCGGAGGAATTCAGTCAAGTAACTGCGGAGGATCTTATCTGGTAATTCCGGAACAGTCTGAACATAAAGAAGAGGCATGGAAGTTTATAGAATATATGTTATGTACGGCGGAAGGACAGAATGCCATTATGGAAGAAGTCGATTATTTTCCGGCATATACCCCCGCATATGAGGATCCTATGTATGATGAGGAAGACGCTTACTTCGGAGGTCAGAAAACCAGGAGCTTATGGGTGGAGCAGGCAGTAGAGATGGAACCTGTATACTCAACGATGATGGATGTGAGCGCGGAAGAATGTATCACCAGCACGATCAACGGATGTCTGGACCGGGGAGATTCGCCGGAACAGATGAAAGAACAACTGGAAGAAGACATTGAAAAGGCGGTTGCGGAACTGAAAGCACAATGGATTCAGATTTATAAAGACGCAGGTATGTGGGAGGATTAATTTAGATTGGAGTTTAGCAATTACCCGATAAGGGGAATTGCCTGAAAGGAGGACTTGGCGGGCTGTCTTTAAAACGGACGGCCCTGTCAGAAAACATGTATGAGAAGATTTTGGAAATCCATTTATAAATACCGTGTTGCTTATGCATATGTCGCTCCATTTTTTATTCTCTTTCTGATATTCAGCCTGTATCCGATTGTAGCCGGATTTGGACTTAGCTTTTTCAGATGGGATGGAATGGGAAGTAAACATTTTATCGGGATTGAGAACTATATTAATTTGCTGAAAGATTCTTTGTTTTGGACGGCATTTCGCAATACAGTCGTTATTGGCGTGATTGCGCATATTCCGATCTTGCTCGGCGGAATGGCTTTAGCTTATATTCTGAATTCAAAATTAGTCAAAGGTGCCAATCTATTTAAGACAATCTACTTTATGCCAATGGTTACCAGTGCTGTTGCGATTTCTATTATTTTTACGCAGTTGTTCAGTAATAATTATGGTCTGATTAACTATGTGCTAAAGCTGTTTGGAGCAGAGGGATATAATTGGCTTGGCGGCGACGGGTCCCTGATCAAGGTGGCGGTTATTGTTATGAACGCCTGGAAATGGATCGGATGGAATATGGTTATCTATTTGGCAGGAATGCAGGGAATTAATACGGATATCTACGAAGCGGCGAAGATTGACGGAGCCGGTCATGTAAAAACATTCTTTTCTATTACGGTTCCGCTGATCAAGCCGATTATTTTGTTCACGCTGGTGCAATCCAGTATCGGTATGTTTAATCTGTTTACAGAACCATTTATTTTGACTAATTCCAGTTGGACGGGAGGAGTGAATAATGGTGGACTTACGCTGATGATGTATCTGCTGGGAAAAGCGCCGCAGGGAGGAACTGCATACGGATATGCATCTTCGATCGCATACGTTATCACTATATTTATCGTATTATGTTCCCTTGTATTTAATAAACTGGCGGAAGAAAAATAGGAGGATAAAATAAATTGAAAAGGACAGGTAAAAAAATAGTACTTTATGCCATTCTAATAGTCATTGCGTTGGTTATGCTGGCACCTTTTTACATGATGTTAGTCATGTCCACATTAGAGACAAACGAGATCTATTCATTTCCTCCGCATATATGGTTTGGAAATAATCTTGTGGAAAACTTTAAGAGTATGATGGAACAGATTGATCTTGGAAAAGCGTTTTTGAACAGCTGTATTGTCACTTTCTCACAGACAGCTTTAAGCCTGCTGTTCTGTTCCATGGGTGGATATGCGTTTGCAGCGTATGATTTCCCGGGCAAAAAACAACTGTTCGCCGTATTGTTGGGAACAATGATGATTCCATTTACGGCGGGAATTATTCCGTGGTTTATCATGATGTCCAAGCTTGGATGGATCAATACATATTGGGGACTGATTATTCCATATAGTGCAAATGCTTTTGGTATATTCTGGATGAGGCAGTATTGTCAGAATAATGTGCCAATCTCTCTGCGGGAGGCGGCAAAGATAGACGGCTGCAGTGAATGGTTGATTTTCTTCAAGGTGGTCGCGCCGAATCTTGCACCTGCATATGCTGCTCTTGGAATTATGCAGTTTGTGAACAGTTGGAATGATTTTCTTGTTCCGCTGATGGTTTTAAGGGACAATGAATTGATGACATTGCCGCTTGCATTGAAAAGCATGATTTCAGACAGGGCAAATGACTATGGGGCGATTATGTTGGCGAGTACTTGCGCCGTACTGCCTTTGCTCATTACCTTTTTATGTGCATCCAAATTTTTTATATCCGGTCTGACGAGCGGTGCTGTGAAAGAATAATAATTGGTACGGGAGGAAGTTGGCTTTGAAAAGAATAAGCTTTAATGAAGGATGGGAGTACGCGATGCAGAGCGACGGTTTTCTGGGAACAGTAACAGAGGAATTCCGACCGGTTACGCTGCCCCATGATGCCATGATCTGCAGACCCAGGAATAGGGATGCGGCGGGAAAGAATAATTCAGGCTATTATCCGGAAGGAGTATATGAGTATCGGAAAAGATTTACGGTACCGGAGGAATGGAAAGAAAAAAGGATTATAATAGAGTTTGAAGCCGCCTATATGCAGGCTATGGTATATATAAACGGAATGTTTGCGGGAAGTCATGCTTATGGCTACACACAGTTTTATATAAAGGCTGATGCATATCTCCATTATGGGGAAGAGAATGAGATACGTGTTGTTACAAGAAATTATAAAGATTCCCGTTGGTACAGCGGCGCCGGTCTTTATCGTGATGTGTCGCTTTATACGGCCGATCTAGTTCATGCGCTGCCGGATCAGCTGAAAATCACAGTTGAGAGTGCGGACAAAAATCGGGCAGTGGTTTCCAGTGTGCTGACGATTGTGAATGAGGGAATCAGTACGGTTAAAACATTCATAAAAACGGAATTCTGCTGTCAGGACGGATCTTTGGCGGCGGAGAACAAAGTCCCGGTAACTATATTCCCGGGAGAGAAAAAGGTAATTCGACAGAGAGTGAGTATCCCAAATCCGAAGCTGTGGAATGTGGATACGCCGTATCTGTATACCTGCAGAGCCAGGATTATGGACAAATCCGCCCAGAACATCTGCCGGGATGAGACAGAGACTACATTTGGAATCAGAATGCTCTCCTTAAGCGTAGAGAATGGCCTGCTGATCAATGGGGTAGAAACGAAGCTTCGGGGCGGATGTATTCATCATGACCAGGGAATCCTGGGAGCTGCGTCTATTGCACGGGCAGAAGAAAGAAGAGTGGAATTGATGAAGGAATCAGGTTTCAATGCGCTAAGAATCTCTCATAACCCGGCGAGCCGGGCTTTGTTGGATGCTTGTGACCGGGTAGGAATGCTGGTGATGGACGAGGCTTTTGACAGTTGGCATATGAGCAAGAATGCGTATGATTATAGCATTATTTTCAATGAAAACTGGGAAGAAGATGTGACGAAAATTGTAGATAAGGATTATAATCATCCTTCCGTTATCCTATATTCTATTGGAAATGAAATTCCGGATACGGGAAATGAAGAGGGGGCCGAATGTAGCCGGAAAATCGCCGAAAAATTCCGACAGTTGGATCCGGGCCGTTATATAATTAATTCGATTAATATGATGCTAAGTTCCATTGGAGCCGGTTCCATGATTTTTTTTGAATCACAGGATCTGGATATTAACAGCACGATGGCAGAACTGGGTGATAATATGCAGAAGCAGATGGCTAGGGAGGAACTGGGAGATTATACGGAGGAATCTTACGGGACGGTAGATGTTGCAGGATATAATTATGCGGACGGTAGATATGAGACGGATCACGAGAAATATCCCAACAGGATTATATGCGGAAGCGAAACCTTTGTAAACCGAATTGGAGAAAGCTGGCCATTAATAAAGAAGCTGCCTTATGTGATCGGTGATTTTACATGGACTGCATGGGATTATCTTGGAGAATGCGGCATAGGAAAAGTAGATTATACAAAAAATGCAACCTGGAAATACGGTGATTATCCATGGTTTGCGGCGTACTGCGGCGATTTTGACCTGATCGGGACAAGGAGGGCACAGTCTTACTATCGAGAAACTGTATTCGGACAGGCTGATCAGCCTTATATTGTCTCGCAGAATCCGTCTCATTATGGGAAAAAACCTGTGTTCACTCCATGGAGCTTTTATGATTATGTTCCTACATGGAATTGGAAAGGTCAGGAGGGAAAAGCAATTGTGTTGCAGGTTTATGCAGATGCCGACCAGGTGGAGGTGCTGATTAATGACCGGTCATTGGGAGTCAAGCAGGCAGGAAGGGAATGTGGTTTTATAACGGAGTACGAGACGGTTTATGAACCGGGAACAGTGACTGTTCGGGCTTATAAAGACGGACAGAAGACAGGGACGAATCGTCTGTCCAGTGGAGGAGAGGGGAGTCTGCTTCTGCACGCAGACAGAAAGGTTCTGCGTGCGGATCACCGGGATCTTGCTTTTGTGTCGATCCTTCACAGCGATCAAAATGGCGTTATCATTCCCAATGATGATATTGAGGTAAGCGTGACAGTAGAAGGCGCAGGAGTCCTGCAGGGATTGGGAAGTGCAAGGCCATGGGGAGAAGAAAATTTTTATGAAGGAAAATGCACGACTTTTTGTGGGAAAGCAATGGCAGTTGTTCGTCCGGAATGTGCGGGGAAGATCGTGTTATCTGTGCAGTCCGGGCGCTATGGAGTTCACAGGATGGAATTGGAAGCCAAATCGTAGGTAAAGAGGTCTAGGGGATGAGCTATTTTGAAAAAACAACTCCGGAGGCAGTGGGGATGCATTCGGAGGATATCTTGAGATTTATTGGAGATATGGAAAAGAAAAATATAGAACTGCATAGTCTGATGATCATCCGGTACGGAAAATGCTGCGCCTTTGGTTGGTGGGCACCTTATGCTCCGGAATATGTTCATCCGCTGTGTTCATTCAGCAAGTCTGTCACTTCGATAGCAGTAGGATTTGCGGAACAGGAGGGACTTCTCGAACTAGATGAAAGAATCGCGGATATCTTTCCGGAATATCTGCCGGAGAATCCGTCGCAGAATCTTCTGAATGTGGAACTGCGGCATCTACTGACAATGAGCTGCGGGCATGATACGGAAATCGAGGCCATGGGGGAGGAGTGGATCAAGGAGTTTCTTGCACATCCCTTTCAGCATGAGCCGGGGACCTTTTTCCGGTACAATACGGCGGGGACAAATATATTGGCAGCTGTGATAAAAAGAAGGACCGGAGAGAATGTGACGGAATATCTGCGGCCGAGACTTTTCGAACCGTTGGGGATCCGTACTGTTTTCTGTGAGTGCCTGCCGGGGCGGGAATCGGTTGAGATCGGCGGAGGAGCTATGAAGCTTTGCACGGAGGATATGGCAAGATTTACATATTTTCTCCTGAAAAAAGGAAGATGGGAAGGGAGACAGTTATTAAGAGAAAGCTGGTTTGAGCGCGCGTGCAGCAAGCAGATCGAGACAGAAGGAGACGCCGACGGGCATGTAGGGGACTGGGCGTGCGGATACGGCTATCAGTTCTGGATGTGTTCGCATCTAGGCGCCTTCCGGGCGGACGGCGCGTTTGGGCAGTTTGGAGTCGTTTTTCCGGATTGGGATATGATCGTGGTAATGACAGCTGCAACAGAGCAGACCCAGGAAGTCATGGACTCGCTCCGGCAGTGCCTTGTCCCCGCAGCGGCGGATAACGCAATCGAAGAAAACACTCTGGCGCAGGTCCTTGAAGAAAAGCTTGCTGCTTTGGCCATTTTGCCTTTAGGGGGAAAACGGCAGTCCCAGACAGAGAGCAGGATAGACGGCAGGACTTTTTACGCAGGGGAAGAAGCGGAAGAATACTGCAGTTCTATGGAGATTCTGATCGGAGGAGTGGCGTTGTACCATGTAGAGGAAGGAAAGACGGAGAAGATGAGCTTTGGTTTTTCGAAGGATATGGTTACATGGAGCCTGTGGGAAGGAGACAGGGAGAAACGACTCACGGGAGATTTCCGCGGACGATTTCAAATCAGCCGCTGCGGAGAATTCTTCTACGGAGCTTCGGCCGGCTGGCTGGATGAAAATACGCTGCAGATGGAGATCAGGAGGCTGGATGCGGTCAGCGGGGCAAGGCTCATATTTCGATTTGAAGGCAGCCGGCTGACATTAGATTCACAGGATACCCTTCTTTCGGAGGGCAGCAGTGTGATTGGTATGAGGAAGAAGCATACGGTACCTTTTTGGCTGCGTTAAGATTAACTTCTGCTTATTCCTGCAAAGCGGGCATTGGCACACAGCTTTTCTAAGGGGGAAATCGGCTAATGCCGATTTTTCCGCTTTAAAAGAGAAATAGGGATACCCTGTGGAATATGTCAGTGCCTTTCGGCACTGACATATTCCACAGGGTATCCCTATTTCTAAGATCAGTAATTATTTTTGAGCGCACAAAATAAAGGATATCTGCCTGGTAAGCCACGCTTTCCATTATGCTGCGTTTTCTTCCTTTTTGCCTTCAAACTTCCGGAGCTTATTGCATAAGAACCGATGATATTTATTGATATTTCTA
>CAJTGB010000080.1 GCA_910575835.1 Lachnospiraceae bacterium | reverse complement strand
ACATAGTTGTTTCCTCCTAAAATTTTTCTACCAATTTTTTCCAACTAATCACAGTATTGTCGAATTCATTATCCATTATATAAAAATGGATGTGTCGAATAATCTGTGATGATTTACACAGATTATTTTACACACCCTCCGCTCTCCCTTCCGGTTCGTCCTGTCTGATTCGTTTTAATTCATTTTCAATTCATCCACGATATTATTCCTGCGGATCACACGCATCGTATACAGCATCGTCACAAACACAACTCCGAAGACTCCGGCTGCCGCCGCCGCAAGATATCCCCAGGGTATCAGATACTTCACATCCGCTCCCGCACCAAGCACATGGTACAGCGCCGCGCTGATAAGAAGCGTGATCACAAACCCGTAGATCAGGGATCGGATCCCATAGATCAGACACTCATAGTTCATCATCTTCCCAAATCCTTTGGGAGACATACCCATGGAGCGCAGCATGGCAAATTCCTTGCGGCGGAGCATCAGATTCGTGGAGATCGTATGGAATACATTCGCCACCGCGATCAGCGATATCAGTATCACGAATCCATAAGTCAGCACCTTGACTGCAACGATCGTATTCCGGTCCGTCTCATATGCTTCCCTCTTATTCTCCAGATAACCGATCTCATCCAACTGACGCTCATTAAACTTCGTTTCCAGCTCTTGAAGCGTCTCCGACGCGTCCTCGCACTGTATTCCATAGACCGCGCTTAACCCTTCTTCCCTGAATTCCCCTTCGAATTTATGAAACATACTCTCCGGCAGGAACATTACCGGATAATTCCGGTAGCCTGTAAAATCCTCCGGCACATCCTCTGCGGCGTCCAGGAATTCTATCTCAAGCGTCTTCTTGAAAAAGACGCTTTCGCCGTCTTCACTGAACTCCATGAACCCGCCTTCTATCATCCCGTTTGCATCACTGGGATAAAGCGGCTTCTTCTCATAACGCTCTGTATCCGCATTATAATGCTTTGCAGAATTCAGATACAGCACCCTGATATGATCGGCGTCCTGGTAATCGGACAGATCCGCCTTCTGCTCCTTCGCATACCGGGCGAAGTCCTCATCCGGCAGAACGATCATCGTACCGTCGATCCATACCTTCCCGTCCGTATCCAAGTCTGTAACCATGTCTATTCCGTCCGAAAAACTCTCTACATAGTACCCCAGGACCTCTTCCTGCACCCACTCCTCGGGAACCAGAAAATCAAAAGATACCTTATAATAACCGGATACCGACAAGACGCCCTGCGTATTTCCGATGATCTTCTTCACATCCTCATTACGCTCCTTCACCTCTGCATAGAGCGTATATTCCAGATCTGACTTCGGAGCATCCAGAACGAAGGCTCCTGTATCCATCAGATACCGGTTGAATAGCCCCGCCGCCGTAAACAGCCCGATACTCATAGTCAGGGAGACCACTGTTGCACGGTATTTCCTGCGGTCACGTTTATAATTCTTCTGTGCCATCATCCCTTCAAGTCCGAACAAAGAGACGATCCATCCTCCTGTCTTCACCTCGCCCGGTCTGATACGGATCTCATTGCTTGCGCGGATCGCCTCCATAGGCGTGATCTTCTTGATCCGCCTTGAAGGAATCCACACCGATATCATGATCGTCACGAACGCCGTCAGCGCAGCCGCGGCTGCCGCCCACACCGGCACATACAGCGGGATTCCCATCTTCGTCCCATGGATCCAGTTTGTAAGGTTCTCTCCGATAAAATGAAGCGTCACGCCTATGCCGCCGACACCTGCCAGGATACCCAGCGGGATACCCACTATACTGACGAAGAACGCTTCATACCGCATTGCACGGCGAAGCTGCTTCTTCGTCGCCCCGATGGAGGATAACAGTCCGAACTGCACGGTTCTCTCCCGAAGCGAGATGGAGAACGCATTATAGATCAGCGTGATCGAACCTGCCATGATCACAACGACCAGTATCGCCATTAGCCCCGCCAATATAGTAATCAGATTCGAATTATCTGCGATTCCAAGCCACCTTAAGAGGGACTCGTTAAACATGACCTGCGTATCTCCATCCGTAATCTTTTCATTTGCAAAATCAAACACCTGACGCGGTTTCTTCATCTCTATGAATATATCCTGATACTCGGTCTCCTCTGCCGTCGGTCCGGCCAGTACATCATATCCCGCTCCCGAATAAGAAGTATCCGGCCATCTGTCGTAGATGCCGACCACCGTATATGTCCTGCTTTCCTTTGGTGTAAATGTCTCCATATCGCCGGAGTTCCCGTCCATATAGCAATTGTTCTTTCCCAGTCTCTCGCCGTTCAAAGTCCGTTCCCCAAGTTCCAGAGTAAACGTATCCCCGATCTTCGTCTCCTGCCCCTGCGGTTCATTTGCCAGAAGATAGGACGGGACTGCAATCTCATGCTCCTTCTTCGGAAGCCTTCCCTCCTTCATCAAGGCCGGAAGCATCTCCAAAGCCTCTTCCGACAAGGCCCGCACATAGAGATACGGCATACTGGGAGAATTATTAAGCACCGGTTCAAACCGGGCATATCCCATTACCTTAAGCCTGGCTGCTTTGGCAACATCCTGGTCTTCTGCAAGCTTATCTGCACTGTCCTTGTCTGTTTCCGAGACAGCCACATGCCAGTTGCCGTCCATGGCGATACTGTAATCCAAAAGGAATCTCTGGAAGCTGGTACCGAAGGTCGCCACTGCCGTGATCATAGAAGTCGACAGAATAACACCGATGATGGTCACGATCGTCCTGACACGGTTTGCCCGCATCGTCTTTGCCGTAATTCTGGAGAAAATATTCATCGCCTGATCACCTCGTCTTTCACGATCCGCCCATCCTCCAGCGCAATGATCCGATCCGCCTGCAGAGCGATATTCTCATCATGCGTGATTACGATCACCGTCTGATGATAGACCTCGTTGGAGTAGCGCAGAAGCTTCATAATCTCCCGGCTGTTCTCACTGTCAAGATTCCCGGTAGGCTCGTCGGCAAGAAGGAGCGCCGGCGCATTGAGAAGCGCTCTTCCGATGGAGACCCTCTGCTGCTGACCGCCGGAGAGCTGATTTGGCAGATGTCCCTCTCTGCCCTTAAGCTTAAGAAGCATAAGCAGCTCTTCCATTCTCTTCTCATTGACCTCTCTTCCATCCATCAGCACCGGAAGCATCATGTTCTCCCGCACATTCAGAACCGGGATCAGATTATAGAACTGATAGATCAGACCCACCTGACGTCTCCGAAATATCGCCAGCTCCTCCTCGTCCTGCGAATAGACATTGATTCCTCCTACCGTCACCTTCCCGGATGTGGGCCTGTCTACTCCGCCGATCATGTGCAGAAGCGTTGATTTGCCCGAACCGGACGAACCGACGATCGATATGAATTCTCCGCGGTTCGCTGTAAAAGATACGTCATCCAGCGCATGTACCGCATTCTCTCCTTCCCCGTATACCTTACAAAGGTTATCGACTCTTAATATTTCCATATTGTTCACCCTTTTTAACCAGACTCTCAGGAAGAAGTATTCTCCGTCCTGATGTATTTTTAGTATACACCGTGCGCATGACCCTTCCATGACTATTCCATAACAATTCTGTCACATTTCAGTATACACCGATTTTCCGCGTACATATACCAAAAACAGCGTGTAATTCCTACCCGGGAACTACACGCTAAAGAAATCATAACTTTATTCAAACTTTTTTTCGAAATAATCGTCTATCTTCTTCTTAATCTCCGCAGGCTTCAGATATTTCGCCAGATATCCGTCCGGCCTTAAGGCGATCACCCTTCTCACCGTATCAGGATCCGTCCTTCCGGTCAGGAAGATGACTGAAATATCCGACAGAGAATTCTCCGAGCGGATCATCTCCAATACCTGTTTCCCGTCGCAGACCGGCATCTCATAATCAAGCAGAAGAAGATCCGGTTTGTCAAGGATGACACACCGAAGCGCTTCCACACCGGAGCTTGCCATAGCCACCTCATAATCTTCCTCCAGCAGATTCTTCATACTCTGCCGTATAGTCATAGAGTCGTCTACTATAAGTACCTTCTTCTTCGGAACCGCTTCCTCCTCCCGCCTCGTCAGATATTCTTCAATCTCTGCCATAGCGTTATTCTCCGCCCCGATCGGAGAACTGATCCCGTTCTGGAGCAGATGCGGCGCGATAGCGCAGTATGCAAAATATCCTGCCCCTGTATCTAACAAGAGACTGACCTGCAGTCTTTCCTTTTCATACATCTCACGGAACTGCTCGTATGTAAGAAGATTCTCTTCCTTCACCTCGTACAATTCCGAATCCGGCAGATGTTCCCTGACACGCCCGACAAATTGACGCGCCGTATATCTGGCAGCATTGAGCAGCATCGCATCCAGCTTGTTCGTCTCGATCCCCATGACCTTTCCGACCGTGTTGATGAGCAGCTTCTCCTCAAATACCAGGAAGATCTCACACTCCTCTTCCTGATCCTTCCTGCTGTAAACCAGACGGTAATATACCCCTTTGCCGAATTTCTCACCGCTGTAGGTATCGCTGATCACATGCGATTCCAACTGGAACATATCGAAGATCAACTGTACGATTACTTTTTTCATCGCTTCAAGCTCTTCTTCCGGCAGCAAGTCTACCCACTTGCTCAGGCCTTCTCCGGTGATCGCACGGTCCTCTGTCAGCGTATGTCCGATCAGCCACCCCGCGCAGACGCCGAGGAAATGCCTCACCGCTTCCGGAGAATAATCGTTCTTCTCCAGCTCTTCTTCAAGCGCAGGAAGCGTCTTCTTCCGAAATCCCTGATGAATTTGCCTGTGTGTCTTAAGCCCCTCGTAATTAACAGACATCATGTATCTCTCTTCTTCCCCAAAATGCTTCAATGCATGATCTTTAAAGAATTTGATTCCCTCCTGGCATGCCCACTGACTCTTCTTTTCTTCTTCCTCAAACGCGAAAAGTTTGTTAATGATCTTAAAAAGCCTTTTATGCTCTTTATCGATAATGTCTACTCCGATATTGTACTCTTCCTTCCATACTAATTGACTTTCCATACAGATCCTCCTTCTCCACAGCTAATATCATACTCTCTGTGTATTTTTCATAAAAGTCCATTTCTGGATTGCAGACAACATCTGCCAATAAATACTATATCACATACATATAAAAAAAGGAACTACTTCATTAACACTGCAAAACTAACTCTTCTATTGAGGCATTGCGCGCCGTAACCGTCCGCATGCCCGCCGCCTTTGCCGCCTCTTCGGTCTTACCGCCCATGCACACCGCCTGCACCGTTTCATAAGAGTATTCCCCCAACAGCCTGCAGAATCCTTCCACGGCAGAACTGCTGGTAAATATCACCTTCGTAACGTTCCCATCCTTCATAAACAGACGCAGCCGCTCTCTTTGGTTTTCCATGAATACCGTATCGTAGACGGCCAGATCCGTGTAAGAAAGAGCCTGGTTTTTACTGATCTCTTCAAGAATCTCCGTCCCGCCCACAGAAGACCTGGCAAGCAGGATTCCCGTTCCGTCTGTAAGCTCCTTCGCAAGCAGTCTGCCAAGAGACCTCCCGTCATAATGCCCGGGTATATAGTCCGCCCGGATTCCCTTATCCTTCAATGCATTGGCCGTGCCCTCTCCGATCACGGCGAATCTCATATGCGACACATCTCTGACGTCCATCCCCGCATCCAGCAGCATCTCAAAAAAGCACTGTACTCCATAGGGAGAGGTGAACGCCAATACCTGGTATTCCCTGAGCCTTTTAAACTCCTTACGGATTCTCTGCAGACGCTTTTGGCCGTCTGCGGGGACCGTTCGGATAACGGGGACCGTAAGCACCTCCGCCCCCAGCGCCCTCAAATACTCCTGCAGCTTATCGCCCCGCTCTGCCGGACGCGTCACAAGAATCCTCTCTCCCGACAACGGAAGCTGCTCATGCCATGCAAACTCCTCTGCAAGCTTCACGACCTCTCCCACAATAATAACGGAAGGCGGCCCGATCTGCTGCTTTCTTGCCTCCTCTGCCAGGGTAGCGACTGTTGCTGTGACCCTTCTCTGATCCGCGGTCGTCCCCTGCTGCAGGATGGCGGCCGGCATACTGCCCGCTATCCCCGCAAGCATAAGATTCCCCATGATCTCCTCCAACGCCTGCACGCCCATGAGAAATACCAGCGTCCCTTTCGTCCGCACAAGGGCCTCATAGTCCGTCTGCCTGTCTTTTCCTTTTCTGCGGTGCCCTGTAATAATATGCACGCTCGACACATAATCCCTGTGGGTCACCGGAATCCCGTTATAAGCCGGAACCGCGGCGCAGGAAGATACTCCCGGCACCACCTCGAAGGGGATCCCTTCCCGGCGCAAGGCCTCTATCTCTTCGCCTCCCCTTCCAAACAAAAAAGGATCTCCGCCTTTTAACCGTATCACTTTTTTGCCAAGCTTTGCCTCCCGGATCAAGATCTGATTGATCTCCGTCTGCGGGATCGCGTGATGTCCGGAAGATTTCCCCACATTGATCAGTTCTGTGTCCGCCGGAATCATGGACAGGATCTCATTACCGACAAGCCTGTCATATACGATACAATCTCCCGCCTTGATAAGCTTCCAGGCCTTCACGGTCAGAAGCTCTACAGAGCCCGGACCGGCTCCGGCCAGCCATACTTTTCCTGTCTGCATCATCTCTTCACCTCTGTATCATCCGAGCGATTCACTGCCTTCCTTAAGCTGCCTTGCAAGTTCTCTGCCCAGGGCTTCGGGCCGTCTTCGATCTCCCGTTATACACATCCTGCGGGAACGCTTAGACGCCTCATTATAATATAATCCCTGAACCTTCATCCGTTCTTTGTCGAGAATCCTGGCGTACACGCCGGCGGGTATGGAACAGCCGCCGCTTAAGTACTCCATAAAAGCCCTCTCACAGCGGGCGCATATCTCTGCCTCTCTGTCAAAAAATCCGTTAAGATAGCTATAGTCCTCCCCGGCGCGCCCCTGAATCCCCAGGATCCCCTGACCGGCTGCAGGTATCATCTCCTCTGCAGAGAAATACCTGCTGATGCGCTCTGACAGCCCCAGCCTTAAGAGCCCGGCCGCTGCCAGAACCAGGGCGCCGTACTCTCCGTCATCCAGTTTTTGAAGCCTTGTGAGGACATTGCCGCGCACGGTCCTGATCTCGGCACCCGGATACAGCTCCTTAAGCTGCAGGATCCGCCTGTTGCTGGAACAGCCGATCGGCCTTCGGTAATCATATTCCGTACTTCCTCTTGGCAGCACAAGGACATCCCTTGCGTCCTCCCGGCGTGAGAATCCGATGATCGGAAGTTCTCCCGGAACCTCCATCGGCATATCCTTAAGGGAGTGTACCGACAGATCCGTCGTCCCCTCCTTCAATGCAAGATCCAGCTCTTTGACAAACAGCCCTTTCTGCCCGATCTCATCCAGTTTTTTTGACAGGATCTTATCTCCGGTCGTGACGATCTTTACTAGCTCCGTCTCATACCCCTCGCAATTACGGCGGATGTATCCAGCCACGATCTGTGCCTGGATACACGCAAGCCTGCTTTCTCTTGTACCTATCCTGATCTTCCTCATATCTTCATCCTTCTTCCGTCACTCTCTAGTACAACAAAGCCCTGACCATTCCCCGAAGCCTTGCTGCTGTGTATACGGCGGCTGCGCAGAGGGCAAAGTCCGCTCCCGCAGTCACCAGAAAACCATTTACCAGCAAGATCTTCCACGTCACCTCCTGGAAGATCAGAAAACGGCATACGGCATAATAATATACCATACCGACGGCATAATATACTAGCAGGCCTGCAGCGGAAACAAAAAGAAGCTTCGAAAACCGCAGTGTTCCAAGCCATTCACACAACCATGCCATAATATATGCAGCCGCGGCAAATCCCAGAAGATAGCCGAAGCCCGGCCGAAGCAGATACGCCGGACCGCCGCCGGAAGCAAATACCGGCACTCCGGCTAACCCGATCAGCAGATACGCCCCCACGCTGAATCCTGCAAGCCTTCTGTCAAGCATAAGCCCTGCAAGCAGCACAAAGAACCACTGCAGGGTAAAATGCATAGGTATCGGCTCTGTCGGCAGCGTGATCTTAATGAATGCCCCGACTGCGATCAACGCCGCAAACAGACCGCCAACCGTCAATTCCCGAATACTCATAAACTGTTTTTCACTCTTTATGATCCCACAGAGTATTTCCTCCTATCGTCCTCTATTCGACTTATATAAAATACGCCATATGACCTGCTGTTGTCAACCCTAAACTGTCAGCCATTCCAGCCCGACAGACTGCTTTTCAGACCTTCAAACATAATCTGTTCCTTCTCATCCCACCACTGGAACAGTCCTGACTCTTCCGATATACGCCTCAATTCGGCTTCGAATGTTCTCGTCTCCTGAGGTATTTTATCGGAACGCATCAGTTCCCGGAAAACAGTTTCCACTTCACGCCCATCGGGATAGCATATCATGGCTCTGCAATCATCATCTACCCATTTAAAAGGTCTGTCTACTGCATAAATACCGGAACCTGTTTTAAGGTCAAGCTGCTCTGCAATTTCAGGGTAATAATCCCGAAAATAAAAAGGAAAATCATCTCTTTCATGTAATTCCATATACATATGTGTTTCAGTTCTATCCAAATAAGCCAAATGTTCGCCCCCACAAATCCACAAAAGCAAACCGGATTCACCTTGCCGCTCTTGTACCGTCAAGATATGAGTACGATGTGACTGCCAGATTCCCGGCAAAGGCACAATGCCTTTATAGTAACCGTCAAATGCGACACAGATCTGATCGATCTTGCGCACTTCTACCTTCGATTCCCCATGCAGTGCAACTACCTGATAAAATGAGGAATAATTGCAGTTCAGCCTGTTCTCACTAAAAATATCTCCCACCTGCACACCGTACCGGTTTTCCACTTTTTCCTTTCCCATATGTTCCCTCTTTCTTAAATTATATGAACCACTGATTCAATCTTTTTTTGCGGCAAATGTTCCAGTTCTGCGCATAAATTTTCTATATAGTCTCTTTTCAATATCGCTGCCAGCCATTCTTGCGGGATATTGTCCGCTCCATAATATATTCCGGCCAGACCGCCGGCAACCGCTCCAACCGTGTCTGTATCATCCCCAAGATTAACGGCTTTTAAGGTACATTCCCGAAAAGAACATGTATTTGTCAGACACCACACCGCCGCCTCCAATGTATCAACAATATAGCCGCTGCTCCTGATCTCATCCTCCGGCAGAGCCGCAAAGCTTTTTATATCTTTCAGACGGTCATATGCAGATATATCTACCCACTTTTTGCTTATATAGTATTGAAAAGCTTCTTCCATTCCTTGTATAATTCCTTCTTTTAACGGCAAACTGCCTGACAATAATTTTAAAGCGACATTGACATAGATTCCGCAACCAATCAGGCTGATTGGATGTCTATGTGTCAAAGATGAGATATTATGTACGATATCCATCTGCTCTTCCACCAGAATACCAGATTGTTTTTTCAAATAATATGCGACCGGTAAAATACGCATTAAAGAACCGTTTCCATTTTCGTACTCAGACATCCCCCCACATTCTAACGGATTCATGCCGCTTCCATAGTTCATAATCGCCCTATCTGTTGCGCCGCCCACGTCGAATACTTCTTCTGTTGCCGTATACGCGCCGCAAAGAAGCCATTCTGAAAATTTATCCATGATATCGTGATAATCAACAGCCTGTCTATACACGATACTGTCCATCAATGCCAATGCCAGGCTTGTATCATCCGACCATGTTCCAATTGGCTGATTATGCACCCCATATCCCTGCATCCCGGTAACCGGGAATTTTGTAAGCTCCTCTCTGGATATAAATTCAACGGGTACGCCCAACGCATCTCCTGCCGCCGCGCCAATAATTCCATCATAAACTTTTCCCATCATCATTCACCTCTGTTTCTTTGACAGTCCCCTGCATATGTCTTCTCCATCCAGACCATCGCAAACATAAGAAACTGCGGACTGTATATCCTGATAAAATCCGGCTTCTGGGGGAATTTCTTTCGCCGCATCTATCAAAGCCAGAAATTTTCGCAAATACATCTTTTTCATGTTCTTTTTCAAATCGTTCATTCTTCGCCCTTTCTCACTCTGATCTTATTTTATTCTTATGATCGTATTCTTTATATAATTTTCAACGAATCATGAAGGGTTATCACAGCCTATAATGAAAATAGGAGGGGGCTGGCTCCGCTACTGTTTTAGCTTCCTGTTTTGATTTATAATAGTTTTAGGCAGGATTAAGTTTGGACGCACCTTGGAGGATCTGCACCCCGTTTTTCAACGTAAATGTTTTGCCCTTGAGCACAGCATATTGTCGCACCTTTTATGGTTAGCACGAGTAGCAAAGTCCGTATCACCTCGGGCAAATCTCCTGCCCATTCTATTGCAAAGGAGATGCTCTGTATGAAAGACCTTCTGGAAATTTCTTGCGGGCTGGATGTCCACAAAGATAAAATTGTTGCCTGTATCCTGACTGGTCCTTTGGGTAAGCCGACAAACTCTGAAATCCGGGAGTTTACCACATTAATCCCGGATATGATTGCTTTACGGGACTGGATCGTTTCTCAAAACTGCCATCATGTCGCTATGGAAAGCACAGGTATTTACTGGATGCCTATTTACGAAATACTGGAAGAAGCATTTGGCGATGATATTACCTTGCTGGTTGTAAACGCACGCCATATGAAGAATGTCCCTGGCAAGAAAACAGACATGCGGGATTCTGAATGGATTTCCACCCTGTTACGT
>CAJTGB010000079.1 GCA_910575835.1 Lachnospiraceae bacterium | reverse complement strand
AGCGTCGAAAAATAACGGTAATTGTAAAAAAATCGGCACTGGGAATTGATTTTAGAAATGTCGAAAAAACAAGATTTTACATACCAATTTACGACAATACACAGTTTATTTTACAGTCTCTGATAACCCATCAAAAAACTGAATATTCCGCCGCCTACCGGTGGCACACCCAAGCAGGAAACTGAAAAAGTTATCCTGCTTTTTCTATGCCCGGAATCCGGAAGAAAGGAGAGCGCACACTTGCCATGCCCGCACTGTAAAATCACCATCATCAAGCGGAGCAACAATGAATCCGCTGTTTCTGCCGCCGCCTACCAGAGCGGCGAGAAGCTGTTTTCTGAATACGACCAGGAGCAGAAATACTATCCCTACAAGAACGAAGTCACCCACAAGGAAATCATGCTCCCGCCCCATGCGCCGCCGGAGTATGCAGACCGCAATGCTTTATGGAATTCTGCCGAAGCGCAGGAAAAACAATGGAACTCCCAGCTTGCCCGGAGGTTCGTGCTTGCCATCCCAAGGGAAATCCCGCCGAAACAGTACGCAGACCTTCTCCGTGACTACTGCCGGGAGTTTTTTGTTTCCAAAGGCATGATAGCCGACTTTGCCATCCACGACAAGGGGGACGGCAACCCCCACGCCCATATCCTGCTCACCATGCGGGCGATGGACGAAAAAGGCAAATGGCTCCCCAAGAGCCGCAAAGTATATGACCTTGATGAAAACGGTGAACGCATCCGGCTCCCGTCCGGCAGATGGAAAAGCCACAAGGAAAATACCGTAGACTGGAACGACCGGAAGTACGCCGAAATCTGGCGGCAGGGATGGGCTGATACAGCCAACCGCTATCTGGGAGCCAACGACCGCCCGGAACGGCTTGACCTGCGCTCCTATGCCCGGCAGGGGATTGATAAAATCCCCACCGTCCACATGGGGCCAGCCGCCTGCCAGATGGAGAAGAAAGGAATCCAGACCAATATCGGCAACCTGAACCGTGACATCAGAGCCGCCAACTCCCTCATGCAGTCCATCCGCCAGATGGTACGCCACTTAAAAGGCTGGATTGCTGATTTAAAGGAGAAAAAGGCCGTGCTGCTGGAAGCGTTGGAGCAGGCGAAGGAACCGAACTCCCGGAACTGCTTTTTCAGTATCTGGAACTTCGGAGCGGGGAACGTGCCGACTGGACTTCCAGAGGGAAGCTGAAAGGAACCGTTGCCGACTACAATAAAGTGCAGGCGGCGATGGACTTCCTGCGGAAAAAAGGAATCTCCACCGTGGAGAGCCTTGACACCCGGCTGGACGAAATCAGCCAGAACGCCGTTTCCGTCATGGGGAGCATGAAAAAAAGCGAGAAACGCATAAAAGCCATCAACACCATGCTGTCCTACATTGACAAATACGAAGCAGGCAAGCCAGTCCATGCGGAGTATGCCGCCATCGGCTGGAAGAAGAAAAAGGAGAAGTTTGCGGAGAGTCACCGGGAGGAACTGGACGCTTACAATGCCGCCATCCGGTATTTTAAAGCCAACCTCAAAGGCAATTCCTACTCCCGCAAAGATTTGGAATCCGAACGGGAACAGCTTGCCGCCGCCCTGCCCGGACAAAAGAAGGAACTGGAAGCGGTTCAGGCAGACGTGAAGGTACTCCGTGACGTGCGCCACTGGCTCAATCAGGTATTGCCATCCGAGCAGTACCGCCAGACCGCCGATCCGGGGAGGAAATCGTCCGTACAGGAGAGCCTGAGAGGGCGGCAGGAACGCATCCGGCAGGAGCAGGCAGCGAAAAGCCAGCCGCCCCGGACACAGAAAAAACAGAATATGGAACTTTAAACAGGCACTTGTTTTGTGATTTCAAACCGCAGACAAGTGCCTTTTTATTTTGAACTGGAAAGATTTACAGACAACGTGAGCGACATTGGTGTCGCCCACGTTGGGATTATCAGGAGGGAACGCCTATTGAACGTATTTGAAGCCGTAAAGCAGTCCGTCACTACAAGGCAGGCTGCAGAGCATTATGGAATTAAAGTAAACCGGAACGGGATGTGCGTCTGCCCGTTCCACAACGACAGGAACCCAAGCATGAAGGTTGACCGCCGATTTTACTGTTTCGGCTGCGGAGCCACCGGGGACGTGATTGATTTTGTTTCCCGGCTCAATGGTATCGGGAGCAGGGAAGCCGCCCTCATGCTGGCGCAGGACTTCTCCATCCCTTATGAGGACGGGAGGAACGCCGGGAAGCAGCCCATCCGTCCACGCCTGCGGAGGGAAACCGAGGAACAGAAATTTAAGCGCATGGAGCGGCACTGTTTCCGTGTGCTGTCTGACTATTACCATCTCCTGCGCCGCTGGAAGGAAGAATACGCCCCACGCCAGCCGGACGAAGCATGGAACCCCCGGTTTACGGAAGCCCTGCAAAATATAAGCCGTCTGGAATACCTGATGGACGTGCTTCTCTCCGAGGACATTCAGGAGCGGGCGGCGCTTATCACAGGACACGGAAAGGAAGTGAGGAACCTTGAAAGACGAATGGCAGAGCTTACCGCCAGAGATACGGCAGGAAATAGCGAACATGGCAGACAGCGCAGAGCCGCCCCGGAGCATTGAGGAAGTAAAGGCCATGCTGGAAACCACCGAGAAAGGCGGCTTCCGCAACAGCATGAGCAACTGCCTGACCGTGTTCCAGTGCGACCCGCTCCTTTCCGGGGCGGTTGCCTACAACCTGCTGACCGACCGCACCGATATTTTAAGGCCAATCGGCTACAAAAGAGCCACCGGAAGCCCCATGACCGACACGGACATGAAATATATCCGGCTGTATCTAGAAAAGACCTATGGCCTGACAAGCGAGAAAAAGATACAGGACGCCGCCGACCTTGCCGCCAATGAGAACAGCTACCACCCTGTCCGGGATTATTTAAACGGCCTGACATGGGACGGAACCGGGCGGATACGCTCCTGCCTGCGTCACTTTCTGGGAGCCGGTGAGGACGATTACACTTACCAATCCCTGCGCCTGTTTTTATTGGGAGCCATCCACCGGGCATTTTCCCCCGGCTGCAAGTTTGAAGTCATGCTCTGCCTTGTGGGCGGGCAGGGAGCCGGGAAGTCCACCTTCTTCCGCCTGCTGGCGGTCAAAGACGAGTGGTTCTCCGATGATTTACGGAAACTGGACGATGACAACGTATACCGGAAGCTGCAAGGCCACTGGATTATTGAAATGTCGGAAATGATTGCCACGGCAAACGCCAAAAGCATAGAAGAAATCAAGTCCTTTTTAAGCCGCCAGAAGGAGGTTTACAAGATACCCTATGAAACCCACCCGGCAGACCGCCCAAGGCAGTGCGTGTTCGGCGGCACGTCCAACGCCCTTGACTTCCTGCCCCTTGACCGCTCCGGCAACCGCCGCTTCATTCCTATACAGGTATGCCCGGAACAGGCGGAAACACACATTTTAGAGGACGAACCCGCTTCCAGAGCCTATATCAATCAAGTGTGGGCGGAAGCGATGGAGATTTACAGAAGCGGCAGATGTAAGCTGACGTTCAGCCCGGAAATGGTGCGCTATCTAAAGGAACATCAGCGGGACTTCATGCCGGAGGACACCAAAGCCGGGATGATACAGGCTTTCCTTGACAGCTACCCCGGCGATACGGTCTGCTCCAAACAGCTATACAAAGAAGCCCTGAACCATGATTTTGACGAGCCGAAACAATGGGAAATCCGGGAAATCAACGAGATAATGAACCAGTGCGTCACCGGCTGGAACTATTTCTCCAACCCCCGGATGTTCGCCGGGTACGGCAGGCAGAAAGGCTGGGAACGGGAAAACGCACGGACAGAACCGGCAACAGACAGCGGCAACGGGGCGGGAAAAACCCCGGAGGGATTTACGCCAGTGCCGGAGCAGATGGAGCTTCCCTTCTGAAAAAACCCGGTCAGGGACAGCCCGTTGCATACTCCGTTGCCGAGCCGGTTGCCGGGGAAAATCCCGTAACTGCGGGCTTGTCTCCCCTTTAACAACCATAGCAACAGAAAAATAAAAGAAAAAGTATAAAATAACCCAACCGCCAGACAAGGATTGTTTACGAGGTTTTTTGAAGCCCGTTGCCGGACTTCGTTGCCGCCTTCCCTGTCTGGCTGTTTTCATGTATGGAGGACAACTGCCTATGGCGAATAAAAAAATGATTGTAGATGAAAAAAGATATTCAGATATTCCGGTCTGGCGCAGGTATACGCTGACCATTGAAGAAGCCGCCGGATATTATCATATCGGCGAGGGAAAGCTGCGGATGCTCATTGACACACATCCCAATGAAGATTTCTATATGATGAATGGAAACAGAGTCTTGATTAAGCGTGAGAAATTTGAACGGTATCTTGATTGCGCAACTGCTGTATAAAAATATCTGAAAAAAGAAACGGCAAATTACCTGTATCCTATGATAAAGCTGTACGGAGAGTCAGATTTGTGGTATGATAACTTTGCAAGTCTGACTCTCCTTTTTTGAAAGGAGAGATTCGATGAGTGAGAAAAGAAGAGATAACCGTAATCGTATTTTGCGTGAGGGCGAGTATCAGCGCTCAGATGGGAGGTATCGGTTCCGTTATATTGACGAGGACGGAAAAGAGAAAAATGTTTACAGCTGGCGTTTGGATAAGAATGACCCAATGCCGAAAAGCAAGAAGCGGGAGCCTTCATTGAGAGAGAAAGAAAAGCAGATTGAAGCGGATTTGTTTGACCACATCGTAACCAATGGTGGCAATTACACGGTGCTGGAGCTGGTGGAGAAGTATGTATCCCTGAAAACAGGAGTTCGCCACAACACGGTTGCCGGATATAAGACAGTCATTAACGTCTTGAAAAAGGAAGCATTTGGCAGACAGCGTATTGACAAGGTACGTTTGTCAGATGCAAAAGCGTGGCTCATTAAGCTTCAGCAGGTGGACGGCAGAGGATATAGTTCCATTCACTCTATCCGTGGCGTTCTCAGACCGGCATTTCAGATGGCTGTAGATGATGACCTGATCCGCAAAAATCCATTTGGATTTGAGCTGGCATCAGTTATTGTCAATGATTCTGTTACCAGAGAAGCGATTACCCGGAAACAGGAAAGGGATTTGCTCAAGTTTATCAAGGAAGACAATCATTTTAGCAGATACTATGACGCAATCTATATCCTCTTTCATACGGGACTTCGTATTTCAGAGTTTTGCGGACTGACAATACCTGACATTGAGTTTGGGGAAATGCGTATTAAGGTAGACCATCAGTTACAGCGCACATCCCGGATGGAATATGTGATTCAGGAGCCGAAAACGGAAAGCGGTGTCCGCTATGTTCCTATGACAGAAGAAGTGGCAGCGTGTTTTCGGAGAATCATTGCTAATCGCGAAGCACCGAAAGTTGAGCCTATGGTAGATGGTTATATCCGTTTTTTATGTTTGGACAAGAATGATATGCCTATGGTTGCGCTTCACTGGGAGAAGTATTTGGAGCATATCATTGAAAAGTACAACAAGATTTATCGTATTCAGATGCCAAAAGTAACCCCTCATGTGTGCAGACATACCTTTTGCTCTAATATGGCGAAGTCAGGGATGAATCCGAAGACCTTACAGTATATCATGGGTCATTCGAATATCAGCGTAACATTGAACACTTACACCCATGTGAATTTCGATGATGCGAAAGAGGAACTGCGCCGAGTGGCGAACTCTTAAAAAAGCCCGTTGGTAAAGCCGCTTACTTTACCAACGTATTTACCAATTTTGCAGGGACAAATATGAGAAAGTATGAAACGATTTGAGAAAATACTTTGGAAACACACAGCTTTGGAATCGTTCAAAAACCTTGTAAAATCAAGCATTTGAGAAGAAATACAGAACATTTAAGGAGTTATGGAAAAATGATAAAAATCCTATTTATTTGCCATGGCAATATCTGCCGTTCCCCCATGGCGGAATTCTTATTCCGCGACATAGTACAAAAAAGAGGCCTGTCAGCCCAGTTCTACATCGCCTCTGCCGCCACTAGCAGCGAAGAACTCGGCAATCCGGTTCACTATGGAACCGCTAGCAAATTAATGCAGTATGGCATCAGCACCCAGGGCAAATACGCGGTTCAGCTAAGAAGAAAGGATTATAAGGAATATGATTATATTTTAGGAATGGAATACCGGAACATCAGGAACATTGACCGGATCATCGGCTCAGACCCCGAACACAAGGTATATAAGCTTCTGGATTTCAGCGAGAACCCAAGAGATATCGCCGACCCATGGTATACAGGCAATTTTGACAGAACCTACGATGATATTCTGGAAGGGTGCGAAGGATTCTTGAATTATCTGATCAGCGAAGGAGAAGTAACGCTATGACAGCACACTGGCCCCGATTCTGCATTCGCTGTCTGTGCCGGATGCACGTCTCAATCCCAAACGGAGTCCGCTGCGGTTCAAGTGCCGGAGGCACTTATTCATTTTACACAAACTGAAGCGCGGAGCAGAACGTTGTGTTGGAACATAGACGCACATCCGGTACGGGCACAGAAGCATTCCGTTACCGGACAAGCTGCGGATATTTCTCTTTATTCCGGCGTTTGCATTCGTACATGATCTCATCAGCCTTATGGAGAATATCGTCGTAAGACAAGTCGTTGTTGGCCCCGTCGATCCCTACGATACCGTAGCTGAAGCTGCATTGGTATTCGGCATAGCCTCCTGTCTGGAAGTCTTTTAAGATCTCCGCCATTTTAAGATCTATGAGTTCTTTGATACTGCCGCTTAAGACAAGGCAGAATTCATCCCCGCCGATTCTGGCAAATGTATCCTCGCTTCGGAAATTCGCCTTGATCAGCTCTACAAAGTTCTGGATATAGATATCGCCTTCCAGATGGCCGAAAGTATCGTTTACATATTTTAGTCCATCCAGATCGAGGTAGCATAGAGTAGTATCCTGTTCCTCCCGGAGGATCATCTCCATATATTCCTCGAAAAACAGGCGGTTTTTAATCCCGGTTCCCGGGTCATGATAAGCCTTGCTTGCAAGGTTATGCGCAGCCCGTTTCTCGTCTGTGATATCGACGATGATATGGACGTGAGAATCATGCTCCTTCCATTGGATCGGGAAGGAAGTGATACGGTAGTGGGTGTCGGCATCACCATTCATTTCCCATACTTTATATTGTTCGTCGCAGTTCCATTTCAAGATCTCATGCTGAAATGGAAGTCGTTTTTTGCAGGCGCGGCAGAAGCTTGCATCCACAGCGCCGCCGTGATGCTTCTTGTTGCAGTAGAGGATTTCTTTCGTGTTCGTATCCACGACAAGAAGCCATTCCTTCCGTTTGCTGAGCATTTCGACCATAAGCTCATTATAGCCCTCGATCATCTCGGCATGGTTCCGGACTCGGAACGCTTCCTGGCGCAGGCGTTCTTCGCGTTCCCTTAACTGCTTGGTCATCTCGTTAAATGCCTCGGAAAAATCCCCAAGATAAGCTACCTGCTGTGAATAGTCGCCTTTGGCTACCTGCTGGGCCTGCCAGGTGAGGTGGTTCAGGTTCGCATGAAGGTTTTTTAGATTCTCACACAGGAAATTACTCTTGCCTGGGAATGGGACAGACAGATTCCCTTTGGAAAGCTCTGCCGTATATGCTGTTAATTCTTCTATTTCACTTTGCAGAGAGTGAAGCTCCTGCTTTGAATCATGGTAAGGCTCTCTCAACTCCTGTACATGGAACGAATCCTTGACTTCTGCCTGAAAACGGCATACCCTGTCCCCGGTTGCCCAGCAGTCGATCTCGACCGCAGTGTACGGGTTGCCGGTATAAGCGGTGAGGATTCCTGATATGAGGCCCTCATCGTAATTGCATACCGTTTCTCCAAGTGTGGGGAGACCGGAACAGTCGGCGTCTTCCGAGACTGTGAGGATGATCTTGCCTGTATCTTCATTCATTTTTTCGATTCGGAGAACCCCCATTTTGAATCGCCCCAACTGCTTTTGAAGCTGGGCGGCAAATTCAGAGAACGGCAGTGACAGATTCAGATGCTGTTTTGCAAAATATTGTCCTGCCCGGTAACCCGCGTTACGGAAAATGCGGATCTGGTCATTTCGTCCGAATTGTTCAGTCAGTTCTTCGCGGAGGGAATATTCCAGTAGCCGGTAAACCGCTACAGGTATCTCTTCACCCAGATTTTCTCGGCCGTTAGCTGATGTATGTAAGTAATCTGCAAGTTTCAGATCGGTCTGTTCCGTTATTAATGTATTATCTTCCAAAATTATTTCCCCTCTCTGTAAATTCTGTTTACGATGCTTTTTTAATCTTGATATAAATGCCCACAAAGCAAGTATATGGTTTGATGATTGTTTCAAAATACTGCTTATCATTTTGCGAGAATTTGTTGTCTGCCGCAAGCCAATCATCCCATGCTTTGCTGAAGCAATCCATTTCCCATGTTTTCACCGACTCGATTCTATCGCCGCTGCCGATCAGTTCCTTCCAGAGTTTCGGACTTTTGAACATATAAGCGTCGTCTCCAAGCCAATCGGAGAGAAGCTCTTTGGCACGGCCTGTATATTCATCCTTGAGACCGGGGATTCCAATTAGGACCGTGCCGTTATCTTTTATAAATGGTAAAATCTTTTCCTGAAAAAATCCCTTGTATCCTGCAAAGTAATGATAAGAATCAATGCTGATCAGAGCACGGAACTGCTTTTTTTCAAAATGAAGATAATTCGCATCTTCGCACATAGGCGTTACCTGGTCTTTGACGCCCCATTTGGCAAACCGTTTTCCATTATCTTCTGCGCTGATCCACAGATCATTCGCAATAACTTTCGCTTTTGTTTCTTTTGCAATGACAAGACTTGTCAGTCCTGTTCCGCATCCCAGATCGAGGATTGTATCATCAGGAACGAACTGTAAAGGATATTTATCGAGCAGCTCTGCCAATATCCTTATACTATTAGGTCCCATCATCGTTTCGGACGAAATATATGCTTTATAGTTGCTTATATCCATATAGAATACCTCCTCTAGTACACCGAAAAGTTTCAGCGTCTCTCAATTTAGCATTGGCTACATTATACTGCAATAACTTTTCGGATGGAATAGATTTTACGAAAGTTTCATTTTAATAAATAGAAGTAACATTTATAAATAAAAGTACCATATGCCATGCGGCAGCGGCAAAAGACATTGACACAAGTGAGCCAAGATATTATATTGATAAATATGAGTGTACTGACCGCTTATCCTGCAGGCTTCAGATTTGCGCTGTGTGACCGGCGCAGGCGGTAAGGACTCAGTACAGGAATTTAGGAGGAAGGTCAATGTCAATTAAGATCAATCATGAGCTGCCGCTGCCGGAGGTATTGAAGGCAGAGTATCCGGTCTCTGACAGGATCAGAGAGATAAAGCAAAAGAGAGATGAAGAGATCAGAGATATATTTACGGGAAAGAAGGACAAGTTCATAGTCCTGGTAGGGCCGTGTTCCGCGGATAACGAAGAATCCGTGTGCGAATATACGAGAAGGCTTAAGATGGTGTCCGATCAGGTGGCGGACAGGGTGTTGGTGATACCCAGAGTCTATACCAACAAACCGCGGACGACCGGCGACGGATACAAGGGGATGCTGCATCAGCCGGACCCGGAGAAGGAACCGGATCTGCTGGCGGGTATCATCGCGATCCGTAAGATGCACATCCGTGTGATGGAGGAGACAGGTCTGTCTACGGCGGATGAGATGCTGTATCCCGAGAACAGGAGTTATCTGGACGACGTGCTGTCATATGAGGCTATAGGAGCGCGGTCTGTGGAGAATCAGCAGCACCGTCTGACTGCCAGCGGTATGGATATCCCGGTCGGGATGAAGAATCCGACCAGCGGAGATCTGTCGGTTATGCTGAATTCCGTCACCGCGGCGCAGCACCCGCATCGGTTCATTTATCGCGGGAATGATGTGGAGACCAGCGGAAACGAACTGGCGCACACCATCCTGCGGGGCGGTGTGGACAAGTACGGGAAGAATATACCCAACTACCATTATGAGGATCTTGCGCGTCTTGCGGAAATGTATGAGAAGTGGAATCTGAAGAATCCGGCTGTGATCGTAGACGTGAACCACTCTAATTCCAGTAAGCAGTATAAGGAGCAGATCCGTATCGTAAGCGAAGTGATGCACAGCAGGAATTATAACCCGGAGCTGAAGCGGTTGGTGAAGGGTGTTATGATAGAGAGCTATCTTGTGGAAGGAAGGCAGGATATCGCGGAGAATCTGGTATACGGACAGTCTATTACGGACCCGTGTATCGGATGGGAGGATACGCAGAGGTTGATTTACGATATCGCAGAGAAATGCTGATGTGCGTGAAGTAAGAATGATATCGCAGAGAAATGCTGATATATGTGTGGTAAGGATGATATTGCAGAGAAATGCTGATGTGCGTAAGGCAAGATACGGCAGATCATACCATATCTTGCCTTTAATCCCGCGAGCAACGAGCCAAGCGGGCATGCTTGCATGCACATTTAATCCCGCGAGCAACGAGCCAAGCGGGCATGCTTGCATGCACATTTGGCGGCTGCTGCGAGGGTCACATACCCCGCTGCTTCGCAGCGCTGCAAATTTGATGCCCCGTTGCTTACACTTAACTTGACCCACAAGTAATCATGGATATTTATCTGTTCCCATGCTATACTAAAGAAAAAGGGGCTATCCAAATGACGGCTGAATGTAGGAATTGGCAAGAAGAGTTTAGGGACGTAAATTTTGTCGATCAGCGTTTAAAAACACGCTTCTTCAAAATTATGGATGCTTTCGCGGCATCACCTGGAAAATCCACTTGGGCTGCAACCGGATCCAGAAGCTCTGCAAAAGCAGCATACCGTTTCTTTAGTAATAGAGATGTCTCCAAAGATGAATTACTTGACAGCATATCCAGAGCAACTGTAGAAAAAATGAAATGTGCAGATGCAGAGTGGATTTTAGCGATCCAGGATACTACATCTGTTGGATTTGGCGATCGAAAAGCGATCCAAGGGATGGGATACCATTGCAGTACGGAGCAAAGAGGAATGCTGGTTCATTCATGCATCGCAGTGACAGATCAAGGGATTCCTTTGGGTATTATTTATCAGGAAACAAATACGCGCGAAAAGCGAAAGGATGATTCTGGAACAAGGGAGCAAAAACGTTCCAAGCCAATAGAGGAAAAAGAAAGTTTCCGATGGCTGAATAGCATGAATGAGACGCACCAAAGGGTGCCGGAGGATATTCCAATATTAACAGTATGCGACCGGGAGGGAGATTTCTATGAATTTTTCTCAGAAGCAGCCG
>CAJTGB010000078.1 GCA_910575835.1 Lachnospiraceae bacterium | reverse complement strand
CGTATTAGTGGTTATGAATAAAGAAAGGCACAGAGAATCCCGTGCCAATTAAAAGAAACACTATATGTTGTAGTTGATTGAGTTAGGTTGTTAACATTGTATCGGGAACCGGAACTTGAGGATGCGAAGAAAATCGTAGACTTCTATAATTATGTGGGTGGGGAAACGACTTTCTTGAGTTTTGAAAAGGATGAATATCCTATGGACGAGGCTGGTCAGAAAGAAGACATTATCTCTACTAAGAAACAGCCGGCTAGTATCATGATTCTTGCAATGGACAAAGATGAGATCGCCGGAATTGGAACCATTCATTCCGGCAATAAGATAAAGGCCCGCCACCAAGGAGAGCTTGGGATCGTTGTTGCAAAAAAATATCAGGCAAAAGGAATCGGAACCGAGATGATCCGCCAGTTGATTGATTTCTGTAAGGGGAATGGGATTACTACCAGAATACAGTTAGATACGCGATGCGATAACGAAGTAGCTGTGAAGCTATATGAAAGATTTGGTTTTGAAATCGAAGGACGGTTAAAGAACACGACGCTGATTAACGGAGAGTATTTTGATCTGTATGTAATGGGATTGATGCTGCAGTAGTATGCATGAATGGCAGAACATTTGGCTCGCAGCGGGGTCTTTGACTTACAAGACGGGGCTCTTGGATTATAAATGGGATTCTCGGTTTGCTGTTTACCGTATAAGACGGAAGAACTCGAATGTTAGTTCGTAAAGAAAAAATACTTGACAGCCTGCATTTTTTGCTGTATGATAGCGAAGGTGATAGAAGTGGATAAGATTCTGGAACAGACATTGCTGTTTGATTTTTATGGTGAATTGCTGACGGAGCATCAGAAGGAGATCTATGAACGGTTTGTGACGGAGGATCTCTCGCTTGGAGAGATAGCCGAGGAAGCAGGTATCAGCCGTCAGGGGGTCCACGATCTGATCAGGCGATGCAATCAGGCGCTTAAGGGATATGAGGAGAAGCTCCACCTGGTAGAGAAGTTTCTGGCAGTCAGGGAGAAGGTGGAGAGGATAGACCGTCTCCTGGAGGAGTATCCGAGAGAAGATTCGGACGAATTGATACAGAGTATCCGAAGGATCGCCGGTGAGATCATAGAAGAGATGTAAGATAAGGCTGTGAATGGAGCAGTAATGAGATAACAGAGGAGTTTTCGTATGGCATTTGACAGTTTGACAGAGAAACTTCAAAATATATTCAAGAATTTAAGAAGCAAGGGACGGCTTACCGAGGAGGATGTCAAGGAGGCTCTTAAGGAGATTAAGAGAGCGCTTCTTGCGGCGGATGTTAACTTCAAGGTTGTCAAGGATTTTATTAAGAGTGTCCAGGAGAGGGCGATCGGACAGGATGTCATGAACGGACTGAATCCGGGGCAGATGGTCATTAAGATCGTGAATGAAGAACTGGTGAAGCTGATGGGGTCTGAGACGACGGAGATTCAGCTTCAGCCGGGAAGCGCGATAACGGTCATCATGATGGCGGGCCTTCAGGGAGCCGGTAAGACGACCACGACAGCGAAGCTTGCGGGGAAATACAAGCTTAAGGGCAAGAAGCCCCTGCTTGTAGCCTGCGATATATACAGACCGGCGGCTATTAAGCAGCTGCAGGTGAATGGTGAGAAGCAGGGCGTGGAAGTATTTGCCATGGGTGACAACCATAAGCCGGCCAATATCGCGAAAGCCGCCGTAGAACACGCCAAGAAGAACGGGAACAACATTGTGATCCTGGATACAGCCGGACGTCTTCATATTGATGAGGGCATGATGGAAGAGCTTCAGGAGATCAAGGAGACGGTGACCGTTCACCAGACGATTCTGGTCATTGACGCTATGACGGGCCAGGATGCGGTGAATGTAGCGAAGGAATTTAACGAGAAGGCGGGTATTGACGGTGTGATCGTCACGAAGCTTGACGGCGATACCCGGGGCGGGGCGGCGCTTTCCGTCAAAGCCGTCACCGGGAAACCGATATTATATGCAGGTATGGGAGAGAAATTATCTGAACTGGAGCAGTTCTATCCAGACAGAATGGCGTCCCGTATCCTTGGAATGGGTGATGTGCTGACTCTGATCGAGAAGGCGGAGGCCGAGATCGACGAAGAGAAAGCAAGACAGATGACCCAGAAGATGAAGAAGAACCAGTTTGATTTTGAGGATTTCTTAGAGAGCATCAGTCAGATGAAGAACATGGGCGGTCTCGGCAGTATTATGAGCATGCTTCCCGGCCTTGGCGGTATGGGTAAGATGAAGGGGCTTGACGATGAGCAGACATCCCAGGCAGAGAAGGGCATGGCGCGGATGGAGGCTATGATCTACTCTATGACGCCTGAGGAGAGAAGGAATCCCGATATACTGAACCCGTCTAGAAAGCACCGGATCGCCAGAGGCGCAGGTGTGGACATCAGCGAGGTCAACCGGATGGTGAAGCAGTTCGGTGAGATGAAGAAGATGATGAAGATGATGGGCAAAGGCGGCAGGAAAGGGAAGTTCCGTCTGCCGTTCTGACAATGATATACCGCGTTTTCGGCGCGTTATATACAATTACAGTTTCCTTGTCTGAGGAATGGACTGTAATCAGATAATTAACACAATATTTTATGGAGGTGGAATACAATGGCAGTAAAGATCAGATTAAGAAGAATGGGACAGAAGAAGGCTCCTTTCTATAGAATCATCGTGGCTGATTCAAGATCCCCAAGGGATGGTAAGTTTATCGATGAGATTGGAACCTATGATCCGAATTGTGATCCGAGTGCGATCAAGGTTGACGAAGAGGCAGCTAAGAAGTGGCTGAATAATGGTGCACAGCCGACAGAAGTTGTAAGCAAGATCTTTAAAATAGCAGGCATTGAGAAATAGATTCTGAATGTAAATCTTGTTTTTGAGGTGCACAATTATGAAAGAGTTGGTGGAAGTTATTACAAAAGCCCTGGTGGACGATCCCGACAGCGTTGTTGTGACTGAGAGAGAGGAAAAGAAGACAATAGTCCTGGAAGTACATGTTGCCGATTCTGATATGGGAAAGGTGATTGGAAAGCAGGGACGTATTGCCAAAGCGATCCGCTCGGTTGTAAAAGCGGCAGCTGCCAAAGAAGATAAGAAGGTTATCGTTGATATCATGGATTAACGAGAAGAAGAGGTTTGCCTCTGAAGCAAAGGACAGACGCATAGGATTGCCGCCTGTCCTTGTTTATACTCAAAGGCCGAATGGGGGAATACAGATTATGGAAGATTTATTGCAGGTTGGGGTGATCACTCAGACTCACGGGATCCGCGGAGAGGTAAAGGTATTTCCGACGACAGACGATCCCGGGCGGTTCAGAGAATTAAAACATGTGATAATGGATACAGGGAAAGAGACACTGCCCTTGGAGATTGAGAACGTTAAGTTTTTTAAGCAGTTTGTTATCTTAAAATTCAAGGGCTATGATAATATAAATGATATTGAGCGGTATAAGAGATGTCCGCTTTTGGTAGAGCGTGGAGATGCGGTTCCTCTTGAGGAGGACGAGTATTTTATCGCGGATATGATCGGGATGAAGATCGTGACCGATCAGGGGGAGGAATTCGGCGTCCTTAAGGATGTGATGGAGACAGGGGCGAATGATGTCTATGTGATCGACCATCCGGTGAAGGGAGAGGTGCTGGTCCCGGCCATCAGAGAATGTATTCTGGATGTGGATATCAAGGGAAGGCAGATGAAGATTCACGTGATGAACGGGCTGATCTGACAGGCAGGAAGGAGCTTTTGATATGCATTTTTATATTATGACGCTGTTCCCGGAGATGGTAATGCAGGGGCTTGGGACGAGCATCATCGGCAGGGCCATGGAGAAAGGGATCCTGTCGATTGACGCTGTCAATATCAGAGATTATGCATTTAATAAGCATAATAGTGTGGATGATTATCCTTACGGAGGGGGAGCCGGGATGCTGATGCAGGCTGAACCGGTGTATCAGGCTTATCGGGCTGTGGAAGCGAAGATTGCCGCCGGAAAGAAGGCGGATGGCGATGACAGCTCTGTGCCGATTGAAGACGGGACGCCGGCAATCAGGAAGAAGCCCCGGGTCGTCTATCTTACGCCCCAGGGGAAGACATTTACTCAGGGAATGGCAGAGGAATTTGCCAAAGAAGAGGAATTGGTGTTCCTGTGCGGGCATTACGAGGGGATCGATGAGCGGGTGTTGGAAGAGATCGTAACGGATTATGTCTCGATAGGAGATTATATCCTGACAGGCGGGGAGCTTCCGGCTATGATCATGGTGGATGCCGTCTCCCGGCTAGTGCCAGGAGTCCTGCACAATGACGTGTCGGCGGAGTTTGAGAGCTTCCAGGATAATCTGCTTGAATATCCCCAGTATTCCAGGCCGGAGGTCTGGCATGAGAAACGGGTTCCTGAGATATTGCTGTCCGGGCATCATGCGAATATCGAGAAGTGGCGGCGCGAACAGTCTGTGTTAAGGACGGCGAGGCTGCGGCCGGATCTGCTTGAGAAGGCCGATTTGACGGAGGCAGAGAGAGTCCTTGCCCGCGGCTAAAGAATCCTGAAAGAATAGAAAGAATTCCCTTGTCAAGTGATGGTAAATGTGATAGAATGTAATACGTTGTGAAGAAAAGAGATGGTCCTCTGGTACAGAAGTATTATGAACATCCGTAGAATAAGGAGGCACACAATGAACGATATTATTAAGAAGATTGAGTCAGAGCAGTTGAAGGAGACCGTAGCGGAGTTTCATGTTGGAGATACCGTGAAGGTATACGGTAAGATCAAGGAAGGAAACCGCGAGAGAATCCAGGTATTCGAGGGAACCGTTCTTAAGAGACAGGGAGGCGGCTCCAGAGAGACATTTACCGTAAGAAAGAATTCTAACGGAATCGGCGTTGAGAAGACATGGCCGCTGCATTCACCAAACGTTGAGAAGGTGGAAGTAGTAAGAAGAGGTAAGGTAAGAAGAGCGAAACTGTTCTACTTAAGAGACCGCGTTGGTAAGAAAGCGAAGGTAAAAGAATTAGTAAAATAAGAAACAGGATGAAAAGGACAAGTACATATTGTATATTGTCCTTTTCTTGTATAACGGAAATAGAAGAGGGTACATGGTACGCAGACGAAGGAAACGGATATTTAAAAAGAATAAGAAGAAAAAGATAGAGTTTCATATAGATCTGGGATTCCTGCTGGGGATCGCCATATGGATCTTCAAAATCGGCGTTGTCTGTCTGATGGCGTTTGTCTGGGTGTGGTTTTTTGGACAGCAGGTCAGTACGGTGGGAGACTCTATGAAGCCGGTGCTGAGCAACGGAGACGTTGTCCTGGTGAACAGGATCCGATATAATGCAATGGCTCCGAAGCGGGGGGACATCATTATGTTCAAGCCCAAGGGAAATGAGAACGTTCATTATTATACGAAGAGGATCATCGGCCTGCCCGGAGAGAGCGTAGAGATCATAGAGAACAGGATCTATATTGACGGTGAGAAATTAGAAGAAGAATATGAGACGACAGATATCAGCGACGTTGGGATCGCGGATGAGAAGATAGAGCTTGCGGAGGATGAGTATTTTGTGCTCGGGGACAACCGCGCAAGCAGCGAGGACAGCCGCAATGCGGATGTGGGCAATGTCAAACGGGAATATATCTACGGGAAGGCGTGGTTTGTAATCTCCCCGTGGAAGAGTTTCGGATGGGTAAAATAGACGCCGAAGCGAAGCACTTCGGATGTGTAAAATGGACGTTGAAGTGAAGCACTTGGATGTGTAAAATAGATGCCGGAGCGAAGCATTTAGCTGCGGATAGAATGGAGGAAAGTATGCATTTTCAATGGTATCCAGGTCATATGACGAAAGCGAAACGTATGATGCAGGAGAATATAAAACTGATAGATCTGGTGATCGAGCTTGTGGATGCGAGGATCCCTGTGAGCAGCCGGAATCCTGATATCGATGAGCTTGGACGGAATAAGGCCAGGCTGATCCTGCTGAATAAGGCTGATCTTGCCGAGGAGAAATGGAACGATGCCTGGGCAGAGTATTTCAGGAATCAGGGCATCCTGGTGATGAAGGTAGATTCCAGGAAGAATAACGGCATGAAGCCGATCCACGGTATTATTAAGGAAGCCTGTAAGGAGAAGATCGAAAGAGACCGGAAAAGAGGGATTCTGAACCGTCCGGTCCGTGCGATGGTGGTGGGGATCCCGAATGTCGGCAAGTCGACATTTATCAATTCCCTGGCGGGTAAGGCGTGCGCCAAGACGGGCAATAAGCCAGGGGTTACCAAGGGCAAGCAGTGGATACGCTTGAATAAGCAGGTGGAGCTTCTGGATACGCCGGGAATCCTGTGGCCGAAGTTTGAGGATCAGAAGGTAGGGCTTATGATGGCATTTATCGGCTCTATGAAGGATGAGATCCTGAATACGGAGGAACTGGCGGCGGAACTGATCCGGCTCATCGGAAGCCGTTATCCCGGAGTGCTGGAGGAGAAATATCACATAGAGACGGATCCCGACGCTTATGTGATGCTTGGCAGGATCGCCGAGAGCAGGCATTGCAGGCTTCGGGGAAATGAACTTGATACGGAAAAGGCGGCCGTTCTGCTGCTGGATGATTTCCGGAACGGAAGGCTGGGAAGACTGACACTGGAATGTCCGCAGGAAGTGTGATAGAATTGGGAATGAAAAAGGAGACAGTAGCAATGAGAGATACAGACAGAAGAAATGAAGAAGAGAAGGGTATCTTCAGTATCTTGGGCGGATGGATCATGTATATCGTCGTCATTATCGGGCTGACCTACCTGATCATTACATTTGTTGGACAGAGGACCAGGGTCAGCGGTTCTTCGATGGAGACGACGTTGAGCGACGGAGATAATCTTATTGTAGATAAGCTGTCCTATCATTTTACAGAGCCGAAACGGTTTGACATCATTGTATTTCCCTATCGGCATGAGGAGAATACATATTACATTAAGAGGATCATAGGTTTGCCGGGAGAGACTATCCAGGTGATAGACGGATATGTCTATATCAATAATATACTGCTTGAGAGCGATATCTACGGCGCGGCGGTGATGGATTCTCCGGGGATTGCAGCAGAACCGGTTGTGTTGGGAGAGGATGAGTATTTCGTGCTTGGAGACAACCGCAATCACAGTTCCGACAGCCGCGACCCGAATGTGGGAATATTAAAAAGAGAGGATCTGATCGGAAGAGCCTGGGTCCGTATCTTTCCGTTTGACAGACTGGGAGTGATCAAGCATGAGTAAGCGTGAGGAAGAGAGGCTCAAAAAGCAGCAGGAGAAGCTTGCGAAAGAAAGAGCCAGGCTTGAAGCGATGCGCGCTTATGAGAGAGAGTACAGCATGTGCAGGTATATCTGCGGGATCGATGAGGTAGGCAGGGGACCGCTTGCCGGGCCGGTTGTGGCGGGGGCGGTGATCCTGCCTGAAGATTGTGAGATCCTGTATCTGAATGATTCCAAGAAACTATCCGAGAAGAAACGGGAAGCCCTGTATGAGGAGATCATGGAGAAGGCGGTTGCTGTGGGAATCGGAATGGCCGGGCCGCAGAGGATAGATGAGATCAACATCCTTCAGGCAACCTATGAGGCGATGCGGATGGCAATCAGTAAGCTTAATGTCTGCCCGGATGTGCTTCTTAACGATGCGGTTACGATCCCTGAGATTACGATCCCTCAGGTGCCGATCATCAAGGGAGATGAAAAGAGCGTGTCCATTGCTGCGGCCAGTATTGTTGCCAAGGTCACCAGAGACCGTCTTATGGCGGAATATGATCCGGTGATCCCTGGATATGGATTTGCACGGAATAAGGGCTATGGGACGAAGGAGCATATTGCAGGGCTTGCGAAGCTGGGGGCGTCGCCGATCCACAGGATGACTTTTATCAGGAAATTTATCTGACGGGCAATCTTTTGTCTGCCGGAGAACAGAATAAAAAAGGTAGAAGATGCATAAGAAGCAGAATAAACGCCGGACGGGAACTGAATATGAGCGCAGGGCAGGAGCATATCTGGAAGAGCGGGGCTATGAGATACTTGAATATAACTTCCGGTGCAGGATGGGAGAGATCGATATCATTGCGAGGGACGGAGAATATCTGGTCTTTTGCGAGGTGAAGTATCGTTTGGATGCAAGAAGCGGACATCCGGCGGAGGCAGTTGACAGAAGGAAGCAGCGTACTATTTCAAAATGCGCCCTGTATTATATCATGCGCCGCGGGCTTACGGACCAGGCGTGCCGTTTTGACGTGGTGAGCTTTGAGGGAGATACGGTGACGGTATATCCCAATGCGTTTGACTATATAGGAGGATAAATGCATGGCACTTGGGTTAAAATATAAGAACCAGGAACATATATTTGATGAGAAGACAGTGGACGGAGTACCCTATCTGTCTTATCCGATACTCGAGAGTACGGGAATGGTAAAGCACGGGTTCTCCACGCGGCTTGGAGGAGTCAGTACCGGACACTGTGCAACCATGAATATCAGCACGACGAGAGGCGATGATCCGAAGGCGGTGGAAGAGAACCGGCGCAGGATCGCGAAGGCTATTGGAGTGAAGACAGAAGATCTGACCTATACGAATCAGACTCATACCACGAATGTGGCGGTTGTGGAGGCGAAGGACAGGGGAAGCCGTTTTATGGAGACCGACGGGATGGTGACCAATGTGCCAGGGATCTGTCTGGTAACCTTTTATGCGGACTGTGTGCCGCTGTTCTTCGTGGACCCGGTGCATCGGGCGATCGGACTTAGCCACTCCGGCTGGCGGGGGACTGTTAACAAGATGGGCAAGGTCACCGTAGAGCTGATGCAGAAGGAGTACGGAACAGACCCGTCGCAGGTGGTCGCTGCCATTGGGCCGTCGATCTGCCGGGATTGTTATGAGGTCAGCGAGGATGTGATCGAAGAATTCAGGGCAGGTTTTGACGAAGCTTTGTGGCCGGACCTGTTCTGCCGAAAAGAGAACGGGAAGTATCAGCTTGATCTCTGGAGAGCCAATCAGGCGGTGCTTGCAGAGGCCGGCGTATGTAAAGAGAATACCGCGGTGACCAATCTGTGTACGCACTGCAATCCAGAGATCCTGTTCTCGCACAGAAGCACAGGAACCGCCCGCGGGAACCTCAGCGCATTTCTGGCGCTGGTTTAGGAGGAAAACAATTGGGAAGCATATCATGCCTTTTGTGCCGCAGGAAAAGCAGATGGCAGGCAAATAACATCTGAATCCTGATGAAGGCGGGGTGCATGAATTGATAGGGAGGGGAACACTATGGCAATACCGGCACCGTCCGATGGAGGAGGGGTTACTACGGCAGGCGAGGTGGCAGCGACAGCGGCCGTGGAAGTGAAAGAAGTGACGCAGGATACGGTGGAAGAAGTGGGGCGTCTTGCACAGTTTATACAGGACAGTATCCCGAAGCTGGCTGGGTTCGGCGTGCGTGTGCTGATCGCGCTGGCGGTGTTCTTCGTTGGAAGGATCATCATAAAGTGGATCCAAAAGCTGGTGCGGCGTTCGCTTGAAAGGTCCAATGCGGATAAAGGCGTAGAGCAGTTTGTTGATTCATTTCTGAAGGTGGGTCTGTATACACTGCTGATCTTCAGCATTGCGGCTAAGTTCGGCGTGGATACGGCGTCGGTTGCTGCGCTGGTTGCGTCTGGAGGTGTTGCGATCGGCCTGGCGCTGCAGGGAAGCCTGTCGAATTTTGCAGGCGGCGTCCTAATCCTCTTATTGAAGCCTTTTGAGGTGGGGGATTATATCGTTGAGGATACGAATAAGAATGAAGGAACAGTAAAGGAGATACAGATCTTCTACACGAAGCTTAGCACCATTGACAATAAGACGATCGTGATTCCCAACGGGATGCTGACAAACAGCAGCTTGACCAATGCAACGGCCAAGGATGAGAGGCGGCTCGATCTTAAGGTGTCTATTTCCTATCAGGCGGATCTTCGGAAGGCGAAGGCACTGATCGAAGAGATACTTAGGTCGGATGAATGTGTGATGAAGGACGAGGAGATCAATGTGTTTGTGGATGAGCTGGCAGACAGCGCGGTTATTCTCGGTGCGCGTGCGTGGGTGAAAAATGAAGAATTCTGGACGACGAAATGGAGAATGCTGGAGACTATCAAGCTTACGCTGGATGAACATGGCATTGAGATTCCATATCCCCAGATGACGGTGCATGTGAAGGAGAGCCGGTGAATTCATGAATATGAAAAAAGGTGAAAAAAATAGATAATAATGCAAAAAAGTTCTTGCAAATATTCAAAAATTTGGTATAATACTATTTGTGGCTGTCAGTTAGAGAGCCAAATGCTGGAATAGCTCAGTCGGTAGAGCACTTCACTCGTAATGAAGGGGTCGTCGGTTCAAGTCCGATTTCCAGCTTTTATAAAAATGCTATGTAAACAGGTATGAGTGTTCATATCTGTTTTTATTTGTTAGGCCAAGGGCCTGTTTACCAATATGGAGTTTTTCGTGTTCCGAAAAATGGAATATTGGTAAACAAATAAACCACCTGCTCTGCGGGTGGTTGGAGTTGCTTCAGCTTACAGTAAAAACCTCCAATGTTATAATAATGTTGGTTTGCCAGCCACATTAAAAACAAAGGAGGTATCCATATGGATAATAATAGTCTATCACATACAAAATGGAATTGTAAGTATCATATCGTTTTTGCACCAAAGTTTAGGAGAAAAATAATATATGGACAATTAAAAGAGGATATAGCAAATATACTAAGTACTTTATGTAAAAGGAAAGGTGTCCATATAGTGGAAGCAGAAATGTGCAGGGATCATGTACATATGCTTGTGGAAATTCCACCAAGTATAAGTGTATCAAGTTTTGTAGGATATCTAAAGGGAAAAAGTACTCTTATGATATTTGAAAGACATGCAAATTTGAAATATAAATTTGGGAACAGACATTTCTGGTGCAGGGGATATTATGTAGACACTGTAGGTAAAAATGCAAAGAAAATCCAAGAGTATATTCAAAATCAGTTAAAAGAGGATTATGAATATGATCAGATATCATTAAAAGAGTATATTGACCCGTTTACGGGTGAGCCGGTAAAAAAGAACAAATAAGATAAGCCCATAGGGCTTAGTACAGAATGATGTTGCGGCTGGTAAACCCATTCGATGAGTCTTTAGACTCCAGAGCCGGTAATGAGCCCTTATAGGGCGTGAGCAAACCACCGGCTAAGCCGGTGGTTCTGATTTCGCGAAACACTAGTACATCGAATAATTAATAACTGGCCTAATTAGCATTTGATTTTATGCCAGCTTTAACGGCTTCATCCTGACTTATTTCATCCATTTTATAAGTCC
>CAJTGB010000077.1 GCA_910575835.1 Lachnospiraceae bacterium | reverse complement strand
GGGGCTGTCGGGAAATAGATAGTCCATAACAGGGGGCGATGTGATTCATACGAGTCACATCGCCCCCTGAAAATTTTTCCACAAAAGAGAAAAAAGATGGCTAACGACAACCATCTTCTCCCCGTTCCATGTTATAATGGAACCATGCTAAAACAAGATTATTATAACGACTTTTTTGAGTTTGGGCAACAAAAAATTAATTTTAACTTCTATGAATTGGCTTTACCCGACGACGATCCAGTCTATACCCTGAAAAAAGTGATGGAGGATTTAGATTTTTCAGGCCTGCTTGCCTGTTATTCTGACCAGGGAAGAACCGGGTACAACCCAATCATGCTGTATGCTGTTGTTACTTACGCAAATATGCGCGGAGTTCGTGCGGTTGACCGTATTGTAGATTTATGCCAGAGAGACCTCGCTTTTATCCTGTTGACCAAAGGTCAGAAGCCAAAGAGGGATACTTTCTATGACTTCAAAGGGAAAAAGCTGAAAGGCGAAGTATTGGATGAACTGAATTATCAGTTCCTGCGCAGGTTAGAGAAAGAGGGACTCCTTACGCTTAAGCAGCTTTACATCGACGGCACAAAAATAGAGGCCAATGCGAACCGCTATACGTTTGTCTGGCGCGGAACGCTGAATTACCACCTTGTCGGGCTGTTGGATACGATAGATGCCCTTTATAAAAAATACAACACGCTCTTGTTTGAATATGGCTATGGAGCAAAGTATGATCTTGGAAATGCACAGATGTTTGTGATCGAAGGCATGGACAAGGTTCGGAAAGTGATTGAAGAAAACAGGAGACGTAAGCTGACAAAACATAAAAAGATATCGAATAATACGGTCATAGAAATTGACAACTGTTCTCCCCTTGAGATCCTGAAACTCCAGCAGAACCTGCTGCAGATAGCGGTAGGGGAGGGGATTGCATTTGTAAATGGGAAAGGCCAGAAAAAACCAGAACTCCAGCAGCTCTACGAAGAATTGGAAAAATGCGGGAGCCGTCTGATGGAATATAAGAACAGTTTCGAGATCATGGGGAAAGACCGGAACAGCTATTCCAAGACGGACCTGGAAGCCACGTTTATGAGGATGAAAGAAGACCACATGCTGAACGGACAGTTAAAAGCCGCATATAATGTTCAGGTTATAGTGGAAAATTATTTTATAATCCACGTATATGTGAGTAACGACCGTACAGACTATAATACATTGATCCCCGTTCTGGAAAAACATCAGAAAGCATTTGGGGATATACTGGAAGAAGTAACTGCTGACAGTGGCTATTGCAGCGAGAAGAATCTCCTGTATTTGAAAGAAAAAGGGATTACCAGTTATATCAAACTTCAAGATCATGAACAGAGGAAAACGCGAGCCTATAAAGAAGACATCGGAAAGTATCACAACATGAAATATGAGGTTTTTGAAGATGAGCATTATTATATATGCCATGACGGACGGGAATTAAGGCATATCCGGACAGAGACAAAAGAACAGGATGGGTATACACAGAGGTATGAGGTGTATGGGTGTGCAGACTGCAGTGGATGTGAGCATAAAGCGAAATGTTTATATAAATATAATGCCGAAAAAGATGCAGAGAAAAATAAGGTGATGAAAGTCAATGAACGCTGGGAAGAACTAAAGGAAGAAACCCACGCCAATATACAGAGCGAAAAGGGGATACTGAACCGCCAGATCCGCTCAATACAGACAGAAGGGCACTTTGGAGACATAAAAGAAAACGAAAAATTTCGCCGTTTTAATTATCGATCTACAGAAAAAGTATACAAGGAATTTATGCTGTATGCGATTGGCCGAAATATAAATAAATATCACCGTTTTCTGCATGATAAAATACATAAATTCGAAGGGAAAACTGAGGAGAAAGCTGCATAGGAAAAGAGTACTTCCAAAATAAGCAGCAAGGGAATTTTGCGCCCTAAAATAAGGTGGCCAACAAGGAAAAAGATATCTCCCGCAGAAGAGTCCATGCTGAAAAGCACGGAATTCTGCGGAGATATCTTTTTTGGGAAACAGGTCGGTAAATGACACTAAAAAGAGTCATTTACCGACAGCCCCTTATCTTTTGTAAAATATTAATTTGGTGTCGACCTTCTATGTCCGCCAACATATGTTCCATTACTTTTTCTATACCCTTTTACCACAACGATTTTCTTATTCTGTACACCTCTTGTACTTGATTTTGTTTTTGCCATAATTTTATCCTCCAAATTCTATATTTAAAATATGGAGAATATATAAGCCAGTTCTATATATTCTCTTTAGTTTTATTTATACATTTGCACGTTTAATAGCAATTGGCTCTGGGCCTGGACCTATCCAAATAGGGAAACATCTCTTTCCATAATCCCGTGCATATATTTTTGTGCCATCTTTCGTCTTTTTTGAAGCGCGTAAATGTACATAGAATTACCTCCTTTCCATTTTTCACTTGCCAAAAGAAGTCATCCTATGCTATAATTCGCTTGCGAGGAAAATTATAACTGACCGCATAGTGACAACACTTTCGGTAAGTGCCAAGCGTCTTGTGCGCTTGTTTTTTTCTATGTAAAGCATTTCTGCTATTACATCAATTATGGCAGTAATTATATTGAATAGTAGCAGCCTGCCTTGACATCCCGCATTTTTCCATAATTTCTTCCACTGTCAAATTTTTAATCAGGTGGCGCGGTGCCATTAATTCAGCTGCAAATGTATTGGCTTGCCATTCAGGATTCCGATACGTCGGAATATCCCCACGGGCATATGATACTCTTTCTGGTTGACCCATTTCCCATTCTATAAATTCAATAATCGGGAAATATGGCTCTTCTTGGCATCCTATTAACTCTCTTAAAGCAATTGTTATCTTTCCTATTCGTGTTCTGGATAAGCCCTCCGCCGCTACCTTCAATATATCTCCCTCCTTGATACTACTTACTATCTAAAAATTTTTTTAAGGTCTTCTTGTCAAAAGTATCAAACTTTCTCGCAAATGACCACATCAATTCTTTATCGGACATACTAAACTTACTGATGTCGATACTATCTCTATTTTGCGCTTCATAAAACACCCTATCTAATTCATCATACTCTTCTTCATTCAAAGTATATAACGCTTTAATCTTCGATTCCCATTCTTTTGGCGGTTTTTTTTGCCATTCTCTACACTCGACATAAACGCGGAAGAGACACCTAACTTCTTGGCCATATCATAGAGTAATTCTCCATTATCAATCCTCAATCTTCTACAAAACTTTCCAAAGTTAGTAAGCATGATTTCTCCCTTCCTTCTTTTTTATATATACCACATCTTGTATCTTACTCTACATTAACCCCAATCGGTTAATACGCCAACCCCAAATAGGTTATTTTTATTTTTTTATAAGAGAAGAAAATTTCTGAGACAAAATTGAGACATTAGGACAGAAATGAGACATTAATAACCAATAAATTCATACAAATACGAATAAACTTATATATACTTAAGAATCCCCGGAAACCTTATAAATACAAATGTTTACGGTTAGAGGGAAGTAATTTCAGATTAGGCGGTATAGCCCCGATTACAAGGGCTATACCGTCTTTTTGAGTTCCTATGCGCCTTGCCGTTTCGGTTGCGTGGCAGAAAGGAAATTGATTTCTCCAACAAAGTTGAAAATAATATCCACTTTCTGTACCCGTTTCCCGTCCACCTTTTCCGGCGCATGGACTATGATTTTCTTGATAAATTCATTGACGATTGCAGGGGTGAGTTCCTTTATCCCCACATACTTGCGGATAATCGCGGCGAAGCTGTCAAAATCGCTTTTGTTCTGTTCGTAGGTATCGACTTCCTGCTGGTCTGCCTTGACCTTTTCTTCCAGTTCCCGCTGTTCCGCTTCATACTCTGCGGACAGCTTCAAAAATCTGTCGTGGCTGATTGCGCCGCTTATGTCGTCCTCATAAATCCGCTTGAAAATACGGTCAAGTTCCGCTATCCGCTTCCTCGCCTGTTCAACTTCACGCTTCCTGCGTTTCATTTCCTTTTCCGTTTCAGCGGAGCGTTGCTGATACATCATTTCATGGAAAGCCATGATGTCATCAAAGAAAAGGGCGGTCACATCAAATATCCTGCTCCATACGATTTGCTTCAACACTTCTTCGCGGATAAAGTGAGCCGTACAGCTTCCCGTATTGCTCTTGTACTTTGCACAGCGGTAATGGTCTTGTGAACCGTTAAAACTTTTACAAGTAGCGAAATGTAGCTTACTCCCACAGTCCGCACAATATACCAAGCCGGAAAACAATCCCTGTCTGTCCGCTTTTGTGGGGCGGCGTTTGTTCGCTCTTAGTTCTTGTATCCGTTCAAAAACAGCGTCCTCTACAATCGCTTCATGGGTATTATAGAAAATTGCCTGCTGTTCTTTTGTGGTTGGAATCCGCTTCTTTAATTTGTGGGATTTGGAATAGCTTTTGAAATTTACGGTATGTCCGCAATAGTCCATACGTTCCAAAATGCCGACAATCGTGCTGTCTTTCCAGTTGTACGGATTTTCGGGAAGTGCTTTCCCCTTTTTCTCGGCATAGTAGGCTTTGGCAGTCGGTACTTTATCTTCCTTGAGGATTTTTGCTATCTGCATAGGACCTTTCCCACCGATACATAAATCAAAAATGCGTTTCACCACAGCAGCGGCTTCCTCGTCCACAATCCATAGCTTTTTGTCCGCAGGGCTTACCATGTAGCCGTAAGGCGGCTTTGTCAGATGTTCCCCCGCCTGTCCTTGCGCCCGTTTGATTGCCCGTACTTTTTTACTTGTATCTTTGGCGTAAAAATCATTAAACAGGTTGCGGAACGGGGTAAAATCGTTATCCCCCTTTGCGCTGTCTACACCGTCATTGATTGCGATATATCTAACGTCGCGCTCTACAAAAAAGATTTCCGTATAGTAGCCGACTTTCAGATAATCGCGCCCCAACCTTGACATATCCTTGACAATGACCGTTGCTACGTTTCCGGCTTCAATCTCTGCAATCATACGGTTGAAATTTGGTCTGTCGAACGTCACACCTGATACACCGTCGTCAATGAAGAAAACGGGATTGGAAAAGCCGTTGTCCGCCGCATATTTGGAGAGGACTGCTTTCTGGTTCACAATGCTGTTGCTGTCGCCCTCTAACGTATCTTCCTGCGAAAGACGGGCGTATAATGCTGTTATCTGTCCGGGCTTATATGTATTTGCTGTCATATGTTCATTCCTCCTGTAATGAACGCCCGACAAACAGTAGTGTTAAAATCATTATAGCGCATTTATCCCTGTTTGTCATTGGGCGGTTTGACGGTTTCCGATTTTATGAGCCGTATCATCTTGTCGCGGAGCCGTTCCGAGCCGCCGCAGGAGGTAGACACTTCATAGTATGTGCCGCCGATTTTGTAGCAGACCGTTTCCTCTGTCGGCTTCCCTTTTTCCGGCAGATAGCCGCTGTCCTTGATTTCTGGTTCCCAATCCATTCCTTTTCCTTCCTCCGTATTTGCGAAATGATAAGTTTCGGAGCAAGCATAGGAAACGGGTACCCATTTCCGTAAATCTGCCCGTCCGCGCTACGGCTTGCCGGACAGATTTTGCTTGTTGGGAAGTTTCCCAAACCCTCTTGAAAATCCTCTCACTACCTACAACACCGCACAGGGCGTTTTTGACGAATATTTGAGAGAAATTTTTCAAAAAGTTTTCCTTGCTTCTTAATACGGGGGAGTTTCAGAAATGCCAAATATGAATAAAAAATAGCAGAGGTTTTTTGTAAGCTGAAATATGGTTTCAGAGTATGTCTATTCAGTTCTATCAGTTAACTAAAATACTTCCTATAATGTAAGGAATGATTTTCTGATTTTGGGGGTATACGGCATTGCTAAATCAAGTTCCCTACTTGACAATAGTTATCAATCGTGCTATCATTCGTTTTGTGAATATTTATAGCGAATATTCGCAAATACAATTCAGAAGAAAGGAGAAGTGAATCTATGCCGTCAAAGCCAGTCCTTTCGGACGCTGATAAAAAAGCAATCCGCAAAAAGCTGGAAGAACTATGCGAGGAATGTTGGATAGCGCAAGGGTACAAAAAGACAAGCATTAAGAATCTATGCGACAAGGCAGTTATATCTATCGGTACTTTTTATACGCTCTACCCGACAAAGGAAGATTTATTCCTTGAAACAATCACAGACATACAAAGGAGGTTGACAGAAAAAATTATCGACATAAACAGGAACAGCCGGACGAAAGAGGGCTTTGCACAGTCCATGAAAAGGCTTTTCCGGGAATACGACAGCAAGCCGTTCCTCTACAATGTCAATACGCCGGATTTTCAGTCTTTTGTAACAAAGCTGCCGGAAGAAACGATTAAGAAAATCAAGTTTGACAGTTTCGATTTTTTCAGACAGGTTATCCATGCCGCAGACCTCAATCTGAAAATGGAGGAAGCACAGGCATATGGAATTTTGAGTGCGCTGCTGTCAACAATCAATGCAAAAGAAACGCTTTCCGTCACTTGTGATTATTTCGCTGTTTTTGATTTTATGGTGGATAGCCTTGTGGCAGATATTTTTGAGTAAAGGAGATTGTTATGACAGAATTTGAGTACAAAACGATAGTAATTGACAGCAAGGAAACAGAACATTCCGAAAAGTCGCTGTCTGATAAACTGAATCATTACGGTAAGGACGGTTGGGAGCTGGTTACTTGTTTCGCCTATCCGTGTATAGGCAGCTCCCAATATTCTCTTATCGGAATCGCACAGAAAGCAACTCTGATATTCAAAAGGCGGCTATGCCCCAAAAAGGGGGCGGGCGAATGACAAATGCGGTTGAAGTCCGGCACTTATCAAAATCCATAGAGGGCAGCCCCATACTGAATGATATTTGCATGAATGTAAGGCAAGGGGAAGTGTACGGATTTTTGGGCGCGAACGGCGCAGGAAAAACTTCGCTGATGAAAACGCTGTACCACATCATTTTCCCCGATACAGGTACGGTATGTTTATTAGGCGAAACTATCAACAAGGGGAACAATCCCGTTTTCTCCCGTATCGGCAGCATTATTGAAAGCCCTGTTTTTTACAGCCATTTAAGCGCATACGAGAACATGGAACTCCATTGCCGGTACATGGGCGCAGGCTATGAAAACATCATGGAAACGCTGTCACTGTTAGGGATTGCAGAAACGGGCAAAAAAGCCGTAGGGAAATTCTCTTTGGGAATGAAACAGCGGCTTGCGCTTGCAAGGGCAATGCTCACGAAGCCGGATTTGCTTATTTTAGACGAACCAATAAACGGCTTAGACCCACAGGGGATTATTGAAGTGCGGGAGCTGCTGTTGCGAATCAACCATGAATACCACACAAGCATTTTAATATCCAGCCATATCCTTGACGAACTATCTAAAATTGCCGATACAATCGGAATTATTGACCACGGGGCTATGCTTGCGGAAGTATCAATGAAAGAACTCACAGCCAAAGGGATAGACCTTGAAACCTATTATTTAGGCTTATTGGGAGGAGGTGAAAAAAATGTGGAACCTTATCCGCATGGAAATTAAGAAAGTACCGTTAAAGCCGCATATTGCCGGATTGTTAATCGCTAACTTTATTATCTTTCTGCTTTCCGTCTTTACGTCCAGCCTTTTAACCGCAAGCGGCAATATATCCACGCTTCCGGGATTTGCCCCTGTCCAGTTAGATACAGTTACGTTAGCGGCAATGCTTGTAAGGGCTACTCTGATTGTATGGGAAGCGGTACTGATTTCCGTATTTGTGATTGAAGAATACAGAAACAAAACAATCTGTTTGCTTTTCACTTACCCAATCAGTCGCACAAAACTGATTACGGCAAAACTCATTTTGATATGTGGTATCATGTTCCTGTTCCATGTACTATCAAATATCTTCCAATATGCCACAATCTTTCTTGCGGCAAAATGTTTTGATTTTGTCACGTTCAGCTTTGGAAACATAATGACACAGGCAGTTACAACAATATCCGCAATCCTGTTGGGGCTTCTCCCGCTGTATGTTGGAATGATAAAGAAGTCAGCGATTGCAACCGTTGTTTCGTCTATCATCATTGTTGCCATAGCGTCAAATTCACAGGGAAGCAGCGCAGGACTTTTGTCAATTCCCATTGCGGCAATTATTTTCGGCATCATAGGAATCACTTTTTCAGCAATCACAATGAGGAAAATGATTTTATCAGATTTGAGCAATTAAAAGAAAGGGGGCTATAAAATGAACTTTCCAATTCCCGACTTTGTACCCGTTCCAAGTGCGGAAATTATGCAGACTATTTCAATCATATCATTGATTATCGGTATCTGCCTTGTGGGTGTGGGATTGCTTTTCCTGTTTCTGAACAAGAAAAAAGGGAAAGAAAAGAAAGCCACAGCCTTATGGGTTGTCATAGGCATTGGCGTGTTACTCATTGCAAATCACGGCATACAGTTATTATTTTAGGAGGGCAAAATGATTAAAGAAGTAAACAGGGTTTGCGAAAAGCTGAATGACACACTGGGAATATCCGTAGAGCTTCCCAACCCGAAAAAGAAAGCGTTAAAAACGGCAGCGGTATGTAACTTAGTTGTCGGCGCTGGTCTTGTGGCGGCAGGAATCCTTTTTTCGTCAAAATCTTGTGCGTTATTGGGCGGTATCAGCGTTATCAGCAGTGCTGTACTGAAAAAGGAAAGCAAGAATAAAACCCATGAATCATAACGAGAGCGAGCAATTCAAATGGTTATTATGCCCTGTTTGCGGGAGCAAGACACGTATTAAAATGCGGTTAGATACAGAGCTTCGGAACTTCCCGCTGTTCTGCCCCAAATGTAAGCAGGAAATTTTAATCAATGTAACACAATTTCATATTTCGGTTATCAAAGAGCCGGACGCACAGACGCAGAGCCGATAACACGCAGATTTGAACTGCTGTTATCGGCTCCTTTTTTGATAATTCAATCCAATCTGCTGAATGACGACAAAGAAAAAACTGTTGTTCAGCAGAGAGCTTTTTACACGTTCCTTTTGACGCGATGTCTAAAAAGAGGTACCGCCATGAAGCATAAATCATATCGACAAAATCCAACAATCATTGACCTGTCAAAAAAATCCAAGCCATTAACGAGGATTATTGCGCCTATGAGTATGAATACACATATCATTTAGTATGTCTTAATAACTCATATTACTCAAGAACCTATGCGGATATATTCTGCATGAGTTCTTGTTGTAATAGCCCCCTACTGGGAAGGAAGGGGGTGAGAGAAAATGAGATATTCTGAACAGTTCATGGAGCATATTGAATATGCTTTCCATGCGTTCTGCAAGGTTGTCCTGCGCCATGAAGCAATCAACGCATGGAGGGATTTGAAGCGGAAAATGGAACGGGAAATATCCCTTGACTATCTGATGTCAGAACGATATTTTGAACCGTCTGCTATGGACAGCTACTTTGAAAAGCAGGACAAGCCGACCGTATTTCTTGTGTTGGGAAAGGAAGTTATCGTTGATGATGAACGGTTAGCGACGACATTAGCAAAGTTGCCGGAGTTAAGGCAAGAAGTTTTGTTGCTATATTACTTCATCGGTTATCGTGATGAAGCAATCGGCAGACTGTATGGGCGTTGTAGAAGTACGATAAATCACAGAAGAAATGTCGCGCTGAAACAGTTGCGGAAAGAATGGGAGAGATTGGAACATGAGGAACAAAAAGCTGATACCTTTTGAAGTAATCGAAAAAGCCGTTGCCGGAGAGCCGGAAGCGGTAGACGCAGTATTGCAGCACTACACCGCACACATCAAATACCTGTCTATGTATAAGGGGCATATCAATGACGACACACAGGACAGATTAAAGGCAAAACTGGTTGAAGCCATATTGAAATTCCGCTTCGACCGATAGGAAGTAGCAAAGACGTGAAAAGCTGTCAAGGGTAAACTTCGCGCTATGCGCCCTTGACAGCTTTTCCCGCCTTTGCTAATGGGCAGTCAAGAGGACGAAATCAGTAGACTGCTTTCGCCCTCAATCCAGTATGGAATGATTGTTACACGATAGAGGGTGTTTCTCGCTTGATTTAAGCGCATTACAGCGGCGATAAGGACAAGGGTAAGGGTTTTATACTCCTACCCTTAAAAACGGTGTTCTATTGCGTAACATAGTAAACAATATTTCTTTATACTGCCGTTTCCGTTCCATTCTTTTCCATTCTTGCAGCTCTGTCACTATATTGTGCTTCAAAGGAAAGGGGTTAGGGGAAAGGATAGGAAAGGAATAGATATTTGATTAAGTCTGTATTTGGTTTTTCTTTAGTTAGTTATATCTTTATTTAATTGCGTTGGATTTTCCGATGTCGGATAACCCGGTGTCGGAAAATCCAATATCGGATAATCCAACACCGGGAGTTGTTACGGTGTTCAAAATCCGTCTAATCCAATCGCTTTATAAAACTAATGCTTTCTTGGGTAGGTATGTTACGCAGTAGAGGTTAAAAAGTCCTTGATTTATGCGGCTTTCAGAGCATGGAAAACACTTAGACGATATTTTATATCCCTACCCTCAAAAACAGCGTTCTATTGCGTAACAAAAAGCAGAGAACCGACCACTAATGAAAGTGATGTGTTCTCTGTTCTTGCTTGCACCCTGTTTGTCAGCGTTGATGATAAGTTAGTTTCTATACTTCCTTATCACCGTAAAGCGAAGGTTTCCGAGGATTCTTCTTACTGAGCGTGCCGGGGTTCGAACCCGGGACAACTTGATTAAAAGTCAAGTGCTCTACCAACTGAGCTACACACCCTTACTCAAATTTAGGTAAAGAAAATGCCCAGAGCCGGAATCGAACCAGCGACACGAGGATTTTCAGTCCTCTGCTCTACCAACTGAGCTATCTGGGCGGATTGCGGGGGCAGGATTTGAACCTACGACCTTCGGGTTATGAGCCCGACGAGCTTCCAGACTGCTCCACCCCGCGATATTCTGTTTTTTGCTTCTTTTGAAGCTAAGCCGATGATCGGACTCGAACCGATAACCTGCTGATTACAAATCAGCTGCTCTGCCAATTGAGCCACATCGGCATACAGTCCAAAATTGTTCACTGCCAATGGATGGGGAAGGATTCGAACCTTCGAAGGCGTTGCCAACAGATTTACAGTCTGCCCCCTTTGGCCACTCGGGAACCCATCCAAATAATCTATGGGACCTATAGGGCTCGAACCTATGACCCTCTGCTTGTAAGGCAGATGCTCTCCCAGCTGAGCTAAGATCCCATATAACGACCCAGAAGAGACTCGAACTCTCGACCTCCGCCGTGACAGGGCGGCGCTCTAACCAACTGAGCCACTGGGCCATATAAAAGGTATTCATATACCTTCAAAACTGCATACAAGAAATCCTGTTCATCCTTCTTCTACCTATCTCCGCTTTGGTCATGCCCTCGACCGATTAGTTGCGGTCAGCTCCATACATTACTGCACTTCCACCTCCGCCCTATCTACCTTGTCGTCTTCAAGGGGTCTTACAACT
>CAJTGB010000076.1 GCA_910575835.1 Lachnospiraceae bacterium | reverse complement strand
GGAAAAGAGTACTTCCAAAATAAGCAGCAAGGGAATTTTGCGCCCTAAAATAAGGTGGCCAACAAGGAAAAAGATATCTCCCGCAGAAGAGTCCATGCTGAAAAGCACGGAATTCTGCGGGAGATATCTTTTTTGGGAAACAGGTCGGTAAATGACACTAAAAAGAGTCATTTACCGACAGCCCCCGATCTCATATGGTTATTCCATCGTCCTGATTTGCTCAACAAGAGATTGCTTTTTCAGATTTCCAGTTGTGTAAGAAATCAAGGTGAATTGCACAATCAGCAGGATTGCTAAATATATCAATACGATCAGCCACGGAAATGAATAGTAAAAGTATGGATTCATCGTTTTCACAACTACCTGTACGGATAGGAAGCCCAGTCCAGTCCCCAAAACCAATGTTACCAGCGTAGCAAAAACTGAATACATTAGCCCCTCATAGCACAGCATTTTGATAAGCTGCTTTTTACTCAAACCAATCGCCTGTAACATTCCAATTTCCTGCCTACGGGATAAGAAGTTGGTGATTGTCGTATTGACAAGGTTGATTAAAGAAAAGCACACAACAATAACAGCCACGATCAACAATACCCCGAAAGAAAGTTGTTGAAGCCCGCTATAATAAGTGATACTTTCTTTTATGGTTTCCATAACCAAATCGCTATTTCCGTCTATCCGTTGATTTAATGCGGCTTCAACCGTATCAAATTTTTCCATATCGGTAATTACGGAAATCGTACCTGTGCAATCTATCCCGGCCGCTTCATTCATAAGCTGCTCTGGAAGCGTAAAGCACTTTGAGAAGCCGGAGTAAGAATATTCGTTTACAATGCCCATGACTGTATAGGTCTTTGTGCGAATTTGCCCGGATTCGGTTTTATAGTCCACTTCGACGGTATCACCCAACGAAGCCTCAATATCATAGAGATCGGCACGCTCTTGAAGCAAGACAATTCCATTGCCTGCCACCAGTTCATCATAATCAATCGTTCCCGCAATTCGCTCTTTCTCCAAATTCTGCTGCTCATCCCGGCAAAAGCCCTGAATCCATTTTCCAGAATTGCCATTTACAAGATATTCTGCGTCTGTGTAATACCAGCGCTTGATTCCTGTAACGCCATCAATAGATTCTACTGCATTTACAAAATCGGCATTTAGAAAATTCTTTTGCTGCAATCCAGACAAAGAAATACCGGCAGTGTCCCACGATTGATTTGCGTTGAGCTGGATGTTAAATTCACCGACAGGGAACACCCTGCCTCTTGCCTCTGCAACGCCATCATAGGAAACTAACATTGTCGAAATCAATACAACCAATACTCCGCCGAGTGAAAGAGAAAGTATTGTTAAAGTGGACTTTGCCTTTTGTCTGGACAGATTCATTTTAGCAAGTGAAGCAGGCGTTATTTTACGGTGCAACACGGAACTTTCTTTCATTTTCCCCTGATAATCGGAATATCGCAATGCTTCCAGCGGAGATACTGCCGCAGCTCTTTTTACAGGAGTATGAATAGCAATCATCACAATAATAAATGCAAAAAGGCCAACCCCGACCGTCACACATAAAGCAGTCAGCCAGTACCAACCGGCAGGAACCAGAAAATACCCAATCACATTTCCAATAACCAGACCAATCGGGATAGCAATGGCAGCAAGTAATTTTCCCTCGCGGTAAACCATCTTTTTGATCTGTCGTTTTGTTGTTCCGATTGTGCGAAGCTGTCCATAGTTACGGATACTGCTTGCTACTGAAATATAAAAAATCGAATAGATCACAATGCCGGAACCAATGAAAGTTATAAAACCGACCAAGAAGTAGAACAGCATATCACTTCCACGATTTTCGTCCTTTAAGTTGAAATAAGTGGAACGGACAATCACATTATCATCGGAAATTTCTAATTGCTGTGCCAAAGTATTTGCATAGTTGGCGGCTTCTTCCTCGCTCATATTTTGAGCGTCTTTCAGTCCAATGTAAAAATCAATCATGCCCTCGTCGCCATACTGCTGTCTTACTAATTCTTTCGATATAATAGCTGTATAGCGTCCAATATCGCCGGTTTTCACATTTAAGATTCCCGTCAATTTGAAATCATGGGTAGTGCCGTCAGAAAAGGGGATTTGAATTGTCTGTCCCAATTCATTTGAATAGCCCAAACTATCCAAAAAGGATTCCTGTACTACAATTTCATCCTCCGAAGCTGGTAAATCTCCCGAATAGGGCATACTTTGGGATATTAGCATATCTGCATTTGCATAAGTAAAATTCACGGTTGAATGGTTTACCTGTTCAGAAAATGCGTTAAAAAATTCCCCAACCCACGCAATTTCTTCTTGCTTGTATAGTTCCTGTCCCTGTTGTTCAGAAATCGCATGATACATAATCTGCGCTGTTTTTTGGTTGCGGTTCTGCGTTTCCTGCATAACCCCAAAGCCATAGAGGACAATAGCAGACAGCAATGCGCTGGCAAGTGCAATCGTCAAAACAATAAAGATATTTCTTTTTCGATTCGCCGATATACTGCGATTTGATATGCGCTTTACTATGCCACTGGTATCATTTTCAAAAGGCCAAGTCATAGCCTGCCACCTCCTTATTCCACAATCCTGCCATCCTCAATGCGGACAATCCGATCTGCAAGGCGGGCAATGTCATTGTTGTGGGTAATCATCACGACAGTTTGCCGGAACTCCGCGCTGGTGCGTTTGATAAGCCCCAGCACCTCGGCGCTGGTCTTGCTGTCAAGGTTGCCGGTCGGCTCGTCGGCCAGCACGATAGCCGGTTTGGTAATTAAGGCGCGGGCAATCGCCACACGCTGCTGCTGGCCGCCGGAGAGATTGTTCGGCATATTCTTCAGTTTATCTTCCAGCCCCAGCAGGTGAACAATCTCGTCTAAAAACGTTTGATCCACCGTGTCCCCGTCCAGCTCCACCGGCAGGACGATATTCTCATACACATTCAGGATGGGAACAAGGTTATAGTTCTGGAAGATAAAACCGATGTTGCGGCGGCGGAAGATGGTGAGCTGTTCGTCGTTCTTCTTTGCCAGTTCTTCGCCCCGGACAATCACGGTTCCGCTGGTGGGAGTGTCCAGCCCGCCCATCATGTGAAGCAGGGTAGACTTGCCGCTGCCGGAGGTTCCCACAACGGCCACAAATTCGCCCTCGTCTACGGAGAAGTTCACGCCGTCAAGGGCGCGGGTGATGTTCGGCTCTGTGCCGTAATACTTTTTCAGGTCGATCGTCTGTAAAATGCTCATAAAATTCAATCCTTTCTTTGTTTGTTGTAAATGAGGAACGCTGCTGCGCCGGTGGCTGCCAACTGTACCAGAATCAGCACAGCGAACAGGCCGAAGCTCTCATAGTAGAATAGTTCATCCCAAAACAGGAGAACATCACAGAGAGCAGTCAAGGCAACCGTCCAGCGGATATGCCGGGCCAGCCATCGACGAAACACCAGCACAAGGACAACGGGCGGGACGATCAGCAGCGCCAGATTCAAAATCAAGGTCGGGGTCAGTTCCATTGCGTCGCCTCCTCACTTTTGTTGATAAGGTCATTGTAAAACCCAAATGTCCGCGAAATGTTACAGCGGCCAAAAAATTTCATTGAAAATCGGGGTGAAATGTTACAATGCTCGGACATTTCAAAATCAGTCTGCCATTTTGATCCGTTCCACCAACGAATTTCTGCATTGAATTTTTAGACAGATAGCAGAAATTATAATAGGTGTTATTATTAAGCAGACACCGTAAATCAGTAATGGAATAAAAGGAAAAGCATATTGAAAATAAGTTAATCCATTCGCAGACAATATCCGTACTAACAAATAACCCATCAAGGTTCCTGCCACAACCGTAATAATCAAGCATGGAATAATCAGTAAGACACTTTCATGCAGCAGCATTTTCTTTATCTGTTTTTTTGTCATACCGATAGACTCCAATATTCCAAATTCTTTTCTCCTTGTACTGATACGACTAATCAAGGTGTTTGTCAGATTAAAAATGCTAAACATAATGACAAAGGCAGATACCCCATAAACTTGTACGCTGGTATTATGAATCGTATTTGCCGAAGATGCTTTTACCTCTTGTAAGGTTTCCATTACCAAATCAGGGTGTCGGGACAGTATTTTATTTAATTTGCTTTCTACTGATTTACCCACTTTTTCATATTCAGGTACGGACAAAGTTAAGGAAGCTGTTAAATCCATATCGCCCCACAACTTTTCTATGGTTTCTTTTGGAAGATAAAAGCCCTCATTCATACTTTTTTCGGAAGTACCGGCAATTAAAACATCTATGCTGTGTTCAGTTCCATCAAACCATCGTAATGTCACTTTTTCTCCTATTGACGGGCAAGTATGATAGACTTCTTTCTGTACGCTTGTTCCCAATATAACCATAGCGTCTTGTTCCACCAATGTTTCGTATGTCCAATCAACAGGAAGCGTTTTCAAAATTTCCTTCTGATTATCAGGCGTAATCGGAATAATGGGAATTTCTAATTGTTCATTGTGATACTCAATAATGGCTGCGGTTCTCTCCGTAGCATAAATCTCTTTAACTTCCGGGATTTGTTGCAATTCTTCCATGAGTTCCTGTGAAAAAGGCGTATCAACTTGATACTCCGAAATACCATACGGTTTGGGGTTGACTAATGTATTGTGGTTAATCGTAATATAATATTCTCCATCTTCCAAATTCCCCATTCTCGCAAAGGAATCTGGATTCCATGATGATATAAAAGTGGCTCCAACCATAAATAAAATCCCGCCGATTGCAAGCGAGGCAATCGTCAGATTGTGTTTTTTTCGATTCTGCTTTTCGCTCAATACGGCTAAAGAATACGGTGAGAGACGAATATGATTTTTCCTGTTCCGCACTCTACTTTCTTTTACTTCTGGATCGTTTCCAACATATTTTGTTGCTTCAATAGGGGAAATATTTGAAGCTATTTGTGCGGGCTTGTATACGGAAATTTGTACGATGATAATACCTAATATTATTGCAAAAATACTTGTGGCTATGGCATTGATAATCGTTATCCCATTCGGCTCTAATAAATATGCAAATATGATACCTACTGTAATACCGGCAGGTATTCCGAACAGGCAGAAACGATACCCCTCTTTACGAATCATCCGCTTAATCTGTTTTTCTGTCATGCCAATAGTTTTGAGCTGTCCAATCTGCGACACTTGATTTGATACCGAAAGGTAGAACACACTGTATATGACAATTCCGCTTGAAAATGCAATAAAAAGAGTAGCTAAAAGAACACCACCCATTCCTGATCCACTAATAAGTGAGGAACAGAATTTGCTATTAAAATAAAGTTGGTTCCTGCTTATGTCTTGGGATAAAGCCAGACGATATACTGTATTCTCAAAATCAATAAGTCCCATTTCCGTGGCACCATTTACACGAATCAAGGCACTATATGGAATATCAGATAATAACACACCCTGTTCTGCATACGCTGGGGAGACATAAAAGTAAAATGTTCCTGTTTCCACATTATCAGTAAAACCAGTAATGATGAAATCCTCTGTTTTACTCCCCGCCGTTGGTAAAGTGATGGTATCTCCTATATTTAGCTGATACCCCAGCTCTAATTGAACATTTTTATCAATTACAATTTCATTGTACTGTTCTGGACAGGTTCCACTGACTAATTCATAGGATTTTATAATTCCAAAACCAGTCGGCATATAAACCGCTTCAAATTTGATCCCATCCATCAGAAAACTATCACTATGCTTATAGGGTACAATATCTTCAAGATCAGGTTCTTTTTTCAGAATTTCTATCTGTTCTGCTGTAAGCCCCCCGATGGTAGCTTGCTGCATTTGATTCAAAATCTTTTGTTCACTAATTTTGCTGCCTTGTTGGAATAAGGAGATTCCCACAATCAAACTAATTGCCAGCGCAATGGTCAAAACATTAAAAAAGCAAAAAATACGATTTGAAGATACATTGCGTTTTGCTAATTTCTTTACAATGGCGCTGGTATCGTTCTCAAAAGGCCATGTCATAGTTGTATCACCTCCATATTTGATAAGGGTATTGTAAAACCCAAATGTCCGCGAAATGTTACAGCGGCCAAAAAATTTCATTGAAAATCGGGGTGAAATGTTACAACGCTCGGACATTTCAAAAAAATTTACGGCGGGCAGCCGGAAATGGCCGTCCGCCGCGTTCTATTTTGTAGGCAGCATAATGGAAAATTCCGAACCCTTGCCCGGCTCCGAAAACACTTTGATATAGCCGCCCTGCCGGGTTACGATCTCGCGGGCCAGATACAGGCCAATGCCCACGCCCTGCTGTTCGTGTACTTCTTCCTCACGATAGAAGCGCCGGAAGATGGCGGCCTGATTGCTTTCGGAAATGCCCTTGCCGGTGTCGGTCACTTTGATCTCCACATACATTTCCCACAGCACCACCGACACCGTGATTTTCCCGCCTGCCGGGGTGTACTTCACCGCATTGTCCAACAGGTTAAAGAGGGCTTCGGATGTCCACTTGCTGTCATGGGAAACGGCCAAATCCTCCGGGCAGTCCACGGACACGGCGATTTCTTTTTTCTCCGCTGCATATACAATCCCACTCATAGCCTGCGCTACGGTATCAAAAAGGTGGCCAGGTTTCTTATCCAACTGGATCACGCCCGTTTCCAGCCGGGAGGTTTTCACAAGGGCCTGAAAGAGAAAGTCCAGCTTATCCGTCTGGCTGCGGATTCCCCGGATAAAGTCAGTACGCTCCGCCTCGGTCATAGACTTTTCCAGCAGGGTGTCCGTCGCCATTTTCAGGTTGCTTACCGGCGTTTTCACCTGATGGGAAATATCCGATACAAGGGCCTGTAACTCCTGCCGTTCCTCGTCCACAAGAAGGCGGTTCTCCTGCATGATCTGATAAAGCCTTGCCAGCCGGTGTCCGATTCTGGCAAGCTGGGTTTCGCTGTCCTCCGGGCGCTGGGACGCTTCGTTCCCGGCGATCATGTGGTCTAAAGTCTGGCACAGGTCAGCGGTAAACTGTGCCAGCCGCTTTCCAAACGCCTGCGTCAGTACAAAAATCCCCACAAGGGCGCACAGCAGCAGCGCCCCGCCAGTCAGCAGCGCCGCTGCCTGTTTTGTCACAAAAAACAGGGCTATGGTAATCCCGGACATGGAGAGGACAAGTCCCATTGCTACCCGGCCAAACAGCCGCTTTACCGAGAGGTTTTGAAACTTCATTTCGCCTCGCCTCCCGTCCACTGATAGCCCATGCCGTAAACGGTCTTGATGTAGGGCGTGCCGCCGTCGGATTCAATCTTGCTGCGAATCCGGCTGATGGAGGTTGTCAAGGTGTGTTCATCCACAAACTTCTCGTCTATATCCCACAGCTTTTCCAGAAGCTGCCCACGGGTCAGCACTTGACGGGGATTTTTACGGAACAGGTTCAGCATTTTATATTCCATCGGGGATAGGGTCAGGGGCTTGCCGTTTAAGGAAGCCGTCTGCTCCGAGAAGTCCAGAAACAGCCTCCCGTCGTCGTAAATGTCCTTGGCCGGTTTGTGATGTTCCAGCATAGCGAACATAGCTTTGATTTTCCGCTGCAAGGCTCCGATCACAAAGGGCTTTGTGATGTAGTCCACCGCACCCACCTCATAGCCCCGTATCTGGTCGCTCTCCTGATCGTTGGCGGTTAGGAAAATTACGATAGTGTCCGGGTGCTGGGGCTTGATCAGCTTGCACAGCTCAAAACCGTTGCCGTCCGGCAGATTGATGTCCAGCAGCACTAAATCAAATTCCCGCTGGCGGATGGCTGCGGCTGCGGTTCTGGCATTCAGGGCAGAAGTCACGCCGTAGCCGTCTGCGGTCAGGTTATAGGCCAACATCTTACTTAAAAAACTGTCGTCCTCGACAATTAAAATCTGCTTCATATCCTCACTTCCTTTGCTTTTTGCAGATGATATAACAGGCAAATTATCCCATGTTGCGGAAAACATAATTTTCTGATAAAGGAAAATTTACTCCATTGTTTTAATACGCTCAATCACAGGATGCCTTTTGCTGTATCGTACAGAGAAAACGGAATAAACTACCAGTATGAAGAAAAGCGCTGCAAAATATATACTTATTTCTAAAACTGGAAAATGATAAGTCAATGTCCCGAATGTCCCAACCTGATTGAAAACTTTGCAGAGTATAAATCCTGCTAAAGTTCCAATCGTTAAAGTTAGAATAGCCGTACCAGCAACATAATAAAAACATTCGGTTTGCAGCATTTTGGAGAATTGCCTACTGCTCAATCCCACAGACTGTAAAATACCAAATTCCTGCTGCCTTGATATAATGTTTGTCATCAGCGTATTGATAAGGCTGATTAGCCCAAAAACAGCAATGAAAAATACCAATCCATATAACGGCATTTTTATGTTATCCATTTCCTCTTGCAGATAAGTAATAATATCGCTGATACTGAAAACTTCTATACCTCCATGATTTTCTGCCAACTGGAATATCTTATTCTCAACTTCTGTAAGCTGATCCCTTTCCACATCTACAATGCAGGTCATATTGAAGTTGGAAACATTTTCTTTCATCATAGATAAGAGTTCCTGCGGAAAATAGAAAAATGCTGAATCCCCACCGAGATCAGGGGCTTTTCCAATCCCCATTACAGTAAATTCTTCCCATTGTCCATCCGTTGTTTCCACTTTGACTATATCGCCAATTTGAGGGGTGTAATTATAATAGTCGCTTAACAGCCTGGTTGAATTATCAACGATAACTCCTTTTCCATTGATAAGTTTCTGGTGGTCTGCGGTTCCCTCTATCAGTCCTTGTGAAAAGTCCTCGTACTGATTTTCAGGAATTCCAATTTGGGTAAAGAAATGGCTGTTACCATCCTTGAAAGGAGTGGGAAATTCCATATTTGAAACACAGCCCTGTATAAATTCAATATTCTTTACGCCATCCATATCTGAAATTGTTTCTTCCAAAACTTCATCCAATGGATTTTCCGTTTGAAGTGCATTGATCCCGGCGGGACGGTCTTCCGCATTTGTGTTGGCGGGATCGAGGGAAAGTGCAATGTCGCCATTTGTAAATTGCTGTTTTGCCATGCTTTCTACATCATTTGAATTAAGGTAGGTGGCTGCACACATCAGTAAAACTCCCGCAAATCCCAAAGACAATACGGTTAGAATAGCTTTTTTCTTGTTCCGGGCAAAGCTCATTCGGGCAAGCGAAGATGGCGTGATTTTTCGATGTTCGATCCGCGTTTTTTCTGTCGCCGGTGTATCAGCAGTATTGATTCGCAGCGCCTCAATAGGCGATACCATAGAGGCTTTCTTTACAGGGGTATGGACAGCAATTTTTAAGGCAATTTCTGTAACAATGGCAATCACAACGGCGCATTTCAGTGTAGTCATCCAATGCCAGCCGTCCGGGACGAAACAATAGCCCAAAACACTTCCTAATACAACGCCGATAGGAATTGCGGCACAGGATAACAAAAAACTTTCTTTTCGTACGATACGCTTGATCTGAACCGATGTAGCCCCCAGCACACGCAGCCTGCCATATTCATGTATTTTCCCAATAACGGAAATGTAGAACAGGCTGTAAATAACCAAAGAACAGGCCAGTACAATTAAACTGCTTGCTCCGATAATCACTAATAGCTCCTGCGTAGATTTTTCTTCTGCCAACCCAAAGTAAGTAGAGCTATACATAACATACTGTTCAGGTACACCGCTTTGTTCCGCAATTTCGTCTATCGACAGCTTCAAAGTTTCGCTGTCCATATTTTCGGTATTTTTTAAGCGGACCAAAAGATCGTAACAGTTCGCTTCTCCATACCGGCTATACAAACCATCCGATACAATGATTTGATAAATGCGGGATGCATTACTGCTTTGAATAATGCCGCAAACATGATATGTCTGCTTTTCTCCAAAAGGCATATCCAGTGTAACGGTCTGATCCAGTTGAACCGACAGCCCTAAATGCTCCAAATAGGACTGTTCCACAATGATTTCATTTTCTGCCTCCGGCATTTTTCCCAGCAAGTCGGTAACGCCTTTCAGTTCAAGTGCATTTTGATCTCTATAATACACATCCAAAGTATAGTCATTGATACGGCTCGTTCCCATTGCAGCCTCTTTGCCGACTACTTCGATCTGGTTGTTATGTTCCAGTTTTTCAAAGACGGCACTGGTACTGTTAATAAAGCTGCCTTGATAACGTCCTTGCAGATAAAGCCTGTATTCACGGTCTGTTCCGAGGTTATATAATGCTAATATCATCATCAAACTAACTGCAAAAGCAATCGTTATAACGATAAACGCATTGCGTCTTTTATCCGCTTTCATGCTTCGATCTGCTAATTTTTTTACAATGGCGCTGGTGTCATTTTCAAAAGGCCATGTCATAGTTGTATCACCTCCATATTTGATAGGGCCATTATAAACCCCAAATGTCCGCGAAATGTTACAACAAACAGATTTTTTCAAAAAAGTGCTTTTCCGAGGGCTTGGAAAGCAGACTGGCCGAGATTAGCGCGGCAAACGACGCGGCGGCAAAGGCGCTCAAAGAGGCGGGAACCACAAAGCTCCCCAACCTGTACGCCCTCAAAACCGAGTATAAAAAGCTGGACGCAGAGATTTTGACACCTCCGCGCCCGGCGTTTTCTCGTAGGCTGCCCTTTTAGGATGACCCCAGATTAGTTACTTATTGACATCAGTAATAACGATACTCCCATCTTTATTCAATAAGGGGGTTATACTTGTATCATGGACAAGATAATTAACGCCTGTTTCATTATCAATGACTATGCTCCACGAAGTTCCTTGTGTATAAATCGTTTCAAACCGCTTTTCTTTGTTTACCATATTCATTCTCCTTTTTAAGTCATATCCTTATTTATAATTTGTTTTCTCGAAATCAGCCACGAAATCGCATAAAGTAATACACCTACAATAGTCACAAGACCACAAGCGAGCAACTTGTTGTCAATTAGCAGCGCAGCTCCTACAAATACGAAAGCGGAAAGAGGGTACGCAATGATTAAAGCCAACATACTTTTTTCTTCACTAAGCAGGAATGTGAGTGGTATAGTCATGCTTCCAGAAAACAATGCCATAGCAACGCTGATACCAACAAACAGCATCATAGATTGATAGTCAATTTGACCTTTTATAATGGATGCCGCAGCACCCAGAATGACACCTAAAAGCAAACCGGTCCCACTAAGCAGTAAATACAAGATATATTTACAGTCTAAAACAGCTGTTCTGGATACAGGTAAAACAATCGAAACTTTTTTCCAACCAGAGTTTCTGTCCATATTTATCGTCGTTACAGAGATCATTCCGAGCATAACAGTTGCAATTACAGTTAAAACCCATGTGGAAGTCAAAAAAGACATTCCTATTCCAACCACTGCAAAAACTACGAGTATGATATATAGCACAGACTTGATTAAATAATAATCTTTAAGTAATAAGCCTTGTAGTGGTCAAGCATTTTTGTAACATTTGTGGCTAAAAATTTATTGGATTGTTGCCTGGAATCTATCGGGGCTGTCAGCTTTTATCAATGGTGCTTCGCACCGCTGCGCGGCCGTG
>CAJTGB010000075.1 GCA_910575835.1 Lachnospiraceae bacterium | reverse complement strand
CATTTTTATGACTGCTTTATCGTGATGCTTCCATGATTGTTGAAAACATTTGTTGTCAAGGTTCCGTTCTTGGCTACGAGTTTTATTTTCGTAGCAAGGTCAGGTAAAAGATTCGTGAGAGGATCTGGGAATACCTGATTTTTTAGTGCAAAAATTCAAATTTGATTGTTAGATTAATCCAATTTTCGGACAATCTGGGGGGTGTTGGTTCGAGCCCAACTCGGGGAGTTTAAGAATCCTGCAAGCATTTAGTTTTACGGTGATAAGGAAGTATTTACAACAACTTATCATCAACGCTGACAAACAGGGTGCAAGCAAGAGCAGAGAACACATCACTTTCATTAGTGGTCGGTTCTCTGCTTTTTGTTACGCAATAGAACGCTGTTTTGAGGGTAGGGATATAAAATATCGTCTAAGTGTTTTCCATGCTCTGAAAGCCGCATAAATCAAGGACTTTTTAACCTCTACTGCGTAACATGCCTACCCAAGAAAGCATTAGTTTTATAAAGCGATTGGATTAGACGGACTTTGAACACCGTAACAACTCCCTGTGTTGGATTATCCGATATTGGATTATCCGACATCGGAAAATCCAACGTAATTAAATAAAGATATAACTAACTAAAGAAAAACCAAATACAGACTTAATCAAATATCTATTCCTTTCCTATCCTTTCCCCTACCCCCTTTCTTCCCGGTAGGGGGCTATTACAACAAGAACCCATGCAGAATATATCCGCATAGGCTCTTGGGTAATGTGAGTTAATAAGACATACTACATGATGTATGTATTCATATCCATAGGCGCAATAGTCCTTGTTAATGGCTCGGCTTTTTTTGACAGGTCAACATCTATCCGATTTTGTTGCTGACATACTTTGCATTTCATTACAATTCCCTTTGTTAGTTGTATATACAAGCTGCTGATTTTATAGAAATAACTTTCCTGAACATAAAGAGAGCCGACAAACTGTGATTTCTCACAAATCTGTCGGCTCTGCGTCTGTGCGTCTGGCTCTTTGCTCTTATTCGGTTTTTCTGATGACAGTTATACTTAATTCTTTAACATCAATCAAATTTTCCTGTTTACATTTAGGGCAAAAAAGAGGAAAATTTTTTAATTCTGTGTCTGTCCGTATCTGCAATCTCGTTTTATTTCCGCAGACAGGGCAATATATCCATTGCAAAGTTTGCATTGAACTACTCCTTCTTTCAGACTACTTCTTAAAAATATCAACTGCATGGCTCGTAACTCCTAATAAATCTTCGCGCTCACAAATAGCAAAGTGATATTTCAGATATAGTTGAAATGTTTCACTGTCCATAGCGTCGATAGCTTCTCGCATAAGTAAAGAGCAACCGTCCGCCGCAATATAGTGAAGTCTGGTTGTTGAGAATATCGACATTAAATCATCTATATCCTCTTTGCGGACAAGTTCAAACAAATCCTTTGGTTCAGATTTTGCGGCAAATGTTTCAGCGTCAAGCAGACCATTTTTTATATATTCAGCAACATTGATATTGTTCCGGTGAAATCCCTCATCAAGCAAACAACCGTCGGAAATAACATATGCAGCAAAAATGATTCCGCCCTGTCTTGTTACGCGGACTGCTTCACGAATTGCTTGCCTCTTATCCTCTTTCGTATAAAGATGATACAGAGGACCTAACAGGAGCGTAATATCATACTGATTGTCTGGGAAAGCGGACAAGTTTAAGGCGTTTCCTTGAATGATAGAAATATTTTCATGTGGTAAAGTATTTCTTCGGAAAACCTCTATGTTATGCTCTATCAATTCTATTGCGTCAACCGCATAGCCCTGACGTGCCAGTGCATGAGAATACCGTCCTGTACCAGCACCAATTTCAAGCACACGATTACCAAACTTCAAATACCTTTGTATATAACGCATAGTGGTAAGAAATTCAACTGTACCATGCTTTTGTTCAAGACGGCTATCTTCATCATAATTATTATAGAAGTCGATTAAATACTGGTTTGCTTTCATTTCGAATACCTGCCTTTTTTGAAAATATTTTTATATGTTTTAGTTGGTAAATACAGATAAAAAATTTAATAACATTTTCTCTATATCTTCGTTATCCAATGACATTTTTCCTGTTGCAGTCAAAACGGCGATACCATGAGAATAAAGGAATAAATCTAAAAATATCTTTTTGGCACGCTCTAATTCCACACCAATCATTTTTGAAAATGCTTTTGCCTTTTCCACATTGCCGATTTCTTTATAAAAATCATTCGCTATGACCATATTCAAATCCATATCATCTATAAACAGAAGTTTGAATAAATATGTTTCCTCTTTAGCAAACGCTATATAGGAAAGCGGCAGAAGCAGATAAGGCTTTGCTTTCATAGACGTATTGTAATTTGCAACATACTGATTATAGTATTCAAAAGCAAAATCAAGAAAATCTTTTTTCAATTCCTCCATGTTTTCATAGCAGGTAAACATGGGGCGCGTGGAACATTGTAACTTATTTGCTATACTTCTCGCATTGACGTTTTCAAAGCCTGTTTCCTGCGTAATTTTCAAAACAGCGTTCAAAATCATAGGTTTTGTTATTTTGACTTTAGGCGGCATATCATTACCTCTCTTTACAAAATTTAATATGTCATAATAGTTACATAACTAATGTTGCATATAGAAATAGGAAATGTCAATAGAATTTTCGGTTTTTTCTTTCTGAATAACAAGGAGTTTTATTTTGTCTAATATATAGAACTGTATAAATATATTTTGGGATGTTCAAAGATGACTATAATACAAATTTTCTCTATGTTGATTGGCATTTCCCAAACTTCTCCGTAGTAGGACATAAGGAAAACTTTTTGAAAAATTTCTCTCAAAACTTCGTCAAAACCGTCCTGTGCGGTGTTGTAGGTAATGAGAGGATTTTTAAGAGGGTTTGGGATACGTCTCGCCTGCCGGCTCGGTCGGCGTTAAACGGTCGCCACTGGCGACCAACGCCCCAACAAGCAAAATCTGTCCGGCAAGTTATAGCGTGGACGGGCAGATTTACGGAAAAGGGTACCCCTTTCCTATGCTTGCTCCGCAACTTCTCAATTTAAAAGATACGGAAAGGAAGGGAAAAGAATGGAATGGGAACCAGAAATCAAGGACAGCGGCTATCTGCCGGAAAAAGGGAAGCCGACAGAAGAAACTGTGATATGCCCCTTGTCAAGTAGACAGGTAAAATATCTAAAATTTAGTGCGGATGATGCCTACATTTCGATTTGAAGTGTAGGCATTTTTCTATGCACACCATTTCTCTTTATATTTATTTACCCGTTTGTTTTCCGGGATAGGGTATTCTATTGGTGTGTCAGAAGCCAGCGCTTCCTGACGCACTTCTAATGGCGTTTTACAGTGGTATCTGTCTTGCGGGCGTTCTTCGCTGTAAAAATGCAGATAATCTTTGATCGCATGTCTTAATGAAGCCTCGTCCGTTATCTCGTACATCTGGTACATTTCCGATTTTATGATTCCCCAAAATCCTTCAGTTGGCCCATTATCAATACAGTGTCCCACTCTGGACATGGACTGTTTCATTTCCTGCTTTTCTAGTTTCTTCTTAAATACTTTGCTGGTGTACTGGAATCCACGGTCTGAATGAAAAATTGGCCTGGCATCTGGAAAAGCCGCAACTGCTTTGTCAAATATTTTGAATACCAGCCTGTTATCATTTTTCAAACTGACAACATATGCTATGGGATACCTGTCATACAGATCTATAATGGCACTTAAGTACACTTTCTTTTTCTCGCCGGGCACTTTAAATTCTGTTACATCAGTGGCCCATTTTTGATTGGGTGCAGACGCGTAAAAATCCCTTTGAAGTATATTCTCTGCCGTTTCATCAGGCCTGGCATAAGCATACTTTTTCTTCTTTACGCGTATAACAGAATGGATTCCCAGTTTCTTCATAATCCGGTGGACTCTGTTTTTACTGTAACATGTGTGGTTGAAATGGTTGATCCAGGATGTCATCCTCCGATATCCCAAGATATGGTTGAAGCGTTCATCATACTCCTTGATGAGCCCTGCAAGCCTGACATTTTCAAGTTCTTCCTCCGGCACTGCCCTGTGCAGCCATTTATAATAAGCAGCTCTTGATATTTCAAGATGCCTGCACATCCATTCTATACTCCATTTTTTCTCTGTATGAAAATGTCTGACTGTTAAATATTTTGATTCATGACGTAACTTCCCAAGCCTCACATCTTTTCGTATTCTTTCACTTTTTTTAACAGTTCAACTACCATATCCTTTTCTTCCAGCTGGCGTTTCAACCGTAGATTTTCGCGCCGTAAACGTTCCAGTTCATTTACCTCATCATCCGTTTTGCGGCGTCCCCTCCTGTCTGTTAATCCGTCCTCTCCATTGGCATCATATTTCTTTACCCATGAATAAACCTGGCTGTAAGAAACACCATGCTTTGCTGCCGTATTCTTATAATCACGGTTATGGCTGATACAATAATTGACAATCTCTTTGCGTTCTTCAAAAGTTGTTTTTCTCCCTGCTTCTGCCATATAGACCTCCTGTTTTGGATCGTAATCCTTAAGTTCTCTATTGGCATTATACACCTTAATCCATTGTCTTAAAACAGAACGGCTGGAGATTCCATATCTGGCAATGATGTCATCAACGGAACCTTCACCATTCATGACTGCTTCTACGCATTTTATTTTGAATTCTTTAGAATAAGTTCTGTTCTTTTTATGACAGAACGCGGATATTCCATGAATCCTGTATTCGTTAATCCATCCCCTTAGTGTCGAATAACCTATTCCATACTTATCAGCAAGGAAGTGAACAGAACCTATCCCGTCAATATATTCTTGTGATACCCTGGCTCTGAATTCAGGTGAGTGTTTTGATCTTGGCATGAAAAATTCTCCAAAGTAACAGATTTTTATATTTAATCTGTCTACTTTAGAGGTATCATATCACTGTCTGTTACAAAATCGGCGGCACATACTATGAAGTGTCTACCTCCTGCGGCGGCTCGGAACGGCTCCGCGACAAAATGATACGGCTCATAAAATCGGAAACCGTCAAACCGCCCAATGACAAACAGGGATAAGTACGCTATAATAGAATTAGCACTTCTGTTTGTCGGGCGTTCATTACAGGAGGAATGAACACATGACAGCAAATACATATAAGCCCGGACAGATAACAGCATTATACGCCCGTCTTTCGCAGGAAGATACGTTAGAAGGCGACAGCAACAGCATTGTGAACCAGAAAGCAGTCCTTTCCAAATATGCGGCGGACAACGGCTTTTCCAATCCCGTTTTCTTCATTGACGACGGTGTATCAGGTGTGACGTTTGACAGACCAAATTTTAACCGCATGATTGCAGAGATTGAAGCCGGAAACGTGGCGACGGTCATTGTCAAGGATATGTCAAGGTTAGGGCGCGATTATCTGAAAGTCGGCTACTATACGGAAATCTTTTTCGTAGAACGTGACGTTAGATATATCGCAATCAATGACGGAGTAGACAGCGCAAAGGGGGATAACGATTTTACCCCGTTCCGCAATTTATTTAAGAACACGAGGCATTTGGGAGGGGTAAACTGCTAATTTCTCTCCAATTCGACAAATCAGTGTGCAACAATCAAATATCGCTGCTGTTACAGAATGTTTCCGTCTGGCTGCTGATGCGGTCAGGCGCTTTTTTTGCCCGATCACACCAGCCCAACAAAGCGGTAGTAAATTTTAATGTCCTGGTGTCTTTGACCGTCTATGACGGTTCGTTCTCCAACTTCAATGCGGTCAATCAGTTCCTCAATGATTTCCCGGTTCAGTTCCTGCAAGTCCAGATACTGCTGGATGGTTCCGGCCCACTGGTGGATATTGGCGATGTCCTGCTGGGCTTTCCGTTCCCCGGCTAACAGGCTGTCCAGGCGTTCCGATTTCTGGATGCGTTCCTGCTCGTTCTTTTGAATCAGAACCGAGAAGGAATCGCCGCTGATTGCCCCGCTTACCTTATCTTCATAAAGTTTTGCGGTGATCTGTTCCAGCTCCTCCAAACGCCGCCGCAAACGGCTGATTTCCTGTCGGCAGTCCTCTTGTTGCGCGGCGCTTGCGGATTGTATGTGCTGTTTCAGCTTATCCAGTACAGCGGCTTCATCGGCTGCAACCGCTTTGCCATGCGCCCGGATTTCACTCAGCACCAGGTTTTTCAGGCTGATCTCAAAAATCCGGTGCCAGGAGCAGATGCTGTGCCCGGTAGTGGCAAACCGGGAGCAGAAATAAGAAGTATAGTGCTTGACAGTGCCATTTTTCCGGCGCTGTGTTTCGCGGGCGGCAACCAGAGGATGCCCGCAGTCCGCGCAGACCAGCTTTCCGGTAAACAGAGATGCTTGGGGCGGCGTATTGTTAGCGGAAATCTGTTTCGCCGCCTGATTGATTTTCTGGACAGCCTCCCACAGCTCCGGCCCGATAATCGCCTCGTGCGCGCCCTCATGGGAAATCCATTCCGATTCCGGTTTCCTTATCATGGTCTTATCCTTATAGGAACGGGAACCGGTGCAATTCTGTGTGAGCGTACCGGCATAAACATCATCGTTCAGAAGGCTTCGGACGGTTGCGTAAGCCCACAACCGGGAATACTTGCAGCTGCCATTTCCGTAATGGACCGCCCAGTACCAGCGGGGAGGGAGAATCCCTTTCTCATTCAAAGCAGCAGCGATTTTCCCATAGGCCATGCCGGACTGACGCATCTGGAATATCTGCCGCACAACAGCGGCGGATTCCCCGTCAATGACCAGCTTGTGTCTGTCCTCCTCGCTCTTGCGGTATCCATAGGGAGCGTAGGCGGCAAGATACTGGCCGCTTTTCTTCTTTGCATGAAGCACCGACTTGACCTTGCTGGACAGGTCCTTGAGATGGTAGTCATTCATCAGACTGCGGAAGTGCAGCATATCGGTGTTGTCCCCCTCGCTGTCCAGGCAGTCCAGAACCGATACGAACCGGCATCCGAGGGAGGGGAAAATGACGTCCGTATAACGGCCCACCTCCACAAAATCCCTGCCTAAACGGGAAAGGTCCTTTACCAGAATCAGGTTGATCAGGCCATGCCTTGCGTCCTCCAGCATTTCCAAAAATCCGGGCCGCTGGAAGTTGCCGCCGCTGTACCCATCGTCCTGATAAGTCTTGACCTCGATCCAGCCGTTGAGCATGACAAATTTGGAGAGGATTTCATATTGGTTCTCAATGCTCACCGATTCATCGCTGGGGATATAGCCCTTCGCTTTTGCGGAATTGGAGGCGTCATCCACACTCAGGCGGCAGTAGATACCGACTTTATATTGCTTTGCCATAATCCTGCCCCCTTTCCTGTGCCAGCGCCCCGTCCACATTCCCGACATAGCGGTAGTAGACCTTGACCTCACAAATCCGCTGCCCGTTGACCTTTTTGGTATCGCCAACCTCGATCCGGTCTACCAGTTCAAAGAGAATGGTTTCGTCCAGTTCCGAGATTTCCGTATAGCACCGGATAATTTCCAGCCAGCGGTCGGTATCCACCTGGTTTTCCAGGTGCGCCCGGACTTTCCTTTCCAGTTCCGGGACTGCCTCCGCCTTTTCTGCCCGTTCCGCTTCATATTTCTGCATCAGGGTCTGAAATACCGTCTGCGGGATGGAGCCGGTGCATTTGTCCTCGTAGAGATTCTGCATCAGGCGCTCCAAATCGGAAATACGGGCTAAGGAGGATTTTAATTCCTGCTCATAGGAGAAAAGCCGGGTGTGGGATTCCTTCTCCTTCAGCCGGAGAATCTCGCCCATCAGCCGGTCCGGGTCATATTCCGCAAAGCGGGCCTTTTCCCGGATGTCCTCCAATACCAGCTGGGTCAGCACCGTTTCATAGATGGTGTGGATGGTACACGCGCCCCTTCCGCTGCGGGAGTAGTTGCCGCAGATGAAAGAGCTGTACCGTCCCGGCCTGCCATCCTTATAGGTGAATTTTTCGATGTGGTTCCGCATTTTGAAACCGCAGTCGGCGCAGTACACAAGTCCGGTGAAGATGCTCTTGCAGCCATCGGACGGGGCGCTTTTCCGCACCTTCTTTTTGCCGATACTGGCTACGGTATCCCACAGTTCCCGCGAAATAATGGCCTCGTGGGTCCCCTCCACCCGAATCCACTCGTCCTCCGATTTATTGACGAGCTTGCGGGATTTATAGGAGAGTGTGCCGCTTTTGCCCTGTACCATGTTCCCGATGTAGACCTCGTTGCGGACCATGTTTTTAACCGTCTGGTCAGCCCATTTGTGGTTGACCCTGCGGGGGTCGCTCTGGCCCTTGCGCTGGTAGTACAGCACACCGGGCGGCTGAATCCCTTCTTCATTGAGCGCCACCGCGATGGCGTGAAATCCCATGCCTGATGCCCGCATTTCAAAGATACGGCGCACAACCGGCGCGGTTTCCTCGTCAATCACCAGATGATGCTTATCCAGCGGGTCGCGCCGGTAGCCATAGGCGGGGTAGGTTCCCATGAATTTTCCGTTTTCGGCACAGGCTCTCTTGACCGCCTTGACCTTCTTGCTGGTGTCCCGGCTGTAAAATTCATTAAATAAGTTCAAAAAGCACATGACATCGGTGCTTCCGTTGTTGCTCATGGTGTCAATGCCGTTGTTCAGCGCGATGAATCGGCACCCAAGAGAGGGGAACAGGTAATCCGTATATTGCCCAAATTCGATGTAGTTGCGGCCAAAACGGGAAAGGTCCTTTACCAGAATCACATTGATCCGCTTTGCCTTTGCGTCCTCGATTAACCGCCTGACGCCTGGGCGGTTGAAGTTCGTGCCGGAGTATCCGTCATCAATATAGACATCGACCTCATTCCAGCCGCGCTGCCTGACATAGTTTTGAAGCAGCAGCTTCTGGTTCTCAATGCTGACCGATTCCCCATCACGTTCATCGTCGTTGCTTAACCGGCAGTAGATGCCCACGTTGTATGTTGTATCCATCATCTTTCTTTTACCTCCCGACCATCTCAGAATCCATACCTCGTGCGGCAAAATGGCTCCGCAGGTTTTACCCTGCATGAATATCTTACCGGAGAATCCACCGCCGCGCAATGATACGGCAGGCCGCGAGGCTTTCTGTTATTTGGAACCGCTGGCAGCTGGAATGGCTTCCGACATGGCGCGTCTGACTGCCAGCTGTTCCAGCGTCTTTCCCAGGTCCTTTTCTCCCGAAAAAAAGCTGGTGACGCGATAAATGGTTTTCCCGATCCGCACCTCTTTGTAGGAGCTTGTCGGGGTTGTCTGTTTGGTCATAAAGACGCACCTCCGTTCAAAAATTGTTTTTACTCTATGGTTAAAAAGCAGCCGTATCGAAAGATAAGGGCGGCGGTTGCCGCTGGATACCGTCCGGTACGGCTGCTGCAATTCTGTTTGGATGGTTCGTCATATTTGCCACGCCCCCTGACGATAGGGACATAACAGGCCGCTCCCGGCAGAGCTGTCATAACTCCGCAGCGCCGTTTTACTCGTGCGCCGCAGGGTTCCCCCCAAGTCTTTGGCGGGCCGTGAGGAAGTATCTTTAAGCCCCCGCACCATCATCGCGCCCGGAACGCCATCTCCGGGTTTAAGGCTGGACGTAGATCGCTCGGATTGCCTGTCTGTCATCACCTCCTGCAAGCAACCGTCCTGGCGGCGCGCCTTTTCCGCTTCGATACGGGTTATGTACCTGTTATGCCGTATATTCAGTTGTCAAGCTGCAATGAGGGGCAAGAGGACTTGTCCCTTCAATGTGTAGGCATTGGGAAAGGCGATTTGTTAAGCCTTTTTCAAAAAAATCTTGATTTTATTTATTCGCTGTGTGATTGCACTCCGGGAACAGTTCCACAGCCTTGCGACATCGGCCTGCCGGTATCCGTCCACAATGAGCAGGGTCAGCAGTTCCAGATCGTCCTCCGGCAATTTGCAGAGCCGCCGGTACAGCAGTTCATCCTCCAGGGAGGACAGCCAGCCAAACCGCCGGGAATCCACATCGCCGGTGTCCCAGGTGCAGGACAGGGATTCAAATTTTCGGAACAGGCAGGACTGCTCGCTCTCGTCCTCACACTGTTCGCCGGGAAGGGCCTGTACGCGGTTTAGATAGGCCCGCTGGCTGCAAAACCAGGTCCAGTCATATTCCTTCATCGCCGCGATCTGCCTATCGTCCATACCGGCTGCACGGTATTCCTGTTCCAGCCGGGTCCATTCTGTATCAAACTTCCTTTTCTCATATCCATAGTGAAAGCCCATAGTTTTCCTCCATTTCGATTCAGGCGTGGTTGACGGGTGAATCGAATGGAGGTGGGGACCGGCAGCGGTACACATCGGGAGGTTTCCCTAAAAATCGACAATATGAAACGCCAGCTTCTCGCAATGAGAAACTGGCGCAACAAAAAACACCATGATTATGCTGATTTATATGGATTGATAATACTGATAGATAACTATAATATCCCGGAGGAGGGCCTATGCTTTTTTTAATTGATATATGTCATAGCTATTACAAATGAATATTGCAGACATGGCGGTATCCTCCTATACACCGCCCATGCTGATTGCTGAGGGTCATCTGGAGGTCTGCTTTTTAGCAAAAAGAAACGGCGGCCTTGATCTACTCAAAACCGCCGTATCCGTCAGTGATACAGGAAAGCGCACGAAATCCTCTGCCCGTCAGCGGTTTTTTTCTTTTCCCCGCTGTGGAGGCAGATGTTTGGATATGTAGGCTCGTTTCATTCCACAAAGAACAGAACCCGCCGGGCCAGCTCCGGGATATTTACCGGGGCGGTTATATAGTCGTTCACGCCCTCATGCCGATATTCATATTCCGTGGCAAGGTCGTTGTTCTCGGTGAGGATAAAGAACGGCAGAAGCCGGACAGGGGGATTCTTCATTTGGAACATCCCTGCCACCCGCCGCAGCGTATGAAACAGCTCCATTGCTGTGCCATCCGGCAGTTCCAGATCGCACAAGATCAGGTCTATTTCCTCATCCTCAAAAATCCGGCGCTCGGCCTCCCCAATCGAGGAAACCAGAATCAGGTCAAGGCCCTTTTGCAGCATAGCAGCCCGCAGCACTCCGGCGCTGGTATCTTCCGCATGGACAAAGAGCAGCTTATGAAAAGTTGAATCTGGTTCGCCGGATAACTGCCGGTAGGCGTATTCCACCAGCTTATCTTGCAGCAGCAGTCCTTTCATTTTGTCCATGCACAGCGTCGCGCCCCGGCGCATAGCCTCTTGTTCGTAGTCGTCCTTGTCATGGCAGGACGCCAGAATAAAAGGCAGCTCCTTATCTGCGGCCCGCACCTCGTTCAGAAAGTCCATGCCGGAACCATCCGGCAGATCGAGATTACAGCAGACCACCAGCGGCATTTCCTCTTGGATGGCGGCCCGCGCTTCTTTCAGTGTACAAGCCGTTTTCACCGGGTAGCCCCGGTGCTGTAAGTATTTTTGCAGACACCATGTATAGGTGTCGCTGTCGTCGATCAGCAGTATCTTTTTCATATATCTTCACCCCCAATATTGATTTACCACAAGCATACACTACAAATGTTACACAAATGTCCGAGGTGCCTTTGATTTCGGCAGAAAAACAGGCTGAATTGTTACAAAGCTCGGACATTTCAAAAAAATTTTTGAGAAATTGCGAAAAAAGGGGCTGTCGGGAAATAGATAGTCCATAACAGGGGGCGATGTGATTCATACGAGTCACATCGCCCCCTGAAAATTTTTCCACAAAAGAGAAAAAAGA
>CAJTGB010000074.1 GCA_910575835.1 Lachnospiraceae bacterium | reverse complement strand
CATTTTTAAGCTTATCTGAATAATAACCTGTTTTTTTCGCCTATTCTATAGGTCATCAGGTCATCTGCCCATGGTTCAAAAAACATTTAACAATTACCTATTCTATTTATCAACTATTCATCAACCTCATTGTCCATCAAACCGGTTGTTCATCAAACCGCCTGTCCTTAAAATAATATTCCTCATCACGCTCGTTAATCTCCCGGAACACTTTGCAGGGACTTCCGAATGCAACCGAATTTGCCGGAATATCCTTTGTCACAACAGAACCTGCTCCGATAACAGAGTTCTTCCCGATTGTAACATCCGGAAGCACCACTACATTAGCGCCGATCCACACGTTATCTTCGATGGTAATCGGAAATGAATACATCCCGTCCCCGCGATGTTTGGGATGTATCGAATGGCCGGTAGTGCATAACGTCACATTCGGCCCGATCAGAACATGTTTTCCAATTGTAATCTTCCAGTCATCAATCAAAGTCAGATTCATATTTGCATATGTCCCCTCTCCAATTGAGACATATTTTCCAACGGCAGCCGTAAGAGGCGGTACAATCCACACATGCTCCCCCACCTCTCCAAAAATGTCTTTCAGAAGCGCTTCTCTCTCTTCCATTGCCTCTGGCGGCAGAGCATTAAACTCGCGCACAAGACCTTTTGTCTTCGCCTGAAGCGCTATATTTTCCTCGTCATCTTTCCAGATATACCCCTTCTTCATTTTTTCCTGTTCAGTCATGATTATCTCCCTTCTTACAATTAAGCTTCCGCCAGATAAGTTGCCGCAAATCTGGTAATATCACTACACCTTTTGTATTTCTTTTATTTACAACTATACTATAGCATACGCTTTTGTTACAGTAAACCTGCATCAGAATATTCTCTTCACCTGAAATTCTATGTTGACTTCCCACCCTCTACAAGACTATAATAGGACTGTTGCTAATATACTTGACAAAAAAGGGAGAATATGAACAGTAAAAAGACAGAAAACATCACAGAAAATAAAATGGGTATTATGCCTGTAAATAAGCTGGTATGGAACATGTCATTCCCAATGATGGTCTCCATGCTCGTGCAGGCGCTTTACAATATCGTGGACAGCATCTTTGTGGCAAGAGTATCAGAGGATGCGCTAACCGCAGTTTCTCTGGCATTCCCTTTGCAGACGCTTATCATTGCCGTCGGTGCCGGTACCGGTGTCGGTCTTAACGCTCTCCTGTCAAAGTCCCTTGGAGAAAAGAATTTTAAGAAGGCGAATGATACGGCCCTGAACGGCGGATTTCTTTATATCATGAGTTACCTGCTCTTCCTGGTATTGGGCTTTACAGTGGTAAAACCATTTTACATAAGCCAGTTGAAAGGAAGTTCTCCGGAGATTTTTGACATGGGTGTTCAATATCTGAGCATTGTCATGATCTTTTCTATGGGAATATTCGGACAATTCTTTTTTGAACGGCTTCTGACTTCTACCGGCAAGACTGTTTTCAGTATGATTTCGCAGCTTTCCGGTGCAATTACGAATATTATCTTAGACCCAATCCTCATTTTTGGATTGTTTGGACTGCCCAGGATGGATGTCGCCGGTGCGGCGATTGCCACGGTCATCGGTCAGTGCGTTGCAGCGATTGTTGCATGTGTCTGTAATATAAAGTTTAACCATGAAGTAGATTTGTCTCTGAAGGGGTTCCGTTTAAACGGAGTCCTGATCGGGAATATCTATATGGTAGGTATTCCTTCTATTATAATGCAGTCCATTGGTTCCATTATGACCTACTGCATGAATAAGATTCTCATTGATTTCTCTTCCACGGCTGCGGCAGTTTTTGGAGTATATTTCAAACTTCAGAGTTTCTTCTTTATGCCGGTTTTCGGACTGAACAACGGAATTACGCCAATCATCGCTTACAGTTACGGTGCACAGCAGCGGAAGCGTATGATCAAGACAATCAAGATCAGTATGAAAATCGCATTTTGCCTGATGCTGTTCGGGTTTGCCTGTTTTGAATTTGTTCCGCATGTCCTGCTTCGAATGTTCGACGCCTCCGAGGAAATGCTTGGAATCGGCCGGCTTGCCCTCAGAATCATCGGCACCCATTTCCTGATTGCATGGTTCTGTATCATTGCAGGAACTATCTTCCAGGCGCTAGGTAAAGCAGTATACAGCATGATCGTATCCATCATGAGACAGCTGGTAGTCTTAATTCCGACGGCATATATCCTTGCAAAAATCGGCGGATTAAATGCGGTCTGGTGGTCATTTCCGATTGCGGAAGCCATGTCCCTGGCTGTATCCGCCTGCTGCCTGATCAATATTTATAAAAAGATCATCAAACCTTTGCCAGAAGGCAAGGAATAATATTCTGAAACAGACGGGCAGGTATATAAATACCTGCCCGTCTGTTTCCGTACAGCTCATTCACCATATCCTACCATATCTTATAAACTTTTGTTTCATATCCTTTCAACATCACTCTTCCACTTATATTTCCGCCGGAATCAATATCTGTCATCTCTTTTTTCAGACAGATTTCCTGATTCTTCGATGAATAATTCAGGATAAAGAAATATTCTTCTCCATCTTTCTCTCTGACACATAATTCACACTCCGCCGGAAGCTCAATCTGCTTTTCATAAGGTGATAAGACACCTGCATAATCCAGCAAAGCACGCACGGTATCTCTGGTAAATGTTCCCCCAAAATGGAGTACCCTTCCCATCCCTACCGTACGCTCCATAAGCGCCGGTTTTCCTTCATAATAATTAGAAGTATATCGTGCCAGTACTTTCACATCTTCTTTGTCTGCCTCTAATATATCGTTAAAAATCCCCGTATCAAGCTGCAGATCATTCCATTCCATACATACAGTCCCGTCTAAAGCCCCTACAAAAGTAAACTCTTCAACCGTCGTGCCTGTCAGCTCTGCAAGCATTCCCGGCATTGGATTCATCACACATCTGCCATGTTCTTCTTTCTGCCCGGTCCGGGCTCCGATAATGAGGCACCCTCCTTCTTCCACATACATTCTAAGGAGCATCGCTCTCTTCTCGGTCAGGATAATTCCATGGGGATAAAAAAGAACCGGATATTCCTTCAGATCTTCATATTCCGTACTGTCAGACAGCAGCACATAATCCATCGGAGTATGATTCAACTGGGACGCTGCGAATATCTCTTTCTTGCTTATCTTCTCTACCCTCTTATGCCATACGTCCACGTCTGCATCCCACAGATTATCATAATCCTCCAGAACACCGAAGCTCGCCCGATACTTTGCGCCCGCCAGATCTCTGATTGCATGTACACGATTATGTATTTCACTGACTTCCTTAAGCTTCCGGTTATCTCGATTGTCATAATCCAGTATGCCATGCCAGTATATCTCTGTTCCAACCGTACAGGTACGCCAACGGAAGAAACTGATATAATCAGCCCCGTGAGCGATACTCTGCATTGCCCATAGCGTCATCTGTCCCGGTTTAGGAGCTGGCGCTTCCATCCGGGTATTCCATCCATTTGCTCCGGATTGCTGTTCCATAATTCCAAAATGCGGACAGACAGAACGTACCCTGGACAAGTGATTGCTCCACTTTCTGTCATTCAGTCCCGGATTATGAACTGGGTCCTCTGCAAGACAATATGCAAAATTAGGATAGGAATCATATGTATACACATCCAGCGCTTCGTCCATCATCTTATGATTATCAAGATGGTCAAACATACCGTTCGTCGTAACAAAATCTCCCGGTTTCATATATTTTCTGATAATATCGCTCTGCATCCTGCAGAATGCAATCGCACTCTCCGAGATGAATCTGATATACTCTAACGTCAAATGGGGGTTTGAAGAATCATGAATAGTTGTGCGCGGCACATAGATCTCCTCCCATGCCGTATATTCCTGATTCCAGAATATCAACCCCAGTTCTTGATTCAACTTTTCAAGTGTCCCGTATTTCTCCTTAAGATATGTACGGAACGCAGCAGTGTCGCTTTCCGAGTAAAACACATCTACTTCACAGTTAATCTCATTGTCGATCTGCCATCCAATCACATTAGGATGTCCCGCATAATGGCTTGCAAATTTTTCTACAATTCGTCTGCTGAGTTCCTGGTATACCGGTGAATTATAATTATAATGCCTGCGCATGCCATGACGATATTTTATCCCGTCCATACGGCAGTTCAGCACTTCTGGATATTTCTCCGTCAGCCATGCAGGCGGCGTGGCAGTAGGTGTTCCAAAGATTACTTTCATATCCGTCTTGCCTACTACCTCCATGAATTCATCAAAAAATCCGTAAGTAAATTCTCCTTCTCGGGGTTCCACTTTACTCCACGCAAACTCACCGATCCGAATCGTCTTGATTCCAGCTGCCTGCATCCGTATCAGATCCTCTTCCCACAGGCTCCTGTCCCAATGCTCCGGGTAATAACAAGTGCCTAATGATATGCTCTCCCATTGGAAATTCTGTTGTTTTCTCATAGATATTCCTCTCTTTCTTTATTGAATTCTTTGCTCTATATCTGTTTAAGGGGAATAGAAAAACTGATTTTTGTCCCTCTATCCTTCCTGCTGTGTATATTCAGCCGACTGTCTTCTCCATAGCATAAAATCAACCGTTTGTATACATTGATTAATCCAATCGCATTCCCCTGGTTATTCTGACTACATCTCCGTCTCAATGCATTAACCTCTTCCTCCGTCATTCCTACTCCGTCATCTTCTATTGTAATCTGCATCCTGTCCTGATCCAGTTTAATCTGTATCCCCAGGCTTCCTATCCCCACTTTTGGTTCCAGGCCATGGGTAATCGCATTTTCAATCAAAGGTTGCAAGATAAAATTAGGCACAAGATATTCATAGGCTTCCTCTTCAATATCATAATAAACCTGTATCTTATCCTCAAACCGTTCACCCTGAATCATCAAATAATCCCTGACAACCACCATCTCTTCTTTCAGCGTAATAAAGTGATCATTTTTTATAATTGCACGCAGAAGCTCTGCAAGAGCAATCGTCATTTCGGAAATATCCTGCTTCCCTTCTGCAATAGCCATCCAACTGATGGTATCTAGCACATTATACAGGAAATGCGGATTGATCTGCATCTGCAGATACTCAAGTCTTGCCTGCTTTTCCGATAATTCTGTCTTGTACACCTTTTCGACCATATTTTCTATATTCTCGGCCATTTTGTTATATTCCATGCCAATCCAGCCAATCTCGTCATTCGAAGTAATCTGAACACGCGGATATTTATCGTCTTTTGCCAGTTGCTTCATACTCTCAATTAATACTTGTGTAGGTCTTACAATATGTGAAGTTGCAAGCCACACCAGCACAACGCCTGCTCCAAGCGTTACCAAGAGAATGATAATAACAATCCGAAGCATCCTGTACATCATCTTATTGAATTCCTTTACAGATGCCAGCTGTACCAACGTCCATCCATTCCCCATCTGATTTCCCACATAATAGTAGCACCACACACCGCTTAGGGAATCGTACGAAATTTCTTCTCTATCTCTTAAGTCGTCCGGGGTATTACCCAACTGCTTTCTGATATACTGCTCCTCTGACGCCGCCATAACATTTCCGCTCTCATTTACCAAATATGACACTCCTGCATAATCCACGAAATTATCCGTCAATATATCTGTCAGATATGCAGCTTCATATACGATGCTGATATATCCAATCGGCTGCATTGTTTCCAGATTCAGGATTGCCCTCGCAGCACACAGTCGATTACTTTCTCTAAGTGTCGTCCATAGAAGCGAACCGTTTCCGTCATAGATTTCATCTTTCGTAAATCCGAACTGCGTTCCGCCGATTTCGTTCTTTTTTACAGAAAATTCATTTTCGTTATCAGAAACAACACTGACAGACACCACATAAGAAGAAGAGAGTGCATCAACTGCAATTTCTTTTTCTACCTTCTTCTGATACTCCCGCAATTCATAATAGTTCATCTTTTTCGCATTAACTTCACTCACCGTAGCTTGAATCTCCTGACTGGTGAGAATCTTCAGGCTAAAATCTTCCGTCTTCTCTATGTTGTTTTCCAGACTATTGGTTGTCTGATAATCTACATCTTTCAAATATGAATTCAAAACTGCTCTGTACTCACGCCAGAAAAACATGAAAAACAGTGCCGCTATGGTTATTCCATTAATCACAATCAGCACTGCAAATATTTTCATCATCTTTCCCCGGATACTGGTCTTTTTCTCCATATACTTCCCTCTTGCACATCTTTATATAGATTCTTTATCCGAAGAACGTATCAATTCCAAGATTCTCCTGATACTACAATCCATCTCCGTCTCTTGCCGCTTCCGGAATTCCGCCGGCTTACATCCAAACACCTTTTTGAACACCTGGCTAAAATATTTATAATCGCTGAATCCAACCTTATCCGCAATATAACTATTCTTATGCTGCCTTCCGGATAAAAGCCTCACAGCAGCCGCCAGCCGTATGCTGAGTAATAGGTCGCTAAAAGAATAGCCGGTCTCCTTCTTTATTGTTCTTGATAGATACGCAGTTGAAAAATAATATTGCTCTGCCAGTGAGTTCAGCGATACAGCCTCACTAAAATGTTGTGACAAATAAACCAGTATCTCCATAATCTGACTATTGATCCCTTGAAAATTCCAACGAATCTGTTCAGTAAAATCCGGCGAGGAAAATGCCGTCTCATAATCCCTGACCACTCTTTCTTTATATCTCTTTCGCTCCAGATTCTCCATCGCATGTTTTACGGTTTCTAAGATATCTTTCGGCCGCAAAGGCTTTAACATGTAATCACAGACATTATGCTTCATAGCAGTTCTGGCATATTCAAAATCCGAGAATCCTGACAGCAGAATCACAGAAGTATCCAATGTATGTTCCTGCACGTAGGCTGCCAGTTCCAGTCCTGTCAGCCCCGGCATCTTGATATCACAGATCATAATATCAAATGGTTCCTGCTCCAGAAGTTTCTTCGCCTCCACGCCGTTCACCGCCAGAGATACTTCTGTGATTCCGATTGAATCCCAGTCAAGCGATGCCATACCTGTTCTTATCTTCTGTTCATCATCTGCTATCAGTAACTTCATCTTAATCCTCGTCTTATCCTTTCACTGCTCCGGATACCATACCTTCCATGATGTTCTTATGTAAGCCTATATACACAAGGATACTTGGTATGATTGTAAGAATTACAGCCGCAATCTCCACTACATAATTCGTAGTATACTGTCCCTGGAACTCCGTCAATCCTACCGGAAGCGTCATCTTGGATGAATCTGTCAGGAAAATCTGCGGAAGAAGCAGGTCATTCCATACGTTAATAAAAGTAACTACCGCTACTGTTACAATCGAAGATTTGGAAATCGGCAAAATAATCTTAAAAAATATCTGATAAATCGTACATCCATCCATTACTGCCGCTTCCTCTAACTCATTCGGAATCGAAGCTAAAAAACCTGTCAAAATGAATATTGTCATAGGAAACGATATCGCTATATGTGGTATAATTACTGCCAGATGCGTATTCAAAAGCCCCATCCTGTTGAACATGGAGAACAACGGAACTACCATTGCATACACCGGAATCATCATACCCAGCATAAAGATACTCATTGTTATCTTCGACAGCTTCCAGTCCATCCTGCTGATCGCATAAGAAACCATACATCCAAGAAGCACGGATACCGCCACCGCCGATACTGCTATAATAACAGAATTCATAAAATACTGTAAAATATGTCCCTCTGTGATTGCCTGTATATAATTTGCCAGGCTGAAGCTCTCCGGCAATCCCCATGGATTAGAATAAAGTTCCGAATTCGTCTTAAATGAACTCAAGAACAACCATACCAAAGGATACAGACACAAGACTGAAAATGCGATGAGCACGACATATTTCAATGTCAAAATTACTTTATCTTTTGCTGTTGATCTCACTGCTTCGCCTCCCTCTCTTTAAATACAAAATTTGATAAGAATACGGAACAAATGCAAAGCAATAGCAGAACAACACCAATAGAAGCCGAATATCCGTATTTCAAAGTTCTAAATCCCTGATAAAACATATAAGTAGACATCAATTCTGTCGCATGGTTCGGTCCGCCTCCGGTCATAACCGCTATCAAATCGTAATATTTCAGGGATCCGGTAATAATAAGCACTGCATCTATTTTCAGAATAGGCTTGATCATCGGGAACGTAATGGCTTTAAACTGTACCCATTTGCTTGCTCCGTCGATTTCCGCCGCCTCATAGATATCTCCTGATATGTTACGCATAGCTGCCAGTTGAATAATCATATGATATCCGACGAACTGCCACATAACCACAATGATAATACAAAACAGCGCCAGCTTTTTATCAGACAACCATACATGCTGAAGACTTTCCATCCCGACAATCTCGAAAAACTTGTTCAACAAGCCGAACTCTGAATTATATACAAAGGTCCAGGTCAAACCAACCGCCACACCGCAGATAACACTTGGAAGAAAAAATACCGTCTGGAAGAAATGACTTCCTCTGATCTTCTGAAACAGAATATTTCCTAAAAACAGTGCAACCGGCAAATGTGCAATCAACGATCCGATGACCATCAGTATATTATTCTTCAAAGCCAGTTTAAACGTAGAATCCTTAAAAAGATTCATGTAGTTCTTCAAGCCTACGAACTGGCTTGGGCTCATCAAATCCGTCTGTAGGAAGCTGACATAAATATTGTATCCTATTGGAATCAATGCAAATACAGCATAGATAAAAAATGCCGGAAGAACAAATATGGCAATCGCCTTTTTATCTCCTAATACTTTTTTCATAAATATTCTCCTCTTAGGTATTACCGGTTTGCATTGTCATCCGCAAATTGTTGCAATTCATCAAATGCATCCTGTGCATCTTCGCCTCCAAGTACCGCCACGCATGTATTATTAAACTCCACTCCTTCACCGGCGCCGAACTGTCTGTCCCACCATGGCTGCAAGCCAACCTGTGCATTTGAAGTCTCTATAACCGCCGCCTGCAGCTCCGAAAGCTTAGAAGCATCAATCTCAAAATTATTTGCCGGAATCCTGCCATAATCATAAAGTAAAGCTCCCTCATTCTCCGCCTGTGTCCAATATTTCAAAAATGCTACTGCCGCATCTTTGTTCTTACAATTTTCTGATACCGCAAAACTTGTATCAATAGAACCTACGGAAATATTATCGTACTGTGAATCATACGCAGGCATTGTAAATACACCAATAGACTCTCCAATATCGGATACCATAAGATTTCCAACTTCCCAAGCACCCATGAACCACATGGCCGATTTGCCGCTGGTAAAAATTTCTCTTGCCTCTTCCGGACTGGTTCCGATAAATCCATTATTGAAGTACTCTTGATCCGCCATCTTCTTCACTTCCTCAGCAGCCTTAATATTCGTCTCATTATTCCACTTCTCACTTCCATCGCAAATGGACTGGAACAATTCATCTCCTGCCATACCCGCTGCAATCTGCTGTACAAATTGTGCCGGAATCCATGCGTCGCTCCCGCAAAGAGCCATCGGTGTAACTCCATTGGATTTAAATGTATCGCATGCTGCCAGAAATTCATCGTAGGTAGTCGGAACTTCTACATCATTATTCGAAAAAATTTCTTTATTATAGAACATAACACAGAGTGACTTTTGCGTCGGAACTGCATATGTCTTTCCATCGTAACTTACCAGATCCAGGGTTCCGTCTGCAAAAGAGTCTCTCCATTCAGTGTCTTCATCCAGATATGAAGTCAGATCTGCCGTCTTCCCGCCTGCTACAAACGGCTCCAGATACGATAACTCCCAGGTAAAGAAGATATCCGGCACTGCATTCGAAGCCATAAGTGTGGTCAACTTGGTCTTATATTGTTCATTCTCATAGAAATCAATCTTTACCTTCACGCCATACTCATTATCAGCAGAAAACTCTTCCGCAATCTTCTCGTACCCTGCAACATACTCATCCGCCTCTGTTCCTACGCACATGACTGTAATTGTGTCGTCAGATGAGTTGCTTCCGCCTGATGAACCGCTTCCTGAGCCCCCGCATCCGGTCATAAGTCCGCAGACCATAGCTCCTGTCAACAACATTGATACAACTTTTTTCTTCATTTTCTTTCCTCCCATCATCTTTTTGTTTTAAGGTGTTTTCATTTTAGCATCTAACATTTTGAACAAAAAGATAGTTTGATTACCAAAAAAGTTGAATATTTTGACCACAATATATCATTTCAGCATTGAAACAATTAGTTATATCCTCTTAAAACCCTTCATTTTCCACCATATACTTATCATGATTTTAGAATCTTTCAGTAACTCTCCCAGCAAACCACTTGCAATATTCCTGCTACATTTATTTCAACCTTCTCTACTTTAGTATAGAAGGCTGAGATTTTATATCACTTTTCTCATTTTTATATCATTTTTTCCAGATAATCTGTTATAATACTCCATACCTTGACACATATTCCATTCGTTTATCATCAAACACTAAACCAAATAAAAAGGAGCGTGACTTATGAATCTTAATCATCAGATTCCGGCTGCCGAACAGGGCATGAATTCTTATCAATATATACAAGAATCTCTTTTCGAAGAGGTCCTGAAAGATTCTAACAAGATTATGTTTACAAACAGGGAAACCGAGATTCCGCATAATCCCTATGATCAAGAAGTACAGCAATTATTTGTTTTTTCAATCAATAATTCTATATGGTTTTATAATTTCTTTTGCAAGAGTACAATCTATTATACGATTTTGTGTTATCGTAGAAGCAATCAAGTTAGCTATTTGCTGGTATTCAAATTCCGGCATATTCAGTGAGGCTAAAGTTAGCACCCCAATTCTTATTCCAGAGGTTACATTGGCACTTCTTTTATCTTTTGGTAACTGATTGCGATTAACCAATATATGTTGTTTTAATAGCAGATCTTCGACATCTTTTCCCGATAAAGATGATTCACGCAAATCTACCATTATTAAGTGAGAATCACTACCATTAGTATACAATTTTAAACCGTGCATCTTGAAGATATTGATAAATGTATTGGATATTTTTAAAATACTGTTTACATATTCCGTAATATCTAAAGAAGTTAACTCAGCAAGCATAACTGTTTTTGCTAAAATCTCATTAAACTTAGGTGCACCTTGTACCACAGGGAAAGTCGCACGATTAATTTTAGAAATAAAATCTTTTTTGCACATAACTATACCACCACGTATCCCACGTGTAGTTTTATGTGTTGTAAAAGTAACAAAATCAGCATATCCAAAAGGGGAGATATGTCGGTTAGCAGCAATATAAATTGCAGTATGTGAAATATCTGCTAAAAGCAGTACCCTATTTCTTTTACAAATCTCAGATATTTTTTTATAGTCAATATCCCTTGGATAAGAACTAGTTCCGGCAATTAGTAACTTCGGTTTATGATTTGTGCAAAGATGATCTATTTCTTCATAATTTATTTCTTACAAATCATTTACACTATATGTATATATATTACAAAATGTCTTTAAATAGTGAAAATGAGAAACATGACCACCAGCTTTGGGTTCCATAACTATAACAGTATCATTCATTTTAAGTACAGATTGATAAACAATTTGATTTGCTTGTGTACCAGAATATGCTTCTATATTACTAGCATATCCTTCACAGCGGAATAATTTTTGCAACCATTCTTCAGCCATATTTTCAAGAGCATCAATATCATCACATAATGGAAAAAAACGCTTTCCTCGACTACCTTCAGATGGATTCAGATTAAAAGGAGTATTCATAGCTTCCAACACTGAAGGAAACGCATAATTTGCACTTCCGATTAGATTTACATATTCGTTCATTTGAATGTATTCATTATCAATTATCAAACGTATTTTTTCAAACTTGTCACCCAAGAAATTTTCTAAATGATACAATCGTATTCCCTCCCTTTATATTATAAATAAGCTATCCTACTTTTATAAAGATTTAAATTATCTATTAGCATAAAAATAGATAACTATTAATTATCCTTTATTTATTGTACCAAGCCGCTAGCGCGGCGGCTAGCCCTAAGTATGTGAAATTACACTTTTTTCTTAAAATTTTCATTTTTCACAAAATAATAGTAGCAGTTTTTGTATATATGTTTTATTGTTGAATCACCACAAGACAACTTAAAA
>CAJTGB010000073.1 GCA_910575835.1 Lachnospiraceae bacterium | reverse complement strand
CTTACCGGCTGATCGTCCGCGGCTTGGTACAATTGGAAAGAATCACATTCAGAGCAGTTTTATCTTTTGTATAAAGCTGCTCTCTTTGTCTGCTCTGAATCTGATACTTTCCTTAAGAATTATATCACATCTTTTTGGTACATGAGTCCTTTAATCGACAGAAAAAACGCCGGAAACTTATCCCGGCGTCTTTCCATTTTCATCATAGTATGCTCTTTTCCTGTGATCTTGCAGATCCTTTACTCCTCCAGGTACTCCACCGGATTGATCGGCTGTCCGTCTTTCCTCATCTCGAAGTATACATTGCACCCTTCAACGCTGTAGTATTTCGTCGGCTGGCTTACATAACCAAGCACGCTCTTGGCTTCCACGTAATCTCCTACCTTGACCGGAACCTCCTTAAGCTGTCCGTAGAACAGCTCGTATCCGTTACCGATATCCACGTTAACGGTCGTTCCCGTCTCGGCTGTCACATCGATAGATTTGACGATCCCTGTAGTACCGCAGAGTACCTGGTCGCCCTCTGCTCCTGAGATCACGACTGCCGGATTATACTTATACTGATCCAGTGTTGAGAAATACACCGTCTTGTCCATGCTGTAGCTCATAAGGACCGTGCCGTTCACCGGCCAGAGCAGTTTACTGTCTTCACCAAAATTGACCGACATCCCGCTCCCTGCGGTACTCTGGGCATTTCCTCCGGCATTCGTTCCTGTTCCGGCGTCATTTTCTGTTCCGGCATCCGTATCTTCCGGCTCTGTCTCTGCCGGCTCCTCCGGCTCCTCTGGCTCATCCTGGTTCTTCACTACCAGATTATTGGCTTCTTCCGCCGGTTCCTTAGTCTCTTCATCTTTTGTTCGATCTTCTTCCACCCGTGCAAGCTCCGCCTTCTGCTGTGTACGTTTGTAGTCATTGAATGTATATGTTCCGACTATCGCGATCGCTGCTACAAAACATAATACCGCTGCAACGGTAGCACCTTTCATTTTCTGTGAAGGTTTTTGCCTTTTGTTCATCTTATCACCACCTCTGACTATATTTTTGCCAGATAGTGATAGACTTATTCTACGTCCAGTAATATTTCTGCGACTTCTTTTAACTCCGTTCCTTCATAAAAATATTGCAGGATCGTATCGTAGGTTTCTCCGTCTTTTGCCATCCGGTCGGCCGAATACTGGCTCATTCCCAGACCGTGACCTTCTCCTCTTGTCGTGATCCGTATCTGTCCGTTATATCGCTGCAGAGTAAAGCAGCCGGAAGCCAGATTATGATTGCTGCGAAATTCCTCGCCGCTGATATTCTCCTCGCCGACACGGACATTTAACACGTATCCTGCCGTATCTGTTTCCGTCACCTCCGCATCCATATCCTCCGCCATCACCGTCTGAATCTGCCTCTTCTCCTCTATATCATAAGGACATTCTACGATCTTCAGATACGGATAGGCGTCGCTTCCAAGCACCTCCTTTCCGTCCCGGGTACATCCGTTGCTCAGCCTGAAGAAAGGTGTCAGCGCAAGTTCTTCTTGGTAGAGCAGCACCATTCCTTCCGTACTCTTCCAGGCGTCCTCCATCTTACTGTAATATCTCGCGTATCTGGATCCCCAGGCGTCTTCCATCTGTTTCTGCGTCCAGAATCCTTCTTCCAGCACGGTATCCTTACCCGACTCCCTGATCTTGCGGTATACATCTGTACGGACCAGAACTGCCTGCGCTTTCAGCGCTTCTTTTTCATAAGATGCCGGTATCTCCTTTGCCAGTATGCCGATACAATACTCCTCAATCGGCATATCAACTTCCTTTTTGCCGCTCTTTACCCTCACACTGGTACTGTCCACATGAGAATACGCCGTGATGCTTGGACCATTTAAGAACACAGTGATCACATATGGCAGCAATATGATGATGATAAGATAGCATCCTAATTTTTTCAGTTTCAGCCGCATAAAAATACCCTCCCATACACTGTATGGAAGGGTAGGATGTTTTATGCATATATTTTGATACATGGATCGTTTTGTGCTTATACACACACGATCATCTTATTCCTCTGTCCTTGCCTCGATCGTCACCGGGTCCAGCTTCCAGATCTCTTCCACATATTCCCGGATCGTCCTGTCAGAAGAGAACTTGCCGCAGCATGCCGTATTCAGAAGAGCCATCTTCGCCCACCGCTCCTTATCGCGGTAAGCTTCCTCCACCTTCTCCTGCGCTTCTGCATAAGCCCGGAAATCCTTCAGGATAAAGTACATATCCGCACGGTCGCTGCCCTTCTTTACAAGAAGTGAGTTATAAAGGTCGCGGTACATCTCCGAATTACCATTTGCATAGGTACCGTCTACCAACTGATCTACTACTCTGTGCACATCCTGGTCACTGTTATAGACATCCCACGGATTATATCCTCCGTGCTGCTCGTAATTGATGACCTCGTCAGAGCTCAGACCGAAGATAAACGCATTCTCAATGCCGACCTCCTCTACGATCTCAACGTTGGCTCCGTCCATAGTTCCAAGCGTCGGCGCGCCGTTCAGCATGAACTTCATATTACCCGTGCCTGACGCTTCCTTGGAAGCAGTGGAAATCTGCTCGCTGACATCTGCCGCCGCGAAGATCCATTCTGCGTTGGATACACGGTAATCCTCGATGAATACCACCTTGATCTTCCCGTTGATGCTGCGGTCGTTATTCACCACATCGGCAACCGAGTTGATCAGCTTGATGATCTCCTTTGCCCGGATATATCCCGCAGACGCCTTCGCACCGAAGATAAATGTCCTTGGGAAGAAGTTCTTCTCTGGATGCGCCTTGATCTGATTATACAGATACATTACATGAAGTATATTCAAAAGCTGGCGTTTATATTCGTGAAGCCTCTTCACCTGCACGTCAAAGATAGATCTCGGATCCACTTCGATTCCGTTATGCTTCTTAATGTATTCTGCCAGGCGTTCTTTGTTCTTATACTTGATATCCATGAACTCCTTAAGAGACGCCTCGTCATCTGCATACTTCTTAAGCCCTGACATCAGCGACAGATCCGTGATCCAGTCCTTGGTCCCAAGCTTCTCTGTCACCCAGTCGGCAAGCAGCGGATTGCCGTGCATCAGGAAACGCCTCTGAGTAATACCGTTGGTCTTATTGTTGAACTTCTCCGGCATAAGCTGATAGAACTCTTTTAACTCCTGGTTCTTAAGGATCTCAGTATGGAGCCTTGCCACACCATTGACAGAATATCCCGCCACGATCGCAAGATGCGCCATCTTCACCTGACCGTCTCTTAAGATCGCCATCTTCCTTACCTTATTCTCATCTCCCGGGTAAGTCTTCCGAATATGCTCAACAAATCTCCGGTCGATCTCCTGGATGATCTGATATACTCTCGGAAGCAGCCTTGAGAACAGATCGACCGGCCACTTCTCCAGCGCTTCCGCCATGATGGTATGATTCGTGTAAGCACAGGTCTTCTTGGTGATATCCCATGCATCCTCCCATCCAAGTCCTTCCTCGTCAAGCAGGATACGCATCAGCTCCGCTACCGCTACCGTCGGGTGAGTATCGTTCATCTGGATCGTCATCTTCTCATACAGCTTCTTAATATCGTCATGGCCTCTCTTATACTTGGCAACTGCTGCCTGAAGGCTTGCAGATACGAAGAAATACTGCTGCTTCAGCCTCAGCTCTTTTCCTGCATAGTGATTATCATTCGGATACAGGACTTCTACAATATTCTTCGCCAAATTCTGCTGTTCAACAGCCTTATGGTAATCGCCGCGGTCAAAGGACTCCAGCTGGAAGTCAACGATCGGCTCCGCATCCCAGATACGCAAGGTATTGACAACATGATTATTATAGCCGACGATCGGATAATCATACGGAACAGCCTTAACCGATTCATAGTTCTCCTGTACAAAACGGATCTTGCCTTCATCATCGTATTCTACACGAATATTTCCGCCAAAACGTACTTCCTTCGCATATTCCGGTCTTCTGAGTTCAAAAGGATTGCCGTTCACAAGCCAGTTATCCGGCGTCTCTACCTGATAACCGTCCTTGATCTTCTGCTTGAACATACCATAGCGGTAACGGATACCGCATCCATATGCCGCATATCCCAGAGATGCCAGCGAATCCAGGAAGCAGGCCGCCAGACGTCCAAGTCCGCCGTTTCCAAGCGCCGGATCCGGCTCCTCATCCTCCAGCAGATTCAGGTTCATGCCCATCTCCTCCAGAGCTTCCTTCACCTCTGTATAAGCAGTCATATTGATCAGGTTGTTGCCAAGCGCCCTTCCCATCAGGAATTCCATGGACATATAATAGACGATCTTCGGATCATCCTTCTCATACTGCTTCTGTGTCGCGATCCAATCGTCAATGATCGCTTCCTTCACGGCATAGGAAACTGCCTGATACAACTCCTGCTGTGAGACCTCGTCGATCTCCTTGCGGAACAGATGCTTCACATTCTGCTTTACTTCCTTCTTAAATGCCTCTTTCTCAAATCTCGGATTATACATGTTACCTACCTCTTCCTTATTTTATTTCCTCTCTACTCCAAGCGTTACATCCTCGCCGTTGATCTTCCATTCCTTCACATAACCGGCGGGCGCCGCCTTTGTAACCTTAAGCGCAAGCGTTTCATCCCCAATAGTATCTGTATTTGCAGCAAATATTGTCTCGGCCTTTTCGGTTCCCTCGTAAGTGATCTCGATCTTATCCATCACCTCGAAGCCTGCTTCCTTACGCATCGTCTGCACCTTGCTGATGATCTCTCTCACAAATCCTTCTTCCAGAAGCTCCCCGGACAGATTCGTATCCAGTACGACAGTGATGCCGTTATCGTTCTCAGATACATATCCCTCCATCTGTGCACTCTCGATCAGCAGGTCTTCCCGCAGAAGCGCAACCTCCTGTCCGTCAATATCTAATTTCAAAACATCCGCAGCATTCAATTCATCCATGGCCTTATTGCCGTCGATCGTCCCCAGCGCTGCCCTGATGCCGTTTAACATTTTACCATATTTCGGCCCAACTGTCTTTAGTTGAGGTTTAAAAGAATAGGTTGTAAAATCGCGTACTTCTTGTGTAAATGTTATAGTTTTTACGTTCAGCTCATCTCTTACGATCTCCTGATAGAATTCCGGGAGGTCAAAATCAGCCTTCACATACATCTGTCCAATGGGCTGACGGTTCTTGATGTTCGCCGTATTCCTGCACGCACGGCCCATAACGACCAGCTTAAGCACCTGATCCATATTGGCCTCCAGCTCCTTATCGATCCAGGCCTCATTCACCTTCGGGAAATCACACAGATGGATACTCTCCGCCGCACCTGTGTCAATACTCCTTACCAGATTCTGGTAGATATCCTCCGTCATGAACGGGATCATCGGTGCCGCCGCCTTGCTTGCCTCCACAAGCGCCGTATAGAGCGTCATATAAGCATTGATCTTATCCTGCTCCATTCCCTTAGCCCAGAAGCGCTCGCGGCTTCTTCTTACATACCAGTTGCTCATATCATCCACAAAATCCTGCAGAGCCCTTGCCGTCTCCGGAATCCTGTAATTCTCAAGATGGCTGTCCACATCCTTGATCAGCGTGTTGAGCCTGGACAGAAGCCACTTATCCATAACCGATAATTTGTCATATTCCAACGAATATTTTGTCGCATCGAATCCGTCGATATTAGCATACAATACGAAGAATGCGTAAGTATTCCACAATGTTCCCATGAACTTGCGCTGTCCTTCCACAACGGCTTTCCCGTGGAAACGGTTCGGCAGCCACGGCGCGCTGTTCACGTAGAAATACCACCGGATCGCATCTGCACCGTATTTCTCCAGCGCGTCAAACGGATCCACCGCATTCCCCTTGGACTTGCTCATCTTCTGCCCCTTCTCATCCTGCACGTGGCCCAGCACGATAACATTCTTATAAGGCGCCTTGTTGAAGATCAGCGTAGAGATCGCAAGCAGGGAGTAGAACCATCCGCGGGTCTGGTCCACCGCCTCGGAGATAAAATCTGCCGGGAACTGCTTCTCGAATAATTCCTGATTCTCGAACGGATAATGAAGCTGCGCGAACGGCATCGCCCCGGAATCGAACCAACAGTCGATCACTTCTGGAACACGGTGCATCTCCTTGCCGCATACCGGGCACTTGATCGTCACTTCGTCAATATACGGGCGGTGCAGTTCGATATCCTCAGGACAGTTATCCGACATCTCCCTAAGCTCTGCGATACTTCCAACCGAGTGCTGATGTCCGCACTCACACTCCCAGATATTCAGCGGAGTACCCCAGTAACGGTTCCTACTGATGCCCCAGTCCTGTACATTCTCAAGCCAGTCTCCGAAACGGCCCTTGCCGATATTCTCCGGGATCCAGTTGATCGTATTGTTATTCGCGATCAAGTCCTGCTTCACATCGGTCATCTTGATAAACCAGGACTCGCGCGCATAGTAGATCAGCGGAGTGTCGCATCTCCAGCAATGCGGGTAGCTGTGCTCGAAGTTCGGCGCTGAGAATAGCTGCCCCCTCGCCTCCAGATCCTTCAACACCTCCGGGTCCGCCTTCTTGACAAATAATCCGGCAAACGGAGTAGACTCTGCCATATTACCCTTCTCATCGACAAGCTGCACGAACGGCATGTTGTATTTCCTGCAGACCTTCGCGTCATCCTCACCGAATGCAGGCGCAGTATGAACCACTCCGGTACCGTCCGTCAGAGTAACATACTCGTCACAGATCACATAGAACGCCTTCTTATGCTGATTCGCGATCCCGTCTGCGGCACACTGATACAGCGGTTCGTATTCCTTGTATTCCAGATCCTTCCCCTGGTACGTCTCGATCACCTCATACGCGCTCTCTCCCTCCTTCGCCAGAGGTCCAAGCACCGTATCAAGAAGCGCTTCCGCCATGTAATAGGTATATCCGTCGATACATCTGACCTTAGTGTAAGATTCAACCGGGTTGACACAGAGTCCAAGGTTCGACGGCAGTGTCCACGGCGTTGTCGTCCACGCAAGGATATATGCATCCTCGTCCTTCACCTTGAAACGCACGATCGCGGAACGTTCCTTCACATCCTTGTACCCCTGCGCTACTTCCTGCGCTGAGAGAGGCGTACCGCACCGCGGGCAGTAAGGTACGATCTTGAATCCCTTATACAGCAGTCCCTTATCCCAGATCTGCTTAAGCGCCCACCACTCGGACTCGATAAATTCATTGTGATAGGTAACGTAAGGATTCTCCATATCCGCCCAGAAACCGACCGTCCCGGAGAAATCCTCCCACATGCCCTTGTATTTCCACACGCTCTCCTTACACTTATCGATAAACGGCTCCAGACCATACTCCTCGATCTGCTCCTTGCCGTCAAGCCCCAGAGCCTTCTCAACCTCTAACTCCACCGGAAGTCCGTGCGTATCCCAGCCGGCCTTCCTTGGTACTTCGTACCCCTTCATCGTCCGGTACCTTGGAATCATATCCTTGATGACACGGGTCAGCACATGCCCGATATGGGGCTTCCCATTAGCTGTCGGCGGACCGTCGTAGAACATGTAGAGGTCATTGCCCTCCCTCTCCTTCATACTCTTCTCGAAGATGTGGTTCTCCTCCCAGAACTTCTCGACAGCCTTCTCACGGTCGACAAAATTCAAATCAGTTGAAACCTTCTTGTACATAAAAACCTCCTTCTGGGGACAAAACAAACTGTAATTAAACTGCGTCCCGAATTAAAAAATGTGGTATACCCTTAATAATGACAAAAAAACTCCCATCCTGAATAGGACGGAAGCTGCGCTCACGTTTATAAACCACCTAAACATACCATCATATGCCTTCCCTGTAACGGAGGACTCCCGTCAGTATCTACTTGACTTTTCTATCATACTTCTTCAAATATCATAAACAAGAATCTTTCGACAACTGCAGCTCAGAAGTGATATTCGAACATATCTTACTTGCACCGGGCTTCCACCATCCCCGGCTCGCTGTTTCGTTCTGATATGATCTACTGTCTTCGTCATTGCTTTTTGTGTGTTTCCTATTATAGTAAAAAACCCCTTGAATCGTCAAGAGGTTTTTCTTTTTTTACGTTTTCTTTTCCTTCTGACCGAGACCACTGCCGTCAGAACGATCATCAATATTACAAGCAGCGCCCCTGCTCCGCCGAGAATACACTTCTCTGTAAATGACTTTTCCCTAAGGAAATCCAAAGCTTTCGGAAGTCCTTCCTTCTTCTTGGCAGCCCCTTCACCGCCGGGATCGCCGTCCTCCGTCTCTGAAGGCGTCTCTTCTTCCTTGGGGGCCGCATAGAGAGCATCCAAATATGACTGACTAAGCGCTATCCTGGCGCTGCCCAGGAGATTCCCTCCGTAACGGTACTCGATCGTACCTTCGCCTACGCTCTCGCTGTCTGGTATGATCTCCCTCTCCAGATCCCCAAAGTCCACGCCGTTCGGCAATATGATCCGGGTATCCGCATCCGGCGCGTTCAATACCTCTGCCACATCTTCCGAAGACTCGTTCTCTGCGACCGACGCCTTGCCAAAATTCGTAAATGCATACTCCAACAGATTCTTAGTATCAGGGTAAATATTCACTCCGTGTGTCTTAAGAACCACGCACACTAACTGCATACTGCCGTTATCCGCCATGGTAACCAGCGTTGACAGGGCATCGCTCGTATACCCTGTCTTGCCGCCGATCGCATATTCATAATAATTAGGATCTCCCTCGACCAACATCTTATGGTGCTGCTGGAAAATATGCTCCTCCGTCGTCTCCGACGCCGGAATCGTATACTGGTATGTCTGGGCGATCTGAAAGAATTCCGGGTGCTTGAACATCTCCCGCCCGATCAGAGCCATATCTCTGGCACAGGTATAATGATTCGGGTCGGGTAGTCCGCTTGTATTGGTAAAGTTAGAATTCACACCGCCAAGCTCCCGGCATCTGACGTTCATCTGCTCCACGAACCAATCGTAGTCAAAGCCCGCATTCCTGCCCACATTGTCCGCGACTGCATACGCCGCCTCATTCGCCGAGGCAAGAAGCGTCGCGTACAACGCCTGCTCCAGTGTGATCTGATTCCCTTCTTTCATACCAATGGACGAATCTCCCGGCTCCAGAAATGCCACACAGTCATGTGTAAATACCACCGGATCTGCAAACTGTCCATACTCCAGCGCCACCAACGAGGTCAGTATCTTGGTAATACTTGCCGGATAGAACTGTGCGTCTATGTTCTTCTCATACAGCACTGTCCCAGTCTCAACATCCATGACGATCGCAGCCTCTCCGTATGTTCCCGGTCCCTTCGGCCATCCCTCGGCCTCATTAGACTCCACCGGCATCGCATAGACCGCGTCAAGCTCCTGCTTAAGCTTCTCTTCTTCCGTCAGTTCTTCTGGATCGCCTTCTCCATCCTGAGCGGGCTGTCCCGCTTCACCGGGCTGCCCGGCCTCACTGGCCGGAACCTCGGTAGCGCGAACCGTTATACCAAAGGCTGCAGACAGTACAACTATCAGGACTGCTGCCAGCAATCGCTTACATTGTCTCATTTCTCGCATCCTCCAGACACCGCCTGTACATTTCTATAATACATCCTTCTTCTTCAGATAATAGAAGCCGAATGCAGGGATATTCACCCCTCTTGCTTCCATTTCCTTTCCAGATATCAGATCGACATACATACCGTCGTCTTCATTGATCCACGCCGTCTTGTCATACTCGCTGAAATTGAACAATCCAATCAGCTTCTCTCCTTCATAATATCTTCCGATACTCAAAACCCCTGATTCCCAGGTGTCGATCGTCCATGCATCCGCATTGGATACAAATACCTTCTCAGACTTACGGATCTGCTCTAACTGTCCAAGCCTTCGGAATACCTTGCTCTCCACCGTATCCGGATCTGCAATATTGGGGGCAAGGTCCCACCGCATAGCTCCTCTGTGGATATAACGGGAATCCTCAGCCTTGTTCGGGTTTTCCTTATATGTGTAATCATTTACCTGACCGATCTCATCACCGCTGTAAAGCACCGGGATTCCAGACTGCATGAACATATATGCATGAAGCATGATATCCTTGTCAATGGCCTTCTCCATAGCCTCCTCGTCCTGTTCAAAACCGGCCTTCTCAATACCGCACATAGAAGCTGTCGTTCCGCAGAATCTAGCGTCGCCTGTGACTGGGTCTGCATTATACAGTTCCCCGCGGCTTGTGCTGTCACCCACATATCCCTGGAAATAATCATTCAGGTATTGCTTATGCAGACGCTCTCTGAGTCCTTCCTTCTCCAGAGACGCATAATCCAATCCCCATCCAATGTCGTCATGGCAGCGCAGATAATTCAGGAATACATATTCCTTCGGCAGGCTGTTGACAATATCAAGCTGCTGACGCAATAATCCCACATCCCTGGTCGCCACGGTATGCCACGTGGTTGCCATCGTGGTAACATTATATAACATATGGCACTCCGGCTTCTCTATCGTTCCAAAATACGGAACCACCTTCTCCGGCTCCATAACTACCTCTCCGAGAAGCAGCACACTCGGACATACGATCTCACTGATCATACGCATCATGCGGACGATCGTATGTACCTGCTTAAGATTCCTGCAGGAAGTATTTAACTCCTTCCATATATACGGAACCGCATCGATCCTGATAATGTCAATTCCCTTGTTCGCAAGATACAGGAAATTATACATCATCTCATTAAATACTCTGGGGTTCTTATAATTCAGATCCCACTGATACGGATAGAAGGTCGTCATAACAAAATGCTCCGCATCCGCAAGCCATGTAAAATTCCCCGGCGCCGTCGTCGGAAATACCTGCGGCACAGTCTTCTCATACTCTGCCGGGATCGAATAATTATCGAAGAAGAAATACCTGCTCATATACTCTCCGACTCCCTGGCGGGCCTTCTTCGCCCACTCATGATCCTCAGACGTATGATTCATGACAAAATCCATACATACATTGATGTTCTTCTTGTGGCATGCCGCTGTAAGGCTCTCTAAGTCCTCCATCGTACCGAGCTTCTCCTGTACCTTTCGGAAATCTGCCACCGCATATCCGCCGTCAGAACGGCCTTCCACCGTGTCCAAAAACGGCATCAGATGAACATAATTCACATTGCTCTTCTCAAGATATTCAAGCTTATCTTCCACACCCTTCATATTACCGCCGAAGTTATCGATATAGAACATCATTCCGAGCATATCGTTCTGCTTATACCAATCCGGGCACTCCTCCCGCTTAAGATCGATCTCTTTCAGTTCTTCGTTACGCTCTTCATAAAAACGATACAGATTATCGCTCAGCTCCGCAAACATCGAACTATTGCCATATAATTCCATATAAAGCCATTTCAGCTCATCCAGGTGCTTCACGAACCTCTTCTCAAATGTTGCACGGTCGAGCGCCTTCTTCTCAGCTTCCTCTGCGGCTTTCTTGGCGGCTGCTTCTTCTGCTTTCTTAACTGCTGCTTCTTCTGCAGCCTTCTTAGCGGCCTCTTCTTTTGCAGCTTTCTTGGCGGCTGCTTCTTCCGCGGCCTTCTTAGCGGCCTCTTCTTCTGCGGCTTTCTTGGCGGCCTCTTCCTTAGCGGCAGCTTCTTCTGCAGCTTTCTTGGCGGCCTCTTCTTCTGCAGCTTTTTTTGCAGCTTCTTCTGCGGCCTTTTTAGCTTCTTCTTCCGCGGCTTTCTTGGCTGCAGCTTCTTCTGCTTTCTTAGCTGCGGCTTCTTCTTCCGCGGCCTTCTTGGCGGCCTCTTCTTCTGCAGCTTTTTTTGCAGCTTCTTCTTCCGCGGCCTTCTTAGCGGCAGCTTCTTCTTCCGCAGCTTTCTTGGCGGCTTCTTCCTCTGCTTGCTTCGCTTCTTCTGCTTTCTTGGCGGCTTCTTCCACGGCCGTCTCAATCTCTTCGCCTATATCCATTGACTCTATTACCGCCTCCGTTTCCTGGGCTTCCACTCCAGCATTTTCCAACTTCTCTTCCGGCTTCACGTTCTGTTCACCCAAGCTCTGTTTTGTCACATTCTGCTTTGTTGCAGTCTTCTTACGATCTTTTCTTGATTTCTTTGCCATAAGTATTACCCCATTCCACATTTTTTATCATATATCGTTTCTAAATATACAACAACCATATTATACTAAAATTACCGGAAAGTGTAAAGTATCAGTAACAGGGCTCAGCTCTGACGCTTAAATTTATACTTACACTCTCAGAGTACATTGGATTTTATTTTCTCATTTTGCTTTATCAACGCAATCTTATTTAAGCCATAAAATC
>CAJTGB010000072.1 GCA_910575835.1 Lachnospiraceae bacterium | reverse complement strand
ACATAGTTGTTTCCTCCTAAAATTTTTCTACCAATTTTTTCCAACTAATCACAGTATTGTCGAATTCATTATCCATTATATAAAAATGGATGTGTCGAATAATCTGTGATGATTTACACAGATTATTTTACACACCCCACAGTCTCAATATCAAAAATTGAACTATGTCTTTTTTAAATTGACTTGGTTTTACATCTTCTCTATCTGCCTTCATACTTTCTTTGCCAGAATATCTTCCTATTCATCTTCATCATACCCCAATTCTATCCATGAACTATAGAAATATAAAGAATCATCTGATTCATGGCCTGTTATTATAATTTTTTCAATATAGGTCCATCTAATTGTAATAAATCCAGCTTTCGTTCGCATCCCTAAAGTAAAAGGCATATTGCCGCATATTTCTCTTACCAAATATAATTCTGATTTACAATTCAGAATACAACCTCTTAAGAAGACTCATTTCTGTCTGTAGGAACTGCAAACCAGCAAATAATTCACCTGCTTTTTCACTCAAAGAGAATTTAAAAAGGCATAATCTCGATTACCGTATCGGACTATGCCTTAAAAACATGGAGCATATGGGATTCGAACTCCCAATTCCCCTGATAAATACTTTATCATCAGCTATTTACGCTAGAGATCCTCACCTCCTATATACTTATAAGAATTTCTTTTTCCATCGCCGATTTATCACCGTTATTTTTTGTAATCCTTATCCTGCCTGTCATAATCTTCCAATGCAACGCTGTAATCTAACTATTATAAACACCGCCATCTTTTTAAAGATACTTTTTAGAAGCTTCTGGACTCAGGTTATACTGCTGTTGAATCTTAACCAAAATTGTCTGCAACGGAATATTTAACTCCTTTAACAGATTAACTGTTCCTCTGATCCCTTCTTCTCTTCCTTCTTCTCTTCCCTTTTCTTCCGCTTCTTCCCAGATTTCCTGCTCTCTCATTAACAAAGTCACGTATTCCAACCTCCATTCTTTACTTGCTTTTACCTGCGCTACCCTATCTTCAACCTCTCTTACAAAAGGATTATCACTCTTTTCACCGTTTACATACTTAAGAAATTCTCTTAATTCCTCATTCTCTGCATTAATATAATCCTTCGCATTAAAAAATATCTTTTTCGCCCCATCATCCAACTTCAATTCTTTATCCTCTATACAATAATTCTCAAATGTATATTGGGCTTTCCCTTGATGAAACGGGTCAAATGTACAGATAAATATTACATAGCTTTCTTTCAGCTTCTTATAGTTTTCACCTTTCTCTATAGTATTCAGATCTATCATCCCTTGATAGTAACGGCTTCTTTTCGGCAGATTCCTCTTATTTGTCGTCTGCATTTCCAAATTAAAGACTCTGTTTCCCTCTTCGATATATACATCTAAACGTACGCTCTTTGCATCCTTTTCAATATCAATCGCCTTCTGCTCTTCCAAATATACGATATCTCTAATCTTGGTTTGAAGCAGTCTCTCCAGGAGCTTCTTACAGATTTCCTTATCCCGCATAACCTTTGCAAACATAAAATCATCTTTTATCTCTAGTTCTTCCCATGTTTTGATTACTTCGTGCTTCTCCATTAGCATTTGTCTCCTTTATATTATATTACCACGTCTTATAATTTTACTCAATCTAAAATAGTTCTCGAAATCTATGTACCTCGTTCCCTGTTTCCCCGGACTTTCCTTTCCCTCTTCACCACACTTTTTTAGCAAAGAAAATAAAAAAGACATAGTCCCAATAACTAAAATTGAACTATGCCTTGAAAACATGGAGCATATGGGATTCGAACTCCCAATTCCCTTGATAAATACTTTATCATCAGCTATTTACGCTAGAGATCCTCACCTCCTATATACTAACAAGGATTTCTTTTCTTTTTCCGTCGCCGATTTATCGCCGTTATTTTTTGTAATCCTTATCCTGCCTGTCATAATCTTCCAATGCAACTCTGTAATCTAACTATTATAAACACCGCCATCTTTTTAAAGATACTTTTTAGAAACTTCTGGACTCAGGTTATACTGCTGTTGAATCTTAACCAAAATTGTCTGCAACGGAATATTTAACTCCTTTAACAAATTAACTGTTCCTCTGATCCCTTCTTCTCTTCCTTCTTCTCTTCCTTCTTCTCTTCCTTCTTCTCTTCCCTTTTCTTCCGCTTCTTCCCAGATTTCCTGCTCTCTCATTAACAAAGTCACGTATTCCAACCTCCATTCTTTACTTGCTTTTACCTGCGCTACCCTATCTTCAACCTCTCTTACAAAAGGATTATCACTCTTTTCACCGTTTACATACTTAAGAAATTCTCTTAATTCCTCATTCTCTGCATTAATATAATCCTTCGCATTAAAAAATATCTTTTTCGTCCCATCATCCAACTTCAATTCTTTATCCTCTATACAATAATTCTCAAATGTATATTGGGCTTTCCCTTGATGAAACGGGTCAAATGTACAGATAAATATTACATAGCTTTCTTTCAGCTTCTTATAGTTTTCACCTTTCTCTATAGTATTCAGATCTATCATCCCTTGATAGTAACGGCTTCTTTTCGGCAGATTCCTCTTATTTGTCGTCTGCATTTCCAAATTAAAGACTCTGTTTCCCTCTTCGATATATACATCTAAACGTACGCTCTTTGCATCCTTTTCAATATCAATCGCCTTCTGCTCTTCCAAATATACGATATCTCTAATCTTGGTTTGAAGCAGTCTCTCCAGGAGCTTCTTACAGATTTCCTTATCCCGCATAACCTTTGCAAACATAAAATCATCTTTTATCTCTAGCTCTTCCCATGTTTTGATCACTTCGTGCTTCTCCATTAGCATTTGTCTCCTTTATATTATATTACCACGTCTTATAATTTTACTCAATCTAAAATAGTTCTCGAAATCTATGTACCTCGTTCCCTGTTTCCCCTGACTTTCCTTTCTTCTTTCTCCACACTTTTTTAGCAAAGAAAATAAAAAAGACATAGTCCCAATAACTAAAATTGAACTATGCCTTGAAAACATGGAGCATATGGGATTCGAACCCACGGCCTCAACAATGCGAATGTTGCGCGCTCCCAACTGCGCTAATGCCCCATAAGCAGATTATACCACGAATTCTCGGAAAATAAAAGAAAAACTTTTAATTGATTCTCCTTCTTTCAAGTAGTATACTAAACACATTAATAAGCAAACTAGGAGGATGTTATACATGAACAAAAAGACAATATTATATTCCATATTGTTGTTCATCCTATGCAGCATCCTTTCTTGCGGCTGCGGCGGCGGACAGGAAAGCAATGCGGCTGAGTCCGGCGGCGGACAGGAAAGCAATGCGGCTGAGTCCGGCGGCGGCAGTAAGAATGGTAAGAACACCGCCGATAAGGATTCTGGCCCGCTTAGAGATAACACCCCCAAGGTATTGAGTCCGGCGGCTGACGGAATCGTCTCATACGGCTCCGACCTTGTAACCATTGACGCATCCCACACAGACCAGGGATATGCTATGGTTCAGTATCGCGGAACCAATCCCAAAGTCAAACTGCAGATTGCAGCGCCCGGTGATATTACCTACACATATCTGCTGTCACAGAGCGGAGAATTCGAGACATTCCCTCTGGCAGCGGGGAATGGAGTTTATTCCTTTACTGTCTATGAGAATGTAGAAGGAGATATGTACTCGGTAGCATATACTGCTGATTTTGACGCGGCGATTTCAGATGAATTCCTGCCGTTCCTGTACCCGAACCAGTATGTGTCCTTCACATCCGATTCTCAGGCCGTTGCCAAGGCCAAAGACCTTGCATCCGAAGCTCATTCTGACCTGGATGTGGTACGCGAGATCTATCACTATGTGATCAAGAATGTAACCTACGATACCGATAAGGCCAAGAATGTGGCCTATGGTTATCTCCCTGATGTAGACGACACGCTGAAGACCGGCAAGGGTATCTGTTTTGACTATGCCGCTTTGATGTCTTCCATGCTCCGCTCCCAGGGCATTCCTACCAAGTTAGAAGTCGGTTATGCCGGCGAGGCTTATCATGCCTGGATCAGTACCTATATCAACGGTACCGGATGGATCGATGACATTATCGAATTCGACGGCACTTCCTGGAGCCTGATGGACCCAACATTTGCCGCCAGCACGAACAGCAAAGGCTTAAAAGAATACATCGGCGACGGTTCTAATTACGTTTTAAAATATTCTTACTAGAGAAAGGAGTTCATATGGCAACACTAACCCCCTTATCTAACACAGAGATCGCATCCTTCTGTTCACAGATGGCAATGGTACTGCATTCCGGTATCTCTGCCATGGAAGGAATCTCTCTGATGCTGGAAGAAACATCCGATGAAGAAGAGACTAATCTTCTTAAGCTCATGGATGATACTTTACAGTCAACCGGAAGCTTTCACGAGGCGCTCGTCTCCACTGAGGCATTTCCTGACTATATGCTGCACATGGTACAGATCGGTGAATATACCGGGAAGCTTGATGAGGTCATGGACGCATTGACTTCCCACTATGAGCGCGAAGCTTCCATTTCCCAATCTATTAAGAATGCCGTAACCTATCCTCTTATCATGGTTTTCATGATGCTGTTGGTAATCCTGGTATTAATGACGAAGGTAATGCCTATCTTCAATCAGGTATTCCAGCAGCTCGGAAGTGAGATGACCGGATTCTCCAAAGCAATCCTCGATTTTGGAATCACTATCAATAATTATTCGGTGATCCTGATTGCTGTAATTGTTTTGTTCGTTATATTGATCCTATATTTTACAAGGACGAAGAAGGGACGTAATTCTTTTGCTTCCTTTACATCCAGATTCGCATGGACCAGATCTTTCTCTGAGAAGCTTGCCGCCTGCCGGTTTGCAAGCGGGATGGCTCTGACCCTGAGCAGCGGAATGAGCCCGGAAGAAAGCCTGAATCTTGTAACCGGACTGATCCATAACGACAGCTTCACAGGCAAATTAAATTCCTGCCGGGAATCTCTTGACAAGGGTGAGGATTTCTCCAGATCTCTGCTGGATGCAGGCGTATTCTCCGGTATCTATGCACGTATGACTTCTATCGGTTCTAAGACGGGTGTTCTCGATGAAGTAATGCAGGAGATTGCCGACAAATACCAGGAAGAGATCGACCAGAAGTTCACCAATATGATCGCAACCCTTGAACCGACGCTGGTAATCATCCTTTCTCTGATCGTTGGTATGATTCTTCTGTCGGTAATGCTTCCGCTCATGGGTATTATGTCCAGCTTATAAGAGGTAACAATCATGAAACATCGTTTTGAAACACAGAAAACAAGTTCCGTATCCAAGAACTTTATAATATCTGTCGGCTGTTTTATCCTGATCGTGTTCCTGTTCACAGCAGGGACCTCCCTTGTATCGGATAAGACAGACGAGCAGGAGATCCGAACTCTTAAGCAGGCTGTCAACCGAGGGATCGTTCACTGTTATTCCATGGAAGGCAGTTACCCGGAGAGCCTTCAATACTTGAAGGAGCATTATGGACTTACTTATGATGACGACAAGTTTTTTGTAGATTATCAGACGCTTGGCAGCAATATTATGCCGGACGTCACGATCATAGACAGGAGGGGCAGATAGATGAGATTTCAGACTCGAAGCAGGCATGTCATAGATTTCATATTTCCAATTGCATTATTCTTCGTATTTGCCGCTTCCTCGCTCGTCGTACTGATCCTCGCCGCAGATATTTACGGCTCTACTACGAATCAGCTTCAGGCAAATGATGAAAACCGCACGGCTCTGTCCTATATTTCCGAGAAGATACGGCAGAACGACGCCGGCGGCGCCCCTGAGATTGCTACTGTTGAGGGCATTGAATGTCTGGCTCTGACCGCTGATTATAACGACGTTCCTCATACAACTTATATCTATGAATATGAAGGAATGCTTAAGGAACTGTTTGCCAGAGATGATGCATCCGTCTCCTTAAAGGACGGCAAAGATATTATGAAGATATCTTCACTGACCATCTTACAGATTGATGACCGTCTCTATCAGTTTATTACCGTTGACAGCCAGGGCCGCGAAGATTCACTGGTTGTCTCAGAAAGGAGCGTTCAATGAAGAAGCATACATCCAGCCGCTCCGGGCTCCTTCTGATGGAGATCATCATTGCTATCCTGTTCTTCTCTGTTGTAAGCGCCATCTGCCTCCAACTATTTGTGAAGTCACATAAGCTCGGACAGAATACGGAAGAACTGGATATGGCAGTAAGGCAGGCAAGTTCTGTAGCAGAGATTCTGAGCCAATCCAAACAGCCAGCCAATCATCTGCAAGAGATTTATTCCTATTGTGACATAGATGAAAACGGCGGTTCCATCTATTATAACGAGAATTTTCAGTCCTGCACCAAGGATTCCTCTGTCTATCATCTTGATGTCGATGCATCCTCTGCTGACCGCAGACTGACCGATTACCGTATCACAGTCTATGCCAATGATATTTCCAAAGAGATTTATTCTTTGGAAGTAACTGCCTATACGCCGTTGGTGAACTAACCGCTGACAATTCGACTACTTACACAGAGAGGACATTTTCCACTATGAAACAAAATTCATTTCCCGTAACGAATATAGGTTCCGTATCGTTACTTATGACATTCATTGTCCTGTGCCTGGTAACATTCTCAACACTGTCATTGTCCGGCTCGGTAAGTGAATACCGTTACAGCCAGAAGCTAGCCGAACACAACACGGATTATTACAACGCATCAAATGAAGCGACCGCGGTACTTATGGAGATTGACGATATCCTTCACAGCGCTTATACCCAGGATCAGAGCCAATACTACGCAAAGGCCTGTGAACAATTGGAATGCTTAGACCGCATTACAGCCGATTTTTCGAAGGATATACCATCCATAACTTATGAAGTGCCTGTCAGCGAATCTCAGGTTCTCAGAGTAGCCCTGTCTCTGAACAGACCGGACCAGGTCAAAGAAGGATATTACAGAATCACATCCTGGAAAGAAGCCGCTGCATCAGATTGGAAGGGCGACGACCGTCTTAATCTTTTTACTCCTTAAGTAACGCCAGTGTTCTGCAGACCAAATGTATTTAATAGAATAGGAGAGATTTCATTATATGGATACAAAAGAATTACTCCAGAAAGCAATCGATAACAATGCTTCTGACATATTTATCATAGCCGGTCTTCCGGCCTCTATGCGAATGAACAATACCATGAACATAGATACCGGAGACCGTCTCCTTCCCAAAGACACTGCCGAGATCCTGAAAAATATCTATGAACTCGCAGGAAACCGCTCTATGGATCAGTTGATGATATCGGGCGATGATGATTTTTCTTTTGCCGTCCCCGGCATGTCCCGTTTCCGTGTCAACGCATACAAGCAGAGAGGGTCGCTGTCAGCAGTTATCCGAATCATCACTTTCGAACTGCCGGACCCGGAAACACTTGGAATTCCTTCCAATATCATGTCGCTGGCACGTTTTTCAAAAGGTCTGGTCTTAGTAACCGGTCCTGCCGGAAGCGGGAAATCCACAACCCTTTCCTGTATGATCGACGATATCAACCGTAACTTTGAGAAGCACATAATTACACTGGAGGATCCGTTGGAATTCCTTCATCAGCATAAGAAAAGTATCGTAAGCCAGCGTGAGATCAGTGTGGACACCGAGAGCTATGTAACCGCTCTCAGGGCCTCCCTCCGTCAGAGCCCGGACGTCATTCTCTTAGGAGAGATGCGCGACTATGAGACGATACAGGTTGCAATGACTGCTGCCGAGACCGGCCATCTGATCTTCTCTACCCTGCATACGATCGGAAGTGCGAATACCATCGACCGTATCATCGACGTATTTCCGCCAAGCCAGCAGCGCCAGATCGCAGTTCAGTTGTCTATGGTCCTGCAGGCTGTCGTATCACAGCAATTAGTTCCTTCCGTACACGGAACCATGGTGCCGGCTTTTGAGCTTATGACCGTTACACCTGCGATCCGCAACATGATCCGCGACAACAAGATTCCGCAGATCGACGGTATTATCTATTCCTCCTCCAACCAGGATATGTTCTCCATGGATACCTGTCTTGCCCGGCTTTGCCAGGAGGGAACCATCACAAGGGATACGGCGTTATCCTATGCAACCAATCCAGATATGCTGTCGAAAAAACTTCGCTAGATAATGCAGGCAGCACACTAATATATTACCTTCACCGGACAGGCGTCCTTGCAGGCGCCGCAGCGGATACACTCCGCGTGGTTGACATTCTTTGCAGGATCTACCTGCATCTTGCAAACTCTTGCACAGGCACCGCAGCCTGTGCATTTTTCTTTGTCTATCCGGTAGCGGAACACCGCGATCGGGTTAAATACCGAGTACACCGCCCCCAGCGGACATATATATTTGCAAAAAGGCCGGTAGATCACGACAGACAAAAGAATCGTGACAGCCAGCAGCACGCTTTTCCAGGCATACAGCCATCCAAGAGCGCCCCGCATGGATTCGTTAAACAATACAAGCAGAATTCCTCCTTCCAGCGTACCTGCCGGACAGATGAATTTGCAGAAATACGGCAACCCCTGCCCCAGCACATCTACCAGGAACATCGGAAGCAATATCACAAACACAAGCAATATCACGTATTTTAACTTTCGAAGCAGCTTGTCTCCCTTAAATGTATTTATCTTTCTCAAAAAAGGTATCTTGTACAGCAGATCTTGAATCAATCCGAACGGACACAGCCATCCGCAGACAAACCGTCCCATCAGCGCACCTATGAACATCAGAAAACCCGCCGCATAGAACGCGAATTTGAAGTTCCAGCTTCCGATCACCGCCTGCATCGCCCCGATAGGGCAGGAACCGACGGCTCCCGGACAGGAATAACAGTTAAGACCAGGAACGCATAAGTTCTTAAGCTTCCCCCTGTAGATCTTCCCCTGTACGAATCCCACAAGATAGCTGTTGGTAAGAAACGCCCATAATACCTGAATCATACGGCGTCTCTTCCCGGCTGCCCCTGTCTGCCTATCTTTATTTCTTCTATCCAATTCCCACACACTCCATACAGATATTGACTGCCTTTTCGAAAACTACCAGCATCTCTCCTCTTGAAATGCCGCATCCCATGATCAGAAGCCCTGCGGCAGCCACGATGATTCCGATCCGGGATGACCTGATCAAACGGATCATTGCCTTACTCCTTCCAGCTCTTTCTCCACAATACCTTTCCAATCTTCAAAAGAACGGCTTCCTGAATACGTTTCTCCGACGATATTGCCCTCTTTGTCCGCGAAAAATGTCTCCGGCACCGCACTGATACCTGCAAGCCTGCCGTTCAGATAGCCTGCATCCGGTATCAGGAAGGGATAAGCCGCCCCCGTCTTCTCTGCCAGAAGCTTCGCCTTCTCTATGGTCTCTTCATCTGCATTTCCGGCAACGTCCAGAACGATCCCGACAACCTGCACTCCCTGATCTTCCATTTCTTTGCTTAACTTCTCCAGATCCGGAATCTCCCGGATACACGGCGAACACCAGGTTGTAAATACATTGATCATAGTCAGGTCATGATCGGCGAACATCTCCTGGGTATAGGTCTCGCCGTTCACATCCTCCATGGAGAATTCTCCCAGACTTCCGCCATCGGAAGCCTCTGATCCGCCGGCGTCCAGAACTTCCTGATCCGCCTTCTCCTCCCGCGCTGCACCTTCCTTTATCTTGGAAGATGAATCTTCCCCGGATGCACAGCCTCCGGCAATGATCACACTGCACATCCCTAATATGGATAATGCCTGCAATAATTTCTTTCTAAGAATCATACTCATTTCTCCTCACTTTCCATATATTCTTCACAGCTTCCGATACACCTGCAGATACATTGCAATAAAACAAGAGCTTCCTCCGATCACATTGGATATTGGTTCTGCGAGAAAGACGCCGTCCACCCCAAGCCCTAATCTTGGCAGAAGGACCGTAAGCGGAGCCACAATGACCGCTTTGCGCAGCAGGGAGAAGAACACCGCCTGCTTCGACCGCCCAAGCGCCACGAAGGTACATTGTCCGCAAAACTGGAATGCCATAAAGCAAAAACCCATAAAGTACAGATTGAGGGCATGTTCCCCCGCATTCAGCATTTCTTTGTTATTCGTAAATACCGATAACAAGAACCGCGGCGAGACAATGACCGCTATCCATGCCAGAAGCGTGTAGACGATGGCCGTAACCGTCACGAATCGGATCCCTTCCCTGACCCTCCCCGGCTTCCCCGCCCCATAGTCATAGCCAAGGACCGGCTGTGATCCGCTGGTGAATCCATGAACCGGAAGCGTCATGACCTCCCGGATCGAATTGATCACCGTCATGATTCCTACATACAAGTCCCCTCCGAAATCCCGCAGCGTCGTATTGCACAGTATGCTCACGAGGCAGTTCGTGGACTGCATGATGAAGCCCGACAATCCCAGCGAAGCGATCTGCCCTGTCAGCTTCCAGTCGATTCTTAAGAATTCTCTCTTGATATGCAGGACCGCCTTCGATCCCGTAAGGAACCTTACCACCCACAGAGCCGATATCATCTGGCTGATCACCGTAGCCAGCGCCGCGCCCGATACTCCCATGTGAAATACGAAGATAAAGAGAGGATCCAGGATCAGATTCAGGACTGCTCCTATGATCGTCGTGAACATACCCGTTCCCGGGAATCCCTGTGCGTTGATATAACCGTTCATTCCGGCTGATACCATAGAGAATGATGTACCAAGCAAATATATTTTCAGATACGCATCTGCATAGACATAGGATGCCTCGCTTGCCCCGAATAAAAACAGGATGGGCCTTCGGAAGATATAGCAGAATACAAGCAGAAGCAAGGAACATCTCAGAAGCATCGAGAATGCATTTCCCATGATCTTCCCTGCCTGTTCATCCTCACCCGCTCCTCTTGCCATAGAAAATAAAGGCGTACCGCCCGCTCCCAATAGCTGCGTGAACGCCATAACCAAAGTCGTAACCGGGAATGCCAGGCCTATCCCAGTCAGCGCCAGGCCGTCTGAACCCGGCAGGTGACCGATATATACTCTGTCTACCACATTATAGAGTATCTGTACGATCTGCGCAAGGATCAGAGGAACTGCCTGTGAGATAATATTTTTTGATACGGTATTGTGTGAGAAATCTGTCGCCATAATTTATCAAATATCCTGTATTCCTTTCTTATTATTTTACTTGTTATTGTACCAAGCCGCTAGCGCGGCGGCTAGCCCTAAGTATGTGAAATTACACTTTTTTCTTAAAATTTTCATTTTTCACAAAATAATAGTAGCAGTTTTTGTATATATGTTTTATTGTTGAATCACCACAAGACAACTTAAAACACAACAAAAACTGCTATGCTTATGTTATCATGGATTTTCAAACTCAACAACTATATTTCGAAAAATTTTTACCGCCCGCCTCCACATAAATGATGTTTCCCTCACTTTTTCAAGGAGGTTCCATTATGGACAAATATTTATCTGCTTTCCGGGAGATGATCTCCCTGCGCGGTCTTACTGACCATACTGTAACATCTTATTCCACCTACATCCGGGCTTACCTGAATTATCTTTCCGGCATCCTCCATAAGATGCCCGAAGATGTCTCCTGGGATGAACTGCGTGATTTTATCCGGTGGCTCCAAAGAGAGAAAAGCCTTTCTGACCGCACTATGAACCACTGCATTTCCCAACTCCGTTTCTTCACCATTTACGTTTTGCACAAACCCTGGGATGCCACACAGCTCCCTATGCGCAGATTTGATTCCTACCTTCCTTTTGTTCCTACACAAAATGAGGTCTGGTATTTTATCCAGTCTTTTTCCAACCTCAAGCACAAGGCGGTTCTTTCTCTCCTGTATTCTGCCGGGCTGCGGGTTGGCGAGGCCTGCTCCCTCCGCTACGAGGATATCAGCCGCTCTTCCATGCGCATACATATCCGTCATTCCAAGGCACGTTCTGACCGTTATGCCATCCTTTCCCAGAATGCACTGGATATCCTGACACAGTACTGGTTCCATGCCGGCAGACCCATGGGATTCCTCTTCCCTAACCGTGATAATTCCCAAAAGCCCATGGCCTCTTATACGGTAAACCAGTTTATTGCCGCCAAAGAAGCTGAACTTGGCTGGGAGCACCGTTTCTCCTGCCATACGTTTCGGCACGCATTTGGCACCCACCTTTATGAAAACGGCACTGACCTGCTCACCATTAAAGCGCTCCTCGGGCATAAGTCATTAAATTCCACTACGATTTATGTACATCTCGCTTCTAATGGCACGGGAAATGCAGTAAGCCCTTTTGACCAGATGGGAGGTGTTTCCCATGGACAGGTCTAAGAAAAAAAAAAAAAAAAAGTTTTCCTATGAAGCGTTTAGCTCTTCCGGCTGCTTCCAGTCGGATGTTCAGAAAAAAGCATCCCGTGCCATCATGGGCTGTAAATCCGGTTCCTTTGGCATCAACGTTTCCCAGTGCCCCGACTGCGGGCATACCGAATTCCATAACAATTCCTGCCGCAACCGCAACTGCCCCAACTGCCAGGCTGTGAATCAGGAAATCTGGGTGGATAAGCGGAGGGCTGAAGTGATAGATGCGC
>CAJTGB010000071.1 GCA_910575835.1 Lachnospiraceae bacterium | reverse complement strand
TCAACGAATCATGAAGGGTTATCACAGCCTATAATGAAAATAGGAGGGGGCTGGCTCCGCTACTGTTTTAGCTTCCTGTTTTGATTTATAATAGTTTTAGGCAGGATTAAGTTTGGACGCACCTTGGAGGATCTGCACCCCGTTTTTCAACGTAAATGTTTTGCCCTTGAGCACAGCATATTGTCGCACCTTTTATGGTTAGCACGAGTAGCAAAGTCCGTATCACCTCGGGCAAATCTCCTGCCCATTCTATTGCAAAGGAGATGCTCTGTATGAAAGACCTTCTGGAAATTTCTTGCGGGCTGGATGTCCACAAAGATAAAATTGTTGCCTGTATCCTGACTGGTCCTTTGGGTAAGCCGACAAACTCTGAAATCCGGGAGTTTACCACATTAATCCCGGATATGATTGCTTTACGGGACTGGATCGTTTCTCAAAACTGCCATCATGTCGCTATGGAAAGCACAGGTATTTACTGGATGCCTATTTACGAAATACTGGAAGAAGCATTTGGCGGTGATATTACCTTGCTGGTTGTAAACGCACGCCATATGAAGAATGTCCCTGGCAAGAAAACAGACATGCGGGATTCTGAATGGATTTCCACCCTGTTACGTGCCGGGCTTTTGAATGGCAGCTTTATTCCCGAAAAAAGAATCCGGGAGTTCCGTGACTTAAATCGTTACCGTAAAAGTGTCATCCGTGATATCACATCCCAGAAAAACAGAGTTGAGAAGTTCCTGCAAAGCTCTGGCTTTCGCCTTTCCTCTTTTATTTCTGATATTTTTGGCGCTTCCGGCAGGAACATCATCCGGCATCTCACTGAGCATGGACAGATTGATCGGTCTGCTTTGGATTCCTGCTTAAAAACAAAGACAAGAAACCGTATAGATGAAATCCTCATGTCCGTAAATGGAACCCTGTCAGAACATCAAAAAGCCTTCCTGAAGATTCTTATGGACCATTATGACTCCTTAAAAGAACATCTTGCTGAAATCGAAAAGAGTCTTGAGGCGGACATGGCCCCATTTGCTTTGCAGGTGGAGCAGTTAAGCAGCATTTATGGAATCAGCACAACGGCTTCCTGCGCAATCATTGCTGAAATCGGCATTGATATGAAGCCGTTCAAAACCGCGGAGCATATCTGTTCATGGGCAGGCCTGTGCCCCGGCAATAATGAAAGCGCCGGGAAACGGAAAAGCACATCTGTCACGAAAGGCAATCCTTACATAAAAAGTATGCTTTGTGAAATTGCCTGGGTAATCGCCGGAAAACGCAATACCTATCTGTCCGCTTGGTATTGGAGAATCAAACAGAAGAAAGGGGCTAAAAAAGCTATTATTGCCCTTGCAAGAAAACTTCTTGTAATTATTTACACCATGCTAAAGCAAGGCACTCTTTTCGATGAATCCTGTTTTGAAGCCAGACGTAAAAGCTGCGAACAAAAACAGCTTTCCCGATACATACGTGAATTAGAGAAGCATGGCTACCATGTGGAAGCGTAAGCCTGATTTTTTGTAATACCGATATTTCACTGACGGCAGCCATTTTTATGACTGCTTTATCGTGATGCTTCCATGATTGTTGAAAACATTTGTTGTCAAGGTTCCGTTCTTGGCTACGAGTTTTATTTTCGTAGCAAGGTACTTTGTTGTTCCTAAAATGAAATTTTAAATTCCACCCCTTTATCTCCTGGTGGAATTTACTCTCGCACAGTTGATGTTTACTCTTTCATATATTAGTGATACAGTTAAGTTTCCTTCTGGCAAATGCGCTTCCTGCCCTTCCTGTAGCCAGACCTGCCCCGATTTTGAGCGGGAACGCTGCAGCAGACTTGATAAAGCCCCTTGTGTCTGCAATGGTTGCGACAAGAAAATCAATCACTGTACTATCGCACACAAATATAAATACGATGCCCGGTTTGCTAACAGGAAGTACCGTGAAAAACTCAGCGATTCCCGTGCCGGAATTAACATGACAAAACGCGAGCTGCATCAAAAGGACCTGATTATAACTCCTTTCCTTGAGCAGGGACAGTCCCCCTATCAGATCTCCACGAATCATCCAGAACTGGATATGTCTGTCCGCATCATATCCACCTATCTTGACAATGGATTGTTCACGGCCAGAAACAGTGACCTAAAACGCAAGCCTAAATTCAAACCACGCAAATGTTGATGTTGTTATTACAAAATTTTGGTATTGATTATTCAGAACTTGAACTTTGAATTTCACAAATAATCTCTGAACTAAAGATGTATCATATCATTATTGAATTATAAAAGGCTTTGCACCTTTTTAATTGTGTTACAGTAAAAATATCCCTGTGAGAAATTAATAAATGAATTGTATTCTGCCTTCAATCATCCTATAATACTAATCAGAAAAATGCGCCAGTGAGGATATATAAGGACTTTTCTATGCGGATATCATAAAGACGGCCGTATATTAGAAGACTCACATATTTTCTATCATTAAAGCATACATTAAGAAAAAGTTATTGGACAAGAGGGTACAAGTTAATTGAGAGGATTCGATAAAAATAAATTATATAAAAGACATAGCTATATGAGACAGCAGGCCGGATATGAGAAATATTTCATTTATGGAGTGCTGATCCTTGTCTGTCTGCTGATCATAGGAGGGCTTCTGGCGGCGCTCACACACAGGGAGGAAGGACTGCTCGGGAGAATCCGCCGGGAGGAACGTAAGAAAGACGCGGATGAAGGAAAAGAAGAAGCCAAGGAGCAGGACGAGGCTGTGGAGATTGCGATCAATAATCCGAATATCCGAGTATTGATCATGACGAATGGGTATGCTAATATCGTCCATCCGTCTGTGGAAATGTCATCGTCCAGCGGATTCTGTATTACATTCGGCGATCAGACACAGGAAGCAGGGGCGGAGCAGCCGTTAACATTTGCCCCGGATGACCCCAGATTCCAGAGCGGTAGTGTCAGGATCAGTGCGAAGGACGGCGGGGAGATTGCCCTTAACAGCATCCAGAGAGGCTGCGGGACACCTTCTTATGCCGGAGTCATAGAGCTTCGGACGACTGCCGAGGGGATCGCGGTCATCAATGAGCTTCCGGTGGAGACATATCTGTGCCGGGTAGTCCCAAGCGAGATGCCTTATACTTATGAGCTGGAGGCATTGAAGGCGCAGGCGGTCTGTGCGAGAAGCTATGCCTATCAGCATATGCAGGGGTTCGCATATCCAGAGTACGAAGCTCATGTAAATGACAGTACAAGTTATCAGGTATACGGCAATTCACTGCCGCAGGAGACGACAAACCAGGCAGTGGCGGAGACGGGAGGGCAGGTGGTACGGTATCAGGACCGGCTTGTTACGACCTATTATTATTCGACCTCCTGCGGTAAGACGGCAGGCGTGGAGGCCTGGGGCACAGCGCCCAATGCGGAGAATCAATATCTGCAGTCCGTGGAAGTCAGGGACGAACAGGGGGACTACGAAGCGGGACTGCCCTGGTATCGGTGGGAGGCGAAGATACCGGCCGGAACATTGTCCGGCCTGATCAGCCAGAATACAGGAACGAATGTGGGAACACTGCAGAGTGTCGAGGTTACAAGATCAGGAGCCGGGGGCGTGGCGCTTCAGATCTGTGCGACGGGAGATGCCGGTTCGGTGACGGTAGATACGGAGAATAAGATCCGCAGAGCCCTCGGCGGCAGCGGTTATGAGATCGTAAACCAAGAGGGAACGGCGGTGGCAAGTACAGCGCTGCTCCCGAGCGCATTTTTCACAATAAGAAGAGAGGGGGATGTGTTTATCATATCCGGCGGCGGGTTCGGCCACGGTATCGGGATGAGTCAGAACGGAGCCAATGAGATGGCGAAAAAGGGGAAGAATTACATAGACATACTGACCATGTTTTTCCATGAGGTAGCAGTCGGCGGATAAGTTAAGATAGACAAATCAGGAAAAATCGGGTAAAATATAGGGCAAATATACGGGAGAATGTTATGAAGAGAATAAAGGATATCTATCAGAAGATTATGAACATTACTGCAGATATCGCTGCAGACCATGTAGGCGCCTATGCTGCACAGTCGGCATATTTCTTCATGCTGTGTCTGATTCCGATTATTTTGCTTCTGATCACTATGGTGCAGTATACGCCTGTGACGAAGGCGGATGTGATGACGGCTGTGATCCAGGTGTTTCCGGCGTCGGTAGAGAATCTGATCACGTCCATTGTGAACCAGGTCTATAATCAATCCATGGGGATCATTCCGGTTACCATCATCGTTGCCATGTGGTCTGCGGGAAAAGGTGTTCTTGCGATGGCGTCGGGGCTGAACTGTATCTATAGCTGCCGGGAGACTCGCAATTACATTGTCCTTCGGATCAGATCGACAGTCTATACGCTGTTGTTTATTGCGGTGATCATCCTTCTGTTAGTGCTGTCCGTATTCGGTAATACGCTGAACCTGTTTATAGCAAGGCATATACCTTTTCTTAAGAGAATAGCGGACTGGCTGATCGAGACGAGGGCAGTCATCACGCCGACGGTGCTGGTAATATTTTCCCTGATGCTTTATAAATTCCTCCCCAACAGGAGAGGGCGGTTTCGGGATCAGCTTCCGGGCGCTATGTTTGCCGCTGTGGGATGGATGGTCATATCCTGGGTCTTTTCCATTTATCTGGACGTATTCAAGGGATTTTCGAGTATGTACGGCAGCCTGACGACCATAGTTCTGATCATGCTGTGGATGTATTTCTGCATGTACTGTATCTTGCTTGGCGGAGAGATGAATGTGCTCATGGAGGGAAAGATATTTGAAAAGAAATAAATAAGAGCGGAATAATGTCTTGACATCATCCGCTCTTATGCTATAATTTTAGAGAATATAGTAAGTAAAAGCTATGACCGTGTAGTAGAGATCCATTTTCCGACAGAGAGGGAAGATCGATGGGCTGGAAGTTTTCCCGGGTTCAGATGGTGATTGAATTTCCCACGCGAGCTGCATTTTTGAAATCCTAACATGTTGTTATATTAGTAATTGTTACATTAGTGATAGTAGGAGATGCCGTTAGGAGCTGCGCAGATATGCCGGCCGGTTCCAGGATGCACGTTACGCATGAATGAGTGCCCGCAGATTGAGGATCATGAAGGATCCGAAGCGGGAATCAGGGTGGTACCACGGGTAATTGCTCGTCCCTTTTTCGGGGATGAGTTTTTTTATGTCAAAAATCTTGTAAAAGAGCAGGAAAGGAAGAGAAGCGATGAAAGAAAAGCTGCAGAGCATCAAGGATGAAGCGTTAAAAGCAATTGAAGCCGCTGATATGCCGGAGAAGTTAAATGACGTGCGTGTAAAATTCCTTGGCAAGAAGGGAGAACTTACCGCAGTATTAAAAGGAATGAAGGATGTTGCGCCCGAAGACCGGCCCAAGGTCGGTCAGTTGGTCAATGAGACGAGGACGGCGATCGAGAACATCTTAGAAGAGAGCAAAGCGAAGATGGAGCGGATTATCCGCGAGGAGAAGATGAAGCAGGAAGTGATCGATGTCACTCTCCCGTCTAAGAAGAACATGGTCGGACACCGTCATCCTAATACGATCGCCTTAGAGGAAGTCGAGAGGATATTTATCGGGATGGGTTATGAAGTGGTAGAAGGCCCTGAGGTTGAGTATGACCTGTATAATTTCGAGAAGCTGAATATTCCGGACGGACATCCGGCGAAGGATGAGCAGGATACTTTCTACATTAATAAAGAGATCGTCCTGCGTACCCAGACGTCTCCGGTACAGGCGCGTGTGATGGAGCAGGGAAAGCTTCCGATCCGAATGATCGCGCCGGGACGGGTATTCCGTTCTGATGAAGTGGATGCGACCCATTCACCGTCATTCCATCAGATCGAAGGGCTTGTGATCGACAAGAATATCTCCTTCGCTGACCTGAAAGGAACGCTGGAAGTATTTGCCAAGGAGCTGTTCGGACCGGAGACGAAGACGAAGTTCCGTCCCCATCATTTCCCATTCACAGAGCCGAGTGCGGAGGTGGATGTTACATGCTTCAAATGCGGCGGAAAAGGCTGCCGTTTCTGTAAGGGCTCAGGCTGGATCGAGATTCTTGGCTGCGGTATGGTTCACCCGCACGTGTTGGAGATGTGCGGAATCGATCCGAATGAATACACAGGATTTGCGTTTGGTGTGGGATTGGAACGTATTGCGCTGTTGAAATATGAGATTGACGATATGAGATTATTGTACGAGAATGATATCAGATTTTTGAAGCAGTTTTAGAAAGGGGTAGAAGGATGAATACATCATTATCATGGATAAAAGCGTATGTTCCAGAGCTTGATGTGACTGCGCAGGAATATACGGACGCAATGACGTTATCTGGAACGAAGGTAGAAGGATATGAGATTTTGGATGCGGATCTTGACAAGATCGTAATCGGTCAGATCGACAAGATCGAGAAGCATCCAGATGCGGATAAATTAATTGTCTGCCAGGTGAATGTGGGAAATGAGTCTGTACAGATCGTGACAGGCGCTAAGAACGTACATGAGGGCGACAAGGTGCCGGTCGTGCTGGACGGCGGCCGTGTGGCAGGCGGCCATGAGCCGGGAAGCCGTGTAGCGGGCGGTGTTAAGATCAAGAAGGGGAAGCTTCGCGGTATTGAGAGTCAGGGTATGATGTGCTCGATCGAGGAGCTGGGATCAAATCGCGATATGTACCCAGAGGCGCCGGAAGAAGGAATCTATATCTTCCCGGACGATGCAGAAGTGGGCGCCGGCGCCGTAGAGGCGTTAGGATTGGATGACGTGGTATTCGAATACGAGGTTACGTCGAACCGTGTAGATTGCTTCAGCGTGGTGGGAATCGCAAGGGAGGCCGCCGCAACCTTCAGGAAGAAATTCCATCCGCCGGTCGTGACGAAGACCGGCAATTCGGAGGATGTTAATGATTACATCAAGGTAACGGTGAAGGATCCTGATCTCTGTCCAAGGTATTGTGCAAGAGTGGTCAAGAATATTAAGATCGGCCCGTCTCCGAAATGGATGCAGAGGCGTCTGGCGTCGGTGGGCATCCGTCCGATCAACAACCTGGTTGATATCACGAATTATGTGATGGAAGAGTACGGGCAGCCAATGCATGCCTACGACCTGGATACTATTGCAGAGCGTGAGATCATCGTACGCACGGCGGCAAAAGGCGAGAAGTTCACGACTCTGGACGGGCAGGAGCGCGAGATGGATGAATCTGTACTGATGATCTGCGACGGCAGGAAATCCATCGGTATCGCTGGAATCATGGGCGGTGAAAATTCCATGATCACGGATGATGTAAGCACCATGCTTTTTGAGGCGGCTTGCTTCGACGGAACCAATATCCGCAGATCCAGTAAGAAGATCGGGCTTCGTACAGATGCTTCCGGGAAGTTTGAGAAAGGTCTGGATCCAAACAATGCTCAGGCTGCGATCGATCGTGCCTGCCAGTTGGTAGAGGAATTGGGAGCCGGTGAAGTAGTAGGCGGTATGGCAGATGTGTACGGCAAGAAGAAGGAGCCGGTAAGAGTTCCGTTTGACGCAGATGAGATCAACAGCCTTCTTGGAACCAATATTTCCAAAGAAGAGATGTTAGGATATTTTGAGATGATCGGCCTTTCCTACGACGAGGCGGCCAATGAGGTGATCGCGCCGACTTTCCGTCATGATCTGTTCCGTATTGCCGATCTGGCGGAAGAGGTGGCAAGATTCTATGGCTATGACAATATCCCGACTACGCTTCCAAGGGGCGAGGCCACAACCGGCAAATTATCCTTCAAGCTCCGTGTGGAGGAGGTTGCCCGTGATATTGCGGAATTCTGCGGATTCAGCCAGGGCATGACTTATTCCTTCGAGAGCCCAAAGGTGTTCGATAAGCTTAAGCTCCCAGAGGATTCACCGCTTCGAAGGACCGTGGAGATCATGAATCCGTTAGGCGAGGATTACAGTATTATGCGCACCACATCCCTGAACGGTATGCTGACTTCACTGGCAACTAATTATAATAGAAGAAATAAGAACGTAAGGCTGTATGAGCTGGGAAATATTTATCTTCCAGGAACGCTGCCGCTTACCGAGCTTCCAGAGGAGAGGATGCAGTTCACGCTTGGAATGTATGGAGAAGGAGATTTCTTCAGCATGAAGGGTGTGATAGAAGAATTCTTTGAGAAGATCGGAATGCATAAGAAAGAAACTTACGATCCAAATGCCGGGAAACCATATCTTCATCCGGGCCGCCAGGCGAATATCATCTATGATGGAACGGTTGTCGGATACTTAGGAGAGGTGCACCCGGACGTTGCAGATACCTATGGGATCGGGACTAAGGCCTATGTGGCAGTGCTTGATATGCCTGAGATCGTAGAGAGAGCGTCATTTGACAGGAAATACACCGGAATCGCAAGATTCCCGGCAGTAACCCGCGATATCAGTATGGTGATGCCCAAAGAGATTCTGGCGGGCCAGGTAGAAGAGGTGATCGAGAAGAAGGGCGGCGCATATCTGGAGAGCTACGTGTTGTTTGACATTTACGAAGGATCCCAGATTAAGGCGGGATGTAAGTCAGTGGCGTACTCTATCGTATTCCGTGCGAAGGATAAGACCCTTGAAGACGCCGAAGTGACGGAAGCTATGGGCCGGATATTGAAGGAATTAGAAGGAATGGGTATTGAACTGCGCAAATAGGTGTTGCAAGAAATGGAGATAGGATATGAATAAAAAGCAGATAGGCGGATTGATCATAGCGGCCGTGTTATTTATCGCTGTAGGAGTGTCTAGCGTGCTGACGAATACATTTTCAGAAAGGATGCTGGCAGACAGCATGGAACAGCTCTTAATGACCAGCGCCGGGTTCAATCCTCCCGGTGATGATTATATCGCGATCGTGAGGGTGGAAGGAACGATCCAGGAGCAGACGGTAACAGGGATGTTCGATGTACCGGTGGGATACCAGCATCTTACGACTATGGATTATATCGATAATCTTATGAGTGACAGCAATAATCAGGGAATCCTGCTGTATGTGGATTCTCCCGGCGGGACAGTGTATGAATCGGAAGAGCTGTATCTGAAGCTTAAGGAATATAAAGAGCAGACCGGCCGTCCGGTATGGGATTACATGGCGCATTATGCGGCGTCCGGCGGTTACCTGATATCCATGGCTGCAGATAAGATCTACGCGAATCCGAACACGACGACAGGTTCGATCGGTGTGATCATGTCGGGATATGATCTGAGCGGATTGTATGAGAAGCTTGGGATCCGCTATGTCAGCATTACAAGCGGGGATTTCAAAGACAGTTCCAAGCTTACGGATGAGCAGATTGCGGTTTTCCAGGAACAGGTGGACGAATATTACAGTAAGTTCGTCAAGATCGTGGCGGAGGGACGCGGTATGTCGGAGGACGAGGTGAAAACCCTTGCTGACGGACGTGTCTATACAGCGGATCAGGCGTTGGGCAATGGTCTGGTTGACGAAATCAGCTTGTATGAAGATATGACAGAGGCGATGAGCAGCGAGCTGAGAGCCTATGAATTCTATGAGCCGGAAGGAGAGGTTTCATTTTTCTCATCTCTGTTTGCTAAGATTGAAAGTATAATTCCGAAGTCAGAGGCTCAGATCTTGACAGAGACCGCAGCGGAGATGGAAAGCGGGGTGCCGATGTACTATGCAGAACAATTTCGTTAACCGCAGCAGCCGGGATCTGGAATATGCGGGCTTCTGGGTGCGCCTTGCGGCCTACTGTATCGACAGCGCGATTGTCTGGGCGGGGCTGTTGTTCGTGGAGCTTGTTATAGGGATAATCTCGGTAGGCGGAAGCAGGATATTTCAGGCACATTTGTTATTCCGATATACATTGAGAGATATTATCCTGTATGTATTTCAAGTGCTGTATTTTATCCTTCTTACCTATGGGACAGGAACGACGCCGGGTAAGAGGCTCTTGAATCTTCGGGTGGTAAATGCGGATCTGAGTCCCGAGCTGACCCTGATCAATGTAGTGTACAGGGAGACGGTGGGAAGATTCTTATGCGGCCTGTCTGTCGGGATAGGATATATCATGGCGGGCGTCGATCGCGAGAAAAGAGGCCTTCATGATATGATCTGCGATACGAGGGTCGTCTATGCGAAGAAGATCAAGGTTCTGCCAAAGTACGAGCCGATGAGATATGCGCCTCCTGTATCCCCGCCTCCGGGTCCAGGGCCGGGTCCGGTACCGATGCCGCCGTATGGCAGACCTTTGCAGGGAGGAACGCCAGGCTCGGACGGGAGATATACAGGACCTTTGCAAGGAGGGACGCCAGGCTCGGACGGGAGATATGCAGGACCCTTGCAGGGAGGGACATCAGGTTCAGAGAGCAGATATGCGGGGCCTTTGCAAGGAGGGACGCCAGGCTCAGACGGGAGATATACAGGACCTTTGCAGGGAGGGACGCCAGGCTCAGAGGGCAGATATGCAGGGCCTCCGCTTGGACAGCGTATGCCGGAGGGGCAGGAATCAGGTCAGGCAGATCCGCAGGATAAGGACAGGACGCCAGACTCAGAGGGAAGATATGCAGGGCCTCCGCTTGGACAGCGTATGCCGGAGGGGCAGGAATCAGGTCAGGCAGATCCGCAGGATAAGGACAGGACGCAGAGTCAGGACGGCGCCCGCGAGGATTGATCAGAGGGAGATTAGAGAAGGGATTCATATAATGAGACGACAGGATTTTTATTATGAATTGCCGGAAGAGTTGATTGCACAGGATCCGTTAGAGGATCGTTCCAGCTCCAGACTTCTTGTACTTGACAAGGAGTCTGGAGTTGTTTCGCATCATGTGTTCAGGGACATCACCGGATATTTAGAGGAAGGTGACTGCCTGGTCATTAACGATACGAAGGTTCTTCCGGCAAGGCTGATCGGTTCCAAAGAAGGAACGAATGCGAAGATAGAGATACTTCTGCTGAAACGCAGAGAGAATAATATATGGGAGACATTAGTAAAACCAGGGAAAAAGGCGAAGATCGGGACGAAGATCCATTTCGGAGACGGTATTCTCACAGGAGAAGTTGTTGATGTGGTGGAGGAAGGAAACCGTCTGGTTCAGTTTACCTATGAAGGAATCTTCGAGGAGATCTTAGACCGGCTTGGACAGATGCCGCTGCCGCCTTATATCACTCATCAGCTTGAGGATAAGAACCGTTATCAGACGGTCTATGCAGCACATACAGGCTCGGCGGCTGCGCCGACAGCAGGGCTTCACTTCACACCTGAACTGCTCAGGCAGATTGAAGAGCAGGGCGTGGATATCGCGAAGGTGACGCTTCATGTAGGGCTTGGGACATTCCGCCCGGTCAAGGCAGACGAGATCACGGATCATCATATGCACTCGGAATTCTATCAGATAGACGAGGAGGCGGCAGCTAAGATCAACCGTGCGAAAGAGAATAGGAAACGGGTGATCTGCGTCGGGACGACGAGCTGCAGGACGGTCGAGTCTGCGGCAGATGATGCCGGGAGGCTTCGGGCGTGCAGCGGATGGACGGATATATTTATCTATCCGGGTTATCGGTTTAAGATGCTGGATTGCCTGATCACCAATTTTCATCTGCCGGAATCGACGCTGATCATGCTTGTGTCTGCGCTGGCAGGACGTGAAAATGTGTTGGCGGCATATAGAGAGGCGGTGGAAGAGGGATATCGCTTCTTCTCGTTTGGCGATGCGATGTTTATCAATTAACACTGTTTATCAATTAACACTGTTTTCGTACATTTGTTAGCAATTATTAATTCAGAAAAAAGGCTTGGGAATGGGATTCCTGAGCCTTTTGTGAGTTAAATACTCTCTAATGCTCTTTATGGAGAGCTTAAAAAGACAGATATAAAATAACTTCACTTTGCCCCGGAGCAACAGAAACAGAATTCGCGGCAAAAGCAAATTGCCAATTGGAATGACGAAGCCTGTAAATTCTATCATTTGTTATGTAAATGTAAAGCGATCTTGATAGAATGCAAATGAGGTTTTTGGTAGGATAGAGGTACAAAATTGAAGGAGGAACACATATGGAATTTTCAGAAAAACTTATAGCGTTACGCAAAGGCAGAGAGTTGACGCAGGAACAATTAGCCGAGATGCTAAATGTTTCAAGACAGTCTATTTCAAAATGGGAAAGCGGGCAAGTTATACCCGAAGTAGAGAAGATTGTTGAATTGAGCAAAGCATTTGATATTACACTGGATTATCTGTTGAAATCATCAGAAATAGATGAATTGTCAGTTAAGACAGATATATTGGAACGACAGCAAAAGCAACTGTTAAGCAGAGAGCAAACACGCACAAGAATTTATAAAAATATATTGTATTCAGTTGCAATTTATTTATTATTCTTTGCTGCAGTCTTTGTAGGACATTACTTCTTTTTCTCCTTAGAATGGGAAGTATGGGGAAAACCCGTAATTTTTGGAGAGTTTTTCATTGCAACAGCAATCGTTATAGTTATTTGGGCAAAGAGTTCAACTAATAGACAGAAAAGCTAATTTTCATTGGTAAGCAATCAAGGAGGTAGCAGCCTAAAGTGTTCACCTACAGGGAATTTGCCGTCGCGGGCGTGTATGAGTGTGAACGAGGATATTATTTTGTATAAGGCAAGGGGAAGTCGGCTAATGCCGATTTCTTCCGATTTTAAAGAAAATAGACATATCCTGCGGAAATGATGTCGTTTAGCACGGGTGTGTAAAATAATCTGTGTAAATCATCACAGATTATTCGACACATCCATTTTTATATAATGGATAATGAATTCGACAATACTGTGATTAGTTGGAAAAAATTGGTAGAAAAATTTTAGGAGGAAACAACTATGT
>CAJTGB010000070.1 GCA_910575835.1 Lachnospiraceae bacterium | reverse complement strand
AGCGTCGAAAAATAACGGTAATTGTAAAAAAATCGGCACTGGGAATTGATTTTAGAAATGTCGAAAAAACAAGATTTTACATACCAATTTACGACAATACACAGTTTATTTTACAGTCTCTTTAGCACTGGCACATTCTGTGGGATATCTCTATTTATAAGAAGCATTATTTTTGGCCGCACTAAATTAAGAAACAATTTGTATCTCTGTAAAATACCCAATTTTTATCTAAATAGCTCTTGTGTCTTATCATCCAAATACTTTGCTATTTCCTCTACTAACTCATATACTTTCGTTCCTGGAACAATCTCTGTTGGTGTCTTACCTTGTCCATCTTTTACAATTCGCTTCGCATACCGTATTGCCAACTTTGGATTTCCTTTTTTCATCAAAATATCAAAAATATTCTTCATATTTTTCTGATATTTTCCGACTCCAAGTTCCTTGAACTTTTCATCCAAAAAGGAAATATACTCCGACCTATGGTTATTCGATGTATAATAAGCAAAGTGTAAAAGAAACCAAAACTCAATACACTCATTACTCCATGCCGTATGATACTGTAAATCAGGATTCTCCTTATTCAACCTTTTAGCACGCGAAACCACACCGTTGAAATCATCTGCCGGGAAGCTGTCTTTATCATACACGCACCAAATCTGCCCCTTTTGTATCTTATTCTTTTTCACGTACCTCTCAGCCATACCAATTACGCGCATTGTCTCAGCAGCACAAGGCTCTATTTCTATCAGCACCATATCTTTATAAATAGGATTCTCTTCAATCAATCGCTTAAAACCTGCAAAATACTGAGGTTCCGTCTGTTCGCCCTCACAGAAGATATAATAGCGGTACTTTTTCTTCTCCAGATGTTCTTGACGGCGTTTTTTCTTCCATGCCTCCATTCCTGCTTTTTTAGGCACCTACATCACTCCAATCTATAATCTTTTTCAGATAAGGATCTGCACCATACTTACCTTCCAAATACTGCTTATCATATTTTGCGTCTTTACGAACAGATTCTCCCTTATCATTCTTAAATTCAACCAGAGAATATAAGCCTGAATTCTGCCCTCTTCCCTTTGCCACAAACCAAATTTCGTCTCTCCTGAATACTTCGTTATTCATAGTAGACAGATCATGTGAAGTAAAAATTAACTGCCCGCCCTTCTTGTTTATACTCATATCTGTAAACAGCTTAATTACATATTGCAGTAACATTGGATGAATCTTTGCGTCAAGTTCATCTATGACCAGCGTAGTTCCATAAATCAGGCTTTTTGCAATAAATGGAAGCAACCCGAACAGTTTTCTTGTTCCGCTGGATTCTTCCGACAATGTGATTTCTGTACTATACCCATCTACAGTATGCTTTGTAAAAATCTCGATGCGGTCATTGTCCTTTTCTTCGATTCTAAAATCTTCAATATCCAAATCCATCTCTTTAATCATATTTAACACTAAATGTTTTATATCTTCGGACTTCGCTATCGCTGTTCTCATTTCCTGATAGGGATTTTCGTAGTTCAAAAAATCAATAGCATCTTCAAACCAGTTCAATACATCCTTTACCACCTCGTTTTTCTTGTAGGTAATTCCAAGATAAGAAATTAATGGCAAAGTTGCTGAAAGATCCTCGCTAATTTTTAATTTCCCAAAGATTCCTTTTAATTCGGTTGATTCTGTATCTCTTCTGAAAAGCGCCGAACGCCTTCCGGTATCCATTTTCACTCGGTCAAGACTTTCATAGACAACTTCATCCTTTTTCACATGTAGAATATATCGATATTCTGCTTTTTCCGTTCTGAAAAACAATTCAAATTCTGTCGGTTCATTTTTCGCCTGTTCAGAAAATGCAAATGGTTCTACAGGAATTTTACGGGCTTTATAATCGCAATAAGCCTTATCGCAAGTAGCACAGAGAGGTCTTAACACTTTGGAGTCCAATGTGTGCAATGCTTCTAATACATTAGATTTTCCTCCCCCATTAGGTCCATAAATCGCCGAAATTGGTAAAAATGATTCACCGTCTATATCTTTGATAATTTTATTATCATGCTCTGAAATTGCGGCTGCCTGCATATCAAATGTTATCTCGTCCCGTATACTTTTATAATTCTTAACTGTAAATTGACACAACATATCTGCTACCTCCATTCTTTATTCTATTATACACAATTTTTTTAGATTCACAATACAAATATGAGAAAAAATCTCATATTTATGCATTTGTTTTATTGTTTATGACAAAATGGGGCTGTCGGTTAATATCAACTTGTAGTCTTGACAAGTAGTATAAGATTTGTTACACTGACAATAGTCAATAAATTGACTGTACTGTAATTGACTTTATAGGAGGTGGCTGATATAACAAAGGAAACCAAGAAAAACGCATATCTGTATTGCAAATTTCGGGACGAGCAGCTTGCGTTGTATGATGAGTACGCTAAACGCCACGGAATGGTGATGAAAACACTGTTAGTAGTCAATGTTCTATATTATGATGATTTTTATGGCAAGGGCGGAGTGACGCAGACAGAGATTTGTGGGCGCACCTTTCAGTCTAAACAGACAGTCAATCTGATTATACGGAATCTTTTAAACGAGGCGTATGTAACTGTTGAAGAGCGAAAAGAAAATAAACGGGAGAAATTAGTACGGATAACCGAAGCAGGCAAGGCTTACTGTGAAAAAGTTGTCCGCCACATCACATGGGCAGAAGATACGGCAATGTCTATGTTTACACAAGAGGAGCAAAAACAGTTAATAGACCTCTCACGGACCTTTACCAAAAATCTGACAGAGCTTATCAACCGGGAAACGGAGGATTGAATGATGGAACTATATTGGCAGTTTATCGTTTTAAGAACCGATGAAGAAAAAGAATATGCCTTTTCCGAAGCCAAAGCTATTGCAGATAAATTCAATGCCGACAGGTATCTGAATATGCCCAGACCATACCCAATTACATTGGGGCAAAAAATGTACGGTTATGCCATGCCGAAACAATATACCATGCTGAAAGACGCACCATATGTAATTATTCCTTTGTTCAAATCAAAAGAATTGAATGGTGAGTATGTTTCCAAATTAAATCCTTTCGCTACTATTTGGTGTGTAATAGAAAATATCTTTTTAGCGGCAGCAGCAGAAGGACTATCCTGCTCAATGCGTATACCGCTGAATAAAGAGCACGATATTGTTAAGAAAAAGCTGAAAGTGTCGCCGACCTATATGATACCCGTGTTTATCGGTATTGGTTACGCGAATCCCGAAGAAGTGCAATTAGAACAATATAATCCTGATATAGAGAAACAAATCCGCTTTGGGAGATGGATTTCCTCTTCTGTTTGGCAAATCCGCTTGACGTAAGGCATATTCGCACGTTAAAGTATAGTTATCGAAAGAGGAGAGTTTTTTCATGAAAATGTGGGCATAGGACGATACAAGAAAATAGGAGAAAAAAATGAGAGCAGGAATGAGCAAGATGAAAGCATGGGTTTTGCATGATATCGGTGATCTGAGACTGGAAACGGTAGATGAGCCTGAATTACAGGAGAAGGAGGTTCTGGTTAAGGTAAAAGCCGCCGGAATCTGTGGTTCGGATATCCCAAGAATCTACCAGAATGGCGCCTATTCACATCCATTGATTCCCGGACACGAGTTTTCAGGCGTGGTAGTGAAAACAGGAGATTATGCCGATGCTTCCTGGCAGGGGCAGCGTGTTGGTGTATTTCCGTTGATTCCGTGTAAGACGTGCCTGCCCTGCCGCCGGAAACAGTATGAGATGTGCCAAAATTACAGTTATCTTGGATCGAGAAGAGACGGTGGATTCGCGGAATATGCGGCAGTACCGGAAGAGAATCTGATACGTCTGCCAGATCAGGTAACATTCGAGGAGGCAGCTATGTTAGAGCCTATGGCGGTGGCTGTCCATGCCATGAGGCGTATTTCGGCAAAGGAATCCGACAGGATTGCGATCTGCGGCCTGGGGACGATCGGTCTTCTGCTGTTCATGTTCCTGAGGGAAGCCGGGATGCGGGAGATCTATGTATTCGGTAATAAAGAATATCAGAAGCAGACGCTTATTCGTCTGGGGCTTGATGAAGAATATTATTGTGACGTGAGGGTAAATGATGCGGACCGTTGGATCATGGAGAGGACTAAAGGAACAGGAGTGGACGTGTTCTTTGAGTGCGTAGGTAAGAATGCGACGCTTATACAGGCGCTTGATCAGACAACCTCTGCGGGAAGGGTTATGCTGGTGGGGAATCCGTTTGGAGATATGAGTCTGGAGAAATCTGTATATTGGAAGATTCTGCGTAAACAGTTGACGGTTATGGGAACATGGAATTCATCCTTCACACATGAAAATACAGATGATTGGCATTATGTACTTAGCCGCTTGGAAGAAAAAGGGGTATTGCCGGCGGAACTGATCACTCATAGATATCCTTTGGAACAGTTGGAACAGGGATTTGGCATTATGCGTGATAAGACAGAGGATTATGTGAAGATCATGGGGCAATATTGATTGTAAACGTATAAGGGAGTGTTTGCTGACAGAGCAACAGGGGTGTTTCTCTTTGATTAAAGAAAAAGTACATTGCCAGAGTATTCATAAGTTCGTATTATTAACACGTTCAATCCCATCCTTTCAGGAAGGGTGGAATCACCTGCTGCCCGGAGTTCGGAAAAGTTAAGACAGTACACAGGTTATCGTGGAAAAATATCAAACCCAAAATTCATTAAAAAACCTATTGACAATTCAGAGATAGTATGGTTATATTGAAATATGAACATATGAATAGTTGTTCATATGTATATGAAACGGATATATTTCAGGAGGAGCCTACTATGGAAGAAGAGAGAAATAAGAAGAATACATGCAACTGCGGCTGCGGTCATGCCCATACCCATGAAGACGTCCAGTCTGAGCACACGCATGAAGATGAGCATAGCCACAATCACAGCCATTGCGGCTGCGGCCATGCCCATGAAGACATCCAGTCTGAGCACACGCATGAAGATAAGGATGAGCATAATCACGATCACAATCATAATCACAGTCATTGCGGCTGCGGTCACGATCACGAACATGTTCACGATCACACGCACGGACAATCTGCAGCTTTGCAGGAGATACCGGCGTCCTCTCTGCCGGAAGGTGTGGAGCGGAGAATTTATATTCTGGATAATCTGGGATGCGCCAATTGTGCGGCGAAGATGGAGCGCCGGATCCAAGAACTGCCCGGAGTGAAGATGGCAACGATTACGTTTGCGACTAAGCAGCTTGCGGTGGCGGCGGATGATCAGGATCGGCTGCTTCCAGAGATCAGAAGAATCTGTGCATCGATCGAGTCGGAGGTTACCGTGACTTTGCGCAAAGAGGATGCCGCGGCAGATCAGAAGAGGGAGAAGCCTTTTGAAGAGAACAGGAGGGCAATCCTTGAAGCAGCGTCAGGCGCGGTATTATTTATCGCCGGAGAGATCGCAGAGAGGATGATGCCGGATTCTGCAGCAAGTACGGTTTTGTTTGTGGCGGCCTATATGATCCTTGGGCTTGGAATTGTGTGGACGGCATTGAAGAATCTTGGCAAGGGTCATGTGTTTGATGAGAATTTTCTGATGAGCGCGGCTACGATAGCGGCATTTGCCATTGGAGACTATGCGGAAGCGGTCGGAGTGATGCTGTTTTACCGCGTGGGAGAGATATTTGAGGAGATCGCGGTAAGCCGAAGCCGTTCTCAGATTATGGAGGCAGTCGATCTGCGCCCGGAGACGGTCAGCCTGGTGCAGGGAGAAGAAGTGCGGACGGTACCTGCGAAGGATGCACGAATCGGAGACATTATTATGATCCGTCCCGGGGACAGAATACCTTTGGATGGCAGGATCATAGAAGGAGAGAGTCAGATCGATACCTCGCCGGTCACAGGCGAGCCGGTGCCGGTGAAGGTATTTCCGGGAAAGGAGATCTATTCCGGGTGCGTCAATGATACAGGCGTGCTGAAGCTTGAAGTACAGAAACCGCTCGGTGAATCTATGGTAAGCCGTATTCTGGATTCTGTGGAGAATGCGGCTGCCAGCAAGCCGAAGATCGATCGCTTTATAACGAAGTTTGCCAGAATCTATACACCGGTGGTAGTGGCTGCGGCAATTCTGACTGCCGTGGTTCCGTCTCTTGTAACCGGAGAGTGGAATTACTGGATCTATACGGCGATTACGTTCCTTGTCATCAGTTGTCCGTGCGCTTTGGTGCTGAGCGTTCCGCTGGCATTCTTCTCAGGGATCGGCGCGGGATCAAGGAAGGGCATCTTATTCAAGGGCGGTGTGGCGATTGAGGCGTTGAAGGCGGTTAAGGCTGTTGTGATGGATAAGACCGGAACGATCACCAGAGGGAATTTTGCGGTGCAGAAGATTGTCACGCTGAACCGTCTGACCGAGAAGCAGATCCTTACAATTGCGGCGGACTGTGAGCTGAGTTCTACCCATCCTATCGCAACAAGCATTGTGACGGAAGCCAGGGGGAGGAAGCTTATGCTTACGCGCCCGGAACAGACGGAAGAGATATCAGGGAAAGGAATCAGAGCAGTATTTCCCGAGGGAACTGTGCTGTGCGGAAGCGCGGGACTGATGGAGCAGTTTCATGTGGACACGGGCAGATACAAGAAGGATATCTATGGGACGGAAGTGCTGATAGCAGTAGACGGACAGCTTGAAGGATACCTGGTGATCGCGGATGAGATCAAGGAAGAAGCAGGCAGCGCTGTAAGGAGAATGAAGTCACAGAGCCTTCTGACAGCGGTGCTGACGGGAGATGCCAGGGAGAACGCCGAGGCAGTAGCGCGGCAGATCGGTATTGATGAGGTACATGCGCAGCTGCTTCCGCAGGATAAGCTTCAGAAGCTTCAGGAGATACGCGGGCAGCATGGAGCGGTTATGTTCGTAGGAGACGGAATCAACGATGCGCCCGTTCTTGCGGGAGCCGATGTGGGAGCGGCAATGGGAAGCGGCGCAGATGCGGCGATTGAAGCGGCGGATGTAGTATTTATGTCATCCTCGGTAGACGCGATACCGGAGGCTGTAGATATTGCCCGCAGCACCGGCAGGATCGCAATGCAGAATGTGGTATTTGCTTTGGTCATCAAGTTTCTGGTTATGGTTCTCGGATTTCTTGGCTATGCAAATATGTGGATGGCGGTATTTGCAGATACGGGTGTGGCAATGCTCTGTGTGATCAACTCCGTGCGTATTCTGTATTCCGGGCGGCGCAAGGCGGAGTAGGCTCCTTGGGACAGAGTGCGGCAGCATGAAGGGATCGGCCGGAGAAGACTCGCAGAAGACCCGCAGAAATAATTACGAAAATATTAATTTTAGTTTTATTTTATGCCAAACGGTTGAAATCATACATACTGTTTGGCATAATTAATAAATAGGCAGATTTTGCCTTATTTATTGAAAGGAAGGCATATATGAAGAAGACAGAAGTCGAATGCTGTGATGTGACCTGCGTTCATAACGATACGGTTCTGAAGGTTCAAAGGAAGATGCCTGACGAAGAACTGCTGAAGGAGCTGGCAGATTTTTATAAGATATTTGCAGACTCTACGAGAATCAAGATTCTGTGTGTGCTGTTGGAATCAGAGATGTGTGTCTGTGATCTTGCCGAGGTTCTGGGGATGACGCAGTCGGCGATATCTCATCAGCTTCGGGTATTGAAGCAGATGAAGCTAGTGAAGAACCGCAGGGAGGGGAAGACCGTATTCTATTCGTTGGCCGACGGGCATATCCAGACGATCATCAGTCAGGGTATGGAGCATATTACAGAATGATTTTCATATAGTTATTAAAAAGGGACAATGGCATGACAAAGCAGTTGAAGAGAAGTTGTATCATTTATCTGGCAGGGAGTATCGTATACATTTGGGCTGTGACGGCATCTGCGCGTTATATGTTAGACGCCAGAGTGAAGTTCATATGGTTTCTTGCCGCATATCTGATCGTTGGTTTTGAGGCATTCGGGAGACTGGAAGAGAGTTTGATGCAGAAGAAGTTTATGACAGAATACACGCTGATCATACTTGCAACAGTCGGAGCGCTCGGAATCGGCAGATATGCAGAGGGTGTGTTTGTCATGCTGCTGTTTAATCTGGGGATGCTGTTTGAGGCATTTTCGACGGATAATACGAAGCGCTCGATACAGGAGATGATCAATATCCGGCCGGACCATGCAACACGGCTTGTCAGGGGCAAGGAATTCAAGGTAGATCCGTCTTCTCTTCGGCCGGGGCATGCGATCATTATCAAGCCGGGAGAGCGTATACCGGCAGACGCCATTATTACCTATGGGATATCCGATGTTGACACGAAGGCACTGACAGGGGAGGCTCTTCCCCGGTCTGTGGGAACCGGAGACAAGATATACAGCGGATGCATCAATCTGAGCGCGGCGGTAGAAGCGATGGTCGTCGGAGCGTATGAAGATTCGGCAGTTACCAGGATCATGAAGATGGTGGAGGAAGCACAGGAACAGAAGGCGGACAGCGAGACATTTATCAGCCGGTTCTCGAAGATCTATACTCCGGCGATCCTGTTATGCGCGCTTGCGATCATGGTCTATCCGTCCTTGTCGTTCTCTTACGGCAATTGGGATACCTGGATCTACAGAGGTTTGATCTTTCTGGTTATCGCCTGTCCATGCGGGCTGGTATTGTCCATACCGCTTGCGTTTCTCGGCGGGATCGCATCTGCGGCTCGTCAGGGGATCGTGGTCAAGGGAAGGAATTATCTGGAAGATCTGTCGAAGGCGGATACATTTATATTTGATAAGACAGGGACGTTGACGGAAGGGGTTTTCCGGGTAACGGATGTCAGAGCGTTTAACATGACGAGAGAGGAGCTGCTGAGGATAGCGGCGCATGCAGAGTGCTATTCGAACCATCCGATCGCTAAATCACTGCTCAGAGAGTACAGAAGACAGGTCGATAAGAGAGCGGTATACAGGATGCGCGAGATGCCGGGGTTCGGGGTGAGCGCCGTGTTCGAGGGAAAACGCGTCTTTGTAGGGAATAAAAAGCTGATGGATTGGCAGAATATAGCATGTACGGATGTGCGGCAGGCAGGTACGGTGCTCTATGTTGCGGTGGAAAGGATCTATGCAGGCTATATTGTGATCGAGGACACCGTGAAGGAAGATACGATGGATACATTCCGGTATTTGAAGGACAAGTGCAATGCCGTGCTGGTCATGCTGACCGGCGATACAGAGAAGGGAAGTATACCGATCGCCAAAGCGCTGGAGATGGATTATGCCTATGTGAACCTTATGCCGGAAGATAAGCTGGAGCATGTGGAGGATTTTCTGAATATTCAGGACCGCACAGAGAAGCTTGTATGTGTCGGAGACGGAATCAATGATGCTCCTGTTCTTGCCAGGGCAGATGTGGGAATTGCGATGGGCGCGCTTGGATCGGCGGCGGCTATCGAGGCGGCGGATATTATTCTGCTTGAAGATGAGCTGCCTGGAATTGTAGATGCAATTAAGATATCAAAAGAGACATTGAAGGTTGTGAATCAGAATGTTGTATTTGCGCTTATTATAAAGCTTGTGGTATTGCTGCTTGCGGTAATTGGATATTTCAGCATGTGGCAGGCCATCCTTGCGGAATTGGGAGTGATGTTCGTGGCATTCCTGAATTCTGCGTGGGTTTCCAAATACACGATATAAGGGCAGTTCGGCTGTGATTGCAAAATATACGATTAGAAAAGGGAAATATAAATATGAGATGTGTGAATAAAAAGCGTGCAGGAAAAAAGCGTGCGGGGATTATAGCGTCTGTTTTTCTGTTGGGAGTTTGCCTGACCGGGTGCGGCAATCCCTCGGAAAAAGGGGTGGAATGCCTGGAGAGCGGGCAGTATGAGGAGGCAATAGAACATTTTGAGAAAGCTGTGGAGGATGATGTTAATATCGGAGACGCTTACAGAGGGATCGGAATTGCCAAGTGGGAGCTGGAGGATTATGAGGGAGCCGGCGAGGCATTTCGCGGTGCCTTAGAGAACGGTGCCGAGAAGACAGGGACGCTTTATAATTTTATCGGAAGCTGTGAGCTTAGGCTTGGCAATGCTGTATCCGCCCAGAATTATTTCCAGGTGGGAATCGAGCAGGAGGGGAACAGCGCCGAACTGAATCAGGAGATGAAGTACAATATCATCGCGGCGCTTGAACAGGCGGGAGACTGGCAGAGTGCGAGAGCACGGCTCGGCGAATATATTGCAGAATATCCTGAGGATGCGGCGGCGCAGAAGGAATTGCAGTTTTTAGAGACAAGATAGCAGGAAGGAAAGGAATATTCAAGACGAGACGGCAAAGGTATGATTGAGATCGGAAAAGAGACAGAGCGTGTGATCCTGGTAGGAGTAAGCACGGCGGAGCAGGATGATACCTGCAGATCTTTGGAGGAACTGGAAGAACTGGCGGATACCGCCGGGGCTGAGACGGTTGGCAAGGTGATACAGAACAGAGAGCAGATTCATCCGGGGACATATATAGGAAAAGGAAAGATCGAAGAGATCAAAGACCTGCTGTGGGAATTAGAGGCAACAGGTATTATTTGTGATGATGAATTATCGCCGGTGCAGATGAAGAACCTGCAGGACGAGCTGGATACCAAGGTTATGGACCGAACCTTGGTGATCCTTGATATCTTTGCTGCAAGGGCGTCAACCAGTGAAGGAAAGATACAGGTAGAACTGGCGCAGCTTAAGTACCGTCAGTCCCGGCTTACGGGATTCGGAAGAGCGATGTCCCGGCTTGGCGGCGGGATCGGGACCAGAGGGCCGGGGGAGAAGAAGCTGGAGATGGACAGAAGGCTGATCAAGAGCAGGATCGCCGGACTGAACCGTGAACTTAAGGATGTCAGGCGTCATCGGGAGATTACAAGGGAGCAGAGAAGTAAGAAGCAGGTTCCGGTCGCGGCCATTGTAGGGTATACGAACGCAGGGAAGTCTACCCTTCTGAATACATTGACCGGAGCGGGGATTCTAGCGGAGGATAAGCTGTTTGCGACGCTGGATCCAACTACCAGAGGGCTTAAGCTTCCGGGAGGACAGGAGATTCTGCTTACGGATACGGTAGGATTTATCCGCAAGCTGCCTCATCATCTGATCGAGGCGTTCCGCAGTACGTTAGAGGAAGCGAGGTATGCGGACCTGATCCTTCATGTGGCGGATGCGTCGAATCCGCAGATGGATGAGCAGATCCATACAGTATATGAGACGCTGAGAAGCCTGGAAGTGACGGATAAACCGGTTATCACCGTTTTTAATAAGCAGGACCGAATAGAGGAAGAGAAGGTGATACGGGATTTTCATGCGGATTACACGGTGAAGCTGTCGGCTAAGACAGGGCAGGGGCTCCCGGAGCTTATGAAGACGGTTGAAGCGGTGCTGCGGGAACAGAAGGTATATATTGAAGAGCTGTATCCTTATCAGGAGGCGGGTAAGATCCAGCTGATTCGTAGATACGGTGAGATGCAGGAGGAAGATTACCGGGAGGAGGGAATCTTCGTGAGAGCATATGTTCCTGCTGCGATCTGCGGGAGGGTCAGCGTCAGGTAAGGGACAGTGTGTCCCGCGGAGATTCGCCGAAGAATTTCCGGTACGCCCTTGAGAAGGTAGAGTAGTCTTTGAATCCGCAGTCAAAATAAACCTGTGTGCCGGGTATGCCGGATAGGATCCGTTCTTTTGCGAGCAGGAGCCGCTTCTGGGAAGTATACTGTCCAAGAGTGTAGCCGGTTTCCTGCTTGAACAGGCGCATCATATAATACTTGCTGATATAGAAGTGTTCGGCGAGTGAGTCAATATCTAATTTCCCATTCAGATTATCATTAATATATTGTAGGATATCCAGGATTTTGGAGTTGCAATTGTCTGTATCGATGAATTCCAGCCGGTCCTTTTGTGCAGCGCGGTTCAGGTGGATCATGAATTCCAGGAACAACACCTGACGGAATAAGTCAGCCGCATATCCGTCGTCTGAGAAGGACTTTTCCAGGCGTGTAATGGAGCGGAACAGCGAGCTTTTTTCTGGAGAAGGGATCCTCAGCACGTTGGAGTGCTCTTCTTCTGCCTTGCGGAAGCAATAGCTCAGATCGTAGGAGTCTGTCTGGTATGCCTTCATGAAATTAACAGAGATATAGACGATGATCCGGTCATAAGGCGTAGAGTTATCCACGGTCAGTTTGTGGAGGTCATTGTGCCTTATGAGTACGATATCATAGGGCTTCAGGTCATAGGATTTGCCTTCTACAAAATAACTGACACAGCCCTTAAGGAATATGGTGATCTTGTCAAAATCGTGGTAGTGGTATTCGACTTCGCGGGTCTCCTGGTCTGTCAGATGGAACAGGCGGAATTCACTGTTCAGATAGCCTTTTTTAACATACTGATCCATGGTACGCCTCCTTTTTAGGTATGCAAATGTTTTGGGTACATCATATTATAAAATGGCACTATTTGCAAGGTAATTAGCATGAATTGTGTTGAAAAGGGAAATAATGCCTGTTATGATAGATGTAAATAGAATCGTAATCAGGAAGAATATCCCGTACAGGGTATGGAGGTAAGGAATATGAAGGTTGTATTGGAGCGTTATCATGGGCTTGGCAATGACTATGTGGTATTTGATCCGAATAAAAATGAGCTTAAGCTGACACCGGAGAATGTGAAGATGATCTGTGATCGTAATGCAGGGCTTGGCTCGGACGGTGTCTTAGAAGGACCGATCCTTGGGGAAGACGGTATGCATGTGAAGGTGTGGAATCCTGACGGCAGTGAGTCTGAGACCAGCGGAAACGGTGTGCGTATCTTCGCAAAATATCTGAAGGACGCAAGCTATGTACAGAAAAAGAATTTCAAATTATATACGGGCAACGGACCGGCGGAGGTAACCTTCCTGAACGAAGACGGAAGCCGTCTGCGGGTGTCCATGGGACGGTTATCCTTCAACAGCGATGATATTCCGGTAACAGGTGAGAGCCGTGAGGTGATCAATGAGGATATGGTATTCGGAAGAACCCTGTATCCGGTTACCTGTGTGTCCATAGGAAATCCGCACTGCGTGATTCCGATGCGTGAGATCTCCAAGCCGCTGGTGTGCAAGATCGGCGACTATGCCGAGATGGCAAGATATTTCCCCAATCGTGTAAATACACAGATCATGAAAGTGATTGACAAGGAACATGTGGCGATCGAGATCTATGAGAGAGGCGCAGGCTATACGCTGGCGTCTGGAACAGGCGCGTGTGCGGCAGCCGGAGTTGCCTATAAGCTTGGGATGACGAATAATAAGGTGATCGTCCATATGCCGGGAGGAGATCTTCAGGTGGAGATCGAGGACGACTGGACTGTCTACATGACCGGAGATGTGTTTTACGTGGCGAAGATCACTCTGAGTAATGAATTTGCGGAGAAGTTAAGGAGCGTCTAGGTGTATCAGATACAAGCCTGCGAAGAAGAGGATAAGAGATATATTGTTGACCGGTTGGTCGCTTACAACCTGACACAGGTTCCTGCAAGGCAGGAAGAGTTGTTTGTTGATCTTAGCAGGAAGGCAGTTGCAGAATCAGGAGAGGTGATTGCAGGGATCATTGCCAGGATGTATTGCTGGAACTGTGCGGATGTGGATGTGCTGTGGGTTGCCGATTGCTGCAGGGGCAATGGGATCGGAAAGAGATTGCTTCGGGAGACGGAAGAGACCGCCAGGGAGAAGGGGGCGTATCTAATCCATCTGGATACGTTTGATTTCCAGGCGAAGGAGTTCTATGAAGGGCTTGGCTATGAAGTATTTGGGGTGCTTGACGATTGCCCGCGGGGGCATGAACGGTATTATATGAAGAAAAGATTAGCGTGATGAGACGGATTTCACTTTGTGGTGGGATCCGTTTTTACTATTTGCGGTCAGCAGAATTATTACAAAGGAATAAGGTTACATGGAAGAAAGTAAGTAAAAATATGACTTACAGCACCTGTTTGAAGCATATAAAGCTGAGAGCAGTGATTGTGAAAAGCGTCAAAGGAGATGTTGGATAAGTATGTGAATGGGATATATGTGTATGATGATGGAAAAGTGGAGGTAAAGTGGAAATTTTAATGTACATGTTAAAATGTAATTGGTATAATTCTTAAGGAAAGTATCAGATTCAGAGCAGACAAAGAGAGCAGCTTTATACAAAAGATAAAACTGCTCTGAATGTGATTCTTTCCAATTGTACCAAGCCGCGGACGATCAGCCGGTAAG
>CAJTGB010000069.1 GCA_910575835.1 Lachnospiraceae bacterium | reverse complement strand
TGGCACGGCCGCGCAGCGGTGCGAAGCACCATTGATAAAAGCTGACAGCCCCGATAGATTCCAGGCAACAATCCAATAAATTTTTAGCCACAAATGTTACAAAAATGCTTGACCACTACAGTACCTTTGCCCCTTCCATCCCGGTATCCGTTTCAGGCACAGGCTCAGTTTCTTCCGTTTCACCGGGCTGCGCAGTCTCGTTTTCTTGTTCGGATTCTGCTGCGCTGCTTTCCGGTTCGGACATTTCCTCTGCTACGCTGTTCTCCACATCAGGCGAACCAGTTTCAGCCGGTTCACTGCTCCCGGCACATGCCGTAATGGATACGGCCGTCAAAAGAGCAAGTAATAAAGCTGCAATTTTTTTCATAGGTCTTTCCTCCAATTTTTTTATTCCCGCGAAGCAACGAGCCAAGCTGCCATACTTGCATGGATATTTGACTTAGGAACTTGTGTTAATAGACAATCAAAATATTACTTTCATTGTCTGCCTCCTACTTCAATTTGCTGTAATCTGTATCTGAAACTGCTTCCAGCCATTCATTGGAAGTACCCTCGCCAGGAACCTCTATGGCCACATGGGAAAACCAGCTGTCTTTTGCCGCCCCATGCCAATGTTTCACGCCCACAGGAATTGTAACCACATCTCCGGCCCGAAGCTCCTGTGCTTCTTTTCCCCATTCCTGATACCAGCCCCGCCCTCCGGTAACGAGCAGAATCTGGCCGCCGCCGTTCTCTCCATGATGGATGTGCCAGTTATTCCGGCAGGCAGGTTCAAAAGTTACATTTGCAACACCTACGCCATTTAACTGTGTCAGCATTGCCAGATAGGACTGTCCTGTAAAATACTCGCCAAAAGGATTGGGGACGCCTTTTTCAAAAATAGTCTCGTGTTCTGATTTTTTCATGCAGAAACCTCCTAATCTTTCTTAATTTCATGGATCATATAATCCAACTGGTCTAATGTTACTTCCTCTAATGTCATCGTCAGCCTCCCTTATTTAATAGAAAGCACTATCTGCAAACTTTCCGCTACATAAAAATGCAGGTGCAGAAGAAAAGCGGCTGCACTTTTTTCTACACCTACATTATAATTTAGGTCATTGGCCATATCAAATGCTTAGTTTTTATATTCAGGTTATGCCTAAAAGGTATCTCATGTGTTCTATGAATTTTGTCGCAGCCAAACTAAACGGCTGTTGTTTTTTCCATGCCAGCACACTGCTTGCTGTCAGCTCCGGCGATAATGGCCGGTAAATAATTTTTTCTTTATCCCAAAAGGGTACGGAACCCTCAATTACAATGGAGTATGCCAGCCCCCTCTGAACCATAAGGGCGCTGTTTGTGGCCAGATTACTGGTAAAGAGAACCAGTTTTTCCTGGAAGAAATCGCCGAACCAGTGGGATAATTCGTTCCTCACATTTGTCCGTCTCGGAAGTATGAGCGGCTTATTCTCCAAGTCTTTTGCACTCACAGCTTCTTTTTCTGCAAGCGGGTCGTCCGGGCACATTAAGACAACCCATCGCTCTTTTCCTTTCAGTCGAATAAAATCAAACTTTTCTATATCAACCGGTTCCAGCAAAACGCCAATATCAATCAATCCTTTTTCCATCTGCTCCTTCACCAGATCGGCATTTCCTGTAAAAATATCGAAAGTTACAAGGGGATACTTGTCACGGAAAGTTTCAATGATTTCCGGTAGCACCTGCATGGCTGCCAATTCCCCGCCGCCAATGACGATTCTGCCTTCCACCATCTCGTCCTGCTCAATCAGCTCTCTTTCCGTCCGGTCAACTAAAGACAGAATTTCCTCTGCCCGCCGCCGCAGTAAAATTCCCTCATTTGTTAAGGTAATCTTTTTTGCGCCTCTGTAAAACAGCTTAACACCAACTTCTTCCTCTAACTGTGATAGCTGGCGGCTCAAGGTCGGCTGGGTAATATGTAAGACTTCTGCTGCCCGGTTGATTCCTCCTTCGCGAACAACAGCAAGAAAATAGCGAAGCACCCGTATTTCCATTGCAATACCTCCTGCATAAATAGCTTTTATTATTATATCTGAGGTATGCTTAAAAAGCAACTGTCTGCTATTAGTGTTCACAAAATGTATAGTTCAAAGCATACCGACAAGCAATGCCTTCTTGTACAGAAGGCTCATTTACGCAGATTTTCCGTAACCGGAAAACCTGCGTAAACGCTTGTTGGCGACCTATCCCCACCCACCCCCCTGAGATCATCACCTGCTGCGATGGCTACGTATTCCGTTGGAACACTGAAAAATTGAAACCTAATATTTTTCCGTTTACCTAGCATAAGTCATAAATTTTGCAATGTTTCCCTATGGGCTACTGCCTTTCGGCGGGGCGTTCTTTTCGCCTACCATTATATACTCACAATTATATAATATGCTATATAATATTCCTTTATTTATCAATATTTTTCAGACCATATCCAATCAGCACCGACACTCTACGCACTCCGCTCGAACTGTGAATTATAGAGGTCTGCATAGAACCCATTTCGCGCCAGCAGCTCTTCATGGCTGCCCTGTTCCACGATATCCCCGTCCTTCATCACCAGGATCAGATCTGCATCCCTGATGGTAGACAGACGGTGTGCAATGACGAAGCTGGTCCTTCCGCGCATCAGATTATCCATTGCTTTCTGTATACGGACTTCTGTCCGGGTATCTACCGAGCTGGTAGCCTCATCCAGAATCAGGATCTTCGGATCTGCCAGGATCGCCCTTGCGATAGTCAATAGCTGCTTCTGGCCCTGTGACACATTGCTTGCTTCTTCATTTAACTCCATATCATAGCCGCCCGGAAGAGTCTGCACGAACCGGTGTACATAAGCCGCCTTTGCAGCTTCCACCACCTCTTCCCGCGTTGCGTCTAACTTGCCGTAGCGGATGTTGTCCTCGATACTGCCCTTAAAGAGCCAGGTATCCTGCAGAACCATCCCGAACATCTCCCGAAGCTCGCTCCGGTTAAAATCCCGTATGTCATGGCCGTCCACCCGGATAGCTCCGCTGTTCACATCATAGAAACGCATGACCAGCTTCACCATGGTAGTCTTGCCCGCCCCGGTCGGGCCTACGATCGCGATCTTCTGCCCCGGCTCCACCTTAGCGCTGAAATCATTAATGATGGTATGGTCTGCGTGATAGCCAAACTTCACATGGTCGAACTCCACGCGCCCCTCCAGGCCTTCTATGGAAGCCGGATGCTCTGCCGTCTGGTCTTCCTCCTCTTCCTCCAGGAATTCGAATACCCTCTCGGAAGCCGCAGCCGTGGACTGGAGCATATTCGCCACTTGTGCCGCCTGCTGGATCGGCTGCGTGAAGTTCCTTACATACTGGATAAAGGACTGAATATCGCCAACCTCGATCATATCCTTCATAGCGAGCCATCCGCCGAGTATCACCACCGCCACATAACCCAGGTTGCCTACAAACATCATGATAGGCATCATCATTCCCGATAGAAACTGGGATTTCCACGCCGACTCATATAATTTATCATTATCCCTGTCAAATTCCGCGATCACATCCTCTTCTTTGTTAAACGCCTTTACGATATTATGGCCGCCGTAAACCTCTTCTACCTGACCGTTCACATGTCCCAGATATTCCTGCTGGCTCTTAAAGTACTTCTGAGAATTCTTCACGATCACCGAGATCATCCCCACAGATACCGGAAGGATCAGAATTGCGATCAGGGTCATCAAGGGGCTGATACTAAGCATCATGATCAGCACGCCGATGATCGTTGTGACCGAAGTTATCATCTGCGTCGCGCTCTGGTTCAAGCTCTGGCTTAAGGTATCCACATCGTTCGTGATCCTTGACAGAATCTCTCCATGGGACATCTTATCGAAATAGTTCATCGGCATACGATTGATCTTCTCTGAGATCTCCTTTCGCATCCGGTAAGTCAACTTCTGAGATACTCCGGTCATAATATATCCCTGGACAAATGAAAATAACGCACTGCACGCGTACAGCGCCAGCAACAGCAGCAATATCCTGCCGATCTTCTCAAAATCAATCCCGGCTCCGCCTGAGATCTTCCCGACCAGTCCGTTGAATATCTCCGTCGTCGCCCTTCCAAGGATCTTGGGGCCGACGATATTGAAGATCGTACTTCCGATTGCAAATATCACCACAAAAAGCAGCGGAATCTTATATGCGCCAAGATAAACCGCTAATTTCTTCATAGTGCCTCTAAAGTCCTTGGCCTTCTCTCCCGGCATCCCATGTCCTCCGTGCCCCATGGGTCCGCGCCTTCTTCCGGCGGACGTCCTCGTCTCTTTTCCGCTCATACTATCCCGCCTCCTTCATATCGTTTTCCAGTTCCTTCTCCGAGAGCTGGGACGATGCGATCTGATAATATTCCTCGCAATTTTTAAGCAGTTCCCGATGCGTACCCTTCCCTGCGACCTTTCCGTCATCCAGCACTATGATCTGCTCCGCATGGAGGATCGTACTGATCCTCTGCGCAACGATCATCACCGTACTGTCCTTCGTCTTATCCTTAAGGGCATTCCTGAGCTTCACATCCGTCTTGTAATCAAGCGCCGAAAAACTGTCGTCAAAGATATAGATATCCGGGTGCTTCGCGATTGCCCTGGCAATCGACAACCTCTGCTTCTGCCCGCCTGATACATTCGAGCCGCCCTGGGCGATCGGACTCTGATAACCCTTTTGCTTCTGTCCGATGAACTCCTCCGCCTGGGCGATCGCTGCCGCCTCGGTCATCTCTTCCTTGCCGCCGCCTGGATTGCCATACATAATATTCGATGCGATATCACCGGAGAAGAGAACTCCTTTCTGCGGCACATACCCCAGCCTGTCACGCAGATCATGCTGCGAAACCTCCCGAAGATCCACCCCGTCGATCAGAATCCTGCCCTCCGTCACATCATAAAACCGGGGGATTAGGTTCACCAGCGTTGACTTGCCGCTTCCGGTGCTTCCGATAAATGCGGTCGTCTCTCCCGGCTTCGCGGTAAATGATATATCATGCAGAACATCTTCCTCCGCTCCCGGATACCGGAAGGAAACATGGTCGAATACCACCTCTCCGGCTGCATTTTCCGCAAAATCCTTCGGACTCTCAGGATCATGGATCAGCGTACCGCTTGTAAGGATCTCGTCCACACGGTCCGCGGAAACCGCCGCCCTGGGCAGCATGACCGAGATCATACAGATCATAAGGAAGGACATAATGATCTGCATTGTATACTGGATAAATGCCATCATATCCCCAACCTGCATACTTCCGTCGTTGATACTGTGTCCTCCGACCCAGACGATCAGCACGGCGATACCGTTCATGATCAGCATCATCAGCGGCATCATAAAGGTCATTGCCCGGTTGACGAACAGATTCGTCTTCGTCAGATCCCTGTTCGCACTGTCAAATCGCTTCTCTTCGTATTGCTCCGTGCTGAACGCCCGGATGACCTGCAAACCAGTCAGGATCTCCCTGCTTACCAGATTCAGCCGGTCTACCATATTCTGTACCACCTTGAACTTCGGCATCACTACGACGAACAATACCGCAACCACCGACACGATCAGCGCGACCGCCAGCGCAATGATCCACGACATATCTACATTGGTACGGAATACCTTGAAGATTCCTCCGGCCGCCATGATCGGCGCATACAATACCATCCGAAGGATCATCACCGTCAAAAGCTGAATCTGCTGGATATCGTTCGTGCTTCTGGTGATCAGGGAAGCCGTCGAGAACTTATCAAACTCCCCGTTGGAGAAGCTTACCACCTTACGGAACACATCCTTTCTCAGGCTTTGTCCCATTCTGGCGCCCACGCGGGAAGCTATAAGCCCTACCAGAATACTCGCAAGCATTCCAAGCAGCGCAAGCGCAAGCATCTTAGCCCCGGTGCTCAGAATATATTCTGTCTCCCGTCGGTCCAGGTCGATCCCAAGCTTCTCGTATACATTGCCGATATAGACAGCGGCAGACTGCTCCACCATCGTCTCCGGCATCGCTGACAATTGCTCCTCGACCTCTTTTACGATCGCCTCTCTCTGGGAAGCCTCCATCTGCATCCCCATCTCCGGTGAAAATTCACTGCCGGAAGCAAATCCGCTGCACAGGAGCATCGGTTTGCCCAGGATCTCAGAGAGCTCTTCCATCCTTCCCTCATCTTCCTTCACTTCCCCGGAAATCTCTAACACATTGCCTTCATAAGCTTCTGAAGGCGCCGGACCAGTCTCATATGCTTCCTTCACCGTTTCCTGTTTTTCAGAAGGAACAAAGAGCAGGAGTTGATTCAGATCCTCCTCCCCGATCACCTCGGGCACCTTCTCTTCAATTCCCTTCTGCTGCAGTCCCACATTCACAATATCCGATGTGTAGGTCGGCAAAGACAGATCGCAATAAGCCTGTACGACCAACACACATAGAATCGCCAGAACCGCACCTCCATATGGTCTTAAGAATTTGAACAGTTTTCCCATATCTCACCTTTCCCTTCTGTTATCCTCTATTATCCTTTATTGCTTTCCATCGTCTTCTCTATGATTGCGCCAAGATCCATCCCCTTAAAATCCTTGGAATTCAGCAGATTCTCCCTCATCTCCAGAATCAGCCTCCGAAACAGCATCCTCTCCTCGGGCCTGATTCCCTGATACAGCATCTCTTCCATATCAGCCATGATCTCATTCAGATCTCCGATACATTCCTTTCCCCGCTCAGAAAGCTCTATGCGGATAATCCGCTGATCCTTCCCGTCCTGCTCCTTCACGATATATCCCCGCTCCTCTAATTTCCTGAGCGCTACCGTCATGGACGGAGGCTTGATCCCGATCTTCTCCGCCAACTGCCGCTGGGAAATCCTGCCCTCACAGTTCAGCACAAAAAGTATCCCCGCCTGACTCGGTTTTAATCCAAGCGTCTCCATCCGCTTCATCGCCTGGTATTTGCTCAGATGCAACAACTGATGCAGCACGATAAATACGGACGCATCTTCTATATTTTTCATTTTCTCACCTTCCCGCTTGTATCCCGACCGGTATATTGAACCAATCATTTTAATTAGATATCTAACGGTTATACTAGATATTTTTACCAGAAATGTCAATGCATTTCTGGTAATTTATGAATTATTTGGGAAATCTTTATAGAATATTAATTAGATAATAGAATTATTTTACTGAGGTATTAATCCATGATCAGGTCCGTATTTTACAAAAAAATCCCCGCCGCCCGGCAGGGATTTCCTGAACATTTCCGCATCCATACATTGGAAATATATTTCACTATAATGTATCCGAATCTAAAATAATCGTAAACGGCCCGTCATTGACCAGGCTTACCTTCATATCCGCCCCAAACTGTCCCCGCTCTACGACCGGGACCTGTTCCTTGCATTTCCCGATGATATACTCATACATCTCTTCCGCCATATCCGGCGCACCAGCTTCTATGAAACTTGGGCGGTTCCCCTTCTTACAATTCGCATACAATGTAAACTGTGAGATCAGCAGCAATTCACCGCCGACCGTATCAAGGGACAGGTTCGTCTTCCCCTGCTCGTCTTCGAATATCCGAAGGCCCAGCATCTTCTTCACCATCTTATCTGCGATCTCCTTCGTGTCGGAATCACAGACGCCGATCAGCACCATAAAACCTTTCCCGATCCTGCCACGGACTTCGCCGTCCACCTTCACTTCGCTCTCTGTTACTCTCTGGATCACAAACCGCATCTTCTCTTACCTCTGCTTCTTCTTTTCAAAAAAATCGTCTATCTTCTGCTTAATTTCCGCAGGTTTTAAGTATTTTGCCAGATATCCGTCCGGCTTCAAGGATACTAATTTCCTGACGGTCTCCGGGTCTGTCCTTCCCGTCAGGAACATAACAGAAATACCTGCAAATGCATTCTCAGAACGGATCATCTCCAACACCTGCTTGCCGTCGCAGACCGGCATCTCATAATCCAGCAGAACCAACTCCGGCTTATCTAAGATAAGGCACCGGATCGCCGCAGTCCCGGACGCGGCAAGCGCCACGTCATAATCCTCATCCAACAGATTCTTGATCCCCTCGCGGATAGTGATCGAATCATCCACCACAAGCACCTTTGGCTTCTGGCTTGGATTCTCTTCGCGCTTCATTAGATATTTCTCAACCTCAGCCATGGCATTCTCTGCACCGATCGGCGTAACGATCCCCTTCTTCAGCAGATGCGGAGCTGCCGTGCAGTACGCGAAGTATCCTTCGCCCGTATCGACTAACAGGCTTACCTGCAGCTTTTCGTTCTCGAACACACTCTGGAACTCCTCATAAGTAAGAAGATTCTCTTCCTTTAACTTGTATCCCTCCATATCCGGCATCTGTTCCATAACCCGTTCTACGAACTGACGCGCCGTATACCTCGCCGCATTGATCAGCATGGTCTCCAGCTTGTTCGTCTCGATTCCCATTACCTTACCAACCGTATTGATCAGAAGCCTTTCCTCAAAAACCAGGAAAACCTCGCACTTCTCTTCACTCTGGTTCGTACCGTAGACTAACCGGTAATATACTCCTCTTCCGAACTTCTCTCCGCCATATGTATCACTGACCACATGCGACTCCAGGTGGAACAGGTCATATACTAATTGGATGATAATCTTCTTCACAGCCTCCTGCCTGTCTTCCGGCAGAAGCTCATCCCATCTGCTCACGCCTTCGCCCGTAATCGCGCGGTCTTCCATCATAGTATGTCCGATCAGCCATCCGACACAGACCCCGAGGAAATGCTCTACCGATTCGGCGCAATACTCTATCTGATCAAGCTCCTTTTCAAGCAGCGGCAATGTCTTCTCCCTAAACTCCCGGTGAAGCCGCCTATGGGCTTCAAGCCCCTCATAATTAATGGAAGCCATATACTTCTCTTCTTCTACAAAATGCTTCGCCGCATGATCCTTAAAATACTTGATTCCTTCCTGGCACGCCCACTGGCTCTTATCCTTCTCGCCGCTGAATGCGAATAGTTTGGTTATAATTTTAAAAAGTCTTTGGTGTTCTCTGTCAATAATGTCCACACCGATATTGTACTCATCCTTCCACACTAACTGATTCTCCATTTGTAATCCTCCTCATTAACAGCTCTCAGCTTAGTATTTTAAAAGAAATAAATATTTACTTATTAATCCGTTATAAATTATACACTAGCCAAATTCGGTTATCAATACCTTTACTGAATCTTCCTTTCTTTTTCCGGGAGCTGAGCCAGAATGATCGCCGCAAACATCAGCACACATCCTGCAAATTCCCTCCTAGAAAGCCTCTCGCCAAGTACGATCCACCCTGCAAGCACAGAAAAGCAGGACTCCAGGCTCAATATCAGCGACGCTACCGCAGGATTCACATTCTTCTGTCCGATGATCTGCAGTGTATAGGCAACGCCGCAGGACAGCACGCCGGCATACATAAGCGGCATCCACCCTTCTAGCATTGCCCCAAGCCTCGGCGTTTCCAGGACAAACATAAAAGGCATTGACGCGATCCCGCACACAAAGAACTGGATACAGGACATCTTCACTCCGTCTACTTTCGGAGAAAAGCGGTCTATCACAAGGATATGCAGTGAAAATATCAACGCACATACAAAGATAAGGATATCGCCCTTACCTACGGTAAAATGCTCCGTAATACATAGGAAATACAGCCCAAAAAGGGCAATCACAACGGCGATCCACACCTTCCATCCAATCCGTTTCCGAAGAAATATACCGAGAACCGGAACGATCACAATATAAAATGCCGTGATAAATCCCGCTTTTCCCGCCGTCGTATACTGAATCCCGATCTGCTGCAAGCTGGTTGCAGCAAAAAGAAGCAGACCGCACGCGATCCCGCCAATCAGAAGGTCCTTCCTGTTCCCGTTGATGAAAGCCGCGGTGTTTTTCCCGTTCAACAGCTTCAGGAATGCGATACATGGAAGCAGCGCCGCTCCTCCGATCAGGCTTCTCACTCCGTTGAATGTAAACGGTCCCAGATAATCCATCCCCATGCTCTGCGCAACGAATGCCGTCCCCCAGATAAATGCAGTTAACACCAACATAAATGCATTTTTCGTCTTCATAACTTCTTAACTCCTTAACATACAAGATCTCTTTCCCACATATTTTCTTATTATAGCATATTTATCCAATTAGGTGTATAATGAATGCAATTTTACGAAACACTGTTAAGAGAGAATTTACCGCCTGCCAGAAAACAGACGGAGTCAAAATAATTATGGAAGAACATACAATAAACCATATGCCAAACTATAATATAAGACACACATCAGACCGTTTTTTCCGGTTCTGCGGTATCCTGATGCTCATAAGCGAAATATGGAAACAATATTGTCTCACTTATATCGTGAATAACGGGACGTATAACTGGTGGTACTTCCCATTCCAGTTATGCAGTATTCCGATGTATGTCTGCCTGCTCATCCCCTTTAGCGCTTCATCCAAAATACGCGGCGTCCTGCTTGCCTTTCTGATGGATTTCGGACTGCTTGGCGGCATCTTCACCTTCTTCGACACAACGGGAATGCACTACAGCTACCGCCCGCTTACGATTCACTCCTTCGCCTGGCATATCCTTCTGATCATCATCGGAGTCTATGCAGGGCTATGCAGGGCTTCCGACCATTCCCTCAGCGGATTCGCCAAATGCACCTGTCTGTTTCTCGCCTGCTGCCTGGCTGCAACCTCGTTCAATCTTGCATTCCATCCTTACGGCCAGATCAACATGTTCTACATCAGCCCCTATCACTTCATGGGGCAGATCGTATTCCGTGATATCGCAGGGATTCTCGGAAATACCGCCGGAATATTGATTTATATTCTTTCTATTATTATAGGGGCAGGCCTCTTGCATCTGAGTTGGAAACGTGTTACTTTTTAAGCGGGACTTATCATCTTCAGAATATATTCTTAACAAAACGGAGGTATTGTCATGATAACAGAACAATTACTAAGATCCCCTGGTTTCTTATACCAGATCGGGAACAAATATTATTATCTCGGCAAATGGATCTGCAAAGAATGCACGGAAACTGACGCAACCGACTGCGTCATGATGTATCATATGTGCCGAAGCGGCAAGGAAGAGCCGGATACGGCTATGTACTTCAACAAGCTCCGTGCCTACAGTGATTTTGCCCTGGAGGTTCCCTGCAATCCCGCCAAAACCAAAGCCGATATGACAGCCTTGATCGACAGCCTTTCGGATTCTGACCGCGCGTCTCTTAAGAAACAGGTTCAATGTTTTGAGGAAGACTACGGCGGCTAACAACACAAAGAGTGGTTGAATAACCACTCTTTTTATAATCGCTTCTCAAAATTCCCGATCACCGTTGACCCTTCCGTCAGAATCACAAACGCATTCGGATCAATGCTATGTACGATCTGCTTGATCTGATTCACCTCGTATTTGGAAATCATAACAAACAGGATATAGGACCGCATATGCGTATACGCTCCCTCTCCATCCCAGGTGGTAACCCCGCGCCCGGTCTGCTCCATGATCGCCTTGGATATCCCAAGCTTCTTAGTAAATATCATCACGCTCGTATTGATATTCTGAATATGTACCTTATCGACCGTCAGCGAGAATACCGTCGCATAGATCAGAGAATACACAACCGTCTCAATATTGAACATAAACAGACATATCCCGTATACTACCAGATTCAGCAAGATATTAACCTGTCCGACGCTTAAGTTGATCCGTCTCTTCAAACAGCATACACCGATGATGTCCGGGCCCCCGGCCGAACCTCTGCCTCTTAAGATCAGGCCGCTTCCGAAGCCTGCAATGATACCGCCTATGATACATGCCGTCAGATAATCCTCGATAATCGGTATACCCGGCACCGGCACCATTACAAGGAAGATACTGATAACAGTCGTACCGAACAGCGACCTCAAGAAGAATTCCTTCCCCATGATCCGCCAGCCCATGCAGAACAGCGGAACATTCATGATATAGTAGATCGCGCCTGCGATATCCATGCCTTGCGGCATCCTGATATGGAGAACACTTATCATGAACGTTCGGATCAACTGCGCGATACCCATGAACCCTCCATTATATAACGCAAGCGGTGTGATCAGCATATTCAGGCCGATCGCATAGATCAGGCATCCCGCAACAATAGACGCTGTCTGCACAGCCTCTTCCTTTTTCTTTCCTTTTATCCCCTTCAGCATCTTTAGTACCTCTCCTTCTATATCTAATGGGCCACCCTGAACTGCAGTTCTGTGATATGCTCCTCTACCTGCTCTGACACATGGATATCCACCCACAGAATCTCATACACATCACTCGCTATCCGATAATCCTTCTCCTTCGCGAAGCTTAACAACCGCGGCAGATAATCATAGTTCTGGTCACAATCTCCGCGGTAACTCAGAGTCAGATAGTCACCGCCGGGGATGACCGTTTTGCCTTCCTCATCGATCATAAATACCCCCGAATACTCTCTGCACCGCCCTTCCTTGGCGCTCTTTGCCGGAATAACTGAACCTATGCGGTTGCTTCCTATGATATACTGTGTCTTGGGATTCTTATTCAGAAGCCTCTTGATCAGTATATCCATCTCCTCATCCTGCTGATATCCCTCGTCTATATAACGGCAGCGCCGGTCCGGCAGCCGTTGAAGCTCTGCCTTGCCCATCTCTTTATTCTCACATTCTGTCAGCATCCGTACACGCTCCTCTACGTTCTTGCGGAGCACTCTCAGCTTCTCCTGCTTCGCTTCGATCATACGCAGTTCATCCTTCAGAAGCTCCTTGGCCGTGTTCACCGTATGATCCTTCAGATAGCCCCCGATCTGCTCCATGGAGAATCCCAGTTCCCTGAGCTCCCGTATCACGTTCAGCCTCCAGATATCCTCCGTACGGTAGAGACGGTACTGATTCTCCCCCCTCCTGGGCTTTAAAATGCCGAGCTTCTCATAGTAACGGAGGGAATCCGTACCGATATGGTACATCTTCGATATCTCACCTATTTTAAAATATTTTTTCATCATCCTGGCAGTTCCTTAATCTGCATTCAGCGGGGTATAACCCGTTCCTCTCACGATGTCCTGTCCCTGCTCTCCCTGTATCCATTCTACCAGCTTCTTCGTATTCTCGCCGGCGTCCGTCCTTGTAACGGCATAGAATTCCGAAGTCAAAGGATATGTCCCGTCCTCAATGGTCTCCTCCGTCGGCGCAATCCCGTCCACTTCCAGCAGCTTGATCTGCTCATTCTGAATCATTTCCATAGAATAGAAACGGAAGGAGAATCCAAGCGCATTCCTGTAATTCTTATAATCTGCCGTCCGCTCTATAATACCTGCCATCATATCTACTACGTCTTCCTTCGGCGCTTCCATAAGCTCTTTTCCTTCCATAAGCTTCTGCAGCGTACTCTGGCTCCCGCTGCCCTCGCTCCTTTGGAACGCCTTGATCTCTCCCATGCCTCTTACACCCAGTTCGTCCCACTGTGTGATCTCCCCGGAATAGATCTGCCTGATCTGCTCCGTTGTAATCTCCTCCGCTGGATTCTTAGCATTTACAAAGAACACAAAAGCTTCTCTTCCGATAGGCGTCAGCTCAAATTCCACGCCCAGCTTCTTCGCATACTCCACCTGCCCGTCTGACGGAGCCGCCGCAAAGATAATATCTGCCTCCCCGTCTGCAAGGTTCTCATAAGCCTGGGGCGTCTTCGTACACCGCAGATATTCATCGGAACAGATATCATATCTCTCTCCCGTCAGAACTTCCTTCGGGTAAACCATTCTGGCAAACGACGAGTAGATCGGATACAGCGCCGTTGCACCGTCCATCCTTGGAATATCTTCTGTGAACCTGATATCAGGCTCTTCTTCCGGGATATATACCTTGCTGTCATCACCGTAGGGCGCGTAAGTATACAGCAGGTTATCATTCTCACCGACCTTGGGTATACTTCTGATATACAAATCATACGCGGTGTTCCCCAGAAGAGCCAGCACCAGGATTCCGCTCAGCACACAGATAGTAATCCAGACCTTCTTTTTCTTAAGGACTCCCCACATTAGACAGAGAAGCGCACTCACCGCCATCACGGCAATACAGGCCAAGATGGCAGTATAACGGTTCGGAGATACTCCCAGAACCGCCTGTATCAACAACGCCGCAAACCCTATGCCAAGAAACGCGGCCGGCGCCGTCAGCAATAACAGCCAAATCGTCAGGATGATCCTTCCCAATGTCTGCTTTTTCTTTCTGATCAGAAAGAGTCCCAAGAGCAGCATACCCAGATGCGCCCATAAAAACACAAAAAATATCAACATATATCTTCTCCCTACCGAATCCTACCTCACTGCTGCATATTTATCCATATTCCCGAAATCATCTAAAACCGACTCCGCAGACCTATATCTTAATTATAGTTGATAATGCTATCAAATACAATCTTAAAAACTCCACGACAAACGCATGAAACGTTCTACCATTCAAATTTTTCCAACTGTAATTTTTTAAAAGTCCAGCACTTCCTCCAAATATTTGATTGGTGACAGACTTATTACAAACCTTTTTTTCTTCATTGATAATTTCTTTTTTGTAAGCTCCATCAGCTTTAATATGCTTAAGCTCCATTTCCTGATTATATTCAGATTCTGCGCTGACATTTTATCCAGTGTTGC
>CAJTGB010000068.1 GCA_910575835.1 Lachnospiraceae bacterium | reverse complement strand
CTGGATACGTTTTGTCCAGAGTTCTGTCTTTGTAAGTTCATTTTTATCCATAGGCAATACCTCCATAATTTGAAGTGATTGTATCAGAAATACACATGAATTGACAGATACGGATTATTTCCTACTTACCCATTTTTCGGAACACGAAAAACTCCATATTGGTAAACAGGCCCTTGGCCTAACAATAAAAAAAGCATGACCTCTACAGCCATACTTTTCCTTTTTCTCATTCATCAAAACAAGACAATAATTCCCAGTATATGCAGTATTCTGTAAGGCAGAAACAACCAGCATTCAATAATGCTGAAAAGGGTACCGCAAATAAAACACTATCCCTAGTGCTTACCACTCGCAGCGCTTACCCTTTTTATTAAATTTAGTTGTTCTTTGTCATTACAGATACCACCAACATATACATACCTGCCTTTTCTTTAAAATATGAACCTATATTAACTCATAACTTTTTCAGTGTCAATATTTATTTAATGGATATTTTAATTATGGTGGCATTTCTGATAATTGACTATAATTAAAATTCAGCTATGCTTCATATTATTATTTCTTTTTTAACTATCATACCGGCAAACTATCCCTCACACACAACGCCCCATATCCTGATGATGTCAAGTTAATGTCACGAACTTTTTTCAGTTCAAAAATCCGCAAACCCGCATAACTCCGTTGAGCTGATGATAAATAGCTACTAAGTTAAGCAAAAATTGACGGTAAGTTATTGCTAAGCAATGGAAGAAGCGCCTAAAGCATATTGTCCTGACATCTATGTTATATAATTAGTACATTGAAATACACTCTATGCATAAAATCCCAATGATTCTCGATTTATTCGAAAACTTGTTCAATACCCATTTTTCTTACATAGTCAATCCACTCGTAAATATCTTCCACATCATATAAAGGCTGATGCTTATCATCTTTCGCTTTTTTCAAGGCTAATGCCATCAAAGCATATTCATTTTCAAGCATAGTATCAAATACTCCTTGGTCATCTGTATTAATTGAAACATTCAGACTTGTATTCCGTTCCATATCTCTCAACTTTCTAGAATTAAACCGGAGAATAGGATGCTCATCGTATTTTTGTATTGTTCCAATTAGATAATTTGATGATGGATTGGTTTCTATTCCAATTCCCTCCTGCACAAGTTTCTGAATCATTTTATTTTGTAACTTGTAAATAAGTTCTGCATATCTTTCATCAACTTTAAACTCTGTTATTTCATTGCCAGCTTCTCTTACTTTTTTATCATAGTGATATGCAAAATATAGATTCCTATAACATTTTGTCATACGGATACTATTACTAACTTTATCATTCCACTCATACCTGTCATATTTTCGAACAGCAGTTTTTTTCAATCTCTCCAAAAAAACTTTTTCTTCCAAACGATATACATATGGATTATCTCCCCTAAGCTTCCAACTCTGATAGTAATCCATTACAGAAGCTTTCCTTATGCAATGTACATTAGCTCCATATATCTCCTCATACAATGTATAATACCGTTCCAAAAACTCTGTTCTTAAGCAGTTTTCTATCATACATCCTGTTTCATTAGCTTTTTGTAAAATCCACGCAATATCGTCTATCAAAATTTGTTTTGGAAGTATCATTTTATATCCTTTATACTTATAATATTCATATGAATCTATCCCCAAAGCAAGTGCATGCCCAAGTCTGCTACCCCTTTCCAATCCACAAAAAAGAATCGCTTCATCTATTGCCCACAGGCCATCCGCGATATCCAAAAAATCCTCTCCCACATGATAAGTCGCATATAGCCTTCCCTTGCGTTCATATCTTCTCCTGTGTTCGTGTTTTCCCTTCTTAAGATGCATATTTCTTCCATATGAAAATTCGATATCCAATAAATATCGAAAGGCTTGTGCAAATACTTCCGGCCTGCAGTAAATTTCATTAGAACAGGCATCAATACCACGAATCTTATCATTTACCCAAGTATCTTTTTCCAATAATGCCACGATACTTCTCATTTCTTTTATGGTTGCAGTTCGTACATTCTGGTTTCTTGGAGTGCCTGGACAAAATTCTTTATCTTTTATTTTTGGAAAATGCAACACATACGTAACATTATATTTCTGATTATCACACCGAACACTATCGCCCTTTATGTTGTTTGGCCTATTGTTATCCACTAAAATATTTTTTCTTCCATCTGCAACAATTTTCTCACTTTTCTTAATTGCTTCATATAATTTTGTCGAGCTTTTTTTCGGGCATATTCGTGCCTCTAATGAAACAATATTCTGTTTTCGCATTGTCTCATTCAAGGCAAGCCTGATTAATTCATTTTCATACTCAGTTTGTCCCTCGATAAATATTTCCTTCCGGTCTTGATAATTACTAAAATTTGCAAATCCTACCTGTCTGTTTATCTGAATTAATTCACCCCGAAATTGCGTGCGAATAGACAAATATCTATAAAACAGGTTTTTCAGCCGCTCTGTAAACCCTGTTGACACACATGCCTTATAACATTCATACAAAAAACTGCGTTCCCCAACTAAAATAAAACATTCCCTGTCATTACTGTCCACAAGACCTTTTCCAAATGCATAATCCAAAATATATCTTTCATCCACCTTTGTTCCATATATGTGCTTTGCCAACACAATCATATCTTGTATTTCTGCCACCAGTCCTTCCATAGGACATCCTCTATCTGCCTTTTCTAAAATCTTCTTTGCCTTTTTAATCAAAATGCAATTATTTTTCAGGACAGAAAAAAGATATACCCTATAAAAAGCCGCTCTCTGACATTCCGCATAAAAACTTTCTCTTTTTCCCTCTCTTCTAATCCGGTCTGTATGATGAATCTGCAGCGCACTGGGCAGTTTTTCAAAATCATGTATTCTTCCCTCTATGAGATTCATCAAACATACCCAGTTTAACTCAAAAACTTTTGTAGAACCAGCCAGATGGAAATGGTTTTCTGCCATTCCGCGTTTCAAAATATTATGCAGACGACTGTCATCACTGCGGATAATTGGAAACCATGAAAAATTTTTTGACTGACATCCCCTTTTCAAATCATGGGCCGCCAAAAAAGCACACGTGAAAAAATCTTGTCCTAATTGAAATGAAATCTCCCTCCAACGCAGCATTTCATCAAATTTACACATAATCTCATTTCCATCATAGGTAAGCATTTTTTCAGCAGTATTCATAATAAACCAAAATACATTGGGCAAACCTTCGGAATTATCTTTCAAATCCTGAAAAAGTTTCCGGTGATTATTACGATGTTCGTCCTCAGAATTATATGTATAAACATTTTTTGCATACTGCATATACAGCAGTTCATCCACATTCTTGTAATCATGTATTTTTTCAGTAGCCTGATATTGGTCTGCAATTTTATAAGATGGAATTTTTAAAAATAATATTTCCAAATTTTTACGTTCAATATCCATATATGTTACTCATCCCCTGCTTCCAACTCATCCTGCACTTTGACAAGACGTTTATATTCATTACACATATCTTGGGTAAGCTTTGCATTTTCATCTTTAAAATATATTTCAATCACATTACTGTATAATGTACATAATCCTTCCACATCCAAATGTTCTGGTTGCTTCTTGTTTTCTCCAAGATAACGCTGGATTCTCAATGCAAACTTGTCCAAATTACGCTTAGCACTTGCAGCAGATTGCTTCCCTAAATAAGAAGAAGCCTTATTTACTTCGTGATTCCATCTTGTAGGCAGCTCTGTAATCTTACTTCGAAATTCTGCTACAAGCCCCACTTGTTTCTGTTCTTGTCCTAATTGTTCCTGGAAATCATCATTCTGCGTACTTAAGGCAAAAAGTTCCGAATAAAGCTGCGAAATATCAATCCTCTGGTCATCTTTCAGAATAAAATAATTCAACTTTTCCGCCTTAATCTTTATACCATATTGCTCCATATATTTTTCTATATTTTCGAAAAATGTGAATACCAGTTTTCGGGTTCTGTCTTTACCGTCTGACGTGCTGTCTTTATAATCGCGATTTTTAAAACAAAAATCCTTTAATCCAATCAACAAGTCCATGTTTGCAAAGATTGTCCTTGCATCTTGAATACTATTCTGATTCTTTTCCTTAAGAACATCTACGAACTCTTTAAATTCGTCTGTTTTTACTCCCAGCCTTTGCAAGTTTATTTTATCGTATAGCGCATCTAAATTGCATAGCGCAACAAGATAATTTTCCAGGCTAATCTGAATATAATCCCAGATCTGATTATTATCAAAGATAATTTTCCCATTAAAAGAAAGCGTTGGCATACCATTATTAGTGTAAAATATGTTTGAAAACACGCCTAAAGCAATCCATGCATTTAAATAACTGTTTCGTTCTTCTGCTTTTGTAATATAGGATACATTATATTGTTTTCCACGCTCTGGAACCGGAAGCTTATCTGCTGTATCACTAACTGCCCTTAAAATTAAATTAAAACCGTCAATTGTCCTTATATTAAACCGGGACCGGTCTGCATTCGTGCCTGATTGCATTGGAAGCAAACCGTAAAATGACGGCCCCCATATATATCCATTAAAAAAATCTGTCAATTCTTCATATTGCCTGCTTCTCAACAACTTGTGTATCCTTATCGTATATAAGGCACGAATCCTATAAATATCAGCCTCTTTTTCCATATTTACAACATTCTTATTAATAGTTTCAAAGTACCCCATAACCTGAAAAAAAGTGTCTAACCGCTCTAGTCCATAATTATTGAACGGAGATATATATGCTGGATATTTTTCTCTACACATCCTAAGCATTATGTCTTGTACCACCGCATGCATATGAAATGTATCCATATTTCCGATATCCTGTAGTGTCAATCCGACATACGATTTTAAATTATCCCCAACCCATTCCCTTACAAAATAATTTTCCATCTTCACAATATTTTCAAAATATATTTTATCTCTCGCCCGGCCTATTGCATCTTCCGGCTTCACCATCTCAGCAACCATTAAAATCCAGCTAATCATATCTCGCAAATTATCCGGTAGCAAATAACTGCTTCCATCTGTCTCCGGCCAAAAACGCATTCCTGTCCTTTCATAAATTAAATCCAGCATGGATAACGTAAATCCTCGCTTCTTATATCCTGTCCCATTTGACTCTGACTGTTCAACTAAATCGTCCTTTTTGTCAAAACCACCAATATTCCAGGAATCTATAATATTTTTCTCACTATCAGCTTCCCTATATATAATCTGCACGTCTTCAAACCTTTGCACTTTCGGAAGATAAATTCGTCTTTGTCTGGGAATCAATTTCGATACATACCGTTCTGCCATTGTCTGGACTTCCTTGTTTAATTGAGAATATATTTCATTATCCTTGTTCTTGTAAATCTCCTGAAATTCCTTCAGATTTTTTTCCCGAATGCATAATTCTAATTGCTCTATTTTTACACTGATTACAATACATACATGTGGAATAATTAAGTATTTTCGAATCTGTTCTGTCATCTTATATGCATTTGCGCTACATAAATCTAAATCATCAATTGCAATGATTAATTGTTTTTTTCCATCACGTGTTTCCATAAAATTCAAATAATCTTTTATTAACTCTGTCAGTTCTTCTTTCAGTTTTGTACTCTCCCCTAGTTTCGTAAGCTTACTGATATTCCCTTCATAATCAAACTCATCATCCAACATCTGCTTTTGGTTATTGATTAAAGAAACATAGCGGTAAACCTTTTGGAAGCGGTCAAGCAGTTCTTCTCTTGTTCTCTCATCTGCACGTTGGTTATCATTATTATAGCAATCATAAAAGTTTCGAAAAATCTTTGCAAGCACAATGTCTAAAACATTATGAACATCATCAAATAATGATGGGTCAATCAAAATCGGTTCCACAAAATATGTACTTTCAACATTTTTACAATTCAAAAAAATTTCCTTATTTAAATTATGATATATGGCATTGACAAAAGTCATCATAACACTGCTTTTTCCTTCTCCCCGTTCCCCACAAAATGCGATAATATTATTCTCATAATCCTGTGATTTCCAGAATTCTTTTTTATCTCTCACTTCTATTGAGGCTCCAACAATTCTGTCTAATATATTTGCAGCGCGTTTGTATAGTTCAATAAAAAGATCATCTTTTGTTATTTCATCTTTTACCGCTATCATAAACTCGTTCCCTTTTGTAATTGTAATTTTCGCCATAATGCTTTCTCCTTTTAACTTTTTTTCTGCACCTAAAATATTATTCTTGATTTTACATCTTTTTTATCTTATCCTATATCTTCCCCACCAACCTCAATTGAATTGCTTTCACCTTATTCCCATAATGAGACAATTTAATTCATCAAGAAACAATGTACCCCCGTGATCCACCAGCGCATCTTTTAAGGATGGATAGAGTGCAAACATCTTTAGAGTACCACTTGATTCCAGTTTCAATGAAATTAATTCCCTCTCCTGATTGTCTGCCATTTTATGAAAATCATTAATCTTATAGCTTTTTCCCGCATCCCTTTCATCTTCCTGACAAAATTCTTCAACAGTAAAATCACGAATCGCTTCACCAAAGGATGCGAAATACCGGACTACATTTCTCAGTACTTCTTTGCTGTCTATAAAATCTTCCGAAAACACTCTTGATCGGAAGTAATCTTCTGCCGAATCACCAAAGTCAAGATATCGTTATTCAGGAACCAGTCTCTTACTAAAACTCCAAACTATCCGCATTGAGAAGGAAATATTTCATCCCCATAATCACAAATCCCTCATCATTTCTCCACGGCTTTTTTGTACCATTCACGATAACAATCTTCTTGAATGAATCTGGAATATTTCGAAGTGAATTAAGCTCTTGTATCTGCTTTTCCTCAGAAGCCATATCATAAGCTACCTGAATGTAATATCTCTGACTGCTCTGATTTACTACAAAATCAACCTCCAACTGCTTACGAACGGTTTTTCCTTCGCTACTCTTTGCATACACTTCTACAATACCAACATCCACATTATAACCTCGTACAAGTAACTCATTATAAACAATGTTCTCCATAATATGAGTAGGCTCCTGTTGTCTAAAGTTCAATCTGGCATTTCTAAGTCCTACATCCGTAAAGTAATACTTCAGATTTGCACCCACATATTTTCTACCTTTAATATCGTATCGACTGGCTTTAGAGATCAGAAAACTTTGTGTTAAATAATCAATATGGTTGGAAATAGTTTTGTTACTATAATTGATACCACATTCTGATTTGAATGTATGCGATATTTTCGTCGGATTTGTAGGCGCTCCTATGGCAGAAGCAAGTATATCCACTAAAGTTCCAATCTCATCCACATTCTGAATCTTATTTCGCTCAATTACATCCTTGAGATAAACATTTGCAAAAATATTTTTCAGATACTCTGCCTTTTGACGTTCCACTGAAAATTGTACCACTTGCGGAAGTCCGCCATATATCATATACTCATTCCACGCATCATCATAATCCCTGTCAAAAACTGCGTAAAATTCAGCAAAGGACAAAGGATAAATTCTAATTTCATCACCTCTGCCCCTAAACTCAGTTATAATATCGCTAGATAAAAATTTAGAGTTGCTTCCGGTTACATATACATCAATATTACTTATTCGAAGCAGACTGTTCAGTACTTCTTCAAATCTGGGCATAAACTGCACTTCATCCAAAAACAAATAATATTTCCCTTCGTCCTTCATTACATTCTTGATATACTGATAACATCTTTTTGGATCTCTCAACTCCTCATTTTCAATTCCATCGAGTGCTATCTCAATGATGTGGTTACTATCCACTCCACTTTCCAATAAATATTTCTTATATAGCACAAATAACAGGTAAGATTTTCCGCATCTTCTGATTCCCGTAATAATTTTGATCATTCCGTTATCTTTTCTTATTTTTAACTGTTCAAGATAAAAATCTCTTTTAATCTCCATGCTTTCGCTCCTTATTTTTGTGTATTAACACATTTCCAAGTAATATTATCGTATCACTAAATAATTTTTAAGTCAACATCAAATGCTATTTTATGTGTATTTACACAATTTTATGTATCAACAGGCAAACATATGGAAAAAGGATACCTACACATACCAAACTCAACTACCACCGGCTGAAGCCGGTGGGTTGCTGTGGCCTGAAGGCCACTTCTTGCGACTGAAAGTCGCTTGCAGGCTAAAGCCTGTTCTACTGCGACTAAAGTCGCCTAAAAGCACTACTTAAGTAGCTATCGTTCTTCGATTGTGAAATTATCCACTTCATCTTTTCCCTGATTTTCAATATATTTTCTTATTGTTTCTTCTTCTACCGCTCCTACCGTTCCACAAAAATATCCTCTTCCCCACATATGCTGTCCCCAATATTTTTTCTTCATTTCCGGAAATTCATCTTGCAATAATTTTGACGACCTTCCTTTTAGATATTGCATGATTTGGCTTGGTGCCATATCAGTGGGGCATGATAGTAACATATGTACGTGGTCTGCACCTATGCTGCCTTTTAATATCTTTATGTTCCGGGCATCGCATCCTTGTTGCAATAGTTCCCGTAGCCTAAAGGCTACATTTTTTCTCAATATTTTATATCTATACTTTGTAATCCAAACAAAATGGTATTTAATGTCATACACCGTATGACTGCTACTCCTATACTCTGCCATTTTTACTGCACCTCCTAATACGATATTTTACCACATTTTCTACCGGAAGGAAATGCCGCTAAAGCTTGACCGCCTAAAGGCGGTGGATTTTACCTCGCGCTTGGAAATTAAAGCGGTACAGGAATCCTATTCTTAATTTTAGCATAGCAGAAATTAACCAATCTTCCCCAAAAAGTCTCCCCTAATCCTACATCGGCAGACTATTTTCGACACACAACGCCCCATACCCCACCTGCGGATTCGGATACTCCGTGAATCCCGGCAATGGCCTCGCCCCGCGCCTAAAATACGCCTTCACCTTCTCCCCAAACAAGTACGGGTCGTTCCCCTTCACGATCCCCCACTCCATCAACAGCGCCGCCCCTCCTGCCGCAAAAGGAGTCGCAAAGGATGTTCCTGTAAACTGAGCATATCCTCCACCCACCGCCGCTGTGGTCACTCCCACTCCCGGGGCCACGATATCCGGCTTCACCAGGTTCGTCTCCCTTGTATATCCTCTCCCGGAAAAGTCCGCATAGACGAATGTCAATGCATTATATGCTCCCACCGTGACCACTCTGCCCGCCGTAGACGGAATCGTAAGAGTCGTATGATCAGTAGGAAATAAAAATCCCGTTCCCTTATTCAGCACATTCTCGCTGGGAAGCCACAGCTCATACGCACCCGATACGATCTTCCTCGGCGTCAGGATGATCCTCCACACCCCTCCCGTAATATAAGTTTCCCTCGGAAGCATATCGATGTAGATCTCCTGGGCCGTGCTGTAAGGGCTTGGTTCTCCGTAGTAAAGCAGGATCTCCGTTCCTCCAACGGCAAATCTCTGGGGGCCAAGTATCTCCTGGAGCGGGCCGACCGTAACGCCGCCCGGCGTCATCAACGATATATCTACGATATCCGTATACTCTTTCCACAACTGGATGCTGATAGCCGTCTGGCTGTCCTGCACTGCCAATTGTATGATCTCTTCCCTTCCCGGCGTCATTACCCCCGACGTATGCCCCGCACTGGCGGCTTCATTGCCGGAGCCGATACAGATACTGCTCTTCCATATATTTGACAGATCGTCGATAAATCTTTCTAGCAGAGAAGTACCGTCATGGGAACCGTAAGTATTTCCGAAACTGATATTGACCGCGACCGGCATCCGAAGTTCCAATGCCTTCCTCACCACATAGTCGATTCCCTGCATCAGCTCTGTTGTCCGCGGGAATCCTTCCTTCCTTGGATTGCCAAGCTTCACCACCAGAAGATCGCTTCTCGGAGCGACTCCGGCATATCTTCCCGCGCTGTTTCTGCCGTTTCCGGCGGCAATCCCGGCCACAGCGGTCCCATGCCCGGAGGTATCCTCACTTGGGACGATTCTTCTTCTGTCCGTCAATATTGGCTCCTTCAATGCTTCATTGATCTGTTTGGAGGTGTACTCTGCCCCTATAGCATACCCGTCAGGAGGGACCCTCCCTTCACCGGACGCCAAGGACTGATCCCAGAGTGCACGGATCCTTGTTGTGCCGTCTTCATTTCGGAAATCAGCATTCTCATAATCAATCCCCGAATCGATCACAGCCACCAGGACTCCCTGTCCATATAATCCAAAACGGGCATCCTGTACCGCATCGATACAAGATACCCGTCTTCCGTTTGCAACCTGAAAAAACAATCTCTTTGGTTTCTCTATATATTCAATTTCCGGAATCTGTGCAAGATTCTCGATCTCCGACTCCTGAATCGTGATGATCGCATATTCATTCTGCAGCTCCACTACCTTCAAAGCCAAGGCTCTTACTCCTTCAAGGCTGCCTGAATACTTCACGATCAGATCCCATTCGCGCTCTGCCTCATTATATCCTACGTCCAGCTCCAGTGATTTTTCACGCTCCTCTGGTGTCGCATCCAGTGCCAAGTTCAACAGATTTTCAATCTTCTGGCTAGCCATACTATCCCTTCTTTGCAAATAATTCAGCAAATGTCATTTCATCTGCTCATACTATAGTGTATTCTGGGAAAGTATGTCATAGACAATGAATTAATCCGTCTTTTTCATCTATTTCATCAAAAAATCGAAGCCGAGATACGGTGCGATCTCAACCGGAATAAAGTATCCCTGCTCGTACCGGCACACAGGACATACTGCCGGAACCATCTTTCCTGCCTGAATATGCCCGCAATTCATGCACATCCATTTCCCGCTTGAGTCACTCTCGAAATACTTATTCTGCTCCAACAATTCTGCCAGCTTGCCGAATCTTCTGGCATGGATCGCTTCAACCTCTGCAATTTGGAAAAATGTTGCCGCTGCCTCCGTGAAGCCTTCCGCCTTCGCTTCATTTCCAAATACCTGATATACATCATCCGCCTCTTCCAGCTCATTATGTTCCGCCTTCTTAAGCAATTCTACAACACTATCAAAATGATCCACCGGATAACCGCCGGATATATCGATCGTAGTTCCCGAAAGGTTCTTAAGAAGATCATAATAGCGTTCTGCATGAGCCCTCTCCTGATCTGCTGTAAATAAAAATACCTGCGAAACAGAGTATAAGCCCTGCTTCTTCGCAGCATCCGCCGCAATCGTATAGCGGTTCCTCGCCTGGCTCTCTCCTGCAAATGCCCGCATCAGGTTCACTCTGGTCTTGCTCACTTTAAAATCAATCGCCATATCACATACTCCTTTTCATTTTACCAATTCATTTTTACCGATTATTATGTGACATAGCGGACAGATTATTCACGCCGGATCAATTAAAACCTATTATTCTTCTGGCAACGCTGTACACCAGAGACGATATCTTCCTGCCGGACTTGCCTGGAATATTCATGGTCTGCCCCAGGATACCGTAACGGATCTTAAGATACGTCTTCCAGTCTCTCTTCTTAAGATACTTCCATAGCTCTCTCTTCTTCTCGATATTCTCCTTTCGCTTGGAACGAATCAGGATAATGGAGGACACCGTCATCATGATTGCCAGATAATTGACCATATACAGCCTTAATTTTCTGCTTGATATCTCTCCCATCTCATACATGTCGATCATGGTCTTGGTGACATAGATCTGCTGATCGGCCCTGGCGATCATATTCTTCTCGTTCACCGACTGATCATCCCGTCCGATAAAATAACGGTAGAAATCTACATCCAGATAATATATCTTGCGGACATGAGGCAGCGGATAATATACATAGATATTATCAACGTAAAAGGTATGCTTCGGCAACCTCATCTGAATCAGCTTAAGCAGTTCTGTACGATAAATGACCGAATGCATCAAAATATATTGGTCCAGACGGAAATGTCCGATATCATCCCACCGGAACACCTCATCCTGCGGCAGGGCATTGCGGTAATGGACACATTTCTTATGGGACGCCCCTGCCTTCTCATATACAAAATTCGATATCAGCATATCGATCTGTTCACCGTCTTCTTCCAGGTTCCTGACAAGCGTCAATATCCGCTTAAGAGCTTCCCCGTCGACCCAGTCGTCACTGTCTACAACCTTAAAATATCTGCCCTGAGCGGCGCTGAGACCTGCATTGACGGCATCGCCGTGGCCTCCGTTCTCTTTATCGATGACTCTGACTATCTCAGGATAGTTTTTCATATATTCATGGGCGATCTCTGATGTACGGTCCCTGGAACCGTCATTAACGATAATAATCTCTATCTCTTCTCCTCCTGCCAGGATGCTTTCAACGGCCCGGGACATATAATCCTCTGAATTAAAACATGGAATTGCAAATGAAATATACTTCATTCTATTTTTCCTTTCAAAAATTGTGTTATAATACATATTACATTAGTATAAAGCATTTCTGATATTTTTCAACCAATTATCAGCAAAATCTAACATAAAAAAACGTTCATAATTTGTTTACTTATCTTTTAAAAAACCTTCATTACTTTAACATTATTTCTTCACAGGTCTGATTTATACTAGACTCATCAGTTAAAAGCCAATTAATAAACTTTTTCATAATACATGCCGGGCGCTGCGAAAGCGGTGACCCGGCATCCTCCCTTTATTATTGAACTTTTTAATCTCCTACAGATCCCCGGACTTAAGAGCAAGGATCTTATCCAGAATATGAAATGCAGCTTCCTCCTTCTCCATAATGGGAAGCTCTGTGACATCATTCTTCGTAATCATAGTGATGATATTCGTGTCCGTTCCGAATCCAGCGCCCTGCATCTTCAAATTATTCGCAACGATCATATCAAGGTTTTTCTTATAGAGCTTCTTTGTAGAATTATCCAGCATATTTTCCGTCTCCATCGAGAAACCGCACAGGAATTGACCGGATCTTTTATGATCGCCCAGAAACTTTAAAATATCATCTGTACGTTCTAACGGAATGGCAAGATCGGAATCCGCCTTCTTCACTTTTTCCGGCGCAACATGCTTCGGACGATAATCTGCAACCGCGGCGGCCTTAATGATAATGTCCATCTCTTCGCTTCTTGCAATGACCGCGTTATACATATCCCTTGCAGATACCACCGGTACAGCATTTACAAACAACGGCAAAGCCAGAGACGTCTTGCCGGTAACCAGCGTAACGTCCGCTCCGCGGAGCACACAGGCTTTGGCAATGCTGTAGCCCATTTTCCCGGAAGAATGGTTGGAGATATAGCGCACAGGATCAAGCGCTTCTTGTGTCGGACCCGCCGTGACAAGCACCTTCATCCCCGCCATATCCTTCCTGCAGGCGCAGCGCCGCAAAATGTGCTCACACAGGACTTCCGGTTCAGGCATCTTCCCCGACCCGATATCACCGCATGCAAGATACCCGTCTGCCGGAGCGATCACTTCCATACCATATTTCTTCAAAACAGCCAAATTATCCTGTGTAACCGGATTCTCATACATCCCAGTATTCATAGCCGGAGCAATGATCTTCGGCGCTTTGCTCGCAAGGATCGTAGTAGTCAGCATATCATCGGCCAATCCATGCGCAAGCTTGGCAATGACGTTGGCTGTCGCCGGCGCTACCATGATAACATCGGCTTTCTTGGCAAGCGCCACGTGCTCTACTTTAAATTCAAAATTACGGTCAAATGTGTCGGTGATACATTTGTGGCCCGTCAGAGATTCAAAGGTGATCGGATTAATAAAATTTGCCGCATGCTCCGTCATGATCACACGAACCTCAGCGCCTTTTTTTACCAGCATGCTTGCCAGTGACGCGCTCTTATACGCCGCGATTCCCCCTGTGACGCCGAGAAGGATTGTCTTATTCGTCAAATCCATAATGATTCCTTTCCTTATCTTTTATCAAGATCATATACAACACTATAACTATAGCAGAATTTCCGCTTTTGTACAGTCTTGAAAAGTGACATAAAGCATGATAGAATATAATAGGTTTCGTAACAAATCCAATGATGTTGGTTTGAAATTGAATTGAAAAATGCAGAATGAGGTGCATATGAAGAAGATTATAATAATAGGACTGATCGCAGCCGCAAGCATGATATTTACCGGATGCGGCGGCAAAGAGAATGATGACAAGAAGGCGGACGGTCAGGTTGAGGAAAATGTTCCTGTCACTGACGCGGACGGCCAGTCAGATACATCGGATTCTCCCGAAGAAACAGACGCCCCGGCAGTAGACGGAGTTTCTGTGCTTTGCACGGATGACAAAAGCATCAGTATCAGCGTAACAAGGCCGGAAGGCTTCGAGGACTCCGAACACAGTTCGGAACATCAGATAGCTTTTCAGCGGTTAGGCGCAGACGGTACAAGCAGTACACAGTTGAACCTGCGTCTTATGACAGAAGATGCCGATACCGTTATGACAACGGCCCAGCAGGAGGTTGAATATCTCCTGAGTGCGAATTCTGACGGCGGAACAGTTGGGGAAGTTCAGACTCAGACAACCGGTGAAAAGCAGTTTTCTTATTTCACTTATTCGCAGGAAGGTATTGAAGGTTACCGAATCTGGACAGATCTTGACAATGGATGTATTCTTTCCTGTACTGTAGAAAATATCGGCAGCGGCTTAGAACCGTTGGCAATCGATTCTCTTGCACAGATAATATCCGCGTCGATTCAGGAATAGTAACATTATGAATTTGTATACTAAAAGAGTTGCCGCAAAACAGATTTTGCATTGCGGCAGCTCTTTTTATAATACATGTAAATAATTACACAATTCACTTTTATTCGTATCAGGTATTATTCTCTTATAAATGAAAAATAACTAACATCTATTCGTATCAGGCACTATTCTCTTGTAAATGAAAAAAAACAGCTAACATCTGCTAGCTGTCTTATCTTTAGTAGTATATCATAATACATTTTCTTATGTACCTTCAAAACTGCATACAAGAAATCCTGTTCATCCTTCTTCTACCTATCTCCGCTTTGGTCATGCCCTCGACCGATTAGTTGCGGTCAGCTCCATACATTACTGCACTTCCACCTCCGCCCTATCTACCTTGTCGTCTTCAAGGGGTCTTACAA
>CAJTGB010000067.1 GCA_910575835.1 Lachnospiraceae bacterium | reverse complement strand
CAGGTAAAAGATTCGTGAGAGGATCTGGGAATACCTGATTTTTTAGTGCAAAAATTCAAATTTGATTGTTAGATTAATCCAATTTTCGGACAATCTGGGGGAGGGGAGAAAAACTTTTCCAGTCAGACGCACAGGAAGCGATAAGGGGGTTACGGGATTATGACAGGTTATAGAAAAGTATTTTGGAGAAAAATCCAAAAGCATTCTGGAAGAAATATTAGGGAATGGAAAAGGGCTGGCAACCTCTGTCATTACTTGTATGGAATATGACGAATGATAAGCAGTTAAAGCAGTTCAAAGAAATACGCTGCGTGACGGTGGAAGAATGGAGATTATAAATATTTATTGCAGACTGTGCAGATGTGCAGGAGTTAGCCTGTGAAGATACTTATGTTAGAAGAATGTGGCAAGTAAACATTTTTTGAATACAGCGTGTTAGGGAGAGGATGAAAATACCTCTCCTTTTTGAATGTCAGAATACCATAGGGAAGATTCTGCAGTTATGGAGGTAAGAAATGTCAGATATTAAGGAAGAATTAGCAAAGAAAGCGTCAAATATCAGAAAGAAGGAGTCCGGGAATGAGTCGGAACCGGAAGAAGCAGTTGACGGGACAGGCTGTGAGAAAGTCTTTGTCCGTTTACTAAGGGCGGATGAGATTGAATGTCGGGTATCAACCATCAATGAGAGGGGCTTGAGCCTTCTCTTATTCAAGGATGCCCGTGTAGACCAGAAGATTCTGGACGAGACGTTTACGCCCTTCGGATGGAAACGGACTCATCAGATCATAGACGGGAATCTATACTGTACCGTGGAAATCTGGGACAGTGAGAAATGCCAGTGGATTGCCAAGCAGGACGTAGGGACTACCAGTTATTCGGAGAAGGAGAAAGGGCAGGCTTCGGATTCCTTTAAACGTGCTTGCTTTAACTGGGGCGTGGGAAGGGAATTATATACTGCGCCGTTTATCTGGATTGGGGCGGGACATGCCACGATTCAGAAGAAAGACAACAAGTTTACAACCAGCGACCGATTTTCGGTGCAGTCTATTTCTTACAATGAGCAGAGGGAAATCAACGCCCTTGTGATTGTAAATGGAAAAGGCTTCAAAGTGTTTGAAATGAAGCCGAAACAGAAAAACAGGCAGGATACAGGAAACCAGCAGAATACCGGAGGTAAGCCAGATGAAGGACAAGAAGAGGAATGCAAGGAGGAGCCCAGCCGGGAGACGGGAAGCCCGAAGAAATCCGATCAGGAATTGGGGAGCCGGCAGAAGTCCGGTCAGAAGCCAGAGGAAAACAGGATTACAGATATGCAGAAATCCATTTTAGAGCAGGAGTTAAAGCGAACGGGGGTTCCGATTGAGAATGTATTAGCCAGATATAAGATCCATAAGCTGGAACAGATGACGCCGGAGATTTATACGAAGGCGTTAAGCGGGCTGAAAAAATCAAAAACCAAAGAAGCAGCATAACCTGACAGCAGAAATAGGGAGACAAGTATTCACAGAGGAAAGGAGTAAGCAATGCTGATCGGAGATATCTATAATAAAATATTTGCGGAAACAAAAGAGATGGAGAAGAACGACCATGAGATAAGCAGTGAACTGATGAACTTGTTCAAGGATGTGGATTTACAAAAGCTTACATACGAGGAATTTACGAATCTGATGTGTCAGGCATGTGCCATCGGGGAACGACAGGGATTTGTATCAGGGTTCCGCGTTTTTGCAAAAATTATGTGCGAAGCGTTAACTTAGGGACTACAGAAATGATTATAGATGATGGAGTGAAAAGAATGGAGAAAAAACAGATGGAGTATATGCAGTTTAAAGAGAGATTAAAAGAGGCTCTGCAGGAGCATTTCCTTGGAAGGGGAGAGGTATATTATGACAAAGGGAAAAAGACGAATGATACGGACAAAGAGGCGGTTATTGTGCGGTCGTTCGGGACAATGGTACAAGCGACGATTTATACGGAGGATATGTATGAAGGATATAAATATACGAGAGATTTTGAAAAATGCATGAAAGAAGTAATCCGGGCATGTGAGGAGGTCCCATTCGTCGATGAGCGTTATATCCCGAAAACCTGGGAATCAGCAAAGAGCAGGCTTCATATGCGAGTAATCAATAAGAACTGGAATAAGGAAGGATTAAAGCGGATGCCTTATAGGGAATATCTGGACTTGGCAATCGTATTTTATGTTTTTATAAAAGAGGAAGGAGGAGTGATGGCAACGCTGCCAGTCAGCAGGGAATGTATGAAATTGTGGGGTGTAGATGTAAAAACTTTGTGGGAAGCATCCAGGAAGAATCTGGAAGAAGAAGTATTTCGGATAGAGTCGATGGAGGCTGCCATAGAAAATGCGATGGCGGAAATGAAGGATGCTGAGATTGAAGAGATGTTTCAGAATGATAGGAAAGGGATGGAAATGGAAGGAATCGGGAAGATATATGTTGTTACAAATCAGTGTCGGAATTATGGGGCAAGGGCAATCCTGCGGAAGGATTTATTACGGGGATTAGCAAAAGAGCAGGGAGGGAGTTTTTATATACTGCCGTGTTCCGTTCATGAAATTTTATTACTGAAGGAAGACGGGAGGGTTACGGCAGAAAATTTAAAAAATATGGTCTATGAGATCAATCATTGTTCTAGTACACCGAAAAATAAGTTCCTAGCCATATAACGCAGAATGATTTTTTATATGCAAGGCGGAGGAATGAGGCGTAGTGGGTGCTACGCCGATTGACGACAACGACGCAGATGGAAAATCAGGCAAGCTATATGGCTGGTTACTTATTATTCGGTGTACTAGTACGGTAGAACCGGAAGAATGCCTGTCGGATTCAGTTTATTATTATAATAAGGATAAAGATAGAGTTGAAATTGCCGCGTAAATCCAAGGACTATTCAGGTTGAGCTAGAAAAAGTTGGATGATAGCGGTAAAAATATGCTATACTAAAAAATGACTTGAAAAGCGGAAAACTTCACATGGAAAAACTTCATATCAGGAAAGGTAGGAATCAGGAACCTGCCTTTCTTTTTTCAGAAGGAGACAGACTATGAAAATATTCATATACAGCAGGAAATCAAAGTGGACGGGCAGGGGCGAGAGTGTAGAGAACCAGCTCACCATGTGCAGGGAATACATACAATATAACATTGAAGGGGCAGATAAGGCGGAGATTGTGGAATATGAAGACGAAGGGTACTCTGGAAAAAATACAAACCGCCCCCAGTTCCAGAAGATGATGAGCGACATCAAACAAGGGCAATGCAGTTATCTGGTCTGTTATAAGTTAGACAGATTAGGGAGGAATATTGCAGATTTGGCGAATCTGATTGAGACGCTGAATAAGCTGAACGTTTCTTTTATAAGCATTAAGGAAAGATTCGACACGTCGACACCCATCGGAAAAGCCATGATTTATTTTGCAGGGGTATTGGCTCAGATGGAACGGGAACAGATTGCAGAGCGTGTCAGGGACAACATGATCATGCTTGCGAGAAAAGGAAGATGGCTTGGCGGCAATACGCCGTTAGGATTTCGGGCTGAGGCAGAAGAAAAAATATCAATCAACGGTAAAAATAAAAAATCCTTTCGTCTGGTGATGGATGATGAAGAAATAAAGGTAGTGCAGTTTATCTTTCAGGAGTATTTACAAAAACAGTCTTTGGTGGGACTTGTCAAATATTTCCTGCGTCATGATATCATGACAAAGAGGGGGAATGAATATACTACAACGGCGGTCAGGGATATTCTGACGAATCCGGTATATTGTATCGCCGATAAAGAAGCCTACGATTATTTCTGGAATCTGGGATGTCAGGTATGTCTGGATGAGGAAGAGGCAGATGGGAAATATGGCTTGATCAGCTACGCAAAAACATCTTCTTCTCAATATAAAAACAAAGATAATGCGCCGGAAAAATGGGTGATTGCACTGGGCAGGCATAAGGGAATCGTGTCGGGAAAGGATTTTGCGAAAATCCAGAATGTACTGAAACATAACAGCTCTAAAGGAGATAGCTGGCATAAGCCCCAGAATCAGGTTGCTTTATTATCAGGACTGTTATATTGTTCCTGCGGTCACTATATGCGTCCGAAGAATTATTCTTCTAAACAACTGACAGAGGATGGTGAACGGAGGTTTTCTTATCTATGTACTTATAAGGACAAGACCAACGGGAAAAAGTGTTCGACAGCGAACGTACAGGGCAATACTTTGGACCGGTTAGTATGTGAGGAAATTTTGCGGTATGCAGACGAGAACTCCAGCGTTAACCAAATGCTGGAGGAGATGAAAGAGAAGATTATAAATACAAAAGAAGATAAGGTAAATGCAGCGGATATTCTGGAACAGGAGATACAGAAGCGAAAAAAAGAGGTAAAGAACCTGATTACCGCCCTTGCCAAATCGGGGGGCAACGAGGCGTTTATCAGCCAGATTGAGCAGGAAATAACGAGACTGAACGATGAATGTGCGGCGTTAGAAAAGGAAAAGGGCGAGGCTGGAGAAGAAGGCAGTCTGATACAGGGAAACAGACAACAGCTTGAAGTTCTTATGGAACAGCTTCAATCGTTTCAGAAGCTCTTTGACTCTCTGTCTGTGATCGAAAAGAGGGAATACCTGCGTATGATATTAGACAAGGTTGTCTGGGACGGGGAACAGGCTCATATTTTTATCTGTGGCAGCCATTGACGGGGAACGGGCAGAAAAATATCGGTGGCTGCCGCCGGGTTTGTTTCCGCTGGTGAACCATCGCATTGCCGCATCCCGAAGGTCCGACTATGGATACGAATTCCCCTTTGTTCAGCGCAAAAGATATGTCCGTAAGAGCGGGGGTCTCTCCCTCCAGGGTGTGATAAGCGTAATGGATATGTTTGAGTTCTAATACTTGTTCCATAGGAACCTCCTGTAATGGATATATGTTATTTTATGTAAATATCACAATTTAGTGACGGATTCATCTTGTCAGAAGCGCTGAAAGCGGTTATAATGCAGAAGTATACCGTGTCTTTGGAGGAGAAACATTCAGATGAATTATCAGAGAGAACTGGAGAAATTGATCGAACGTCTGAAAAAGGAAGAGAAGGTTCCGGGGCTTCTGCTTCATAGCTGCTGCGCACCCTGCAGCAGTTATGTGCTGGAGTATCTGAGTAATTATTTCGCGATTACTTTGTTCTATTATAATCCGAATATTTACCCGGAGAGTGAATATACCAAGCGGATCTTAGAGCAGCAGACGTTAATTGGGGAAATGAAATCACAGAATCCGATCTCGTTTATTGCGGGCAGTTATGATAACGACCGTTTCTATGAGATGGCAGAGGGATTGGAGCATCTGAAGGAAGGCGGAGAACGCTGTTTCAGATGTTATGAATTAAGGCTTCGGGAGACTGCGAAGCTTGCGCAGGAGGGCGGATTTGATTATTTTGCGACGACCTTAAGTATCAGCCCGCTTAAGAATGCGGCGAAGCTTAATGAGATCGGAGTGCGGCTTGCGAAGGAGTATGGGGTCAGCTATCTGCCGTCGGATTTTAAGAAGAAGAATGGTTATAAGCGTTCGATTGAATTGTCGAAGAAGTACGGATTATACCGGCAGGATTATTGCGGGTGTGAATTTTCTGTCGCGGTGTCGCGCAGAGCGTAGGGAAGTTAGAGACCCCGCGGCGGCAGTCGGATATCTACGCAGGCGCGGCAGCATGGTTTGTTGCTTTGCGGGAATATAATACAAGGGAGATGAATATATATGGCACAGTTATGGGGCGGCCGTTTCACAAAGGAGACGGACCAGTTGGTATATAATTTTAACGCATCGATCTCATTTGACAAGAGATTCTATGCTCAGGATATTCGGGGAAGCATTGCACATGTTATGATGCTTGCAAGGCAGGGCATCTTAAATGATGCGGAGAAGGAGAAGATCATAGCGGGACTTGAAGGGATCTTAAGCGACGTGGAGAACGGACGGCTCGAGATCACGGACCAGTATGAGGACATTCACAGCTTCGTTGAGGCGGCGCTGATCGACCGGATCGGAGAGCCGGGGAAGAAGCTGCATACCGGAAGAAGTCGCAACGACCAGGTTGCGCTGGATATGAAGCTATATGTAAGAGACGAGGTGCATATTCTGGATCATTTGATCGAGGAGCTGCTTCACGCGGTTCTTACGATCATGGAGGAGAATATAGATACATATATGCCGGGATTCACCCACTTGCAGAAGGCTCAGCCGATAACGCTTGCTCATCACATGGGAGCGTATTTCGAGATGTTTAAGAGGGATCATGAGAGACTTCGGGATATATATAAGCGCATGAACACCTGTCCGTTAGGTTCCGGCGCCCTGGCAGGCACCACCTATCCGTTGGACAGAGACTATACGGCAAACCTGCTTGGATTTGCCGGACCGACTATGAACAGTATGGACGGGGTGGCAGACCGTGATTATCTGCTGGAGCTTCTGTCAGCATTGTCCATTATGATGATGCATCTGAGTAGATTTTCTGAGGAGGTCATTATCTGGAATTCCAATGAATACCAGTTTGTGGATATCGACGATGCTTACAGTACCGGGAGCAGCATCATGCCGCAGAAGAAGAATCCTGATATTGCGGAGCTGGTACGCGGCAAGACCGGACGTGTCTACGGTGCGCTGAATGCGCTTCTGGTCGCGATGAAGGGACTTCCGCTTGCATATAATAAGGATATGCAGGAGGATAAGGAGTGGGCGTTTGACGCGATTGATACGGCAAAGGGATGTCTGGCGTTATTTACGGGGATGTTAAGGACTATGAATTTCCGCAAGGAACGGATGGAGGACAGCGCGAAGCATGGATTTACCAATGCAACGGACGCGGCAGACTATCTGGTGAATCACGGAGTGGCATTCAGAGATGCTCATGGGATCGTGGGTCAGTTGGTGCTTCTGTGCATTGAGAAAGGAATCGCATTGGATGAGCTGCCGATCGAGGAATATCAGAAGATCTCTTCGGTGTTCGGGGAGGACATCTATGACGCCATCAGTATGAAGACCTGCGTCAATAAGCGGGTAACGGCGGGAGCGCCAGGGAGAGAAGCCATGGAGGATGCGATCGCGGACTGCAGAAAATATATGGATGAATACTTAAAGGAGTATTAGGAAGGCAGTACCGGGCAGCGCCGCGGACAAAGATATATTAATCCAGAAACAGAAGGGACGAAGGAGTGAATAGAATGGAACAGAAATTAAGAGCAGGAATCTTAGGAGCAACGGGTATGGTGGGACAGCGTTTTATCGCGTTGCTTGAGAATCATCCGTGGTTCGAGGTCGTGACGGTGGCCGCAAGCCCGAGGTCGGCGGGGAAGACTTACGAGGAAGCCGTGGGAGACAGATGGAAGATGGCCACGCCGATGCCGGAGGGAGTAAAGAATCTGATCGTTGCTAACGTCAACGAGGTGGAGAAGGTTGCCGCAACCGTTGACTTTGTGTTCAGCGCCGTAGATATGACGAAGGACGAGATCAAGGCTATCGAAGAGGAATATGCGAAGACGGAGACGCCGGTGGTGTCTAATAACAGCGCGCACCGCTGGACGCCGGATGTTCCGATGGTAGTGCCGGAGATCAATGCAAAGCATTTCGACGTGATCGAGGCTCAGAAGAAGCGTCTGGGAACGACCCGCGGGTTCATCGCGGTCAAACCAAACTGTTCGATCCAGAGCTATGCGCCCTGCCTTGCGGCCTGGAAGGAATTCGGTCCGACGGAAGTGGTTGCGACTACTTATCAGGCGATCTCAGGAGCGGGCAAGACATTTAAGGACTGGCCGGAGATGATAGAGAACATCATCCCTTATATCGGCGGCGAAGAAGAAAAGAGCGAGCAGGAACCGCTCCGTGTGCTGGGTAAGGTGGAAGACGGGCAGATCGTGAAGGCTGCCCTGCCGAAGATCACTTGTCAGTGCATCCGTGTTCCGGTTTTAAATGGACATACGGCGGCAGTCTTTGTTAAGTTCGAGAAGAAGCCGACAAAGGAACAGCTGATCGAGAAGCTGGTGAATTATAAAGGATATCCGCAGGAGGCCGGCTTACCAAGCGCCCCGAAGCAGTTTATCCAATATCTTGAGGAAGATAACCGTCCGCAGGTGACCCTGGACGTTGATTATGAGAACGGGATGGGTGTCTCCATCGGACGTCTCAGAGAAGACAGCATCTATGATTATAAGTTTGTGGGATTATCTCACAATACAGTCCGCGGCGCGGCCGGAGGCGCGGTCCTCTGCGCTGAGGCGCTGACCGCTAAGGGTTACATCAAAGTAAAGTAAATCTATCGCCCCGGCAATTTGCCGGGGCAGATACGCATATCTTCTTTTCTTTACAAATCTGATATAATCTTATTCTGTAGAAATAGTTCATATTCTTACTTTTCTTTCTAATACACAGGTGGTAAAATATAAAGAAGATCAAGAACGTGAGGTAACAGATATGGATAAAGAGATTCTAAATTATACTCAGAACCGGGAGTTATCATGGCTGAGATTCAACAAGAGGGTATTGGAGGAGGCACAGGATACATCGGTGCCTCTTCTGGAGCGTATGAAATTCGTTGCGATCTTCAGCAGCAATCTGGATGAGTTTTTTATGATCCGTGTGGGCAGCCTGTTCGATATGGCGCATACGGATGCGAACAGGCAGGACAGCCGTTCCGGTATGACGCCCAAGGAGCAGCTCGATAAGATATTCGAGGCGGTTGCGCCGCTTTATAAGGAGCGGGATAAGGCCTATGCGGATATTAAGAAGCAGTTGAGCCCTTACGGTATATGCGGATTGAACTTCAAGGAATTGGAGCAGAATGAGAAGAAGTATGTGAAGAAGTATTTTAAGGACCAGATCTTGCCGGTTCTGTCTCCTCAGATCGTGGATGCCAATCATCCGTTTCCGCATCTGCTGAATAAGGAGGTCTATGTTACGGCGAATCTTAAGTTCAAGGAGAAGTCGAACTCTAAGAGTATGATGGGGCTTGTTCCGATCCCGCAGTTTGTATCGGACGTCCTGTATCTTCCGGGCCATGATATCCGTTATATTCGGATGGAGAAGGTGATCATGGAGCATCTGGATCTTGTCTTCTCCAAGTACGAGGTGTCGGACGCCAACTATATCTGTGTGACGAGAAACGCCGATATTGCGCCGGATGATGAGGCATTGGAGGTCAGCGATGATTTCCGTTACCTTATGAAGGAGACTTTACATAAGAGGCGGAGAATGGCGGTGGTCCGGCTTGAGATCGCGGAGAAGCTGAAACCGGATATGGAAGCGTATTTCTGTGAGAAATTCAACATTGAGCCGCATCAGATCTTCCGAACGAAGATACCGATGAAGCTGGCATTTATATTTGCTATCAGTGATAAGCTGCCGGAATCCATGAAGCGTTCGCTCACTTATCATCCTTTTACACCCCAGAATTCAGCTCATGTACAGGACGGCGGCATGATGCGCCAGGTAAAGAAGAAGGACATTCTGCTGTTCTATCCTTATGAGAGTATGAATCCGTTCCTTAAGATGATCAAGGAAGCTTCTGTGGATCCCAATGTTATGACCATCAAGATCACGATCTACCGTCTTGCGAAGAAGGCAAGGCTGGTTGAATACTTGTGTGCGGCTGCGGAGAACGGGAAGGATGTGACCGTGCTGATCGAGCTTCGGGCCAGGTTCGACGAGCAGAATAATATCGACTGGTCCGAACGGATGGAGGAGGCCGGATGCCGTGTAATCTACGGATTTGAGTCTTATAAGGTGCACTCTAAGATCTGTCTGATCACCTACCGCAGCCGGAATGAGATCCAGTATATCACGCAGATCGGAAGCGGCAATTATAACGAGAAGACGGCGGCCATGTACACGGACCTGTCATTGATGACCGCGAATCCGTCGATCGGGAAGGACGCGGTGGAGTTCTTCAAGAATATGTCCATCGGGAATCTGGACGGCACCTACGAGCACTTGATCGTAGCTCCGACCAGCTTAAAGCAGAAGGTCCTGTATCTGATCGATGAGGAGATCAGGAAAGGAAGCGGCGGCAGAGTCATTATGAAGATGAATTCGCTGACGGATGTGGATTATATCAGCAAGATCTGCGAGGCCTCCAGGGCCGGAGTGCGGGTGGACCTGATCGTTCGGGGGATCTGCTGTATCCTTCCGGGTGTTCCAGGCTATACGGAGAATGTCCGGGTGATGAGTATCGTAGGGAGGTATCTGGAGCATGCGAGGATATTCAGCTTCGGCACGGGTGCGTCCCAGAAGATCTATATCGGCTCGGCTGATATGATGACGAGGAATACAGAGAAGCGGGTGGAGGTTGCCTGCCCGATCTTAGACGATAATATCCGGCGGCAGATCAACCATTACCTGAAGGTGATGTTAAGCGACAATGTGAAGGCAAGGGTGCTTCAAAGCGACGGGTCGTATGTGAGGAAGAAGGCCGCGGATTCTCAGGTAGATTCCCAGGCGGCGTTCATGGAGGAAGCGATCCATGCCAAGAGAGAGGAGCCGGACAAGGATAGGACGATCAGCGAGTGGATCAAAGGATTCCTGGAGAATATCAGGAAATGATGACTGTGTGCAGGCAGAGATTTCGCCGGCACAGACAATACAGAACAGGTGGGAGAGATTGACAGTTATATGGGGAAGTCACTTTATATTGCGGAAAAACCCAGTGTAGCGCAGGAATTTGCAAAAGCGCTGAAGATAAGGGCGAGAAGAGGAGACGGATACCTGGAGTCGGATGAGGCGGTGGTTACCTGGTGCGTCGGGCATCTGGTAACTATGAGCTATCCGGAGGTGTACGATCCGGGGCTTAAGAAGTGGAGCCTTGAGACCCTGCCTTTTATACCGGAGGAATTCAAGTATGAGGTGATTCCGGCGGTTGCCAAACAGTTTCAGATCGTTGCGGGACTTCTGAACAGGAAGGACGTGGATCGGATCTATGTCTGTACCGATTCTGGACGGGAGGGAGAGTATATCTACCGTCTGGTAGAACAGCAGGCCAATGTGAAGGGAAAGGAGCGCCGAAGAGTCTGGATCGATTCCCAGACGGAGGAAGAGATCTTACGCGGTATCCGGGAGGCGAAGGATCTGAAGGAATATGATAATCTGTCGGCGTCCGCTTATCTTCGGGCAAAGGAAGATTATCTGATGGGAATTAATTTCTCGCGGCTTCTGACCTTGAAATACGGCAACAGCATTTCCAATTATCTGAAGACCAGGTATTCTGCCATATCGGTGGGAAGAGTCATGACCTGCGTGCTGGGCATGGTGGTCCGCCGGGAGAGGGAGATCCGTGAATTCGTAGAGACTCCGTTTTACCGTGTGATAAGCATAAACGGAGAACCGGGGCAGACCTTCGAGGGTGAGTGGAAGGCCGTGAAGGGTTCAAGGTGGTTTGAATCATTCGACCTCTATAAGGAGAACGGTTTCAAGGAGAGGGAGAAGGCAGAAGAGCTGACCTCATATCTCAGTGATGATCCGCCGCTTACTTGTCAGATCGTTTCTATAGAGAAGAAGAAGGAAAAGAAGAATCCGCCGCTGCTTTTCAACCTTGCGGAACTGCAGAATGAGTGCTCGAAGAGGTTCAAGATCAGTCCTGATGAGACGCTCCGCGTGGTGCAGGAGTTGTATGAGAAGAAGCTGGTAACTTACCCGAGAACCGATGCCAGGGTCTTGTCCACTGCGGTGGCAAAGGAAATCCATAAGAATCTCAACGGCCTGATGAAGTATGAGCCGGCGGTACCGTATCTTAAGGAGATCGTTGGATTTGGAAGCCATAAGGGCTTAGAGAAGACCAGATATGTCAATGACAAGCAGATCACCGACCATTATGCGATCATACCGACGGGACAGGGAGCGAATGCGCTGAATTCGATGCCGCGTCTGTCCGCTCAGGTGTATGATGTGATCGTAAGAAGGTTCTTAAGTATCTTCTACCCTCCGGCAGTCTATCAGAAGACCGCGATCGTGACGAAGATGAAGGAGGAGTCCTTTTTCGCGAATTTCAAGGTGCTTGCAGAGGAAGGATATCTGAAGGTTGCAGGAGTGCCGGGGCAGAAGAAGGATAAAGACGCGGCAAGAGAAGAGAAGCAGCCGGAAAATGCTGCGAAGGACGGCGGTGCGGAGCAGAATACGGACGCCGCATTTTTCCAGAAGATACAGGCCCTTAAAAAGGGAATGATTCTTCCGGTTCAGGCGTTGGAGATCAGGGAAGGCAAGACTTCTCCGCCGAAGCGTTACAATTCCGGTTCCATGATCCTTGCAATGGAGAATGCGGGACAGTTGATCGAGGATGAGGATCTGAGATCGCAGATCAAAGGAAGCGGTATTGGGACCAGCGCCACCAGAGGCGAGATCTTAAAGAAATTATTTAACATCAAATACCTTGCCCTGAATCAGAAGACACAGACCGTGACGCCGACGCTGCTCGGGGAAATGATCTTTGACGTGGTTGAGAACTCGATTAAGTCTCTGTTAAATCCCGAGCTTACGGCAAGCTGGGAGAAGGGGCTTACCTATGTAGCCGACGGAGAGATCACGCCGGATGAATATATGAAGAAGCTGGATCATTTTATCGTGAGCAGGACGGAGGGTGTGAAGGCGCTGTATAACCAGGGACAGCTTCGTGCCTGCTATGACAAGGCGGCGCAGGCGTATAAGGAGCCGGAAACCAGAAAGAGAGGGAATAAGACATCATGAAAGAATTGACAGTCAAGGAATTGTATACGTTGGAGGAGACGATCGCAAAGGACATCTTCGAGGGAGCTACCTATCCGTGGGAGGTGCTTCCTAAGATCGGAGAGTTCATCCTGCGTCTCGGAGAGGAGCTCTCCAAGGATGAATATGATAAGGTGGGCGAGGATGTGTGGATCGCCAAGTCAGCCAATGTATTCGAGTCCGCGTATATCCACGGCCCTGCGATCATCGGGAAGAACGCGGAGGTAAGACAGTGTGCGTTCATCCGCGGAAATGCGATCGTAGGAGAGGGCGCCGTGGTCGGCAATTCCACAGAGCTTAAGAATGTGATCCTGTTCAATAAGGTTCAGGTGCCCCACTACAATTATGTGGGAGATTCTATTCTTGGATATAAGGCGCATATGGGAGCCGGCTCTATCACATCTAATGTGAAGTCGGATAAGAAGCTGGTTGTGGTGAAGACGCCTGAGGGAAATATTGAAACGGGCATCAAGAAGTTCGGCGCCATGCTCGGCGACGAGGTGGAGGTCGGATGCGGCACCGTACTGAATCCGGGAAGCGTGGTTGGAAGCCATACGAATATCTATCCGCTCTCCAGTGTCAGAGGGTACGTGCCGGCGGGCAGTATCTATAAGAGACAGGGAGAGGTCGTAGATAAGATAATGGAATAAATAGATTGCAGCAGGAAGGAGTAGAAAGATGCGCAAGATAGGTTTTATAGGTGTGGGAATCATGGGCAAATCCATGGTCCGCAATCTGATGAAGGCCGGGTTCGAGGTTCATATCTATGCGAGGACGAGGCCGAAGGTGGAGGATGTGATCAGCGAGGGAGCCGTTTTTCATGATTCGATTAAGGATTGTGTCGGAATATGCGAGGCAGTGATCACGATCGTCGGATTCCCGCAGGATGTGGAGGAAGTGTATTTTGATGCGCAGAATATCTTAGACAGCGCGGCGCCGGGGGCATATCTGATCGATATGACGACCACCAGCCCGATGCTGGCGAAGAAGATCTGGGAGGCGGGAAGCGAGAAGGGCTTCCATGTGCTGGACGCGCCGGTGACGGGCGGTGATGCCGGTGCGAAAGCAGGAACCTTGTCGATCCTCGTTGGTGGTAAAAAAGAGGACTACGAAGCCTGTATGCCGCTGTTTGAGGCGATGGGAACGAATATCAATTATCAGGGCGAGGCCGGATGCGGACAGCATGCCAAGCTTGCGAATCAGATCATGATCGCAGGGACTCTGTCCGGCGTCTGCGAAGCATTGACTTACGCGAAGGCTAAGGGCCTTGATCTTAAGGTGCTTCTGGATTCAGTGTCCACCGGAGCGGCGGGCAGCAAGCAGCTTGATACCTTCGGTCCGAAGATATTGGCGGATGATTATGCGCCGGGATTCTTCTTGAAGCATTTTATCAAGGATATGAAGCTGGCGCTTGCAGAGGCGAATATGAGCGGATTATGCCTGGAGGTGTTAAGTCAGGCCCTTGCGAATTATGAGATTCTGGCAGCAGAAGGGCATGGAGACCTTGGGACACAGGCGTTGATGAAGTATTATGAAGAGACAGTCTGTGAAGACGATGAAACAGAATAGAAAGTATAGGAGGAAGGCAAATGGCAAGTGAGAATTTTGTAACATTTGAGATTGGTAAGACGAAGCATATCGCGTTGGTGGCACATGACGGCAAGAAGAAAGAACTGGTAGAATGGTGCGACAGGAATAAGGAGATCTTGAAGGGACATTTCCTGTGCGGGACGGGAACGACGTCCAGACTGATTGCAGAGAAGACCGGGCTTCCGGTGAAGGGGTATAACAGCGGTCCGCTCGGCGGAGATCAGCAGATCGGCGCGAAGATCGTGGAAGGACAGATTGACTTTATGATCTTCTTGTGGGATCCGTTGGAGGCGCAGCCTCATGATCCAGATGTGAAGGCGCTTCTTCGTATCGCGGTCGTGTATGATATCCCGATCGCAAATAATCTGGCAACGGCAGATTTCATGCTGAATTCCAGATATATGGAAGGAACCTATGCAAGGAAGGTGCAGAATTTTAATAAGACTGTTCAGGAACGGGTAGAGCAGATGAAGTAGAAGATTGAGTAAGTTTATAACGTAAAAAATGTAATGAATTATGGTACTTCATTACATTTTTTTTGCGAAAATTTACATCATTAATTGATTTATTTACGTTATATTACCATGCAAAAATGGTTTTGTCAACATTTTGGGCGGCTGTGAACCGTGTTTCTGATGGTATTTCTGGAAAAATATATGTCTTTTTATTCTTCATACGGTGAATAATCGAATCAGTTTTGAAGATTTTCGATTTATCGCCGTCAAAATTCTAGTCAGATTCTAATGAGTCTGATATTTCCTAAAAAGAAATAGAAAAAAGCTGAAAAAATATAATTTTTATGTATAGATTCTCGATTGACCGCCGTCAAAATTCTGGTCAAACCAATTGAGAATAGCGAAAAATATGGAAAAAGCGGCTCTTTGTAATGAAGTACCATACTTCATTACATTTTTGAGTATGACGGGCATGCCCGTGTTCTGTGGTGAAAGTCCACTGAGGCGTAGCTACCGACGAACTTTATAGCGACTCCCAAGGTTTGCATCGTGAGGTGCAGGCGAGAAGA
>CAJTGB010000066.1 GCA_910575835.1 Lachnospiraceae bacterium | reverse complement strand
TCCTGACGGGGGATAACCATGTGATCTGCGGGTACAGCCTGTATAAGGCGGATCTGACGGGCAATACGGCGTGGCTGGAGTTCTGGCTGAACGGGAAGATCGTGCGGTCGATCTCGTTTACCCCGTCCAGTTCGGACAATGCGAATCCGTTCAATAACGGCAGGGGGCATAATGACATCCGTAAGGAAGGGGACAAGGTGACCTTCTATTGGTTTGGGAGTTATCCTAGTTACCGCTCTTCTGCCATCCGGAATATGGAGTGTAAGAAGATCCAGGTTGCGTTTACCCAGTTTGATTCCCGCGGGCTTGGGAATGAGTATGTGACCCGGAATTATCTGCGGTCTCTGGAATTCCAGAAGATGGGCGTGGAGAAGTGGAGGGATGTGCCGAACCGTTACCAGGAGGGGGATGTGGTGAGTATTGACGGGGAGGCGGCGCGGGTCTATGTGAATGGGATGGCGAATACGGGGGATGAGATGATAGGGACCAAGTATTTTCATGTGCCGCCCGGGGAGACGAAGGTACAGTTTTATTATTCGGGGTTTTGCAGCCCGCCGCCAGTGGTGACGGCGAGGATTAAGGAGGCGTTTTTGTAATGGAGAATGTAAGGATAGCGATACTGAATGCTTATGATAAGGTCTGTGCGTTTCTGGATAATGCTGCGCCGGATGCGCTGCATTATTATGGGGATGAGCTGCATTCCTATAGGGAGGGCTCTGCCTGTACTTATGGTTTTAAGGCTTCGGCCAGGCATGGGGATGCCCAGTATCTTGTAGAGGGGAATAAGCTGGCGTTCCGGTATGGGGGCAGGGATTATTATTTTAATATCATGAAGGTGGTGAAGACGGAGTATGTGGTGGAGGTTGTTGCGTATTCTATGATGTTTGAGCTGCTGAATGAGGACGCGGGGGAATATAAGTCTCCGAAGGCTATGAGTTTTCAGGAGTATCTGGATGTTTTTGACCCGGAGCATACGTTGGAGCTGGGGGTGAATGAGGTGGAGGATAAGACGGTCAGTAATGAATGGGCGGGGACTTCGACGATTCTTGCGCGGATCTTTTCTCTTGCGAATGTGTTTGGCGCTGAGGCGGAGTTTGTGCCGGTGCTTGCGGATGATTATTCTCTGGAGAAGCTTGTGATGAATGTGTACCGGGAGCATGACGGGGAGAATCAGGGGATCGGTAAGGACAGGCGGGATATGACGCTTCGGTATGGGGTGAATGTGAAGGGGATCCGGAAGTCTTCGGACATCAAGGGGTTGTATACGGCGATCCTGCCGGCTGGGACGGATAACCTGTCGATCGCGGCGCTTGATAAGACGGAGCTTGACGCGGACGGAAGGGTGGAATACCGGTCTGCGCCTGGGGATGGGTGTATCCGTGCGGTGCAGGCGATGGAGCGTTTCCCGTCGAATCTTAAGACGAATGACCGGTATATACTGAAGCGGTGGTCTTATGATACGGCGAATGTGAATGTGCTGTATGGGCAGGCGCTTTCTGAGCTTAAGAAGGTGTGTGTGCCGCAGGTGAGTTATGAGGTGGACGGCTTTTTTGACACGGAGCTGGGGGATACGGTGGTGGTATCGGATGAGGAGTTTGTACCGGCGCTGTATCTGGAGGCGAGGGTGACGGAGCAGGTCAGGAGTTTCACGGACCCGGCGCGGAATAAGACGACGTTTGATAATTTTCATGAGCTGAAATCTCAGGTGGATACATCCCTTCTGGATAAGATGAATCAGCTGATCCGGGAGTATAAGGTCTATGCCTGTGTGATCTCTACGGATAATGGGATCGTGTTTAAGAACGGGGAAGGGTCTACGACGCTGACGGCGAATGTGAGGGACGCGGGAGCGGATGTGACGAATCTGTTCACGATCGTTTGGATAAAGGATGGCGTAGAGCTTGCAGTAGGGAAAAATGTTATCGTAAATGCGGGGGATATCTCTGGAAAAGCGGTCTATGGCTTTGAGGCTAGGGATGCTAATGGAGCGGTGCGCGGATCGAATGAGGTTACAGTAAGCAATGTGACAGATGGAGCGAATGGAAAAGATGGTGTAAACGGTAAGGATGGAGCGACAGGGCCACAGGGCCCGCAAGGTGCGACAGGGCCACAGGGTCCGACTGGTGCAACAGGTCCGCAGGGACCAACGGGTGCAACGGGTCCCAAGGGTCCGGCTGGATCAAACGGGGCGGATGGCCAGATGTTGTATGCGACCTGCGGTACGGCTGCAGGTACGGTTGCGAAGGCGGCGACGCTGAAAGCGGGGACACTGGTGCTGAAAGCGGGCGCTACGGTTTCGGTGCAGTTTACTTATGCGAATACGGCGGCGTCTCCGACGCTGAATATCAACGGTACGGGGGCGAAGGCGGTCTATACACAGGGTGTGAGGTATGCGTATTGGGCTGCGGGTGCTACGGTGGTGTTTACTTATGATGGGGCGAACTGGAGGGTTGCTTCGGAGCCGGTGTATGCGAATACGGTTACGGTTGGGAATGCGGCAAGTGGACATATTTTTATAGATAGTGACAGTATTGATTTTATGAGTGGAAGTTCCATTTTTGCATCCCTGCTTAACGATTCGACTGGCGCGCATTTGCACTCAATAAGAACATTGTTTCTTGAATGTATGGGATTGCAAATTAAAGACCAAAGTAAAATGGGCGTATCGATTTGGTCAGACGATTTGGTTCTTCGAACAGCAAGTGAAGCTATCAGTCTTCGTGCGCTGAGCAGCAGAGTGATTCCGACGATTAATTTTGGAAGTTTGGTGAAATCTATAACAAACACTACGGTATCTGGATCTGTATCCTGGACGGCAACGCAGGATTGTTGGTGTTTTGCGGAAATATATGCAAATGCGGATAACAATTATAATGCTACCTTGTACCTGAACAATGTTATGGTTGCAAAGAATAGTAACGGACAGTCGATTATGGTTAATTTCCCGGTAAAGAAAGGGCAGGTATTTAAGAAGACAAATGGAGTCTGCAGTGCTAAATTTTATGCCGTGTCATAGTGAACTGACGGGATGGAGGAGTGAAGAGATGATAGAAATCAGGGCGAGACCGTAGAGCGGTCTTATTTTATTTGTGAAAACGATATAAGCGAGGTGTTATGTTATGCAGGATACGATTGTAGTTGCTATCCTGTCCCTGATCGGGACGCTGGCGGGGAGCTTCGGCGGTACGCAGTTGATTAAGTACAGGATAGAACAGTTGGAAAAGAAGGTTGAGAAGCATAATTCGGTGGTGGAAAGGACCTTCCTTTTGGAGGAGAAGATGAAAGTAGCGAACCATCGGATTGAGGATCTGGAAGGAAAGGTGGAATAATATGGATCTTTCATACTTATTTGAATATGTGAACCTGTTGACTCTGGGAATCTGTTTGTACGTAGGTTTTGCCCTTAAGACGGCATTTGCAGGGTTTCCTAACAAATATATCCCGTTGGCGGCGTTAACGATGGGATGTATTGTTAATATCCTGATCAGTTTGGAGACTGGGATTAATGCGGTGGTTGTGCTTGGCGGTATGATCTCTGGTCTGGCCAGTACGGGATTGTATGAGATGATGAGGAATCTTCTGGATAAGGATGGAAGTTTACCGGGTATGCGGGATAGAAAATAGAGATTGCCAGAAGAACGGCAGAATGATAATATAGTAGAGAGATAACCGTGTTACAGGGTGGTAGCCTCCCGTACTTTGAGAAAAGAAGGGAGGTGGTGCAGATGAGTACATACGAAGTTTTAAGCCTGCTATTTTTAGGCGGTTCGTTCCTCGTTGCATTGCTTGCCTACATAGATAGGAACAACAAGCGAAAATAAATAAGCCTACCTTGTAATCTTGGCGGATGCGGGTAGGCTTATAACCTATAGCGGAGGCTAACCACTTTGTGGGCGGTTATCTCTTCCTATCTGTATTATAAAGGAAATGGAATAAGATTGCAATGTAAAAGTAGGAGAGTCTGGGAAATGAAGCAGGCTCTCTTTTTGTTGCGCCGGCGCAAGAGCCCGGCAGGAAGGAGAAGAATATGAATATTCAGAAACCAAGTTTACAATTTAGAAATTCGTTGTCAGTAAGGAAGAGTACCAGATGTATTGTTCTGCATCATGCGGATGCAGAGAAATTCAGTGTATATCAATGTCATGCATGCCATTTAAATAATGGGTGGGCCGGCATCGGATACCATTATTACATTACAAAGGATGGTACGATCTGGGAAGGCCGGCCGGATAACACTGTCGGGGCTCATGCGTCCGGCGGGAATGCGGATTCTATAGGGATCTGTTTTGAGGGTGATTATGATGTGGAGCGGACGATGCCGGATGCCCAGAAGAAAGCAGGTAAGGAACTGGTCGCACATCTGAAAGCTAAGTACGGCATATCGACTGTAAAGAAACACAAAGATATTACGCCGACCACCTGTCCTGGCAGTCTCTTCCCGTTTGATGAGATTGCAGGTGTTAAGGCGAACGGCGTAATACATGTGACAGCGGTCAGTGATAAAGTACCAGTCCAGGCTCCTGGATCTATCGCAGAGCTTCAGGCAGAATGCAACCGGCAGGGATTTAGCGCTCAGAAGGTCGATAACATAGCAGGGCCAGTCACATTGGCGGGATGCCCGATGATTAAAAAGGGTGCTTCTGGAAATATCACCAGATGGCTGCAGCGCAAATTGAATTCTCTTGGTTTTGACTGCGGGAATATTGATGGAGACTTCGGTGTTAAGACCAAGGCGGCAGTTATGGCATACCAGAAGGCAAAAGGGCTTGTCGTGGATGGTATCGTAGGACCGAAGACGTGGAGTAAGCTGCTCGGGTTGTCATAGTCAGAGAAAAGCGGCCGTTATGCCATACCAAACACATAGCGGCCACTTGCGGAAAGGTTATATAAAAAGATGTTTTTAGATGCGAGAAATTTTACAAATTTTTATGGGGCAAAAATGGGGCAAATGATATATTTTCATGAGGTAAAACACAATCGCTAAACTGCGGAAATACGCCATTTCAACCACTTTTGCAATTCTAGGATTCAGTAAAATAGTCCCATCTTCCGCATTGGATTAAAATCCCGGAGTCCTTTAGAATAAGGGCTTGCGGGATTTTTTCTATGCCTTAAATTCAAAAATGGTATTGTTTGATTATGGTCAGACGGTTGTTCCCGCGAGCAACGAGCCAAGCGGGTATGCTTGCATGCCCCGTTGCCCGACTGATTACTGTGCCGGAGCAGCTCCCGTATACGCATTAGTGATCTGCTGTGCCTGTTCCATGTATACATTAGTTAACTGAGCAGCCCATTCTTCATATGTCTCTTGTGCGTCGCCGTTCTGATTCATTAATTCCGCCATCTTCGTAATTCCTTCGGTTGAAATTTCTGCAAGTTTTTCAATCTTAGAATTAGAAAGTTCCGCCAGCAGGTTTGGATCTCCGCCGCAGTTAGGTGCTTCGTTATTGAATTCATCTATAAGTCCGGGAGTGGCGCTTGCTATCTTCTGCGTATAATCATCCAGAATAGACTGATAAGTGATATTCTCGGTTACAGCGGGATCAGCTATGGGAGTATCGTCCTGTTCACTCTGGATATCCTGCGTTTGCGGTTCTTTTTCTTTATCCTTATCCTTGCCTTTTACAAAAAAGATTATGATTATAGCAGCAATTATCAGAATGATTAGAATGACGCTGAGTCCGATGATCAGTCCGCGGCCTTTCTTCTTACGCTTAACAGGCTTCGGCACTGTATAATAATCATCATCTTCATCATCCTCGTCATCCTCGTCTTCATCATCTTCATAGTCGTCCTCTACCCATTTATATTTCTTACGGCAGTTGTTGCACAGGCCGTAATTGGGATCCTTTTTGCTTCTTCGGAGTTCTTCTTTACATTTGGGACATTTCATGATTAATGCTCCTTTCTCTTTTTGAACTATTATTTTTATTGTAATGGAAAGTAGAATAAATGCAATACCAAATGTGAAAAAAGTAGCGTGAGATTACAGAAACAGCATTCTCAAAGCAGGAAAATGTTGGTATAATATTGCACAGCAGCCTAATTCTTTTGGCGTTGCAGCTTCAAATCTTTTGCCTTCCTTCCCCACAGATACATGCAGATACATGCAAGTATCAGAATGATGTCTGCGAATAAAGTCCCTTCAATACCAAAGCCGACATTGTAAGCGAAGCTGCTCTTTGCCGCAGACGCATCCAGCCGGAAAACGGAGTAAGGAGATACAACGCCGCTGTTGGGCAGCCCAAATAGGATATTCTGGGTAAAATTCCAGGCTGCGTGCATTGCCATGGCACACCAAAGACTGTCCATATAATAAACCATGAAGGAGAACAGGATTCCTACGATGAATATATTCAATACAGACAGAACGGTCACGCCTTCATTTCCCAGATGTAATATTGCGAAAAGCAGAGAACTTCCGATAATGGCTATTGCCGGATGCCGGTAGCTTCGCCGTAATCTCTGGTACAGGAATCCTCTGCAGACCAGTTCCTCCGCTGAGGACTGAACGAAAACAGCTATGAAGATGATTACAAAGTATATAGGCTGAAAGGAATCATAGTACAGGACGATATCCTTGTGAAGCCACGCCATTGCGACACAGATACCGTTCAGTACGAAGCCGATGCATAAGCCGGTCAGGAGATTCTTTGCATTGTTGCCGGAAGCTTTGCTGCCGACTGCAAGAAGGATCGGACGGTTTTTCTTCGTGAAGCGCATATACAGGATGGATATGATCCAGATTCCGAGAAAGCTCAGATACATGGTTATGGTAGTGATAACGTCATTACTTGTCATGAAAGGAATAAATCCTAACAGTGAACCTATGATTTGCCCCAACAGGATAAGCAGTGTCGTAAGGATGTATATGATAAGCAGGTTGTCAGTTAGTTTTCGCTTTGTTGATGTGTTTTCTGGTTGCTCACTAAATCGATTCATTGAGAAGATCTCCTTCTTTTCTTTTTTAATTTCACATGCAATTTTTGATGCAGGATGAATGGGTCATTTTTATAACAGTCTAATTATTACGGCGGCAAAGATAACGGTAACTGATTCTGCAGATCAGGCATACGGCTGGATAACACCTGATTTGAAAGAAAAATACAAGTATCTTTCTTGGAAGGATACCGTTTTTAAAATTGTACTTCACTGCCTGCCGGTATATTTTATCTTGTTGAAGTTTGCCGCATAAGCTTAAGTTCTCGCGGTATGTCCTGGTACTGTGAGGGCTGAAGATCCCATGGATGAGAACATAGGTCATATTCTCCAGTGAATAAGAAAAGTAATCATTTTCAAAAAGAGAAAATGCAGAACATTTCTTAAGGAGGTGTTTCACTTGTCTCTGCAATCTTAAATGGTTCTCCCAGAGCTTTGGGTTAAAACTGTGAGATAAAGAATCTCTGTGCATGTCATAATGATATACAGGCTGTGGGACATATACGCAGGATCCGGCTTTTAACTGATAAGCCAGATTAAAGAGCAGATCTTCCCCTATGATGATACTTCGGGAGAAGCGGATGGAATAGCGCTCTATGACAGATCTTTTGAATGCTCTTGCCCAGGGAGAACGAAAATCCGTATTGCCGTCCTCTGTGAGTGGTTCCGGGACCAGGATTCTTCTGATCAGTTCGTGCATATCTTCTCCTTTAAAAGTCAGGGTGTGAATATCTTCGGTTTGTACAGGCGCGGGAATCTGATCTCCTGCAGAAATATCTTGTCTTGGTCGTGCAAAATCGAACAGTATCATATCCTTGTCCTGATACTCGTTTCGTGTTATCAATTCCAGAAAATCTCCGGAAATATAATCATCAGAATCAATGAAGATGATCCAGTCGCCCCGGCATATACGCAGTCCTAAGTTCCGTGCGGCGGAAACGCCTTGATTCTCTTGGCTGATCACAGTAATACGGCTATCTTGATCCTTATACTGACGGCAGATATCAAGGCTTTGGTCGGTAGAACCATCATTGATTAAGAGAAGTTCAAAATCTGTGTATGAAGAGTTTAAAACAGAATCGATACAGCGGCTCAGATATTTTTCAGCATTATAAACAGGGATGATAACAGAAATCATGATATTAATCCTTTCGATGTTTTTGCGGATATCAAGTTCGAAAAACCTCTTGCAAGCGAACATGCATCGGATTCTCTGACCATATATCCCTGTATCATAATAATATAATGTGGGAGAATATGCAATATTTTCAGAAGAGCGTGCTTGATGGTGGTATAAACCTTATGATATACTTGGAATATGATCGAGGAAATGTGAGGACAGGGAAATGTTTACATTTATAGTGACATGTTATAATCAGGCGGATGTGATCCTGTATGCGTTGGAGAGCATCCGGTATCAGATCGAGAGCTTTGGAAGGGACCAGAAGTTCCAGCTGATCGTAACAGACGATGCTTCAACAGACGGAAGTCAGGAAGTGATCAGGCAGTGGATGAGCGTGAATAAAGGGTTGTTTGCAAAGACAGGCAAGATCTTCCGGGAAAAGAATCTGGGGATATGCCAAAATTATGTGGACGCCTTGAAGCATGTAGCGGGGAAGAGATTTGCGGTGCTGAACGGCGACGATCTGCTCGCGCCGGATAATATGTTTGAGATCACGGATAGATTAAAGGATTATGACATCGTATGTACGGCGTTCATCAAATTCACTGGTTCCGGGGAGATGATCCATTCCCATAATACCTATATGGAAGTGGTACTGCAGGATATCATCGCAAGGACCTGCCTGCACCGCGCGATCAAGCTTGGATGTCCTATCATGGGGACAGCAGTGTTATATAGGAAATCTCTGCTGACAAAAGAGGTCTATGATTTTATCCTGAGATACCGGACGGTCAATGACAGGGCGTGCTTACAGAAGATTCTTGCGGAGAATGAAGACATACGCGTCTGCTATGTGAACCGTCCGATAGTCTTATACAGGATCTCGGAGCATTCGATCTCGAATTTTCACAGTCCAACCAGGCTTTTGCATAACAGGGAGATCGCCAAATTATGCAGGGCAGCAAAGGCGGGGGAATCATCGTTTTTATTCAGAAGGATGCTCTCCTGGCAGGAAAAGTCGGCATACGTGAGGACGAGCTCGAATTATTTTGTAAGGCTTCTAAGGTTCTTATCACCGTATTATTTTATCATGCTGTGGCTGTATGTGCGTAATTACGGCGAGATCAAGAGGATGGAGCGGCAGCTGGTCGAGCCGAACTGGGTCAATTGCCGGGAGCATTATAAGAAGATCAGGACGAATGTGAAAAAGTATCTGAACCGTACTTCACGCAGTCTGCCGATTTCTTAAGAGGACCATTGCGACGCCCAGTATGGCGGCGGCGAAGAGAAGCTGCAGACCGTAGTCTGTGTAAAGCGCCGCGGTCTGTGCGCGGCTTAAGCTGCTGTTATTGGCAAGAAGGTTATTGGCCGTCTCATACCAATATACAGGAAGGAACTGGGCGAATGTCCGGACTCCTTTGTTTAACACGTCAAGATCGACGAATACTCCGCACAGGAAAGACATCCCAAGGGATACGACGTTGACGATGGCGCTTATCAGTTCTTCGCGCCTGACCAGTGTGCCGATCAAGAATGCCAGCGCCAGTGCCACCAGAGTCATGAAGAAGCTGTTCAGCAGGTAATACGGAAGGTTCGGGTCCTTGAGAAAGGTCTCACGATAGAGCAGAATGGGCATCGCAAGACAGATTCCGAAGACCGCGAGGCCGATCACGATGTATCCCAGCACTAATTGAAGATTCTGGCTTCTGGCAGGAATTGCGGAGCACAGCATTCTTCTTCTTACATCCTGATTATAGAAAGCGATCATGATACTGCTTAAGCAGTAGCAGAGGATAGAGATCAGGATATAGGGAATGAATTGAAACATAAAAGCATGGGAAGGCCTCTCTCCTCCGAATCCGTTTTTGTCAAGCAGGGTCACTTCGGCAGTATCGGAAGCATGCTCTATTACATCCGCAATGGCGTCGGACAGAGAGAACCCGCTGTCTGTCATGATGCGCACGTCATTTAAGAAGGTATTGATCTGCTGATCCACATAATATCCGCTGCTGCTCCCCGGCACCTTTGTAACGGGAAGCTGTTCTTCACCGTACAGGCAGCGCGTCTCGAAGTCTTTCGGGATGGTTGCGACATAGTAGACTTCCCGGTAAAACATACGGTCCTGGATCACCGAAGGATCGTCAGGAAGCGCAACCAGATTGTGGTATTGTCCGAGATAGTCCGCAAGGCCTCTGGCAAGCTCGCCGTTGTCATGATCGATCACGGCGATGTTCAGGCTGACCTGTTTGAAGCCGGATTTATTGTCGCCGGTGAGGTTCTGTGCGGCGATCGCGATTCCTAGGAAGATCGCGATGTAGAGGAACATCATATTGATGTTCCGTTTGGTGATAGTGAGAAAGCCTTTAAATACTGTCATAACGTTCCCTCCTTATGCTTAAGAATGCGGCTGTCAAAAGCAGCACGCACATAACGGCAAGAATCACAAGGCATCTGGTGAACCGCTTCATATCGTTGTAGATTCCCATACAGTAGAATGCGTCGCTTAGGACGGCGGCCGGATTGATCCGGTTGATGACGGGGCAGTGAAGTTCGATGATATTCTTCATATTTCCGAACATCAGACCTGCCAGGAAGCCGGGAAGCAGCGTGCACAAAACGGTGATCCCCGTCTTCATTCCATATGACATCCGCGTCAGGCATCCTATGGCGATCCCGAAACAGACTCCGATCATGCTGCCCATAAGGTCGACCAGAAGAAGGGCGTCGGTGTTGTCTCCAAGGCTGATTCCGAGCACCTTGCTGACATACAGGCACAGGATCAGTATATTGAAGAAATGAATGAGGAAGAGCACGGCCATATCAGTAAGGACCAGTGTGAGCTTATGGGTCGGCGTAATACTGCGTCTGGCTCCGAGAGCGCTTAAGTTCGCCTGTCCGTCTACGCTGGACTGAATACCTAAGAATGCGCCGGAGAGGCAGGCGTAGGCGATCAGTGCGAAGAAATACTGTACATTCGGGTTCATATCTTTGCCGCCCAGCGATACTTCCGCAGTAGTCTGGCGGTAATCCTCCATAGCTGCGGCCGCTTTCGTCAGATTCTCGGGATGGGTTGCGGCAATCTTCTCGAACATGGCCGCGTTTTGGTTATAATTTTCCAGAATAGAGATCAGGATGCTTTCACTGATATCGTTTTTTGCTACGGTCAGGGAAGGGGTCTCTTTCACGTAGTATATTCCCAGTATGGTTTCTTCATTCAGAGCGTTAAGTGCGTCGGATTCCCTTGTGATATTCTGGATGTTCAGCATTTCCCCGTCTATCGATGCGAGGAAAGACGCGAAAGCGCGGGCATTTTCAGAGGAATCATCTTCTGTGATCACGGCGACCTTGATCTCATCCCAATTGGATTCGCCGGTGCCTTCAAGACCCAGGCTGCCGAAAGACAGGTAGAAGAAGGTGCCGAGGATCAGCGGAAACGCGAGAGCCCAGAACATAGTAGAATAATTCCGTATGATCTGAATAAACCGGTATTTGAATAAATGTAACATGTGATCGCTCCTTCCTAATCTCGTAATTCCTTGCCGGTGATCTCAAGGAAGACGTCGTTGAGTGTCGGCAGCTCTGAAAAGACCCGGCCGAAGCTTACATCATGCTCCTGAAGGAAGCTTAAGATGCGTACCAGATTGTGTCTGGCGGTGCCGAGCCTGATCTTCAATACCTGGTCTTCGTAGATCAGATCGAAGACGTGGGGGAGGCTTCGGATTCCGTCAAGAAGAGGGCCGTCAAGGAGGATAGATTCGATGGTGATGGTCTCGCCGGTCTTGATCATCTTCTTTAATTCTTCGGTAGTTCCCGTTGCCAGTACACGTCCATGGTCGATGATGGCGATCCGGGAACAGATCTGTTCCACCTCTTCCATATAATGAGAGGTGTAGATAATGGTGGAGCCCTGGCGGTTCAGCTCAAGGATCCCTTCTAAGATCTTATTGCGGCTCTGGGGATCGACTGCCACGGTAGGTTCATCCATTATGATCAGCCTTGGCTTGTGGACGATGCCGCATGCAATGTTCAGCCTTCTAAGGAGTCCGCCGGAGAGCTTCTTAGGGCGCATCTTCAGGAAATCTTCAAGTCCCGTGAATCTGACGGCTTCTTCCACCAGACGGCGCCGGGTCTCCTTATCCTTGATATAGAGCCCGCAGAAATAGTCGATATTTTCCCAGACAGACATCTGTTCGAATACGGCAACGTTCTGCATGACGACGCCGATCTGCTTTTTGACGTCATAGCTGTCGGGCTGCATATTCTGTCCGAAGATGGTGATGGTTCCTTTGTCGTACTTCAGAAGAGACAGCAGACAGTTGATGGCGGTTGTCTTGCCGGAGCCGTTAGGGCCCAGAAGTCCGAAGATCTCGCCTTCTTTTATACTGAGGGTCAGATGGTCGAGCGCCACTAGGTCCTGGTATCTTTTTACCAGATTTTCTATCTGGATCATATCCGCAGAAATCATAAAATCGCCTCCTAAACGATGGAAAAGTCTTTGTGTTTCTACTTGTAGTATAATCTCCGGGTGTATATAATGGTAGTGTCATGTGTCAGAAGAAAATGTGACAAATGTAATTATTTAGCGGGAGAATATTATGAAACGTGCGATAGATCAGCTTGTATTGTGGATATACTGCCTTACAGCGGCGATATTTATCCCGGCGGATATTCCGTTCGTGACGGCGGCGCTTACAGCTCTCCTTTATGCATGCGGGAACTGCCTGGCGCGAACGGGCAGGCAGAAGAGTGGTCTTACTGTGAGTTTCCTTGTGTTATCCGTGTTCTGTCCGCGGTTTCTGTTATTTGCGCCGGTAGTGTTATACAGTATATTGGAAACCCGCAATTATCTATTGGCGGGGGCGCTTTGCGCGGCGGGCTTCGTGTCGTATGCCGCGTATGACTTAGCTTTCGTCTGTTTCATCGGTGTGGGGAGCTTGATCGCAGGAATCGTGCAGTATCAGACCGGACAATATATTCTGCTTGAAGACAAGTACCGAAGAACCAGGGACGACAGTGTGGAGAAGAACCTGCTGCTTCGGGAGAAGAACCAGAGTATCCTTAAGAATCAGGATTATGAAGTCTATACGGCGACACTTCGGGAGCGGAACCGGATCGCCCGTGAGATTCATGATAATGTGGGGCATATGCTGTCACGGTCGATCCTGATGGTGGGAGCGCTGAAGGCAGTCCATGGAGAAGGGAATCTGAAGGGCTCCTTAGATCAGTTGGAGGAGACGCTGAATGCGGCGATGACCAGTGTTCGGAAGAGCGTTCACGACCTTCATGATGAAGCGATCAATATGAAAGACGCCTTAGAGGGGCTGGTGAAGGAGTATACCTTCTGTCAGGTGCGGTTGGAGTATGATATGGGATATGACGTGCCCAAGGAGATCCGGTACGGATTTATCGCTATTGTGAAGGAAGCTCTTCATAACGTGATGCGGCACAGTGACGCTATGCAGGTGAGGATCATTGTGAGGGAGCATCCGGGGTTCTATCAATTGATCGTTGAAGATAACGGGAACGTCTGCGATGACAGAATTGGCAGGGGCGGATATCTGACGGTGAGACCGGAAGAAGGCAGAGGAATAGGTCTCTGTAATATGAAGGAACGTGTAGACGCATTTGGCGGACACATTGAGATACGCACAGACAGAGGATGGCGGATCTATATCACGGTTCCTAAGGAAAAAGAAGACTGACGGATGAAGAAAGGCGGAAGATTCCATGAAGATTGTGATTATAGATGATGATATGCTGGTGACAGGTGCGCTTAAGACCATATTAGAGGCGGGAGAGGAGGTCACGGTTGCCGCAACGGGGCAGGATGGCAGCGAAGCGATGAGCCTGTATCAGACATACCGGCCGGATGTGCTGCTGATGGACATTCGGATGCAGAAGGTAAGCGGGCTTGACGCTGCGAAGGAGATTCTCTTGGAATATCCAGAGGCGAGGATTCTGCTCCTGACTACATTTTCCGATGATGAATATATCGTAAAAGCATTGAAATACGGTGTGAAGGGATATCTGCTTAAGCAGGACTATACCAGTATCCTCCCGGCGCTTAAGGCAGTCTGCACCGGGCAGACGGTGTTCGGTACAGAGATCATATCCCGGATTCCGGGGCTTTTTAAGGAGGAGAAGAGAGTCGACTGGAAGGAATATGAGATCAGCGAGAAAGAGCTTAAGGTCATATCTCTGGTGGCGGAAGGGCTAAGCAATAAGGAGATTGCAGGGGAGCTGTTCTTAAGCGAGGGGACGGTGCGCAATTATATCAGTAATATCCTGGATAAGACGGGGCTTCGGGACCGCACCCAGTTAGCGGTCCATTACCTGAATGCGGCAAGGTGACATTGCCGGTTACGGCCGATTACAGATTTGGAAAAAGGTATTGATTATACTATGGTTCAGGTAGTACAATAATAATAGAAAATAATAATAAAGGAGATAAGTTTATGAAAGTAGTTGCAACAGAAAAAGCGCCTAAGGCGTTGGGACCATATTCACAGGGGTATGTACACAATGGGATCTTCTATTCTGCAGGACAGATTCCGATCAATCCGGCAACGGATGCGATCGAGGCAGAGACCATCGAGGAACAGGCGGACCAGGTGTGCAGGAACCTGGGCGCAGTATTAGAGGCAGCAGGCACTTCCTATGAGAATGTGCTTAAGACCACCTGTTTCCTGGCGGATATGGGGGATTTTGCGGCGTTCAATGAAGTGTATGCGAAGTATTTCACATCCAAGCCGGCGAGAAGTTGCGTGGCGGTAAAGACTCTGCCGAAGAATGTGAAGTGTGAGGTTGAATTGATTGCGGCGGTGAATGAGTAAGATCAAAGGAGGCAGGAATTATGGCAGAAGAACAGCAGCAGAACGGCTGTACATCATCGGACTGCGCCGGATGTGCCCATGCAGGGTCATGCAGCAGCAAGCCGGAGGATATGAGGCAGCCGGCGAATGCATTTTCCCATATTAAGAAGGTGATCGCCGTTGTCAGCGGCAAGGGCGGAGTAGGCAAGTCTATGGTGACGGCGTCACTTGCACGTATGATGCGGGAGCAGGGATTCGCGGTCGGAATTATGGATGCGGATGTGACAGGACCGTCCGTTCCGAAGATGTACGGGATCCACGATAAGGCTAAGGGAGACGAGGCCGGGATCTTCCCATGTGAGGCGAAGGACGGCACGAAGATCATGTCGGTGAACCTCCTTCTTGAAAATGAGTCTGATCCGGTAATCTGGAGAGGTCCGGTGATCGCAGGCGTGGTTACTCAGTTCTGGACAGACGTTATGTGGGGAGACCTTGATTATCTGTTTGTGGACATGCCGCCCGGAACCGGGGACGTACCGCTTACAGTGTTCCAGTCTCTTCCGGTGGACGGTGTCGTGATCGTGACATCTCCGCAGGATCTGGTTCAGATGATCGTGAAGAAGGCTTATAATATGGCGAAGGCCATGAATATTCCGGTACTTGGGATCATTGAGAATTATAGTTACCTGGTATGCCCGGACTGCGGTAAGAAGATCTCTGTATTCGGGGAGAGCCATATCGACCAGGCTGCAGGGGAACTTGGGATTCCGGTGTTAGGGAAGATGCCGATCGATGCGGGGCTTGCCAAGGCAGTAGAGGAAGAGAGATTCTATGAGATCAGCAACGAGTATCTGAGTGCGGCGGTGAATAAGATATAGCAGATACGGAATAAGGTATGGAATAGAATAGGATATTGAATGGGGGGAGCAGTAATCGCTGTTCCCCCTGTTCAGATTAGAGAATCAGTGTGCTGAGCGCATTCACTGCCAATTACTTAATATTCGTAGGCTCTTACAGTGACGAGTACGGTGTCGCCCGGCTGCTTCCCGATCTTATTGCGGATATCCTTGCGGATCCCGATAATATAGCAGACGGAACCGTCGCTGTTCTTCACGCCCATATTTACAATGCTTCCGGAATAAGGCTCGCCGTCGAAGGTGATCTGTGCCTTGACCCTGCCTTTGCCGAATTCTTTGCGGATGTCATATGGGAAACGTACATATGCGCCGCCTTTGTCGGGAACCGGCTCTATGACGGCATGGAATTCATATATTTTCGGGTGTGTAAAATAATCTGTGTAAATCATCACAGATTATTCGACACATCCATTTTTATATAATGGATAATGAATTCGACAATACTGTGATTAGTTGGAAAAAATTGGTAGAAAAATTTTAGGAGGAAACAACTATGT
>CAJTGB010000065.1 GCA_910575835.1 Lachnospiraceae bacterium | reverse complement strand
TGGCACGGCCGCGCAGCGGTGCGAAGCACCATTGATAAAAGCTGACAGCCCCGATAGATTCCAGGCAACAATCCAATAAATTTTTAGCCACAAATGTTACAAAAATGCTTGACCACTACAAATGTCATAATAAGGGTATAGATACATGCCATAATCACAATATATCTTGCCTTTGTAAAAAAACCTGCCCATACTCTTGACATCAGATACAGCAGTAATACATAAATTATAAGCATGATCCAAAAAAGTCCCAGATGCACTCCTCTGACGGATACATTTGCATACTCTTTATTCGAAGCTATAAGTGTAGGAGCTGCCCTAAAGACAAATGCCGTTTCCGGAACAAGATTTAAGACAGTTACATGAAAAAGAACAAAAAGTATTCTCACATCCGCTGTAAAATATATAGCGGCATAGCATACAATGCCAAGGAGAATCGGGATAAAGCCCGAATGATCAAGAAGCCAGTTTCCCCATAACACTGAGACAGCCGCACATATAAAATATCCCCAGATCAATAAAATTACCAGATTAGTATTAAACTGTTTCGGACTCAGAACTTCCCTGGTGATATCCTCTTCTATGATTTGTTTAAGCCGACTGCTCCAGGTGCCGGTATTTTCTTCTAATACCTTTTCTGTTACGTCATTATACGGGAGCCTGTTCTGCAAAAGATTTTCACATACCCGTTTTACGGATTCAAGATTTTTTTCTTCATCCCTCAGCGTCCCAAGCCGGCGGGACAAAACTTCGCCAAAGGCAACACTTCCCTCATTCAGCAGTTTGATATCTGCAATCGGTATTCCAAGCATTCTTAATACCTTGATCCGCTCAAGCAGCTCTACATCCTTCTCCGAATAATCACGGTAATTATTCTCATCATTCCTCCCCGGGGAGATAAGCCCCTCTTTTTCATAGTATCTGATATTTGCTTTTGTGATACCGACTTTGATTTCCACATCTTTGATCTTCATGGATGTCCCTCCTCTCCTATACGTTAAGGTTATTATAAAGGTTAAAGAGGGTCGAAGGTCAATACTTTTTCTTAATTTCACTCTAAAATATGTTAGAAACACTTAGAGGGGCTGATGATTAAAATTGACTATATATAAGTTAGTGCCTGAGAAATATCAATATTCAGCAAATACCCTAAAATTATACAACAAACCAGACAAGTTCCTATTAGTATAATCTCAAAAATTTATATTTTTTGTTTAAAGCTGTCAATAGCATCAGTTACCAGAGTATTTTTCCCAACTAACAAAATTACAAAATATAAAACAACAGACAGGGATATCGAAATTGCTGTTTCAACAAAAATGTTAAAATCAAATAAGCCAATCACTTTACATAAAACAAAAATGCATACACAGCCTAATCCAACCGAAATTACAGAATTACTTATCTTTTCATGATGAAATCCTTTTGAGAAATACCTGCAGCTTCCCATGATCAGCATTTCCGCAATTAGCGTTGTAAATGCTGCTCCTTCAATCCCCCAGAATCGTATTGCAACAAAATTAAGCACAATATTTATGACAGCAGAAGCAGAAGTACATATAAAATACTTACTTTCTCTTTTGTTTGGTATAAGCACTCCCTGCGCATAATAACAGCCCAGTACAGCAAACATTAAAGCAAGGCAAAGTATTTCAAATGCTTTATATCCATATAGATATTGTTCGCCGCCCATTATATACATTATATTTTTAGATAAAGCAAATCCCCCGACAATACACGGAAATAATAGTGTTATAAGCGAATCCTTCAGCTTTCCTAACAAAGAATCATATTCTTTTAATTTTTCATTTCCAACATAATAAGAAATTCGAGGAATAGTTACCAAAATGATAGCATTCAATACAGATTTAATAACTGAATAAATCTTTGAAGCAAGAGAATATACACCTACTTCAGAATCAATTCTCATAAAGCCAAGTATTGTTATATCTGATTGAATATAAATGCGTACCGCAAGTGTTGAGCAAAAAAGCAACAACAATGATTTTAAATGCTTTCTAATATTAGGTTTCAGAGTCAGTGCAAAGGGAACATATCTCCTGGTATAAAACATATTCGCAATATATCCGCCAGATTCCGAAAATAGCATTATCATCGCATATCTGAGATAATGTTCTGAGCTTTTTACAAAAATAAAGATAAAAAACAAGGATAGGATCTTTAAAACAATATATCGAACCGTTATATATAGATAATCCTCATAAATCGTGTTTATCCAGTCCCGTCCAAGTATTGAAAAAACAATGTTAAAAGATAATATAGATAATATAAGGCTCTCAACTTTCAATCTTGGAGATACTATCATCAAAAATACTATAGTACAGATCACAATTAGCATAGTAATAATACTGAGCGTGAACACTTCTGAAGTCATCTGCTTTATCTCATCTTTTTTATCACGAACCTTCGCCCCTTCTCTTAACATATAGGTAGGAATGCCAAGCGCGGCAAAAACCATTCCGTATTCAATAATGGAACTGGCAAAACTAATCCGGCCAAAGTTATCACTTCCCAAAACCCGAGAAATGTATGGATATGTAATTAATGGGAAAAATGCAGTACTACATTGTTTTATAACATTTAGTACAGCATTTACCTTTAGTGATTTTTCCTTTTTTATTGCATCGCCCATAATTCTCCTTCATTCTGATTCTCCATAATCCATTTGTTCCGTATACCAGGTAATAGAAAAAACATAGCCAAAATATTTCATAGATTATTCCAAGGTGGAATCGCAGTAAAAACTGTTCCAGGATTGGGAAATATAAAATATGATAAATATGCGAGCAATAAAATAACCACCAAAAACCAAATTTTCTTTTGATTGCTGCCTGATATAACTTTTCAAAGATCATTCCCATTGGGAATGAAACTGCAATTATACCCAGAATACCGAAATCCTGATAGTAAATTCTCAAAGCAGAAAAAATATTTGTCACAAACACATAATCATTCCTTGATTGGTATACCATCATTTCAAAACGCTGTGATAAGGAGGTACCTTGCCCGATTCCAAACGCACTTAATGTATTCAAAATTGAAGAAAACGTTAACTCACCGTTTGTAAATTGATTATTAAAATCTTGAAGCCACAAATTAAAACCATATATTCCAGATCCGGCATAAATCCCTACCATTCGTTCAAAATCAGATGTATATTCTTTTAAATGCCCATACAGCCAGAATACAACCGCAATCGCTAAAACCGCTGCTGCAACTCTTACTATCAACTTTCTGTTATTCCTTGTTGTTACACCTTCCCAATTAAAAGACATAACAAACGCAGTCAGGCCAAAAATCATAAAACGTAGAAAAATATTCCTGTCCGTATATAATAATGTTCCAAACAGAAAAAGCAGAATCGGTATAAATAAGTTTTTATTTACCTTTTTTCTTAAATAGAACTTTTCCAACATCACTCGATGTAAACTGATATAGGCCACCCCGACAAGAGCCTCTAGTATTTGTGATGTTAAAAAACTGTATTCTTTTTCTGACGTGTAATTATCCCTTAAAGCATTAGTAAAACTTAGCAATGACGACAAGCTAATATTTCTGATTTTGAATTTCAAAAACAAAAGAAACATAATTATAGATAAAACAGCAAAAAAAACATATGGATAGTTTGCACTTCTTGTCTCGATCTGCCAATGAACGGTCGCCTTGTTAACATTATTTCTATCTGATCTGCTTGCAACGATCATACTTCCAATTGCAAACGAGATTATAGCCGCCAAGATACAAAAAGTTGTGCTCCAATTGTACCCATATATCTCTATATCCCAGTTTTTTATGTTTAACATTACTACTGTAAAACTCGCAAAGAAACTAAGAGCAAGAAAAAAGGCCGGACTAGTGAAATCCTTTTTTCCATATTTATATAACACCGCTACGAAAATCAGCAGAATGATCCATGTCATATATAACGCAACCATTTATATGTCCTCACCATCTTTTCTTTAAAACAATCGTTCCATTGTTTGAGATACTAATCTGATACTATATTAAAATAGATTCAGGATAATCTTAACTTTGTACATCAACATACCCTCATTTGAGTATTTCATAAGATCAGTGTCTCTGCACAACATTATTTTCGTACTTATTGAATCTTTATAACATGCGCATTTTTGAAGCTTCTCCTTCATTCGTCTGCTATCAATTTTATCCCCGAATTTAATTAGGATTTCTTTTGCAAGAACGCTTCTTCCGTTTCTAAGTTCCTTATTTTTTATTTTTTTTCGCCACTCTTTATATATACTGCCTTTTCTGACTCCTACAACATTATTCTCATGCTGTCTGTATAGAATAAAAGATCTTTTATCATAATAAATTTCTCCTGCAACTGACGCTGCCATTGCGATCCAAACATCATGAATTCTTTTTTTCAGCAGTTTTTTCGAAGGACGTCGCTTTTCATCTGATATCAGATATTGCAACGCTTTATTCCAAACCATTGTGCATCCGGTGGCTTCGTTGTTAGATAAAACCTGCAAATAGCTTGAATCAATAGTTTTACTATGCCGTATCCCCATTTCGATTCCGTTCTTATCTATCAAAGTTTGATTCGAACAATAAAGGAGGGGCCTTTTACTTTCCTTAATCTTATCGGCAGCCATTTTTATTTTTTCAGGAAGCCAAATATCATCCTGATCAGCAAAAGCATAGTAATCATACACATCTTTCGCATCATAAACCAACTGCATAAAACTATTTCCAACGCCAAGATTTTCTCCTTGCGTGAAACTCACATTGTGATACCTTTTACAATAATATTTTATTATTTCTGCTGTCCTATCCGATGAGCCGTCGTCACGTATATATAATGTGACATCAACGCCCTCCTGAGCAAGAATACTGCCAATCTGTTCATCCAAATATTTTTCACCATTATATGTACTCATCAGAATAGCAACTTTATCCATCTTATTTAATCCCTCTGATCATTCTCTCGAACATTTCACGCAGATCTATATTTGATCGCCAACCAAGGCTCTCTATCTTTCCTACGTCCAAATCCATATACAGAGTTCCTGCGTACCCTAACTTTTCGATATCATCGACAATTTCAAATACAACACCAATCTGACCGTCTGCTATCTCATCAGCCACCATCCGAGCCATATCCTTAATAGAACAGTACGTGTTTGGATTCGCAACTGTGTATGCCTGTCCCGGCCGGGCTTTTAATAAGCTTACCAAGATTGCCGAAACCGCATCAGATGTGTATAAATAGCAACGCTCAGTCAAACCCGCTGACTTCAGCACAATATCCTTCTTCTCTATGGCACATCTCATGAATTGTGCAAAAACACGCCCGTCATCATACCTAACTCCCGGTCCGAAAGTCTGTGTGGCACGCAGAACTACTGCTGGAACTCCATACTGCGTATAATAACTATTGCATAATGTCTCACTTGCAATCTTTGCAATCGGATAACTGTTCCGGGCATTCATAGTTTCGAAAAATCCAAGTTCATTTTCTTTGACCTTATGCCCTTTCTCTGGAAAACCGTAAACTTCCATCGTAGAAAGGCTTATGAACTTCTTAATTTGATGCCCTTTTGCGAACTCCAACAATACCCTTGTTCCCTCTATATTAGCCAGCATGGTATCTACAGGCTTTTCTGTAAAATATTTTGAACTTGTCGGGCTTGCCAGGTGAACAAGATAATCGATTGATTCATCTGTCTTAAGCTCCGAACCAAGACTATAAGGAATAATCTTGGCACCAGTCCAACTGAATTGTTCTTTTGCAGCAGACACATTTCGGACAGGCAAAACCAATCTAATATTCAACCCTTTCTCCTGACTGTTATATGCAAGAGCATTCACAAGGTTGGAACCGATTAAACCGGTTGATCCTGTAATCAGTATAGCTTTCTCTCTAAACTTCTCCCATTCTATGAAATCCAACTTACCAATGTTCTGACAATCCTCAATTTGAACTTTATACATCTTCATACTCCAAATATCTGCGAATTTTCACGAATATCCATCAATGCCCTGAAAGTATAAAAATCCGTTGGTGTGGTTATCTTAATATTTTCCGCCGAACCTTCTACCGTATACACATCATAACCGCTCAGCTGCATCAGATAAGCAGTATCTATGCAATCTGTCATACCAGAGTCAACAGACTCCTGATGAACCTTTAGCAGTTCTCCTAAACGGAAAGACTGCGGTGCCTTCGCCATCTGGCACTTGCTGCGATCAATAATTTGTCCGACCTTATTATCAGAACCTCGTACCGCTATAGTTTCAACTGCCTGGGCTACCGTAACGGCAGAACCAAACTTCTCGACAGACTCTATATTCTGACTGATTATGTCATGGTCAATCATCGGTCTCACGCCGTCATGCATCAGACAAATTGTATCGTTAGGATACAATTCCGACGCTTTCTTCACGCCTTCGAATCTTGATAACATTCCAGTCTCGCCGCCAGGTATGATTGCTTTAACCTTCTCAATGTGGAATTTGTCCACCAAACTCTGGCAATAATCGATCCACTCCTCTACACACACCACGATAATACCGTCGATCAACTCATGCTGGTCGAAATATTCCAGAGTATATATAATGATTGGTTTTCCATGCAATTCCAGAAATTGCTTAGGTTTTGTTTTTGTATTCATTCGCTGGCCTGTACCGCCGGCAAATATAATTGCTATATTCATTTGTAATACCTGCCTGTTTTAATTTCTATGAGAAACAAAAAAGCTTATATCCTATAGGCTTTATAAGTATGGTGCGTCTCTTGTTTATCTTTTGGAGGTAATTCCAGATACTTGTTATAATGCTTTCTCAGGTACTCATCATAATTTTGGATACCTTTTAACTTGTGACCTTCGAATTCAAGTTCTATATAGTCTTCAAATGTCTTTTTAGTCATAATCTCCTGCTCTCTATACGAGCCGCAAATACATCCTGCATATGACGATTGTTCAAAAGGATGCCGAAGGTTCTCTTCATCAACCTTTCTCAGTAATTTTTTGGGATTCACAAATCTACTCAAAACAAACATTGTAAGCCGTATCGGCTCAACCAGAATGCTGTGAGTTTTACTTCTGAAAAACTTTTTCCAAAGGACAGCATTCAGCATTTCACGATTCCAGGCTGTCTTTTTAAAGATTTTTAAAGCTTCTTGTTCACTATCTCCAAGCCCGTCAATCGGAAATACATCAATGTTTACACCAATTTCGAAAGCCATATTCATCAAATCATCTTTGATAAGCGTAGATGTATCCCATATTTTCGCAAATAAACCATTGTATCCCTTAACAGTGTCGTAAGTAATCAAGTCAAACCCCATCTTCCGTTTCTTGCATATTCTAAGAAATTTTTCATAATCGGGTCTTGGCATCATTACATCGACATCGTCATCCCAAGGAATGAATCCCTTATGTCGTATTGCCCCAAGGAGACTGCCGCCGCCTAAAGAGTATCGTAAATTATTCTGCTGACAGGTTAGATCAAATGCAAGCAACAAGTTAAGTTCAATTTCCTGTATTTCTTTAAGCGTAAGTGACTCCATTTCCTTCCACCTCTATTATTGTCTGCTTTAGCTGTTAACATAATCATCCGCTATCTTAGCGGCTTCAATCTGAATATCGAATCCTGCCGTTCTTAATTCCTGCTGAGGATCATCATATTTTTTGACAGAAGAGACCACAGCATCGCTCCATTGTTCAAAAGAATCATTCAGGCTAAGTATCTTGTTTTGAGCTTTCAAAATATTCACTTCACTAGGTATAGTATTCGCATACACACATGGTATACCTGTTGCTTGTGCTTCTACCAACGCTATCCCAAGACCTTCAAAGCGAGAGGGGAAACAGAAAACATCAAAGGCATTCAGCACCCTATTAACATCACTACGAATACCAAGAAAATGAACTGCATTATCTATTCCAAGTTCTTTACACTGCTTTTCAATATTAGCTCTTTCTGATCCATCACCAATAAGAACAAGTTTTGCATTCGGTATGTCCTTCAAAACCCTATTGAACACTTCTATCAAAAAGACATGATTCTTTTGCCGACTTAAATGACCCACATGCCCTATCACAAAATCATCTGAGACATCCAGCATTTCCCGATAGTAATCACGATTTTTCTGAGAAAACTTAAAATCACTAAGCCGAATGGCATTGTTTAGTATTTTCCCCTTTCGCTCGAACATTCTTTTCCCCGCTAGAACATATCCTGCTTCATGAGAACAAGCCCAAAACCTGTCGACAATGAAATATTTCGGTAAGCTGAGAATATAGTTTCTTATACTTTTTAACTTTACATCTCCGTATGCTGTTGAGTGTGCATGCGCAATCAGCTTCTTCGCACCAATCTTCCTTTTACAGTCAAGAAGAAAAGCCGGAAGAAAAGTATCATGAAGATGAACAGCATAATATTCTCCATAATGTTTTTTATAAAGTCTATGGATATCCTTTTCAAACCCAAGCGGATCGTGATTAGGCGCAGCTACAAGGTAACATCTCCCTCCCCCGCTCAAAATTTCATTTTTATAATTTTGTGTGTCATTTTCTGTAAAATAGACAAAATCAAACTGAATTTTGCTTTTATCGATGTGCCGATAATAATTCATCAGCACCGACATCACTCCGCTATTAATATTGACACTACTAACAAAGTGTAAAATCCTAATCATATCAAATGGCCTCTCAGACTCTTACAGTTTCCACGCTTCATACTTCCCTCGTTCAAGCACATCCGCAATCCGTTCACAGGCACGTCCATCCCCATAAGGATTGCATGCTTTACTCATCTTTTCATAAGCTTCTTTATTTTCCAAAAGCTCTGTAAATGTTTTGTATATTACTTCTTCATCAGTACCAACTAACTTTAATGTACCGGCATCCACGCCTTCTGGCCGTTCCGTCGTGTCACGCATAACGAATACAGGCACACCGTAACTCGGACATTCCTCCTGTATTCCACCGGAGTCTGTCAGACACAGGAAGCTTCTGGCTTCAAAGTTGTGACAATCAAAAACCTCAATTGGCTCAACAATATGAATCCTATCACAGTCACTCAATTCAGCCGCAGCAGCCTCTCTAACCACAGGATTCATATGAATAGGATAGATTGCTTTACAATCTGGATGTTCGTCAAGCACTCTTCTTATGGCTCTAAACATTCGACGCATCGGTTTACCCAGATTTTCACGCCTGTGTGCTGTGATGAAGATAAGTTTATCATCTCCTACCCAGTCCAACTCAGGATGAGTGTAATCCTCCCTGACCGTATGCTGCATAGCATCGATAACTGTGTTTCCGGTAATGTATATGGTCTCTGGGTTCTTTCCTTCCTTAATTAAATGCTTAGCAGCCAACTGTGTCGGAGCAAAATTAAATTGGCTTATGATCCCCACTGCCTGACGATTGAATTCTTCCGGGAAAGGACTAGATATATTATAGGTCCGAAGTCCCGCTTCGACATGGCCGACCGGAATCTGAAGATAAAAACAAGCCAAAGCAGTTGCGAATGTGGTCGATGTATCTCCATGTACCAGGACAACATCAGGTTTGACCTCCTTAAGCACTGACTTGATTTTCTCAAGAATACTTGTAGTTATATCGAACAACGTCTGCTTATCTTTCATAATAGAAAGATCATAGTCAGGCACAACGCCAAACGTTTTCAACACCTGATCTAACATTTGCCTGTGCTGCCCGGTGACACATACCACAGTCTTAAGGCCTTTCCTTTTTTTCAGTTCATTTACTAATGGGCACATTTTAATGGCTTCGGGTCTTGTCCCAAACGCTAACATAATCTTCTTCATTTTGTAATCACCTTATAGTTATACCTGTCAGGCCTTCGTCTTATCGTTCCTTTCAAGGCATCGTGCCATAATCTCCTGCCATTTTCGATTTATCTCATCAGTATCAAACAACCTGGCCGTTTCAAGGGCATGTGCCTTATACTGTTCCGTCTCGTCTGCATTAAGATTTAAGAAATATTCAATTCCTTTCGCATACTCTTTGGACGATCCGGCTTTTACAACTTTACCGCAGCCATATCTCGTAATAATCGGGTACTTTCCCTCATCAATATTTGCTATCACTGGATTACCGGCAGCCAGATATTCGAACAATTTGTTGGAACTGTTTCCATATTTTTGCGTCTTGGCCGGTTTGAGATTTAATACATTCAAATTGCTTTTAGACAGCACATATGGAATATATTTCTTATCAATGCTTCCCTTGAAGACAACATTCGGAATATTTTCATCTTTGCAACGTTTTTCCAACACCGCACGGTCAGGACCGTCACCGTAAATGATGAATCGTATTTTATCGCCATATCCATCCTTATTCAGACTCCTGGCGCAAGAGACTACTGTGCCGATATCATTCGCGGTTCTCACACTGCCGCAATACATTACACGGAATTTATCATCAGAAAGGTCGGAATCATCAACCGTATAAGTCTTCATGTTATAATAAAACTCTGTCAAATCAACTCCGATATTAATATAATGGAACTTGCTCCTTGGCACCTTCTTGTCCCATCCTTTGTCCACAATATAATCATATGCACCTTCCCAAGTGAAGACCAACTCATCTGATTTCTTATAAATCCACTTTTCGTAAGCATACATAGCTCGAATTGCAGGATTATTATCTGAAAAACCGGCATATTCGACGATTGACAACGGCCACAGATCAACAATGCTTGTGATATATGGAATATGATACTTTTTTGCAATTCTATATCCCGCTAAACAAGATAACGGCTGCGGCATAGCCGCCATAATTATATCCGGCTTGTCAAAGCGCTTATAGCATTTCATCATATTACAGTAGAAATCAATAAAACTTAGCGATTCTCCTTTCATTGATTTGTACTGCCTCGTGCGAATATATACAAACGGCACGCCGTCAACCATAGCCTCTCGATAAGTGCTTTTATCTGTAATAAAGTTAGTTTCTGTATTGTGCAGTGCACTTCCGGCAAAGACAAGCGCATCATACCCGTGTTCTCTCAAATATTTTGCCAAACTATAATCCGGGATCCGCGGACAGTATGACGGCCCGCCAGCAAAATAACTAATAATCCATACCATTGGCTTACTCATATATCGTACCTCGTCAGCTTCTCAAGTCTTCAAAAGTAATTCTATTTGTAGTCCTTCCCCATCACCGCTGCCACTGTATGGAACATTGTCAGTATATCTCGGAAAAAGCAAAACCGGCTTATACTCTCCAGATTCCATTTCATTTTTTCCGGTAATACTCGTTCTACATAAATACGATCAACATCAATCGCTTCGTTAAGCAGCTTATCTTCGTCTTTATATCTTATACTTGCCTCGCTTGTTATCCCCGCCGGCATAAGCAATGTGGCATAATATTCCGGTTTATATCTTTTCGTATATTTTACTGCTTCTGGTCGTGTACCAACAAAACTCATATCACCCGAGATCACGTCCATTACCTGCGGCAATTCATCAAGCCTAAGATGTCTCAATTTGGCCCCTATCCTAGTAATCCTTGAATCTCCGTCAATCGTCACAGCTGTACCTATCTTGTCAGCATTATCCACCATTGTCCGAAACTTGTGGATATGAAAATGCTTACCATATGTCGTTACGCGTTCCTGCCGATAAAATACTGGTCCTTCTGAATCTGCTTTAATCATTGCCGCTATCACCGCCATCGGAATTGCCAAGATCACCAACAGAATAAGACTGACTAAAAGATCAAAAATTCGTTTCAGAAGGAGTTGTCCTCTTTTTCCATTCAATGTTTCCCAGTAAGTCCGTACTTCTGGAATTTTCATAAAATCAGGCAGATCATCCCACTTCCGCAACATCTCTATCCCCTTATCTCATCAATGACATCCTTCAAGTTTTTACACACATACTCCACATCTTCATCAGACAGCAGTGTATGAAATGGGAGCGTAATCAGGTTATGATAGTAGTCATAAGTATTGGGGAAATCCTTGATATTCCATCCAAGGGATTTATACGCCGTCATCATCGGCATAGGTTTATAATGGACATTCGTAGCTACACCGCGCTCTGCCATCTTTTCAATAATTTTATTTCGCTGTTTAACACCAATTTCCGGTACACGGATCGGATAAAGATGATCCGAACTATCTATACCATCCGCATGATGGAGCATATGAAAGAGACCAAACTCATCACAGGCAGCGTCATACATCTTAATCATCTGTTTTCTTCTCTCAAGAAGGCCAAGATAACGGTCAAGCTGACGCAGACCAATGGCTGCCATAATGTCAGTCATGTTACATTTGTACCAAGGTCCAATGATGTCATATTCCCATGCACCGACTTTAGTTTTTGCAAGGGCATCCTTATTCTGGCCGTGCAGACTTAGCAACTGATAGAATTTGTAAATCTCCTTATCAGTCACAGTATCATAGACAGACTGCGGCAAACACCAAGTACTTGCCCCGCCTTCGGCAGTAGTGTAATTTTTCACCGCATGGAACGAAAAACTTGTCATATCCGCTATTGCACCGCAATAACGCCTCTTCTGCTCTGTTTTCCCTTGCCCTGTATACAAAACAGTGCGGCTTGCACCAAGACTATGAGCACAGTCAGCCACAACAGCTATACGCCCAAGACCGTGCTGGATACGAGATGACAGATCAGACAATAGAGTTCCATCGCTCTTAACCGGTGTGAACAGATTTCGTTTTCTTTCAACGATTTCAAAAATCCGGTCATAATCACAAACGATACCCCCAAAATCCACTGTTACGATTGCTTTCGTCCTATGTGTAATTGCCTTCTCCATCGCATCGTAATCCATCTCGGGACAGTGTGTTCTTGCGTCTCCGTCCTTCTGGATATCAACGAAAACTACAGTTGCACCGCAATGGATTGCGGCTGAGGCTGAAGCAGTATAGGAGTAGGCCGGGACAATAACCTCATCTCCGGGGCCAACACCAAGGATACGAAAGTTAAGTTCCTCTGCCGCTGTTGCAGAATTAAGACAGACTACCTTCTGACTATATTTTTCAATTGCTTCTTTTGAACTGCAGTCGACATCAGTTTTTCCAGTCTCTATGTAGGCCGCAAGCCGGCATTCCAGCATTTTTGTCCGGGGACCGGTCGTTATCCAACCAGAACGTAACACTTCTTCTACTTCTGCAATTTCAAGCGCTGAAATGTCAGGCGGACTAAAATCGATTGTTCTCTTTTCCATAAGACACTGTCTCCATAATCTTAATTTTATCAAGGTCAATAATATACAAACATTGATCGTCTGGTAACAAAAACACTTTAGCACACAATAATCCCAAGCACTTTCACATCCCTGCTAACCGCCAAATCTTTCTCCTGTCTGATAAGACTCTCATAAGACTTCCCTTTCTTCTCAATAAACAAAATCCCTTCATAATATTCCAATTTCTTAAGCGTTGCCGCATGGAACACGATCTGCCGATAAGGTGAAAATGTGACATCTTTAATCTCTTCTGCCAACTGCTCACAGATTTCTATCACATCATCTCCCTCAACACTCCCGGCCAGCATAACCCTCTTTATCTTCTCCTTGGAGCTTCTATGAATAACGTTCTGAACATTCACCGCCGCCATCTTTATCTGCTCTTTTCTTGAAATCCTGATATAGGGCCCCTCTTCCAGCCTGCAGATCCATCGGTCTATGAATCCAAACCATCTCCTTTTCGTTTCGCTTTTCCGAACAACTCCCAATAACGGCATGCCGAATTTATGCTGAAAGTTACTTATATTCTGCAATTTCCCGCTCGTCACATAACTCATATAAAAGGACAGACAACACAAGCATATTCCGCCGATCATCCCTATAACCGCAAAAGTAACAGCCGAAAAAACAGGATCTTCGAATACAATCGTTTCACTTTCAACCGCTGTCTCTCCCTCAACTGGTTCAGCTATAGTCTGCTGTGCCTGCAGTTCTTTCTTTTCCTGATTAACGGTAATCGTTGCCTGATACTTGTAAATTCCCGCAACCACTGCCAGAAATGCCATGCACACAAACATCCGCCGCCATCTTTTCAAACAATAAAATATCAAATCTAACAAACTGATTTCATTGACTTCCTGGTATCCTTCCATCAATAAAATTCTCCTCTCTCAATCTCTGACTCTTTCCCTATTCAGGCACTCTTTCTCACGCAATACTCTTCTGAACCGTCTCTTCACTCCGATTCTTCTGCGGCATCTCATCCTGTTTTTGTTCTTCCTGGCTGCAGCCATCCAATTTCCGCCGTCCCCACTCCATCCCAATCTCTTCAAGCCTTCGCACCTGATCTTTCCTCAGCACTTTTCCTGCACGCTTCCCAGCATACACCTGCTTCTGTTCATTCACCCACTTCGCAAGCCATATCCCGTCCGCCCGATACTTCGAAGGAATATTTAAGTTTCCATGCTCTTCATAATACTCTCTCGCAAGCCCATACCTCACTTCCCAGGAATCCGGCTTCACCCAGACCATCCCAAGCGCATCCAGCCTGCCCTGCTGCTCTTTCGAATGCTTCTCTTTCCCTTTCTCCCTTCGGTCCGCAATCCAACCTCCAAGCTTATATCCATCCGGGCTTACATAAGATACCGGCACATTCAGATTCCCATTCTCTTCATAATATGCCTTCGCCTCAGCATACCCCTTCTCCCACTGCTGTTCCGGCTTCGTCTTCCATACCATGCCGATTCCGTCAAGCCGTGCGATCTGCTCCTGCGTCAGCTTAGCCCCATTCGTCTTCCCCTTCCGAAGCAAACGCTGCCTCCGTATCCACCCGCCGATCTTAAGTCCTCCCGGCGATATATACGCATTGGGAATGTCCAGATTCCCATGCTCCCGGTAATACTGCAGACATTCTGCGAAATTTTCTTCCCACAGATAATCCGGCACATCCCAGATCATCCCGATCCCGTCAAGCGCCCGTATCCTCTCCTCCGTCAGATAACTTTTCTGAATCCCGCTCTTCCGATATGTCCGAAGCTGGCAGATCCACGCGCCAAGCCGGATTCCCGAATCCGTCACATCATTTACATTCGTATTTAAGCTGCCGTGCTCTTCGTAATATTTTCTCGCTTCCTTGTAATACTTCTCCCAGGAAATATCCCGGTAACTCCCCCAGATCATCCCGATCCGGTCAAGCTTTTCTATTCTGTCCGCGCCAAGCGCACCGTACTTCTCCCCTGCACGAACCTTCCGCTGTGTCAGAAGCCACCGGCCAAGCCCATATCCTTCCTCCGTCTGATACCGCACCGGCACCTCCAGATTCCCGTGCTCCCGGTAATACTGCTTCGCATACTCATACATCAAGTCCCAGGAAGCCGTCAGTGTCTCCTCTAACTTTTCAAACAGTGCAATACAGTCCTTCACTTCGTCTATAACTTTAAAATGCTCATTGACGATCTCATCCTCCTGATTCAGGAAATGATAATAAGAAACGGCAGCCTGCATCTCTTCCTCAATAGTTCCAATACTATACAAATTCTCTATATTCAATACGATATCGAAGATAACCGCATCCTTCTTCTTGTTCGCCGATAGTGCCCGTCCGATCTGCTGTTTGTAGATAATCGGCGACACCGTCGGCCGAAGCAGAATCACACCTTCTACATCATCCACATGGACGCCCTCATTGAGCATATCGATACAGTACAGCAGTTTCAAATGCCCGCTCTCATCTGCCTTGAATTCTGCAAATGCCTGACTCGTTAACGGATCATCCGAATATGCCGTATAAATGTGAGGCTTCCCATCCACCTTCGCGAACCACTCCTGCGTCTTCCCGATCATTTCCGACATATGCTCATAATTTGCGCAGAAAACAATATATTTTCCTGCGGGATTCTTCATATGTTTTCGGAATATCTCTTCCAGACCGTCCGCTTGTTCAAGAGCATGGCGCAATGCTTCTAACTGCTTCTCTCCCTCGTCCCGGATGAGCCTGCTTTTTGCCGACCGTACCCGTCTCTCATACTTTGCCAGTTCCTTTTGATAGGAGAACACAGACAGGACATATTTCGGAGGATTCAGGATACCGCGGACTACCGCCTCTCCAAGAGTCATCTCCGAAGCCACATTTCCGTCAAACAGCTCGTCCGACATATCGCGCTGGTTGTCCAGATAGCGGATCGCCGTCGCTGAAAGACCCAGCACCGATGCGCCGGGATACATAGACAATAAGTTCTGTACCCCCTGTCCCCAGACCTTTGCACCGCAGCGGTGGAACTCATCCAATACAATGTAATCGGGACAGATCTCTTGTAATTCCTCCTCCGTCATCGACATCAGCTTTGCATAAGTATAAAATCTAATATTTTCAAAACCATTCCCGCTATTTGTGTCTGCCAGCGTCTGAACATTACGGATCGCATAATTTTCTGCACCATCATTCAACGTCTCATTCATCTCTATGCTTGCCGCCAGATTCTCCACCTGAGTTCGGAAGATATATTCTGACGGCGATAGCCAACAGACCATTTTCTCCGGGAAATCCTCGCACAGCTTGAATCCTATGAAAGATTTCCCCGTTCCGGTCGGATGGATAATCGCTGCTTTTCCTGTATTTTTCAGCATATCCAGAGCCGCTTGATAGGCAGTCTGATTGTGTTCATATAATTCAATTGACATATCCGCGGCTCCTTTCCCATCCCCGATCGAGTAGGGGGAATTTAATCCCCCTCTCACACCACCAGTACGTGCCGTTCGGCATACGGCGGTTCAACATAACTTCAAAGCATGACGTTCCAGGTAA
>CAJTGB010000064.1 GCA_910575835.1 Lachnospiraceae bacterium | reverse complement strand
GAGTGCTGTGACGTGTTGGGATACATGGCTAAAAAGTACGATATAAAAGGGGAGATCGGGATTGGACAGGAAAGCATCGGATCAGATAAAGGCATTCCTTAATTTTGCGGAGGAATGCCGGGAACTTAACGCTATGGCGCGCAGCGGAGTAGCGGAAGAGGACAAACGGCATCAGGATCTTATTCATGCGATCGAATTTGAGGAAAACCCGGACAGGATCGCGCAGATCGGTATGAGGATCCATCAGAACAGGGTGGAGCGCCGGGTGTACAAGGATCTGTTTGAGGTTACGGATCCGATTGTGCAGTTTACCCAGGATTCCCAGAATAAGAAAGCCTTAGACCAGATGCGGCAGCTTCTTGGGAAGGTGCGCAAGGTGGAAAAGTATCATGAGAACCGGGTGTACATCCCGAGGATTAAGGAGGGGAACAGCCATAGACAAGAAGATTCTGAATGATTACATAGATGCCTGCAGGCTGATCAAGGAGACGGAAGCGGATATCTGCCGGTTGAAAAAGAAACGGAAGACCGTGATCCAGACCAATGTGAAGGGCAGCAACCCGCGGTTTCCCTATCAAGAGCAGCATTTCAAAGTCCAGGGCACGGCCTATACTTATCAGGATGACGGGAATCTCCGCCTGGAGGAGAAGCTTCTGGAACAGCGGAAGGAGAATGCGGAGAAGATCAAGAGACAGGTAGAGGAATGGATGCTGACGATCCCGATCAGGATGCAGAGGATCATCCGGTATAAGATTTTTGAGGAGTTGACGTGGGAGCAGACGGCGGTGAAGATCGGGCGGAAGGCTACGGGCGAGGGAATGAGAAAGGAATTCGAGAGATTTATGGAAGAAAATTAAAGTTTGTCCGTTTTGTCCGGATTGTCCGGTTTTAAAATGCTATAGTATATGCTGAGATCAGTGGATGATTGCTATCTGATTCCTCCCACATATAGAAAGGGCGCTTTGCTTCGGCAGGGCGTTCTTTTTATGTCGAAGTTTAGGAATCATAAAATAAGAAAAGGAAGAATAATATGGAAAAAATTGGTAAAAAAGGTTGAAAAGCATTAAAAATTGTTATATTATATTTCAATATATAGGCATAAATTATTAGACTTTGCATCGTTTTTAGAATATTATTAGAGATATGGTGTAATGTTTGCAAGGAATTCCAATAAATAGTATATAATGAAATAAAAATCATACTTAGTAAATCAACAAAAGGTTTGATGGGGGTTATATCAAATAAGGAGTTTCTTGTAAAAGGAGTGATGACAGTGAAGACAGTTTTAAGTAAGAATTTTCTAAAAGGATATGGTAGTGTATTGAATTTAGACGGTGCAAAAGAATGGCCAGATATCTCAAGGGAAAGACAAAGAGATTATGAGGCATTAAGGGGCGATTGGTACAATGTTGGAAGAAGCATCCGAGAAGAAACAAGAAATTTTGGAAGAACAAAGGGCAGAAGTTGAGGAACATGTTGATTCTGACACAAAACAAGAAGTTTCGAAGGATCGAGAGATTGAAGTTGAGGAATTGGAGGAGGAACATGTTGATTCACATGTAAAACAAGTAATAGCGAAAATTCAGAGTGAATTTAGTGGACCTATCCCACCACCAAACATTATTAAGGGATATGAAGAAGTTTTACCGGGTTCGGCAAATAGGATTTTAGAAATGGCCGAGAAGCAAGCAGAACACCGTCAAAAGATGGAATTTACCATAATTCATACAGAGTCAAGAGATAGCCTTTTAGGGATATTGTTTGCATTTGTGTTGGGTATTGGATGTATTGCAGCTTCTATTATTATGGTAATTATGGTGCCTCAAAATGCGGGAGCTATTTCAGGGGCATTGATAGGTGTAACAGGAATAGGTTCAATTATTACAGCATTTATAAAAACTACTAGAAGCGGGTATAGCCATTCTGAAAAGCAAGAAAAAAATGAATAATATAATTAAAGAAGAAATAAGACACTCACAGGGGTGTCTTTTCTAATGCATTAAACCAGGATCCATTCATAACTACAGAGAATTGAGAGGTGGTGATATGCCAAGAGCCAGGAGTCCGAAGCGAGACGAGGCATACAAGATGTGGCTCGACTCGGGCGGAAAGAAGAAGTTAAAAGACATCGCTTCTGATCTCGGAGTATCAGAGACCCAGATCAGGAAGTGGAAGAATTTAGATAAATGGAATGGTAACGTTACTAATCAGTCGAAAGGTAACGTTACCAAACGAAAAAGGGGCGGACAGCCGGGCAATTGTAATACCTCAGAAGAGGCTGTTGAGCAGGTGACTGAAAATGCTGATTTATCCGATAAACAGAGGCTTTTCTGCCTGCTTTACATCCGGTGCTTTAACGCCACGAAGGCATACCAGAAGGCATATGAATGCAGTTATGAAACGGCAATGGTCAATGGTTCTGACTTACTAAGAAATACTAAGGTAAAAGATGAAATCCTACGCCTAAAACAGAACCGTCTCAATCGTGAGATGCTGGATGAGGCAGACGTATTCCAGTGGTATCTTGACATAGCAAGGGCAGACATTAAGGATTATGTGGAGTTTGGCAATGAAGAGATTGAGGTTGAAGATAAGAATGGGAATGTACGTACCGTAAAAGTCTCTAATGTAAATATCAAGAATGATTCAGATGTAGACGGTATCCTGGTCTCTGAGATATCAAAGGGGAGAGATGGGGTAAAGGTCAAACTTCTGGATAAACTTAAGGCGATGGAATGGATTGCTGAACATATGGATTTGGCTACTGAAAAACAGCAGGCAGAGATCGATGCGTTAAGGGCCAAGGTAAAGGATAATGGTCAGGTGTCTGCAGAAGATAAGGTGAAGAAGCTGTTTGAAATGATTGGAGGAGTATTGGATGACGAAGCCGGATCTGAGTAAGGCGTATTCTTCAAAGCAGATAGAAGTGCTGAAAGCTTGCAGAGCTTCAGATTGGTTTATGCTGATTAATCATGGTGCGAAGAGAAGTGGAAAGACGCAGGTTGATAATGACCTGTTTCTTCAGGAACTGATCCGGGTGAGGGGGATCGCCAATAAACTGGGGATCGATACGCCGCAGTATATCCTTGCAGGGTATTCGCTAGGGAATATTCAGGATAACATCCTTACGGAACTGTCGAACAAATACGGGTTTGAATTCCGGTTCGACAAGTATAATAACTTTACCCTGTTTGGTGTAAAGGTAGTGCAGACCAGTCATGGCTCTATCAGCGGCTTGGGAAGGATCCGAGGTATGACGTCTTTTGGGGCATACATTAACGAGGCTTCGTTGGCGAATCAGGAAGTATTTGATGAGATCAAGGCAAGGTGCAGCGGTCCGGGTGCACGGATTATCGCGGATACGAATCCGGATCATCCGGAACACTGGCTGCTGAATGATTATATTGAGTCTGATGCGGGTGGGATCATGAGTTTTCATTTTCAGCTGGATGATAATACCTTTCTGGATGAGCGTTATATCAGAAAGATTAAGGAGACAACACCGAAGGGAATGTTCTATGATCGGGGCATCCGTGGACTATGGGTATCTGGCGATGGGGTGGTGTATCCGGATTTTGACAAAAGCGTGCATGTGATCACGCCGGAACAGGCGAAGAGAATGATCTTCGACAGATTCCTGGCGGGCGTAGATTGGGGCTGGGAGCATTTTGGAGCTATTGTGATAATAGGCGTGAAGAGGGATTCTTATTATGTTATAGAAGAGCATGCAGCGCAGCATATGTATATCGGAGAATGGATTTGTGTGGCGAAGGATATTATCAGGAGATATGGTAATATCCCTTTTTATTGTGATCCGGCGCGGACGGAGCATGTTGCCGCATTTCAGAAGGCGGGTATCCGGGCGTATCTGGCAAATAACAGGGTGCTGTCAGGGATTGAAGAGGTAGCGACTCTGATGACCAAGAAAAAGTTTTTCATTGTGTATGAGAGGTGTCCGCGGTTTCGTGAGGAGATCTATAAATATGTCTGGAAGAAGAATACGGGTGAACCGTTGAAGGAGAATGATGATGTGCTCTGTGCAATCAGGTATGGTATTCATTCTGATATGACGGTTGGATCGATTGAGACGCAGGAGAACCGGATGAAGAAGGCGAAGAAGATGAAGGGGATGTTGTAGGATGGCTGAGGATTTAAAGGTAAGTGAATTTGAGAGTGGTACAGACAGAAGGATGTATCATACGCACAGGAATCTGCAGCAGGCTCATGGGCCGGAAGCGAATTTCCATTACCGTGCGGAGAGTGCGGATGAGATTCTGGGGGATCTGAATAAGCTGAGGAATATGATCCTGGATCATTATCGGATACAGTGTCCCCGGCTTGCTGCTTTAGATGATTATATGAAGGCGAGGAATGACGGGATCTATAATGATGAATGCAGGCGGACGGAAGAGGGGAAAGCGGATCATAGGGCAGCCCATAATTTTGCCAAGATCATCAATGTTTTTGATGTGGGGTATAATACTGGGATTCCGATCAAGAAAGCCAGTGACAATGAGCGGATTAATGAGCTTGTCAGGGAGTATGACCGGCGGAATGATATTGAAGCTTTGGACAGTGAGCTGTGGCGGGATTTCCGGAAATATGGACGGGCGTATGAGCTGCAGTACCGGAACCAGGATGACGAGGATTGTTCTGTCATCAGCAATGTGTTTGAAACGTTTGTCTGCTATGGACTGGATGTGGAGAGGACGCCGCTTTTTGCGGTCAGATATCCGAAGTATTGGACGGGAACGGAGGAGCGGACAAGGGTGATCGTTTATACTGATGCAGATATCATTACTTACAGACCGTGTTCTTTGAGTGTGATGGTACAGGAAGAAGAGAGACGGGAACCGCATTACTGGGGAGAAGTTCCGATTACGGAGTATTCTCCGGACAGATACAGACTGGGAGGATATGAGGATGTGACATCTCTGATAGATCTGTATGATGCCGCCCAGTCGGACACGGCGAATTACATGACGGACTTTAATGAGGCAACACTTGTGATTTCCGGGGATCTGGATATGGGGAGGTATTCGGTCAGGGATGTGATCGAGATGAAGAAGGCGAACCTGCTTCTTTTGGAGAATGGGATTAACCCGGACGGCAGTAAGACTCAGACGGATGCGAAGTATGTGTATAAGCAGTATGACGTGGCTGGAACGGAGGCGTATAAAGAGAGGCTGCAGAAGGATATCCACAAGATCTCGTTTGTGCCGGATCTGACGGATGAGGCTTTTGGCGGTACGCAGTCCGGGGAGGCTATGAAGTATAAGCTGTTTGGATTTCAGCAATTGGCTAAGACCAGTCAGAGAGGATTTAAGAAGGGATTGATGCGAAGGTATCGTCTTCTTCTGAATATCAAGAATTATGTCAATGAAGCGGATAATGTGGATCTGGGGGACTTTACGATCTCATTTACGCCGAATCTGCCGAAGGCTGTTCTGGAGGAGTTGAAGGCGCTGGCGGATGCCGGTGCGCAGTTCAGCCAGGAAACGTTATTGGAACTGGCTTCTTTTGTGGAGGATGCGCAGACGGAGATTGACAGGGTGAAGGAGGAGCAGGAGAGTTTGGATGATGATGCTGTTATGCGTCGTGCATTTGGCTTGATAAAGAAAAGGGATGGAGCTGATGTGAATGGACAGCAGGGAATATTGGAAGCACAGGGAGCGGGAGCAGCTGAAGCATAATATTACCGAGGAGACGGAATACCGAAAGTGTATCGGGGAGATCTATGATTATATGATGGACCAGATCCAGAGGGAGATCAATGGATTCTATGTGAAGTATGCGAAGAAGGAAGGGATCACGCTGTCGGAGGCCAGGAAGCGTGTTTCCAAGCTGGATATTGAAGAGTATGGGCGCAAGGCGGCTAAATATGTGAAGGATAAGGATTTCTCTGACACGGCGAATGAGGAGATGCGCCTTTATAATGCTACGATGAAGATCAACCGTCTGGAGATGCTGAAAGCGAACATCGGGTTGGAACTGGTTGACGGGTTTAATGAGTTGCAGAAGTATTTCGACCGGGTATTGACGAAGAGGACGCTGGATGAGTTTGAGAGGCAGGCGGGGATCCTGGGGGATACGGTGGGGGATTGTGAGAAGGCGGCGCATGCGATTGTGAATGCGTCTTTTCACAATGCTAGTTTTTCTGACCGAATCTGGATGTACCAGGATATGATGAAGGCGGAACTGTCTAAGCTTCTGCAGGTAGGATTGATTCAGGGGAAGCATCCTGGGGTGTTGGCCAGGCATCTCGTGAAGCTGTTTGGAGTACGGAGGTCTGACGCGGAGCGGCTGATGCAGACGGAGCTTGCGAGGGTCCAGACGGAAGCCCAGAAGAGGTCGTTTGAACGGAATGGATATGACAGGTATGAGTTTATTGCGCTGGAGACTGCCTGTAAGGTCTGCAAGGCGATAAATGGGAAGCATTTTAAGGTTAAAGATATGATGCCGGGAGAGAATGCACCGCCTATGCATCCGAATTGTAGATGCAGTACCGCTGCGTATATGGATAGAGAAGAGTTTGAGCGTTGGCTGAGTGAAAAAGAAAATGTTGTAAAATCTGATAATTCTGATACAATAAAGATATTGGATATGAAAGAGGATAATAATGTGGCAGAAATAAGAGGATTAGGAAGAATAAATACTGCTCTTTTGGAAAAAGAATTTGGAAAAATTCAAACAGATAGAATTATTGTTACGAATGAGAGACTGCTACATATTCAAGAAAGGCATCCACAAGACTATGAATTGTTTGAAAAATATGGACAGGATAGCGTGCAGAATCCTGATTATATTATCCGTGATATGAAGAATAAGGGGACAGTATTTATGGTAAAGAAATTACCAGACACCAATCTCAATGTAGTTGTAAGAGTTGTGCTTGATACGGATAAAAATGGTTTGCAAAATTCAGTTATGACATTTTATAGGATTCGGGAGCGAAATTTGAGAAAAATGATTGAGAAAAACACGTTGCTTTACAAAAAAGAATAAACATTGTATAATGTACATATAATGAAGAGGAAGATATTTGAAGTAGAGATTGTGCTGCTACGCACCCTATGGGTCAAAAGAAATGTGGGAAGGGGCACACCCACCAAATATCTTCTTTTCATATAGGAAGATATTTAAGATGTTATAGATACCACCAGTCGGAAACGACCGGTGGTATTTTGTGAAAGGAGAAAGTTATGGCCAAGGATGATATGGAAGTTATCATGTATAAAATACTCAGATATCTGTATGAATGCATGAAAAAAGATATTGCACCAGATCTAAGAAAGTACGGATGGTGTTCGGATATGTTTAATGTGCCGCAGCAGTATTGGTGCAAGGTGATTAGGATACTGGTAGAAAAGGGACTGGTTAGAGGTTTTGAAATTATGTCGTCTAAAGACGGCGTATGTATACAAACAGTTTCTCCAATAGAGATAACTTATGAGGGAAGAGAGTTTTTAAGAGAAAACAGCGGCATGCAGAAAGCAAAGGATTTTGCAGGAGAAGCCTTTGAGGTAATGCTTTCAAGTGTTCTTGGTATTGTAATGTAAGGATATAATGCCACCCATTCTTCGGAGTGGGTGGTATTTTTGTACTCATTTCTAGGAGGGATGTGCATTGATTGAGGTAAGAGTGAGAAAAAAACGTATTCGGGTATCCGGCCATGCAAGGCATGCGCCGCCAGGACAGGATATTGTCTGTGCCGGTGTGACGGCACTGTGCCAGACTCTTATCAGATCCATTGAGAGTCTGACGGAGGATACAATTAAATACGAGATATCGCCCGGAAGGGCTGATATACAATGCGGGAATCTGTCGGAGAGTTCAAAGACTCTGGTGGATTCCTTTTTCATTGGTGTCTGTATGATTGCTGATGAATTCCCGGATTATGTCCGGATAGTATGAAAGAAAGTGAGGTAACAGAGATGTGCAGTAGGAAAATGAGGATACTGATGTCGAGAGCGCAGAAGAGATGCGGCATTCCGTATAGCGGTCTGCAGTTGTTTGCTGAAGATGGAGACGGCGATGGCGCTGATGGAGACGGCTCTGGCGGTGATGATGACGACGATGACGACGATGACGACGATGGCGGCGGCGGTTCTGGAAATGGCGGAGAAGGAGGGGCGGTATCGTTTGATGACTTCCTTGGCCAGGAAGGAAACCAGACAGAGTTTGATAAGCGTGTGCAGGCGGCTGTGGATGCAGCGGTGGAGCGCGAGCGGGAAGCATGGGAGGCCGCGGCGGATGATAAGGTGTCTGAGGCGGAGAAGCTGGCGAAGATGACCAAAGAGGAGCGAGAGAAATACCTGCAGCAGAAGGAGCGAAGGGCGTTTGAGGCGGAGAAGGCGGCTTTTGAACGGGAGAAGCTTCTGGTTGAGGTCAGGAAGGAATTGCAGGAGCAGACGCTGCCTCTTGTGTTTGCGGAGTCCCTTGTGACTATTGCGGATGCGAAGAAGATCAAGGATGCAATTGTGGATATCAAGAAAGCGTGGGACGCTAAGATCTCGGAGGCGGTGAAGGCGAAAGCCAGACAGTCTACCCCGCAGGAGGGCGGCCATGTGATGGATAGCAGGAGAGGGTTGTCTTCTATTAGAAAGATGGCTAATGAAAACAGGATTATTAAGAATTAGGAGGGTGTAGAAGATGAATAAGAACAGGAAATTAGGTTGGAAGTTGCAGTTGTTTGCCCAGACCTGGAACCCGGACAAGGTGACTGTGTTTGAGCATAAGGACGGGACTATCCCGGAGAAGTATCAGAACATGATCTTGAAGGAGGTCATGAAGAACAGCAAGGTGATGCAGCTTGCGAAGTATGAGGAGATGGATTCGAAGGAGAAGAAGTTTGAGTATTTTGCGAAGGGGCCGGGCGCTTACTGGGTAGGTGAGGGGGAGAAGATCAAGACTTCTAAGGCCCAGTGGCTTCAGGTGAAGATGGTGGCGAAGAAGCTGGGTGTCATTATTCCGTGTTCCAGGGAGTTTCTGCATTATAAGATGTCGGATTTCTTTGAGGTGATGAAGCCGAAGATTGCGGAGGCGTTCTATAAGAAGTTTGATGCGGCGGCGATCCTTGATGTGGAGAATCCGTTCCTTCATGCGGTTGAGAAGTCGGTCAAGGCTTCGGGGAATGTGATTGATGGGGTTTTGAATTATGATAACATTCTGGAGATGGAAGACTTGCTGACGGATGAGGATTATGATGTGAATGCGTTTATCTCTACGAAGAAGAACCGGAGCACGCTGAGGAATACGCACAGGATTGAGAACGGTGTGATCGTGGAGAGCCTGTATGACAGGTCTGCCAATACTTTGGACGGTCAGCCTGTGGCGGATCTGAAGGCGTTGGATAAGGGGACTATCTACGCGGGGGATTTTGACTATATGTACTATGGGATTCCTTATGGGATGTCTTATAAGATCTCGGAGGAGGCGCAGTTGTCTACGCTTACCAATGAGGATGGTACTCCGGTGAACCTGTATGAGCAGGAATTAGTAGCGCTTCGGGTTACGATGGATGTGGGCTTTATGATCGTGAAGGACGAGGCTTTTGCGAAGCTGACTTCCGGTGGGTTAGGAAAGCTGACGGTAACGAGTGCTGCGGGAACGAAGGCAGGGGATACCAAGGTTGCGGTTACTCCGGCGCTTACGAGCGGGAATTCCTACAAGTATAAAGTAGGGGATGAAATGGATGTGCCGGTAAAGGGGCAGAATGTGAAGGGGTGGAAGACCTGGGATGGCGCAGCGGATATCACGCCGGGTGCGGGAAGTGAGATCGTGGTTGCTGAGTGTGACGCTTCTTATCGTGTGGTGAATGCGGGTAAGGCGGATGTGACGGTGAAGGAGTAGGAGACGGTCTATGTGTAAGATGGTCGGAGAGCAGGATGGAATGCTGAAGGATTTGAAGCTGCTGCTTGGGATGGATCCGGAGGATGCTTCCCAGGATGATAAGCTTTTGTGGATCCTCCAATCCGCCAGGGCAAGGCTTAAGGTCTTGCTTGGCGGACTGGATCCGCCTGCCGAGATGGAGCATATTATTACGGAAGCTGCGGTGATCCGCTTCAACCGTATTGGATCGGAGGGTATGACGATCAATGTGGTGGAAGGGGAGAACCTGCATTTTAGCGGCAGTGATTTTGCCGGGTTTATGGATGAGATCAATGCGTGGCTGGATGCCAGAAATCAGAATTCTAGGAGGGGAGGGTTTCGGTTTCTATGAGGTTTGATGTGCCGGTATATTTTCAGAGGATACAGCCAGGGGAGTATGAAGAGTCTTCCGGTGACTACGGACCGGACAGTGTTAGCGAGGATATGCGCTATGGGAATGTGACGGATGTGGGAACGGATACCCTGAACCTGGTCTACGGGGAGATCCGGCAGGGATGTAAGGTGATCCGGCTGCAGACGTATTATGACAAGGTATTTGACCGGATCCGTATTGGGGAGAGGGTCTACCGGGTGGATCTCTCCAGGAGACTTAGGGTCAAGCAGGTGTTTATTGTCAGCGAGGTGCAAGGGTGTCGGTAAAGTTTAATGGTGTGAAGGAACTTAAGGTTGTTCTTAAGAAGAAGGCTGATATGGGTGCGGTCAGGCAGATTGTCAGGCAGAATGGGGCGGAGCTTCAGAGGAAAGCGCAGAGGAATGCCCCGGTGGATACGGGAACTTTGAAACGGAGTATTGGCCTTGATATCTCTGACGGGGGACTGACTGCCGAGTCTAAGGCCGGGGCGGAGTATGCACCTTATGTGGAATGGGGGACTAGGTTCATGGAGGCGCAGCCGTACATGAAACCGGCTTTTCATGAACAGAGGGAGCAGTTTAAGCGGGATATGGACCGGCTTGCGAAGTGAGGTGATGGCGGATGGATCCGCAGCAGGAGTTGTTTACCTGCCTGTTATCGGAGATCAGGAAACGGGGATATGACGTGTATGACGGCGGACTTCCGCCGGAGGGTGCGCCGTATCCTTTTGTGTATCTGGCGGATTGCAGGCAGACGGACCGTTCCAATAAGAATGCTGTGTTTGGAACGGTGTACCAGACTATCCATGTGTGGGACGGTACGGTGAGGAGGCGGGGCAGGGTCTCTGCCATGCTGGCGGATCTGAAGCGGATCTGCCGGAGATTGGAGCATACGCCGGGTTTTTCCTGGATGGTGGTGAACATCGACCAGAGGATCCTGGCGGACACGACGACGAAACAGCCGCTTCTCCACGGGTTTCTGGAAGTGGAGTTTCGGTTCTGTTAGAAGAAAGAGAGGGTTAATGATGTATCAGTTACAGTTATTTGCGGAAGCAGTACAGGGGAAGAAGATGGTGTATCTGTACCGGATCCAGAAGGATGCGGCAACGGCCGACGGAACGATTCTTGCATTTACGACGGAGAACGGGCGTTCCAAAAGTAAGGATGCGGATTCAACTGCCACGAAAGACGGTTCGATCCGGACTCCGGGAACGGCGGAGGTTGAGATCACGGCTACGAGTATTCTTGCCAAGGGGGACAGGATGATCGATAAGCTGGAGGATGCGATGGATCATGATGATCTGATCGAGGTCTGGGAGGCGAATCTGTCAGAACCGGCGGATTCGGGTGAGAATAAGTTTAAGGGAATGTATTTCCAGGGGTATCTGACGGAGTTTGAGAAGACTTCTTCGGCGGAGGATTATGTGGAGTGTTCTCTGACGTTTGGGATCAACGGAAGTGGGAAGCGTGGAGATGTGACGGTTACGGTGGAGCAGCAGGAGATTGCGGATTATGTATTTGCGGATACGAAGAAAACGGAGAATGCAGGAGGAATCGGGGAATGATCTTGAAAATCAAGGATAAGGAATACCGGGTGAAGTTTGGTGTTGGATTTGTAAGGGAGTTGGATAAAAAGTATTATGTGCAGGGGAATACGAGTGTGAAATATGGTCTTGGGGTGGAGACTCAGGTGCCGAATCTGTTGACGGGTGATCCGGTTGCACTGGCGGAATTCCTGTATCTGGGGACTTATGCGGAGGAGAAGCGTCCTTCTCAGGCTGAGGTGGATGCGTATATCGACGAGGCGGAAGGGATGGAGACGTTGTTTGATGAGGTCATAGAGGAGCTTAGGAGGTCTAATGCGACCCGGGTGAAGGTGGGGGAGCTGGAAAGGAACTTAAAGGAGCAGGAGGAACTGGAGAAGGCGCGGAAAAAAGCGGAAAAGGCGAAATTGGAGGAGCAGACGGCGAGAGGGACTCCGCCGAAGTCTATGAAGAAATAGTGCTCAATAGTCTCCGTTTCCTTGGGATGAATGATTTTGCAGAGATTGACCGGATGACGCTGTATGAGTATCACATGCGTATGACTGCATTCCGGTTGAGACAGGCGGACCGGGAGTATGAGATCCACCTGCAGGCGTGGGCAAACCGGGAGATCAATGCGAAGAAGAAGTCTGGGAAGAAAAAGCTGGTGTTCCTATATGATCATTTTAAACGGTTTTTTGATTATGAGAAGCGGGTGCGGGAGATCCTGCACCCGGAAGGATGCAAGGGTGCCGGTGAGAGAAGCCAGGGGATTTTTGACTTGATGAAGAAGCAGAAGGAAAGGAGCCGCGGCGATGGAGAGTTATAGTGTTAAGGCGGTTTTAAGCGTAACGGATAAGAATTTTACACAGAAGATGGAGCAGGCTTCCGGTATTATGGATGATCTGGAGGTGAAGGGGAAGCGGGCGTCTTCTGGCATCATGGATATCGCGAAGGGGGTAGGGGCGTTTAAGGCCCTTTCTATTGCCGGGAATACCTTGAAGGCTTCTTTGGACGGGGCGATCAACCGGTTTGACACGATGAACCGTTTTCCCAGGGTCATGCAGCAGATCGGGTTTACGGCCAATGAGTCGAATGCGTCGATCAATAAGCTGTCTGATGGGATCCAGGGGCTTCCGACTACATTGGATGGGATCGTTGCGTCTACGCAGAATATTGCCGTGCTCACGAAGGACCTGGACAAGGCGACGGCCACGTCGATTGCTTTAAATGATGCATTCCTGGCATCGGGTTCGGCATCGGAGGCCGCCGAGAGAGGGCTGACGCAGTATGTCCAGATGCTCTCGAAGGGAGAAGTGGATCTGGAGTCCTGGCGGACGCTGCAGGAGACTATGGGTCCGGCGCTGTATGAAGTGGCTGAGGCGTTTGGATTTGCCGGGACGGCTGCGCAGAGTGATCTGTATGCTGCGCTGAAAGAAGGAGAGATCACGTTTGACCAGTTTAATGACAAGCTGATCGAGCTGGACGGCGGGGTAAATGGCTTTGCTGAACGTGCGAGGACGGCCAGCGGCGGGATCAGGACTTCGTTTGAGAATATTGGAACTGCTGTGGTCCGTGGAGTGGAGTCGGTGATCCGGACTGTGGATAACAGCCTGACCAGTGCAGACCTTCCGGGGTTCCAGGAGATGCTTGACGGGACGAAGGAGAAGGTGAACGCCTTCTTCAATGAGGCGTCGGGCGGGGCAGAGAAGATGGTCGGCGTGGTGGCTCCGGCAGTGAGGATGGTGAGGGATAACCTGGATATCCTGGTACCGGTACTTGGAACGGCGGCCAGCGGTTTTGTGACGTATAAAGCGGCAATGGATATCGGTGAACGGGTTTCCAGGTTTCAAAAGAGCATGGCGGATGCGGTTGATACGATCCAGGTGATGAAGAATGCGAGTGAACTGGCTGCCCGTGCGACGAAGCTTCAGGAGGCGGCAACGGTGGCAGCGGAATTGGCTGAGACGCGGGGAACGGCGGCGCGTAAAGCAAGCCTGGAAGCCATCCGTGCGCAGGCTGCGGCGAAGGAACTGGCTGTGAAGGCGTCGAAGGCCCAGGCGAAGGCGGATAAACTTGCGGAGGCGGCGTCAAAAGCAAAAAGCGGGACGGATAAAGCTGTTGCGAAGGCGGAGAGTATGAAGGCTGCGGCTGCGGCTGCTTCGGCCAAAGCGGAGACTTTGAGTGTGGCTGCATCGGAGGCGTCTGCGAGGGCAGATAAGAAGGCTGCGGCTGCATCGGAGGCTAAGGCTTTGGCAGATAAAGCAGAGACTATGGCGACGAATGCGAGTACGGCTGCGGAAACGGTGAATACTGCGGCGGAGACAGCCGGGGCAAAGGCTGCGGCCGTCAGCAGTACGGCGATAGCGGCGAAGACGGCTCTGTTGGGTGTCCTGTCGGGGAAGCTTGGTGTTGTGGCGGCTGCGCAGATGGTCTGGAATACGGCAATGGCTACGAATCCCATAGGGGCTACGATTGTCACGATGACGGCGCTGGTGACGGTGTTGGTCGGGGTCTCTAAGGCTGTGGCTAAGTTCACGGATTCCATGGGGGATGCGGTGAAGGCGAAGGATGAGGCGGTCAAGTCTTCAAAGGAACTGATCGATTCTCTGGAATCCAGCAGTAAGGCGTATGAAGCGAATGTTTCGGATATCGATGCGAATGTGAAAGTGAATAAGGAGCTTGCGTCCAGTATTGCGTCTTTGTCTGCCAAGGAGGGCAAGAGTGCGGAGGATAAGGCGAAATTGAAGGCTTCTGTGGAGACGCTGAATGCGTCTATGGAAGGGCTGAATCTGCAGTATGATGAGGAGACGGATGCACTGAGTGTATCTACAGATGCCCTTATGAAGAAGGTGGAGGCGTATGAGGCGGAAGCCAAAGCGCAGGCAGCGCAGGAGCGGTACCTGGAAGTGAAGAAAGAACAGATCAAGGTGGACGAGGAGCATGCCGCGCTGATGGAGAAGATGAACGGCTTCGAGAAAGAGTGGCAGGCTTTGAATAATATCACCCCTAAGGCGATCGGTGAGCATAATAAGGCGATGAAGGAGATGGAGGAGCAGTTAGTGTCTCTGGATTCCAGGAAAAAGGAGCTGGCTGAGTCGGAGAGTTATCTGAAGGGGGTCATGGTGGAGAGCCAGCAGGCCCAGGCGGAAGCGGTCAGCTCTGGTGTCGCTGTGCAGATCACATCTCTGGAGCAGCTTGATGATGAGACGAGGGCTGTGGTGGAAGGCCTGAATGATACGTGGAGTTCGTATGCGGAGCAGGCTACGAATATGTTTGATGTATTGTCGGATAAGTCGGAGATCTCTGTTTCCAAGATGACGCAGAACCTGCAGGAGAACCAGAGGATCATCAGCCAGTGGGCGGATAATATCAAGATTCTTGCAGAACGTGGGATTGACCAGGGATTGTTGGAACAGCTGCGGTCGGCTGGTCCGGAGTCTGCGGGATATGTGAATGCAATGGTGCAGGCATCGGATGCGGAGCTTCAGCAGTTGTCGGAAGCGTTTGCTAACGGGGGAACGACGGCTACGAATGCTTTGAAGACGGCGTTTGATACGTCGGGGATCCCGGAGTCTGTTATGGGTCTTGTGACGACGATGGAGGAATCGCTGAACAGCCAGATGGCGGCGGTCGATTGGGCCGGTATCGGAATGAACGTGGATCGTTCTCTTGCGGATAGTATGTCGGGAAACAGCGGGTTTGTGAAGGATGCAGGCGCAGAAGTGGGAACGGCGGCGGAAGAAGGAACGAAGGGTGAGCTTGGCATTGGCTCGCCGTCAAGGGTTTTCCAGGGCTATGGTTTGGATACGGTGCAGGGCTTTATTAATGGGGTCAATGAACAGTCGGGCGCGCTAAATGCAACGATGCAAGCTGTAATGTCTGCGGCGGGAAATGCTGCAAAAGCTGCTATGGATCAGGCGGTTGTGGAGATGGGAAGTAAGTCGGGGATTGCTTTCCATGGGATTACTGCCGCTGCACAGAGCAGTATGAGTTCTACGGCGCGGGCGGTTGCATCAGGGATGACGGCAAGCAGCCGTACAGTGTCCACGGGTACCTCATCCATGCAGAGGGCAACGAAAGCGGGAATGTCAACGATGAGTGCGACGGTGAAAACCGGGATGGCTGGAGTTACAGAGCATGGGACATCGGGTATGAATCGTTTTACGAAGGCTGTAGATTCGGGTATGAACCAATCGCGTGAGAAGGTTGCCAGAGGGATATCTGGGATGGTGTCGTTGGTGTCTGCTATGCAGCCGCAGTTCTATAGTTCGGGGTATCATGCTTCTATGGGACTGGCGAATGGTATCAATGCCGGAGCTGGTGCGGCGATTGCGGCGGCGAACCGGGTTGCAAACCAGGTGTCGGCAACGATGCGGTCGGCTTTGCAGGTGCATTCTCCTTCCAGGGTTACGAAGAAGATCGGCGGGTATACTACGGAAGGTTTTGTTGAGGGGCTGCTTGAAGATATCCGGGAGGTGAGGGATGCAGCCTTGCGGATCGGGAAAGCTGCGCTGCCGGTGAATGGAGCCGTGGACCGTATCTCGTATGCGGGCGGCTATGGTACAGGTACGGGGGCTGATTTTGCGGAAGGATATGGAGCAACTTATACGATTATTGTTCCGCTTAATGTAGAGGGCCGGGAGATCGCCAGGGCTACTGCTGCTTATACCAAGGAAGAGCTGGATAGCATGGAGTTTTTTGAGAATTATAGGAAGGGATATCGGTGATGGGAATGTATGATTTTATTGATGTTATGGAATTGCAGAATGAAGATGCCCTTCCTGCAGAAGCGGTAAAATTCAATGGAAAGTGGCTTGATCGTGAGGTGACTGGGTTTCGGACTCTGCAAGTGAGCGGCAGGGAGCTGATGAGCTGTGAGGTTGAGGATGTTCAGATCGGCAGCACGGATGGGACGCAGTATCAATATAAGAGGTATCCGGCCAGACAGATAACGGTTACTTATCAATTGATGTCTGAATCTGATACTGCATTCCGGGAAGCGTTTAACAGATTGAATGGCCTTCTGGATGCGGAAGAGGCAGAATTAATCTTTAACGATGAACCGGATAAATATTTTATCTCGACGAAGGCGGGAAATAGTGAAGTGGCTGCCGGAAGGAACAGTGTGACGGGAGAGATTGTATTTTACTGTACAGACCCATCTAAATATTCTACAGTTGAGAAGACGTTTCCTGCTTCGCTTAATGCGGAGGGGATCCTGGAGGCGACGATCGTCAACCGGGGTACGGAAGCCGTCCCGGTCAGTTATGAGTTTGTGCATAAGCATGAGAACGGGTATCTTGGTATTGTGTCGCAGTATGGCG
>CAJTGB010000063.1 GCA_910575835.1 Lachnospiraceae bacterium | reverse complement strand
ACCAGAAAAAATCGAAACTGATGCAAACGAAAGGGCAGTTATCGAAAGATCAAAGCTGTTTTTTCGTTTGCACCACCTTCGATTCTTTCCTTAACGATTTATATACTTGATTATAAAATATATGCCTGTTGCTTGCAATGTATATTTATAAGCTCATTTTCCATGGATTCACAATTCCGAAAAGGGAGATATTGTATTAAAAATCATTTTTTAATGAGGAATTGTATATATGATCATTTATCTCCTTCACTACATTTTGTCAGTCAACAATCGAACAAATTTGCGTTTTGCGTATGTTAATGGTATTGTATTCACATAGACGGCGCAGTGTAAACATGAATGTCTGGCTTTATTTTAATATCAACACAATTATCAGTAATAATCAATATTAAGAAAGGACGTGGATATATGCCATTACCTAGAGAACGCACTTACACATCAGAAAACTACTGGAACCTTCCAGAAGGACAGCGCGCAGAGCTGATTGACGGAAAGCTGTACTCTATAACGCCGCCAAGTTTTATGTAAATCCTATGAAAAAAATTATCCAAACTTATATATTTGAAGCCCCGGAAGATTCAAACGCATATTCCTTTAATGATGAAATACCCGTCCATATATTTGACGGATTGACCACATGGAAATATTTATTCCATTATTTACACACGCTTCTCTGTATCCCTAATAATGCATTTATTAGGGAATAAATATATCTCTGTTTTTATAGATTATAGAAAAAGCAATGGTATAAACACATTGAATATCAATGCACTTATATCATTGCTTCTATTGGCAGGATATGTACAAGATTATCCTTTCTTGACTGTTTTCTACGATAAGTCAAAGACCTCGCGGCAGTCGCCAAATGTGCACGCAAGCATGCCCGCTTGGCTTGTTGCTCGCGGGAATAAAAGTAATATCTTTCTGATTTTTCTTAATATGGATAAATCCCTTGATTTTTAAAGAAAAATCGGGGTAACAGGATTTGAACCTGCGACCTCACGGCCCCCAGCCGTGCGCTCTAACCAAACTGAGCCATACCCCGATAGTATTATTTTACCGAATCCTGACAGATAATGCAAGCATTATTTTTAATTCTATGTTAGAATATAAATACCATACGAGAAAGGAGTTCGCTTTATGAAAATAATCGTAATCGGGCCGAGGGGTAAGATGGGACGATTGATCACAACGGCAGCAGCATCCCGCAGCGATATGGAACTGGTCGCGGGCATTGGCCCTAAGGGGCGCAGCTACATAGGCCAGGACCTTGGCACAGTTGCCATGACCGGTTCAGAACTTGGCGTACCGGTAACCGACGATCTTAAGAGCGTCATTGACCGCTGTGATGTAATCATAGATTTCTCAACAAGGGAGATGGCAATGGATGTCTTAGATCTGGCCATAGCGCATAAAAAGGCGCTGGTATGCGGAACTACCGGCTTCAGTGCCAAAGAGATGCAGCGCTTCCAGGATGCCGCACAAGAGATTCCCATGCTTTACGCCGCCAATACTTCCAAGCTTGTCAATATCATGAATAAGCTGCTGGAGACGGTGGCCTCAACCCTGAAGGATGAGATTGACATTGAAATTCTGGAAATGCATGACCAGTGGAAGAAGGACGCGCCAAGCGGTACATCCAAAGAGATGGGTGAGATCATGGCGCACGCCCTTGGAAAGGAACTGAGCGATATTGCTGTCTACGGACGCGAGGGCGCCGCTCCCCGCGAGCCCGGGACTATCGGATATCATTCTCTCCGGGCCGGTAATATTCCAAGCAGCCATACGGTATTCTTCGGCGGCATAGGAGAACGGTTGGAGATCACCCACCATTCTTATAACTGGGAATGCTTTGCAAGAGGCGCTTGCGACTGTGCCGCATTTCTTGCAGATAAAAAACCTGGATTCTACACCATTAAGGATGTACTGAATCTGTAATTATGCAGCAATTTTATCCTGATAATCCCCTCCGGCTCGTACTCTATGAGCCGCAAAACTATATAAATAACAAATACAGGGAGGAATAATAATGATATTAGTTAATACTGATTACATCACAGGAAGAAAATTTGAGATGATCGGCATGGTGCGCGGCACTATGATACAATCCGTACATTTCGGCAAAGACATCATGAACAGCTTCCGAACCCTGGTAGGCGGCGAGCTTACCTCATACACGGAGATGATGAACGAAGCAAGAGCAATCGCCACCAAACGTATGGCAGAAGACGCTCAGGCAATGGGCGCGGATGCTGTTGTCAACATTCGTTACGCTTCCAGCTCTATCGTACAGGGCGCCGCTGAGGTCCTGGCCTACGGAACCGCAGTAAAATTCATTGACTAATTTGACTAAACCGACTAAAAAGAAAGAATAGGAAGAAAAGATGATATTGACAAAACCCGCAGTAGAAATCATTGACATGGATGAATATCCGGCAATACTTAAGAAAATCGAGAAGATCGGAAGGGTCTGCTACAAAAGCGAAAACCGGATAACAGAAGACTCCGCCGAAAAATTTATCGCCAATATCCTCAAAAGAGGCCACGAATCTGTAATTGAACATGAAACTGTGACCGTCAAGGTAACCTGTGACCGCGGCGTCACTCACGAGATCGTCAGGCACCGGGTCGCAAGCTACAGCCAGGAGAGCACAAGATACTGCAACTATTCCAAGGATAAGTTCCAGAATCAGATCTCTGTGATCGACCTGTCAACCGGATTCGACTACAATATGGACGATCCTGCCGACCAAAAGAAGTATCAGATATGGCATGAAGCCATGGAAGCATCTGAAAAATATTATTTCCAAATGCTGGAGGCCGGGGCTTCCCCTCAGGAAGCCAGATCTGTACTGCCGAATTCTCTGAAAACAGAACTGGTTATGACCATGAACTTAAGAGAATGGAGACATTTTTTCAGGCTGAGGATCGATAGCGGCGCACATCCGCAGATGCGGGAGCTTGCAATGCTGATCCTGGATACATTTAAAAAGGAACTGCCGGTATTTTTCCATGATATTGCTGCTCTTTATTAGCGGCAGCGCTGCAGCGCTGCATCAACTTCAAAGTAACAGGCACCTGAATATTGTATCAAATACTGTATCAGATATTGTATCAGAGAAGACCGGAACAGAATACAGAGCAAAAACCGCAGGCGCAGCAAGCTGCGCTGCGGCTTTTGCTTCTGCGCTGCCGGATGCATAGCCGACCGATACATCATATATTGAAATTACAGCCGCACCCCGTCTGTTTCTGGAATTCTTCTTCCACATATCTCCTCTGCTCTTCGTCTTCCATGCCATTCGTTTTCAATTGTACTGATTTCCTCTCTGGAAGATAAGAAGGATTCTTAAGAAGCGTGATCCCGCATTTCATACATAACACCTGAACCGTCTTGAACAGCATATTCTGATTCACCTTATCCGCAATATGTATCCTCCAGCCAATCTGGTCGGACAATTCCTGTAGCACTTCTTGGTACTGCCGTCCAATCATGGGCGAGACAAAGCTAAGTTCCAGATATTTCCCTTCCGAATCCTGCTTAAGACTCTTCTTCTCTGGTCTGTGCGGCAAGTCTTCAAAGGTTTGGTCTATGCATAAGAACGCAAGATTCTGTTCCGTCATTTCTGCGTCTTCCGTCTGAGGCACGAAGAAATCCTCCGACTTACCCTCTGCCCCGGCTATCCGAATCCCCGAAGCCGATAATTCTCCGCCTATGTCATCCGCCATCTGTCCGTTGAGCATCAGCCTCCATCCGGTTGCCGCCTGGAACTTCTTTGCCGCTTCCGCCGCAGCCTCCATATCCCCGTTACCCGCGAGCGTGACGGAATAGTATTTCTTATCCTGATAATAAGATGTCTTGGCGATCCGATCACCCAGAAGTACCGCGAGCAGCAATGCGGCCGCATTATGATTCATAGAAGGGCTGATCCGTATCCTCCAGCCGCCCGAAGACTCGAAAATATCCGCCCCCTTCTGAAACTCTTCCGCGTCAATGCTGTCTGGATAATCAAACTGCATCAACACCTCTTTTTTATCTGGATAATAACTGAGCTTCCGGTATTCATAGCCCGAAAATGTCTCTTGAATCCGCCGCTCCAATTCCTGTATCGTCAGTTCTTTCGGCGCCAACGCCTCCGCAACCGTCTCCGGTGCATTTGCCTCAAAAAGGAACAGGCGGCGCACATTCGGCGTGAAATACGGACTGTCAAGAAAAATCTCCTGCATACTCTGGAGTATCTTATCATCCGTTACGGCTCTTCCATACCAGATCTGCGCGATCTGCGATACGGAATATATCTTTCCCTTATAATACTCCTGCCAGTAATCCCATAGCATCTTTGCATCGTCCGCCGCAAAATCCCTCTGCATCTGCATGGTATAGGCCGGCACAAATGACAGCTGCTTTCTCTTCTTATGAAGCACCACTTCGTATTCCTGCCCGCATTCCGGCAGATAAATCTGCCGCCGGTAATCCTCGGCCGCCAGCTCATTGCCCAATTCGTCTATGGCGTCCCGATTCCCGTGCACCAGGAACACACGCCGGGAAGACAACTGCTCCAAAAGCGCCGTGATCTCTGACTTATCGCCGTGCGCCGACAAGCCGACCTGTTCGATCTGACACCGGACAGGCAGCGCATTTCCGTCAAGGATCAGCTTCCGCTCTTTCGTCTCTTCCAACAGATTAAGAAGCTGCCGTCCCGGCGACTCCTCGTCCTGATATCCGGTCAGGATAATACACGCATTCTCCGAAGGCGCTAGCAGCCGGGCATACTGTGCGCTCGGTCCTCCGGTAAGCATACCGGAACTGGATACAAGGATTACCGTTCCCTTTTCGGATAGCAGCTCGTCCCTTCTCTGCATGGGCGCAACAGGCTGGATCTCTTTGGTGTAGAACGGCTCATTCCCCTTAAGAATCCGCCTTCCGAGAGCATTTTTAAGATAAATGGGATTCCGGGTGTACATGCTGTTGATATCCCGCACCATACCGTCCACATAGACCGGCACAGGCGGAATCTCCTGATTCTGTATCGCCGCGCGCAGGATCAGCAGCACCTCCTGCGCCCTTCCCAACGCGAATACCGGAATCAGAATCTTCTTCTGCTGTGCAGCGCATTCCCGAACCAGTTCGACCAGCCGTCTCTCCTCCGACATCCGGTTCGAGTGCAGCCGATTGCCGTAGGTCGTCTCCACAATCGACACATCCGGGCGTAGCTTAGGGATCCGTATCCCCTCGATCGTGCGCTGGGAAAATGCCGAAAAATCACCCGAATAGAACAGGCTCCCTTCCTCCGTTACAAGATATATACACGCCGCTCCCGCAATGTGCCCCGCCGGGTAAAATGTCAGAGTAAATCCATCAAATAAAGGAAACGGGGTCTGATAACCAATCGGATGAATCCTTCCCAACATGGCAAGCACATCCTTCTCTGAATAATGGGGGATCTCGTCTTCCCTGTACCGCATGACCTTCAGGCTGTCATAGAGAAGAACTCTGGTCAGTTCCGCGGTCATGGCCGTCATGTAGATCCGTGCGCCGGGATAGGCTTTGCTGATGATCGGAAGCGTCCCGATATGATCCATATGTGCGTGGCTTACAATGACGGCGTCCACACCGCCCTGCTCCTGTATGGTCCGAAAATCTGGAATCGGATCCTTAGATGCCGTCTGCCGGATCCCGGAATCCAGAAGGATTCCTCTGCCCGCAATCCTTATATAGATACAGCTCCCGCCAATCTCCATGGCGCCTCCAAGAAAATGTAGGTTCATAATCGCAGCCTTCCTCTTCTGATCTGATTATTAAAAAACTACTTACATTATACCCTGTATTGCGTGATTTGGTAACCATGAATGTTGTCAAATTCCCCAAACCATATATTTCTGCACAAATTAATTGCGTGCGCACACATAATATGGTATAATCTTTCCGATTGGAGGTAAGTTATCTATGAAAATATTAAAATGGCTCTCGGTGGCAGATCGTTTCTACAAAATTTATTTGGACAAACAGCTTGCCCCCTTTGGGATCAATAGCAGCCAACATATGTTTTTAATAAAAATATGCAATTCTCCCGGCATTTTGCAGGATTCATTGATGAATATGTTCTATGTCCACCCAAGCAACATCGTACGGACAATCGCTGCGCTGGAGAAGCAGGGAATGATTACCCGTTCTCCCAACGATAAGGACAAAAGGACCTGGAAACTGTATCCCACCGATCATGCATTATCTGTAGTTGAAGAAATAAAAACGATCTGCGAAAAAACTGAATCGCTTCTGCTGCAGGGTATCACTGAATCAGAAAAAGAAATTTTTACAGAACTGCTTATTAAAGCCGGTGAAAATATCACGGCAGAGCTGCATATTGAGAAAAAGGAGGACGAATTCAATGACTGAAAATCCTCTGGGATATGAAAAAGTCCCAAAATTACTGAAAAGCTTTGCCATTCCAAGTATCACGGCAACCCTGATCGGCTCTGTCTACAATATAGTGGATCAGATTTTTATCGGCCAAGGCGTAGGATATCTGGGAAATGCCGCAACCAACGTTTCCTATCCGTTCTCTACCATTTGCCTTGCGATATCCCTGCTGATCGGGATCGGAAGCGCATCCCGTTTCTCACTCTACCTTGGAAATAAAAAACCGGGAGCCGCTGCCAGAGCCGCCGGAAACGGTATTAGCCTGATGGTGATCTTCGGAATCGCTTATCTGATAATAGGTGAAAGTTTGCTGAATCAGCTCTTGAAATTATTCGGAGCTACCACTGAGGTATTTCCCTACGCACGGCAGTACGCCGGTGTTACTTTGGCAGGAATGCCGTTTCTGATCATAACGAACGGCATGAGCAATCTGATACGGGCCGACGGAAGCCCCAAGTATTCTATGACCTGCATGATCATAGGCGCCGTTGCCAATACTATTCTTGACCCGATATTCATCTTCATTTTCCATTGGGGTATCTTCGGGGCGGCTCTGGCAACGATTCTGGGGCAGATTTTATCATTTATTTTCGCAATACGCTATTTATGGCACTTTAAAACAATACATTTTGAAAAAAACAGCTTCCGGCCTAACATCAAAGAGGGCCTGAAAACCTGCAGCATGGGAATCAGCAGCAGCGCGAATCAAATCGCAATTACCCTCGTGCAGATCATACTGTATAATTCGCTGACATATTACGGGGCACGTTCAGTCTACGGTTCCGATATCCCTCTGGCCGGCTGCGGAATCGTAATGAAAACAAATGCGATTATTCTCGCTATTGTCGTCGGAATATCGCAAGGAGCACAGCCCATCATAGGCTTCAACTACGGCGCAAAACAGTATCCCCGTGTGCGGGAAACGTATCTGCTTGCAATAAAGTGGAATATGATCGTCTCTGCTGTCGGATTCTGCCTGCTGCAATGCTTCCCGCAATATATCATCTCTCTGTTCGGCAGCGGAAATGCACTGTATCTTGAATTTTCAGTGTTGTTCATGCGCACCTATCTCTTTATGGTGCTGGTAAACGGAGTGCAGCTTTTGTCATCCAGCTTCTTTACTGCTATAGGAAAAGCAATGAAAGGAGCCCTGCTCGCACTGACAAGACAGGTATTCTTCCTGATTCCGCTTATTCTGATCCTTCCGCTCCGATTGGGAATCATGGGAGTGTTGTTAGCGGGACCTATCGCCGACTTTATGGCATTTTTACTGTCTGTTGTGATGATTGGCAGGGAATTAAGAAAACAAAGATTAATTTGTACCGGTACCGGATAAAGCCAACATACCAATCAGGCTCTATCCGGCGGCAAGGTCATACATGCCCCTCTTCTCAATCGGATACCCTACGTCTCTTCTGTGGTTCTACGTTACATTGCATCGCATAATCAACGATATCTTCTATACAACATAAGAAAAAGAGATTACTTTCTTTTAAAGCATCAGTCCCCATATTAATTATTGGGAACCACAACTTCAATAATTTTATCACACTACTCGCCCTGAAGCAAATCTCTCATAATACTGCCTGGCCTTCTCTTCCGTAAGATCAAAATATTTCTGAAGCTTTACAAGAATTCTTTCCTTGGCAATCTTCTCCTCCAGATTATCCAATATTAATGCCTGTATTCCTTCTGTCCTTCCCTCTTCTCTTCCCTCTTCTCTCACCTCTTCCCTCATTCCTTCATACTTAATCTGCTCTATCGTACTCACATGTATTACCTCCTTATGCAACGCTTCATTATCAGAGAAATCTATATACTCTGATACCGTATCCATAAAATCATCCTTATGCGGATACATGATTGTATTCAGGAAGCGTAAAAGCTCGTATCCCTCGTCTTCCTCATCCCCATTATACACCGTATTTCCCAATTTGATAACCACCAATGTCATCAAATCATAATTTTCTCTGGAAACTGTATTGGGCGCTGTATTCCTGGTATTGACCATCTCATAGACAGATATACTGTACTGGTCCTCCCTCGGAATATCGTCCCTGCAGATCCATATGCTGTAACATTTGGACAGCCGATTATAATCTGTTACGTTCAAAGCGAGGGATAACTGAGAGGATAAACGCCTTGCAAGGTAATACATGCCTCTCTTCTCAATCGGATACCCTACGTCATATGTCTTCTGTGGTTCTACGTCTATATGTAAGTTGATCTGTATATCTTCTGTGGAAATCTGTGGATTCCTGGCCCGAAAAGCCAGATCGAAAAGAGACGTCTTCTCATTTAGATTATGATACTCTGTCGCATCGCTTCGGATCTTCGTATTCGTTCTTCCCGGAGAGACCTCCATCGTACTGGTTATCGAATCCACCTCTATAAATTCGGCAACCTCTTTCCAACTATATCCTTTGTATTCTGCAATCGTATCCCGGAGAATGACCGCTAAAACTTCTGCGTATTGTAATAGTGATTTACTTTGAGTATCCAACCCCTTCATATCTTCCGTAATCTGGAGCGCGCTGAGCGCCTCCGCGCTTCCCTGGAGTCTATTCATGCCTTACCACCTCACAATATAGAAAATAGTGCTATTTATGCCAAATCATGGCAAGTTTCTACTTTTTATGATGGTACAGAAACGGAAAAATGTCAATCAAAACCATTCGACAATTTTCGACTCCTTTTTATCAAATTCCTCCTTTAATTACTGACTGCTGATTAGAAGTCCCTTAATAACTCTATGTATTCTCTCAAATTTATTTTCCCGTTATTATAGCTTTCTTCCAACTTAGCTGCGAATTCTTCTCTTGTAACCTGATTTTCCGCAGCTCCATCAGATCCCTTCAGAACATATTTGCTCAAATTCTTGAATTCTTTCTCATCTGTATGCTCCTCCTCCGATCTTATCGTAGATACAATACTCATTCTGGTCTGCTTAGCTTCTGCCGAAGACTCTGCAATCTCTATATTCCTTTCATAGAAATCTTTGACCAACTCCAATTCCTGCTTTCCCAGTGCCGGATACAGACCTTCTTTCAGAATATCTTCGACTTGTCTGACACATTCCTCCAGATATTCTCTGAGAATCCCGAAATACCTCCCTGAATAACCTCCAATCGGCATCTCTAGCTTGAAGTAATCATATCTCCTCAAATACCCATTTTTCATGGCATGCCGCGAATATTCTTTCAAGAAATCACGATATGCTTTCTCCCCGTTCATATTCCCTGTAATCTTAAGATTCCGGAAGCGATCTAAGACCTTGATAAAAATCTTGTTGCTATCAATACTGCAGTAATTGAATATCACAATTTTATCAAAATCTAACTCTCCATTATCATCACAGGCAAAATAAAAATCCAGTGCTTGTTCTATGATCTCTTCCTTCTCTGACTGAACAGACGAATCTCTGTCAACATATATATTCAACGCTCTAAAGAGCGATACCCAGTCATTTTCTCCCCACCGGAATACGGTTCTGTTATCCTTGATAATATTCCCCTGACACGCCTTGACAAGGAAATCCTGCCATCTTTCTCGCCCTGATTTCGGATCTCCTCCCAATACATCCAATATGAAAACCCTTGCTACCGCTTCTGCATTCGTGAATTCTGACCGTCCATTCGCATACAGATTTTTAATAAGGCGGCTGATCTTCTTATTATATTCTATATTCTTAATCAGTTCTTTATCTTGATTCAGCAATACATTATCAGACCGTTTTCCTGCCCCTGCGTTAACGGCGTCTCTCTGCATCAATATTTCCTGGTCCGCTTCATCCTGCTGGAACTTGAATTTATACCCTATTAAGATGAGCAATCCTAGTTTATCCCGGTTCTGACGCACGGTCTGATTCTTTCTGGCCGATCTGCCTTCAAGCAGCATCTTCTTGATATCCTCAGATACAAGACCATACTCGTACTGATCCTCTTCTCCCTGTATCGTAGTTGACCGCGCTTCTCCGAGCTTACAGCCTGCCACCAGCTCCATAACCGTATAGGATATCTCCATATCCGGATCGTCAGACGGCAGCACCAGACGGATCTCATCGATCATATCGCCCTCAAACGCAAGCTCTTCATAAATATTCCGGAAGAAATGCTTCATAAAATAAAATGCTGTCACCGTCCGCCAGTTCTTTTTATCCGCATATTGTCCGAATCCTACCGTGCTGTTGACTTCTGATACGAACTGCTTGATCTTCCTTGGCGTAGGGTTGCGCATGGACAATTGCAGCTTTAATGGAAATCCAAACTTCTCCTGAAGAAACCGTTCTATCGAAAAACGCCCGAACAAATAGTCAAAGTCTTCTGAACTCAGATCCTCATTCACGTTATCCAGCTCTGCCAGAGCTTTCTTGATCAGCTTCTTCCCAGATACCGGCGTCAAGTTCATTGTATAGGGAACATACTTTTCTATGTAGTCATACCCGTAGCCTAATTCCGCCATTTTCTTCAGATCAAACTCATAGATAACCTTCACATTATGCTGCAAAAGCTTCGCCGTAAGATCCAAGAGCTTCGCTATCTGGTCTTTATTCTCATCAGATATACGGTCAAGATCCTCATACACTAACAGAATCGGATTCTCTAATTTGTCCAGATCCGCGCAAAAACCTTCAAACGCCGTAAGGTCACTCGATGCGTCCGGGTACAACGTCTCATAGATCTTATCTATCCATCCGCTGTTTACCATCAACCGCTGGAGCCTTCGGGAATATTCGGGATATATACGGTTCTTCCACAATACGTTCTCAAGCTTCTTGAACAGATAAGCATCAATCTTATCCATATTGCAGGTCAACGGCTCAACTTTGATGACCTCATATTTACCCCTATCATTTCTGATAAATTCATCCACCAGAAATGTCTTGCCGCTGCCCCAGCTTCCATTCACACCGACCACGCCGAATGTTTTCAGATATTTTCTTAACCTCTCCAGATCGTCTGTACGCTCTGGAAATAATTCTAATCTCTCACCTGGCTTCCTGTGCAATCTTCTCTGCTGTTCCATGATTGCAGACGTATACCATAGCCAAAAAATAATCATATATTCTGTCAGGATCCCAATGAGCAGCAGTATCCTGATAAGAGTCATATGACTAATAATGTTCTCTACAGCGCAGCCGCAGGCAAGCTTGGCAAAAATATGTCCGGCCATGATACTGATCCCTGACAGAACGGACGAAAGAAGCATCCGTATATTCTTGCATGTGCCGACAGAAAGAAGGATAATGGCTGTTATTACGGTGTACACGCCCAGAAAAACATCGACAGGTGTCTTGTTCAATATAAAATAAAATGTTATAAAGCTGATCAGAGCCAGAGTAAGACCTTTTGCTGATGCTGTATAGCAGGTATTGTTCCTTTGTGTCATAGCCGTCCGCGAATCTCTTTTCCTTAGCATTTTCCATCTTTCATTAATTTGTCATAATACTGCATAGCTTCTATCCCTCTTCCCGTTAACTCTTCTGTCAATTCCGCCGTTAACTCTTCCCTCATTCCTTCATACTTAATCTGCTCGATTGTACTCACATATATTACCTCCTCATGCAACACTTCATTATCAGAGAAATCTATATACTCCGATACTGTTGCGGTTCTACGTTACATTTCATCGCATAATCAACGATATCTTCTATACAACATAAGAAAAAGAACCCCGTTAAATACTATCCACACTAAAGCACTCACACTTTCCACCGTTAAATAAGGTACATCTGCTGGTATAAAAAACAATAATTTTCGTATAATTGTTATGGTGTCATAAATAGCCGGAAATCCGAATATCAAAGATATTAAAAATCCTCCTATTGTAATAAAACTCTGGAATTTTCCTTCTTTTTTCTCCCTTTCAATTCTTAATATATTATCAATAGCCAATAATTTTTCTTTCATAATCTCCGGCTTTAGATAATAGTGCATTGCCCTTTCAAGAAATTCAATTTGTTCGCTTACACTTCCAAAGCATTCCTCCTGTAATTCATTTATAAAAATTACATTCTTATTATACTCTATTTGTATTTTATCCAGATTTCCCAACTCATTTATCTTTTCATAATAACAATTACAATCATTCATCTTCTTCAACATAATAATAAGTAACGCAAGCTCTACATTACAGAATATATCTGATGCAATATCCTGATGTATCTCAAAATAATCTCTCTCATCCAAGTCAGTGCAGCCCTGTTTTGCTTTATACTCTTCATAAGCTATATCAAGCACTGACTGGTCAATATAAGCAAGGCATCCCCCTGTTATTTTTGCCACATAGTTTATATCTTGATCTCCCCAACTATTATCTTTTATATAGCCTTGAGCTTTCCTGATATAAGATATATTTTTTCTTTCAGGAACCGGGGACGCTACAATACGGTACAAATCTTCCAGCACTTCATTAGCCGCTGTATTAATCCGCCTTGGAATTCCATCATAATTAATAAGAGAAATATAATTGATTTCACCTCCATATAACCGTATCTCCGCACCTATATCTTTCATAAGAAGATTTATATAAACAGCCGCTACATTAGACAATTTCAGATCTGATACAATCTCCTCAGTTCCTAATCGGTTGTCTATTTTCAAGATAAGTGCATCCAGATTACTTTCTTTTAAAGCATCAGTCCCCATATTAATTATTGGGAACCACAACTTCAATATTCCCATTCCATTAGCAAAAATATATAATGTCGCATTGAGCCAGGTATTCCGTCCATTACTTAATTCTACTCTAAGAGGATGCAAAATAAATCTATTCTGGTATGTAACAAATCTCGGTCCATAAATTCTGGAAAACAACCCTTGTTCATATATCAGACGTTTCTCCTGGCACACTAATTCTTCCAACTCCATTGAAATCAAATATGTCTTGATTGAAGATTCAGTAAAGTCAACTTCCAGCCTTATATCATCTTTGTTGATATCCAGCGGTGCAGAATCCATTGAACTGTATTTCTCAAAATCCTGCATTGAAACCTTTACATCCTGACCTTCTTCCATTTCATTCATTGCTTTCACAGTCTGTGCAGAAGAGAATCCTAATGAATCCCTGATCTTATTCTGATATTCATCCGAAAAAAACACTTTACTATGCAATATAGAATCACATAATACCTCAAATGATTTATCATTTTCAAATTTTAACGGACAAAAGCAATGTACTTCTCCATATTTAATTTCTTGAATTCCCAACGATTTCTTTTTCATATGCTCCACACACTTATTGTTACTTTATTAACAATATCCTCTTCAAAAAAAAAGGTAAGCAAATAAAGAGACTATTAGTCTCCTAATTCCTTACCTCTGATAAACCACTATTATTTTATCACACTACTCGCCCTGATGCAAATCTCTCATAATACTGCCTGGCCTTCTCTTCCGTAAGATCAAAATATTTCTGAAGCTTTACAAGAATTCTTTCCTTGGCAATCTCCTCCTCCAGATTATCCAATATTAATGCCTGTATTCCTTCTGTCCTTCCCTCTTCTCTTCCCTCTTCTCTTCCCTCTTCCCTCATTCCTTCATACTTAATCTGCTCTATCGTACTCACATGTATTACCTCCTTATGCAACGCTTCATTATCAGAGAAATCTATATACTCTGATACCGTATCCATAAAATCATCCTTATGCGGATACATGATTGTATTCAGGAAGCGTAAAAGCTCGTATCCCTCGTCTTCCTCATCCCCATTATACACTGTATTTCCCAATTTGATAACCACCAATGTCATCAAATCATAATTTTCTTTGGATACAGTATTGGGCGCTGTATTCTTGGTATTGACAATCTCATAGACAGATATACTGTACTGGTCCTCCTTCGGAATATCGTCCCTGCAGATCCATATGCTGTAACATTTGGACAGCCGATTATAATCTGTTACGTTCAAAGCGAGGGATAACTGAGAGGATAAACGCCTTGCAAGGTAATACATGCCTCTCTTCTCAATCGGATATCCTACGTCATATGTCTTCTGTGGTTCTACGTCTATATGTAAGTTGATCTGTATATCTTCTGTGGAAATCTGTGGATTCCTGGCCCGAAACGCCAGATCGAAAAGAGACGTCTTCTCATTCAGATTATTATACTCTGTCGCATCGCTTCGGATCTTCGTATTCGTTCTTCCCGGAGAGACCTCCATCGTACTGGTTATCGAATCCACCTCTATAAATTCGGCAACCTCTTTCCAACTATATCCTTTGTACTCTGCGATCGTATCCCGGAGAATGACCGCTAAAACTTCTGCGTATTGTAATAGTGATTTACTTTGAGTATCTAACCCCTTCATATCTTCCGTAATCTGGAGCGCGCTAAGCGCCTCCGCGCTTCCCTGGAGTCTATCCATGCCTTACCACCTCACAATGTAGAAAAATAGTAGTATTTACGCCAAATCATGGCAGGTTTCTACTTTTTATGATGGTACAGAAATGGAGAAATGTCAATCAAAACCATTCGACAAGATTCGACTCGAGACTTATAAAGGCAAGGAACTAAAGAAATTCTTCTCCCTTTCCTTACCCTTTGATAATTTTTTAATGTCTATTTCTATCCATCACTATACAGATATGATATTTTGTTCTCCTGAAGTAAATTTTTCATAATACTGCTTAGCTTTCTCTTCTGTAAGATTGAAATATTTCTCTAGCTTTACAAGAGTTCTTTCCTTAGGAATCTCTTCTTCCAGATTATCCAATATTAATGCCTGTATCCCTTCTTTTCTTAATTCTTCTGTCAATTCCGCCGTTAATTCTTCCCTCATTCCTTCATACTTAATCTGCTCTATCGTACTCACATGTATTACCTCCTTATGCAACGCTTCATTATCAGAGAAATCTATATACTCTGATACCGTATCCATAAAGTCATCCTTATGCGGATACATGATTGTATTCAGGAAGCGTAAAAGCTCGTATCCCTCGTCTTCCTCATCTCCATTATACACTGTATTTCCCAATTTGATAACCACCAATGTCATCAAATCATAATTTTCTTTGGATACAGTATTGGGCGCTGTATTCTTGGTATTGACCATCTCATAGACAGATATACTGTACTGGTCCTCCTTCGGAATATCGTCCCTGCAGATCCATATGCTGTAACATTTGGACAGTCGATTATAATCTGTTACGTTCAAAGCGAGGGATAACTGAGAGGATAAACGCCTCGCAAGGTAATACATGCCTCTCTTCTCAATCGGATATCCTACGTCATATGTCTTCTGTGGTTCTACGTCTATATGTAAGTTGATCTGTATATCTTCTGTGGAAATCTGTGGATTCCTGGCCCGAAAAGCCAGATCGAAAAGAGACGTCTTCTCATTTAGATTATGATACTCTGTCGCATCACTTCGGATCTTCGTATTCGTTCTTCCCGGAGAAACCTCCATCGTACTGGTTATCGAGTCCACCTCTATAAATTCGGCAACCTCTTTCCAACTGTATCCTTTGTATTCTGCAATCGTATCCCGAAGTATCACTGCTAAAACTTCTGCGTATTGTAACAGTGATTTACTTTGAGTATCTAACCCCTTCATATCTTCCGTAATCTGGAGCGCGCTGAGCGCCTCCATGCTTCCTTGGAGTCTATCCATGCCATACCACCTCACAATGTAGAAAAATAGTAGTATTTACGCCAAATCATGGCAAGTTTCTACTTTTTATGATGGTACAGAAATAGAGAAATGTCAATCAAAACCTTTCGACAAGATTCGACTCAAGACTTATAAAGGCAAGGAACTAAAGAAATTCTTCTCCCTTTCCTTACCCTTTGATAATTTTTTAATGTCTATTACTATCCATCACTATACAGATATGATATTTTGTTCTCCTGAAGTAAATTTTTCATAATACTGCTTAGCTTTCTCTTCTGTAAGATTGAAATATTTCTCTAGCTTTACAAGAGTTCTTTCCTTAGGAATCTCTTCTTCCAGATTATCCAATATTAATGCCTGTATCCCTTCTTCTCTTAATTCTTCTCTTAATTCTTCCCTCATTCCTTCATACTTAATCTGCTCTATCGTACTCACATGTATTACCTCCTTATGCAACGCTTCATTATCAGAGAAATCTATATACTCTGATACCGTATCCATAAAATCATCCTTATGCGGATACATGATTGTATTCAGGAAGCGTAAAAGCTCGTATCCCTCGTCTTCCTCATCCCCATTATACACTGTATTTCCCAATTTGATAACAACTAATGTCATCAAATCATAATTTCAACTTTTTAACAGTGACATACCCATCCCTTAAATATTTTCTCTCGACATCTTCTAACACAAAATCCTTTACAATAATTTCACCAAAATAACAGTAAAGCGAATATAGGAAATTTATAATGAACTGAAAATAACAATATATCTTTAAGTCCAGTTTTTTCTTTTCTATATAAACACCACATTACAAATGTATAACAACAGTTTTTTGTAAGATTGTAATTCTTGTTTACACCTTTAAAATCCATAAAAATTTTTAAAATGTCATCATCACTAATCTCAATTTCACTATCAATTAACTTAATTAATCTATGTCTTGAAAAATCTAATAAACTATCTACTTTCAAAATTTTGTCATTTTTAAAGAAATTATTTGTTTCTGATGAAAAATGTACAATCTGAGAATTATTCAAATAAATTCCTATATGTGTAAAGTAAGTAGGAAATAATCCGTATCTGTCAATTCATGTGTATTTCTGATACAATCACTTCAAATTATGGAGGTATTGCCTATGGATAAAAATGAACTTACAAAGACAGAACTCTGGACAAAACGTATCCAG
>CAJTGB010000062.1 GCA_910575835.1 Lachnospiraceae bacterium | reverse complement strand
CCATTGTGCAATATTCCCCACTGCTGCCTCCCGTAGGAGTCTGGGCCGTGTCTCAGTCCCAATGTGGCCGGTCACCCTCTCAGGTCGGCTACTGATCGTCGGCTTGGTGGGCCGTTACCCCGCCAACTACCTAATCAGACGCGGGCCCATCTTACACCACCGGAGTTTTTACCGCCGTACCATGCGGTACTGCGGTCTTATGCGGTATTAGCAGTCATTTCTAACTGTTATCCCCCTGTGTAAGGCAGGTTGCCCACGCGTTACTCACCCGTCCGCCGCTCAGTCACAAAGATCTTCATCCGAAGAATCTAATCTAAGCGCTTCGCTCGACTTGCATGTGTTAGGCACGCCGCCAGCGTTCATCCTGAGCCAGGATCAAACTCTCGTCTAAAAAGCTTAGGTTTGGTTTTACACAAACCTTAGCATCCTTTTCGTTCAATCCGAGTCAAGAAAAATGCTCGCTTTTCTTTTCCCGTTATTACTGTTTTAAGGTTGACATCGAATCTCTTCAATGTCACGTTCTGAAATTTTCTCTTTAAGAAATTTTCAGGGATGTTGTCTATTGTTTAGTTATCAAGGTTCTTCGCTGTTCTCGTGTTTCTCGCGAGTCAGCTTTGATATAATATCATGCTCGTTTTTATTTGTCAAGCCTTTTTTCAACTTTTTTCAACAACTTTTTTCGTTCATGATATTAAACGGAGAAGGAGGGATTTGAACCCTCGCGCCGCTATTAACGACCTACTCCCTTTCCAGGGGAGCCCCTTCGGCCAGCTTGGGTACTTCTCCACAGCTTGCTGATTTCCCACAGAAAAAACTACCGCCCATTCGGCTGATAGTTTTTTCTAACGGAGAGGGTGGGATTCGAACCCACGCGCCCTCTCGGACAAACGGTTTTCAAGACCGCCTCGTTATGACCACTTCGATACCTCTCCAGATATTCAATTAACCTGCCGCGTTTCAGCGACATAGATGATTCTACCACACAACAAATCTATCGTCAATATCTAATTTCCATTTTTTCCACATTTTTTTATTCTATTCCATCATATGCCTTAAAATCCGCATATTTACGACTTTTTTAGAAATGCTCTCGCTATTTTCAGGTCTTCTGGAGTCGTGATTTTAATATTTTCGTAGGACCCTTCGAATAATTTGACCTCTGCCCCCATCATCTTCTCTACGACCATCGCATCATCCGTTACATTGATACATTCCTGCCCTTCAAGCCTGGAGTACGCCTCTATGATCAGTGATGCTTCGAATACCTGGGGGGTCTGCACGATCCATACATATTTCCGCTCAGGAGTCTTAACTGCAAAGCCTTCTTCATTTGCCAGCTTCACAGTATCCTTGCTTGGCATCCCTGCCACACATGCATGATAGCGCTTCACACATTCATAGCCTCTTTGAATGATCTCCTCATCGACAAACGGACGGGCGCCGTCATGAATAAAGACATAACCGGGCGTCTGTTCTGCAAAGTTCCTTCCCTGCATCATCGCTTTTAGCCCTTGCCGCACCGAATCATATCGTTCTTTTCCGCCCTCTGTGACTGCACTTACCTTGCTGAAATCATATTTCTTCACTATCTCGTCACGGACATAGGATACCTGCCCGCTCCCCGCAACGAGTATGATCTCATCGATCAGCGCTGACTGCTGAAACACCCTTAACGGGTAACAGATCAGCGGTTCCCCGTTAAGTTCAATATACTGCTTCTGTACAGATGTCCCCATACGTTTTCCCTGTCCTGCCGCCAGGACGATTGCCGTGCATCTTATTCTCTCATTCATATTCATGCGTTATCTTTCTCCCAGCTTAAGATTCGGAACCGCATTGAGATCCCATCCGTGCCTTGTTCCGCCGATATACTCATAGTAAGCCGCTACGCCGATCATGGCCGCGTTATCCGTACAGTAGACAGGCGACGGATAGCAGAGCTTAATTCCTCTCTCCTTGCATGCCGATTCCATGGCCGCGCGCAATGCGCTGTTAGACGCCACGCCTCCGGCGATCGCGAATCGATCTGCCCGGTATTTTTCCGCTGCGTGCATTGCGTTGCCAACCAGCACATCCGTTACCGCTTTTTGGAAGGACGCCGCCACGTCAGCCTGACTGTAATCTATCCCCTTCATCCTGCACCCGTTGATATAATTCAGCACGGCCGACTTAACGCCGCTGAAGCTGAAATCATACGGAGCATCCTCCATATGAGCGCGCGGAAATACAATTGCGTCAGGATCCCCCTCTTTTGCCGCTTTATCAATCTTCGGTCCGCCGGGATATCCAAGTCCGATCGCCCTCGCCACCTTGTCAAATGCCTCTCCCGCCGCGTCATCTCTCGTCCTGCCGATAATATCAAAGCTGCCGTAATCCTTTACCCGGACAAGATGGGTATGTCCCCCGGACACCACAAGACACAGAAACGGCGGCTTCAATTCAGGATGCTCAATATAATTAGCCGCTATATGCCCTTCTATATGATGTACGCCGATCAGGGGCTTATTGGCCGCATATGCGATCGCTTTCGCTTCCGCAACTCCTACCAGAAGAGCTCCTACCAGTCCCGGCCCGTATGTGACGCCGACCGCATCAATCTCTTCCAGTGTGACCTCTGCCTCTGTCAGCGCCGCCTCTATCACCTGATTGATCTTCTCAATATGCTTCCTGGATGCAATCTCTGGAACAACTCCGCCGTACACGGTATGGAGCGCTATCTGTGAATATATGATATTAGATCTCACTTCCCGCCCGTTCCTGACGACTGCCGCCGCCGTCTCATCGCAGGAACTCTCTATCGCAAGAATTAACACATCGTTCTTACCGCCCATCTCTACACTCCTATTCCGAAAAAACAAGTTCCACTGTTCTTTTATCCTTTGCCGCTACCGCCCGCGGGAATATGGCTCTCACTTCCTCCATATATTCTTCGGGCTTCGTAAGCGACGGGCTGTAATGAGTCAGCCACATCTCCCTGACATCGGCCTCCTTCGCAAGATGCGCCGCCTCATAGAATGTCATATGCTTGTATTCTTTGGCCTTCTTAAGCTTATCCTTCTCTCCGTACATCCCCTCGCAGACGAACAGATCTGCGCCTGCCGCATTATTCCTGATGGAATCCGTCGGTCTCGTATCCGTACAATAGGCGATCTTAAGGCCTTTCCTTGCCGGGCCGAGAACCATATCCGGTGTGTATATGCTTCCGTCTTCCTCCACCGTCTGCCCCTTCTGCAAAACTCCCCAGTATTTCTGCGGGATCCCGGCAGCATTGGCGCGGTCAACATCGAATCTCCCTGCGCGGTCAACTTCCAGCGTATATCCGTAGCACAGGACATTATGATTGACACGAAATGCTTTTAGCCGGTAGCCATTCATCTCGAATGACTGTTCCGGCTCGGTAATCTCTTTATATCTGATCGGAAACGGCAGCTCCGGCGCAATCACCCGCAGAGCGCCTACCACCCGTTCAAGCCCCTTCGGCCCTACAAGCGTCAGCGGTTCCGTCCTGTCCGCGTTCCCCATTGTAAGGAGGAGTCCCGGAAGACCGCTTATATGGTCGCCGTGATAATGCGTAAAGCATATGACGTCTATCGCTTTAAAACCCCATCCCTTCTCCTTGATGGCTATCTGTGTTCCTTCCCCGCAGTCGATCAACAGGCTGCTTCCGTTGTACCTGACCATAAGCGACGTCAGCCAGCGGTACGGCAAGGGCATCATGCCCCCTGTTCCCAACAAACATACATCCAGCATATTTTACCTCGATCTTATATCTACATTATATTTTTATCCGAAAACTTCTTACGAACTCATCATAGCAGTCCTCACAGAGATCGAACTGGTCTACCTGATTATCTTTTCTGGAGAAATATCCCCAGCGCTTCTCCACTTCAAGCACGTCCTCCTGGGGAACCCCTTGGCGTACCAGAATCTCTTTCCCGCATTTATTGCAAATGATTTTTTCGATCTTCTCAGCTTTCTCTAATTCTGTTCTATATTGGCGCATACAATTCCTCCCGTGAGTATCTTATCACTTTTTTCTGCTTGTTACGCCTACATTATATCTGCTTTATTTCCTGCTTTCCATAGGAAACCTCTGTCATCCCTGCCACTTTGCTTCCAAGAGAAAAAATGGATTCAAGGACCGATCATGATCAGAGTGCCCGGCCCTCCGGAACATGAAGAGACATGAGGATCGCGTCCTCCCTGGGATTCGAATAATACCCCTTTCGGACGCCGTCCATCGTGAATCCGCATTTCTCATAGAAAGAAACCGCCGACGCATTACTCTCTCTGACTTCCAGCATCAGCCGGACAATACCTCTGTCACCGCATATTTTCAACACCTGTCCGAACAGCAGACCGGCAACCCCTTGACGGCGGTATGACGAAGCTACCGCGATCCTTGCGATCTCCCCTTCATCCAGCACAGTATACAGGATGGCATAACCGATCAGCTCTCTCCCGCTCCATGCGCCTGTCACCGCCGCTCTGCCGCTTCGCACCGTCTCCCTGATACCGTTTTCTGTCCAGGGATCAGGAAATATAATCCTCTCCAAGGCCGCAATGTCTGCGGCATCAGCCTCCCCGGCCTCCCTAACTGTCCGCATCTTATAATTTCTCAATATCCCGGATCAGCTCCTCTACTGCCGCTTCCTTCGTGGCCCAGCTTGTACAGAACCGCACCGCACTATGGGATGCATCCACTGCCTCCCAGAACGCAAATGAATACTTCTCTTTCAGTCTCTCCAGATGGTCGTTAGGCAGGATCGGGAACTGCTGATTGGTATAAGAATCAAACCGCAGTCCGTAACCTTTGTCCAGAAAAGCCTTCTTAAGGCGCATGGCAAGACCGTCGGCCTGCCGCGCAATGTCAAAATACAGTCCATCTGTAAATAAGGTATCAAACTGAATCCCAAGAAGCCTTCCCTTTGCAAGCATTCCTCCGTGCTGCTTGATCAAATACCGGAAGTCCTTCTTAAACGCCGGATTCGATATGACAACCGCCTCGCCGAACAGCGCGCCTACCTTCGTACCTCCTATATAGAATACATCCGTAAGGTTGGCAATATCTTCAAGCGTCAGCGTATTAGTCTGCGCCGCCAATCCATACCCCAGCCTTGCACCGTCCATGAACAGCGGAAGATTTAACTCGGTGCAGGTATCATGCAAGGCCTGCAATTCTTCCCTGCTGTAGAGGGTTCCATTCTCCGTCGGCTGGGAGATATAGACAAGCCCCGGCTGCACGATATGCTCATGATCCGCATCGTTCCAATGTATCTCATATGCCTGACGTACCTGCGCCGCCGTTATCTTGCCGTCCTCGCTCGGAAGCGCCAGTACCTTATGCCCCGTTGCCTCGACCGCTCCAGTCTCATGGACATTAATATGGCCTGTCGACGCTGCGACCGCTCCCTGATAAGGGCGGAGGATCGCGCTGATCACCGTAAAATTAGTCTGAGTTCCGCCCACGAGAAAGTGTACGTCAACATCCGCGCTGCCGCACAGCTTCTTGATCTTCTGTCTCGCACTGTCGCAGAACGGGTCATTCCCGTACCCCGCCGTCTGTTCAAAATTAGTCTCTTCCATCCTCTTTAAGATCAGGGGATGCGCCCCTTCCAGATAATCGCTTTCAAATCTTATCATGCCCTAACTTCTCCTTTCTTTCCCTCTCTGCCTGAGATACGCGGAGATAATCCGGCCGGTGCTCTGCCGCCGGCTCGATACGCCCCTCTCTGTAATATCTGCTTCCAAGCGCGGCTACCGAAGCCGCCCGCTGCCGGTTCATATGGGCCGGTGCAAATGCGATCCGCCTTCCTGCCATGATCCGCTCCTTAAGAACACTGGCGAATACCGGAACACCGTCTCCTAAAAATATGATCTCCCGGTCATATTCATGAAGTCTCTGACCAAGTTCTTCGATACCAACCGCCGTCTGATCTTCAAGTATCACCAGGTCTTTCCCGTCAAATTCATAAATACCGGTATATACCTGTCCTCTCCTTGCGTCCATGATCGGACACACGATCTTGTCCGTACCGCACATATTATAGGCAAGCCCTTCCAGCGTAGGTACATGGATGAGCGGCTTCTTAAGCGCCAGGCCCAGTCCCTTCGCAGTCGCCGAGCCGATACGCAGGCCGGTAAATGAACCCGGTCCCCCCGCCACCGCAATCGCATCCAGCGTATTCAGATCAAGTTCGATCATCTTCGCCACTTCATCCAACATAGGAAGCAATGTCTGTGAATGCGTCTTCTTATAATTCACCGTATATTCCGCTATGATCGCCTCCCCGGCCGTCTCTGCCTCCACGACGGCCACGCTCGCGACCAGACCGGAGCTGTCCAGTCCTAGTATTCGCATATGTCAATCCTCCGATAATCAAATCCCTTCTCCGGCGCCTTCTCAATACGGATCTGCGTATAGTGTTCCGGAAGGATCTCTTCGATCAGGTCCGCCCATTCTATCAGGCTGACTCCCCCGCCGTAAATATAATCCTCATATCCGATCTCTTCCATCTCTTCCACATCGCCGATCCGGTACACATCAAAATGATAGAAGGGCAGCCGCCCTTCCTCATATATCTGTACGATCGTAAATGTAGGACTGCTGACCGGCTCCCCGATCCCAAGCCCTGCCGCCAGTCCCTTGGTAAATACCGTCTTCCCGACGCCTAAGTCTCCGATCAATGTGTATACCTGTCCCGCCGCAGCGTCTCTGCCCATCCTGACGCCCAATTCATAGGTCTCACGTTCACTGTTCGTTTCTATTATCATCAGCCTGTCTCCATCTGAAATATATTTCATTCACGGCCGGATACGGCCCTGCCGATAATTATAACACATCTTTCCTTCTTGTGCTACTCGTGATATAATATTTTATGATACCAGACGACATATCTGCTATTTAAAAGTATTGAACAATATTGAACAATCAGGAGGAAAAACCAATGAAATTCACATTCTATCACAACAACATCAACGTTTTAAATCTGGAAAAATCAATAGATTTTTATCAGAAGGCGCTTGGGCTGACCGTCACGAAGGAACACGAAGCCGACGACGGAAGCTTCAAGCTGGCATTTCTCGGCGACGGACAGACCCCGCATATGTTGGAGCTCACCTGGCTGCGCGATATGGACAGGCCGTATGAATTGGGCGACAATGAATCCCATCTTGCAATGCGCGTAGACGATATGGATGCCGCACTGGCTCTCCACAAAGAAATGAACTGCGTATGTTTCGAAAACCCGGATATGGGCATATATTTCATCAATGACCCGGACGGGTACTGGATCGAGATCTGCCCCGTCCGTTAATTTCAGTAGTAAATAACAGTGAATAGCGTGTGTTCTATTTTAAGACCGGCCGGATCTTCTTATATATGAGCAGTACGATCAGCGATACCAGGAATCCCTTCAGCAAATTGAAGGGCGCTACCGCGAATACGGCAAATGTAGTCAGATCCGTGATGTAATGATTGACGGCCGCCCCCATCCCGACCAGCGCGTCCATCGGCATTCCGAAGGCCTTGGCATAAGCGGGGAGCAGAACACACGCATTAAGAAAACATCCCACGAACGTCATGAACGCCGTTCCGACGATCATACCGATCACCGCCCCTGATTTGGTGCGTCTCTTCCGGTAGACTAACGCCGCCGGAACCACCAGCGCACATCCGATAAGGAAATTGGCAAATTCCCCCACTCCCGCGGTGTCTGTACCGTTAACGGCAAAGTTCAGCAGGATCTTGAGGAATTCGATCCCGGCGCCTGCAAGCGGCCCCATGGCAAAAGATCCCACCAGCACGGGCACTTCACTGAAATCGATCTCATAAAATGCCGGCGCAAAGGGAAGCGGGATCTCAAACAGCATCAGCACAACGGAAATAGCCGCAAGCATCCCCATCTGCGCCATATGTCTTACTTTTACTCTGGTTCCTGTATTTGTATTCATCTTCTCTTCCTCTCTGAATCTCCAGTACATCATCACTTCAAGAATACTGCAATGATGTATTACTATTCCATTTAGTCAGATGATATTATAACCCGTTGTTTCCCTTATTTCAAGGCATTTCCTCATTTTTGCAGGCTGGCGCACCCTTGTTAAATTCTAAAAAAATTATTATATATTCGTGAATATTTTGTTATATCTCTTGTGACTTCATCCAAAACATACTACAATAAAAACATTTTAAGGAGGATTAGACACGTGAGTATAGATAATAAAAAATCCGCGGAAAACACAGAGGATTTTTTCAATGATGATTTTGAGGTCGTCTACCAGGAAGAATATTATTCCAATTTCCTGCGCAAGGAATTAGAAGCAAAACCCTCTGACAGCTATAAAACCGATAATGGTTATGATGATAGCTTCGATGATAGTGATGATAACAGATATGATGATGGTTATGACGATTACGATAATTACGACGATTATGATGATTACGGCTATAGCCGCCGTACCAGCTATAAGAAGAGGCTCCTTGCCCCCGATCTGATCTCCCCTGCGTCGAAGACGGCAAAAACCGGGTTTAAAATCATTTACAGGCTTATTAATCTGCTGCTGCGCAGCGCAACACTGATCCTGATCGGTGTCATCACCTATACACTGGCTGTGAATTTCTGGAAAAATCACGGCGCCTACGGCGATATACTCCGCGCGGTTGCAGAGAATAACTACATCCTTGGGGCTTACGCCGCTGTCGCGGCTTTCCTGATCCTGTTTGAGTGCATTGCCTTCCTTCTGGTGTTGGGAACAAGCAAAAAAAGCGACCGCAGGGGCCGCCGGGTGGATTCGGGAAGGGGATTATTCTCCTTTGTCTTTATCTATGGCGCCGCTTATATGGCTTACTTCCTAAACGGACTGGTGCCGCTTACTCCCGCACCGCTTCTGGGCGTACAGGGCGCTCTGCGCGTCTTCGGATCCATGCGCTTCACCCTGCTGCCCCTATGCGTTGCCGGAATCATAAGCTGTCTTGTCCGCAAATTCGCCATCCGATAAGCCTGTTACATTAATTCAGGAAATTATCAATAATGATTCCTTCCGCTTCTTCCTCTGTCATCCCCAGAGTCCGAAGCTTCACCAACTGCTCGTCATTAATCCTGCCGATCGCCGCCTCATGAATGATCGCCGCATCCAAATGTCTGGCGTTGATCTCAGGAATCGAGCTTACCTCCGCATGATCCATAATGATCGAATCACACTGCACGTGGGCATGGCATTTGGCATTGCCCACCGCTTTGGGGTGAAATACCTGCCTCGATCCACCCTTTGCCACTGATCTTGATATGATCTGGGCGGAGCTTCCCTCTCCGTTCATCTGTACTTCCATATTGGACTCTGCCGACTGCTCGTCATGCGTCATTAATTTTTCCACGACATATAATCTGGAATTCGCTCCCATCTTCACGTCCGTCTCCCGGACCGTGGAATCTACTCCCTTGATCTGCGCGGTGTCCAGGGTAAATACCGCATCTTCTTCCAGATAGATCCTGGTAACCGGGTTCAGTACCTTCGCACCCGTCCCCTCTCCCTCGCCGTAATGCTTCTCTTCATAACGCACATTAGCTCCCTTCCCTACATGGAAAGAATGAATTCCGTTGTGACGGCTCTCGTTGCATCCGCTGTTATGGATCCCGCATCCCGCAACGATCGTCACATCGGCTCCTTCGGCGATATAGAAATCATTGTATACCTCATCCTGCATCCCGGAAGCGTTCACCACCACCGGTATATGCACCTGCTCCCCTTTCGTCTCTCCGTCTATATAAATATCAATTCCCTGCTTGTCTTCCTTCTTCTTGATCTTAACATGCTCGCTGTCTCCGTGACAAAGCGCAATCCCGTTGTGCCGCAGGTTAAAGGCACCCTTCTGCTGAAATCCTAATTCGTCGATCTGACGCAGTATCTTTTTCGTGATCTCATCTAATTTTGTCATCCTTCACGCCCTCCTATCACACATCCGCCCGATTCATACAACTGCATCTGTCACCTTTGTCCAACAATGCAGGAAGTATCTCATCCCGCGCTCCGACTGATTTGACCGTTCCATCCTCGATCACCATGATCCTGTCCGCCATCCTGATGATACGTTCCTGATGAGAGATCAGGATCAGACTCTCCTTCTTCTTGTCATGGATCTTCTCAAATTCGCGGATCAGCATCGAAAAACTCCAAAGATCGATCCCGGCCTCAGGCTCGTCGAAGATACAGAGCTTATGAGGCTTGGCCAGCACAGTCGCAATCTCCAGGCGCTTCATCTCACCGCCCGAAAGCGTGGCGTCCACTTCGCGCTTGATATATTCCTGGGCGCACAAGCCTACCCTGCTTAATAGCTCACAGCACTCACATTCCCTAAGTTCATGTCCTGCCGCCAGGGACAATAATCTGTCAACCGTCATTCCCTTGAATCTCGGCGGCTGCTGAAAGGCGAAGCCTATCCCCGCATTGGCCCGGTGATTGATATCATAAGAGGTAATATCTTCCCCATCCAGAAGGATCTGCCCGCCGTCCGCCGCCTCAATTCCCATGAGCACCTTGGCAAGCGACGATTTCCCGCCGCCGTTCGGCCCGGTGATCACAAGCATCTCTCCATCGTCCACGTGGAAACTGATATTCTTCACAATGCTTCTCTCTATTCCATTTTCAGTTACCTTGAATGTCAGGTCCTTTACTTCAAGCATATATGATACGCTCCTTTTCTTTATTGTGTTAAACAGATACATTATAATCATTTTCTGCCTTAAGTGCAATCATATATAGATTTTTTAGCAAAAGACCCGAAGATCCCATCACTCCACGATCAACGGTACGATCTCGCTTCGCTTCACATCCACAAGCCCTTTGTCCGTCAGTTTTAACGCAGGGCTTACCGGAAGTCCCAGAGTTCCAAGCGACATAACCGGATTACTGTGCCGATACCCCAGATCCTTAAGGCTGTCCCGGACTGCTCTAAGCCCGAGAGCCGTCTCTCTGACTCCCCGCTCGGAAAGTATACCGCACACCGGCAGCGCCAGCTCTGCAAGGACCTTTTTGCCCTTAACGGTCAGGAATCCTCCCTGCAGTTCTTGAATCCTTCTCACAGCGAACAGCATATCCTCCGGGTCGTCCCCTGCAACAAAAAGATTGTGATGATCATGGAAATACGTGGCGGCAACGGTTCCGGTATTCAGGCATGAGCCGGTAATGAATCCGTAACCGATATTCCCGTTTTTCCCGTGACGTTCTAAGACCATGGCAAGCAGGCACCCGCTGCCCTTCCAATCCACTATATGATCCCGCACCGGCATGGCGATCAGCTTCTCCTCTGTCTGTGTCCGGTCCGGGTGCACCTCTATCACGCGAACGGTAACTTCATCTCTGCCGCTATCCGTCCTGACCTCAAAATCCGCAAGCGTCACCGGCGGCAGGCAGACACTCCGGTAAAAATCTTCCGGGAACCGGTAGGATACCGGAACCTCCCGCCTGTTTTTCTGCGAGAAGATCTGAACGCCGTTCTTGTATACATACGACGGCTCCATTACCGCAGGGTCGTCAAGCAGCACAAAGTCTGCAAGCTTCCCGGGCGCAATCACTCCTCTGTCATACAGATGCATCCTTCGGCTCGGCGTGTATGTGGCGCAGTAGATCGCCATTTCCGCAGGGAACCCGGTCTCTATTGCCTTCTGTACAACATAGTTAAGCTGCCCTTTCTCGTAGAGGACATCCGCCATGGTATCGTCTGTCACAAAACCGCAGTATTCATAGAGCTGATTTTGACAGATATATTCCAGCACTTCCGGTTTCAGCATCTTGTCCTGTATCTCGAAGAACATGCCGTTTTCGATCCGCTGCTTCACCTCTTCCAGAGTATGTTCCGTATGATCGCCGTCAATCCCCAGATATAAGAACCTGGCAAGGTCCAGATCCAGAAGCGACGGGCAATGCCCCTCGATCACATAGCCCGGATGCTCCTTGCAAAGATAATCCAGGAACTTCGTGATCTCCAGATCATTTTCCCGGATGATCTGCCTGTAATTCATGATCTCCCCCACACAGACAACATCCTCTTCATTCAGCAGATGCTTCATGGCGCCGCAGTCAATGATCCCCCCTGTGGTCTCAAGCTCCTCATTGGTTGACGGCACGCTGCTCGGTATCCCGTAGAAAATGTCGATCGGCGCATCCTTCGCCGCGGAGATCATCTCCAGAACTCCGCGGGTCCCCTTGACATTAGCCATCTCGTGAGGCTCTGATACGATCGTTGTCACGCCGTACGCCGCGACGCAGTCTCCAAAAGGCTCCGGCGTCATCATACTGCTCTCGATATGCATGTGAATATCCACAAGTCCCGGAATCATATATTTCCCATCGGCATCCAGCACGGCTTCCGCCTGAAAGTCCGTATCCCGCTTCCGGTCAATATAATAGAATCTACCGTCCTTCACAGAGACATCCGCAGGAATAAACCGCTTCAGATAAGTGTTGAATACCTTCGCGTTCCTGATCAGCAAAGAAACTGATTCCATAAAGCTTCCTCCTTAAACAATAGTATAGAAATAGAGCATGCAGACTACCACAAGCACATACATAACAGGCTCGATCTCCTTGATCTTCCCCGCCGCGATCTTCATGATCAAATATGCCGGAAGCGCAACGCAGATTCCGTTCGCGATATTATTTGCAAATATCGTAAATGTAACGCAGATAAACGCCGGTACATATTCTGTGATGTCTGTATAATTCACATTGCGCATTCCGCTCAGCATATTCATACCGATAAAGATAAGGATCGGCCCTGTTGCCGCGGATGGAATGATCAGCGCTATAGGCGCTAAAAACAGCGACAGCGCGAAGAATATACTTGTGAAAACCATTGTCAGCCCGGTCTTGCCGCCGGCTTCTACACCTGCGGAGGATTCAAGATAAGTAGTCATGCTCGGCATAGTGAATAACGCGCCGAAGCTAGTCGCGACCGCGTCCACCTTAAAACATTTGTCAATTCCCGGAAGATTGCCGTCCTCATCCAGATACCCCGCCTTCGCGCCCACGCCGAGCACAGTCCCGAACGTAGAGAAGAAGTCAGGAACAAACAGCGCGATCAAAAACGGAATATACGCAAAATTCAAAGCCCCCGCAAAATCGACCTGAAGGAACTGCTTCCCTATGTTGGCCGGAAGTGAGAACAGGCTCTCCGGAAGCTTCGTTACCCCAAACGGAATGCCGATCACGGTGGTGACCAGAATTGCCAGGATCATTCCGCCCGGAATGTTGCGGACCTTGATGACAAGAAGCAGAATGAAGCCGATCACTGCAACGATCACGGACGGAGAAGTCAGGTCTCCGAATGCAAGATTATTCTTATCCGCATTTGCTACGATCAGCCCGCAGTTCTTCGCACCCAAAAGGGCGATAAACAGACCGATGCCGGCGCTCACCGCATGCTTCATACTCACCGGGATCACACGCACAACGGCTTCTCTAAGCCCCAGGAATGAGATCAGGATAAACAGGATACCGCTCCAGAAGATAACGCCCGCAGCGATCGGCGCGCTGATCCCTTCATTGGATATCATGGAAGCCACGATCCCCACGCTGCCGAGTCCCGGTGCCAACGCAAACGGACGGTTCGTATAAAGCGCCATTGCGCAGCTCGTCAGAATGATCAGAAGAACCATCGCCGTAAGCACTATATGCTTGTCCAGACCGGCTCCGCCCAGAATATTGGGAACGGTTGCAAGGACATAGGCCATTGTGACGAATGTGGTCAGTCCCGCCAGAAGCTCTGTTTTCACATTTGTTTGGAATGCTGACAGTTTAAATTGTTTTTCAAGCCAGTTTTTCATTTGTTTTACTCCTTTTCCTCTTGATAATAGTTCTATATTTATAGTATGATGAGGAAAATAGAATGTCCAATTCATATTTTCCATAAAAACTATGCCAAATTGGAATATATCAGGGAGCGAAGCATGAATTTTCAGGAATTGAACTATATCTTATGCATTGCAAAGCATCAGAATCTTACTAAAGCAGCTCAGGAGTTATATATCTCTCAGCCGACTCTGACAAAATATCTGCAGAGGCTTGAGCGCGAAGTGAACGGGAAGCTCTTCGTCCGCAGCGGGAACAGCTATACGGCAACCTATCTGGGACGAAGGTATATGGAGTATGCCAAGAAGATACTGGCGGTGAACCAGGACTGGGAGAAGGAACTGCAGGATCTTACCTCCTACAACGAGGGCGAACTGAATATTGCATTTCCGCTGATGCGCAGCTCATGCATGGTTCCTCAGATCATGACGGTATTCCACAAGCAATACCCGGGAGTCCGTGTCAACCTAAGAGAGGAGACCTATGCCATTCAGGAAAAACTGCTTCTGGACGATCAGCTTGACTTTGCGATCTTTAATGAGGCAAAGCCGCACCCTAAGCTGGAATACGAGACGCTTCTTAAGGAAGAAGTGCTGCTTGTGATGCCAAAGGGGCATCCTCTGGCATCTCTTGGCGTGAAAAAGGACGGAAAAGAATATCCCTGGATCGATCTTCGGCTGCTTGGTCAGGAGCCGTTTATCCTGCACTTCCCGGAACAGACGACCGGGCAGATCGCGCTTGAATTATTTGAAAAATACGGAATCTGTCCGTCTGTTCCCATACGCACGAGGAACACTGTGACCTGTGTCAAGCTATGCCAAAAGGGGATGGGACTGTGCTTCATCCCTGAAAATTATATGAAAAATATTGAGCTTCAGGAACCTCCTCTGTGCTTTTCCGTCGGCGACGAGGGGGCGTTCAGCACGCTTACGATCGCCTTCCGCAAAGGATCTTATCTTCCGGCCTACGCACGGGATTTTATACGGATCGCGCAGCAGAATCTCTGACATGCAGCACTGACACGCAGCAAAATCGGTGTTCTCACAGATTCAGATAACTATATAGCTGACTTATATGACAACAACAAAACAATCGTCAGCATCAGCGTAAAAAACTCCGCAAGCGGAACAGCAAGCCATACGCCCGTCACCTCTAAGAATTCCGGCAATCGCAGCCACGCCGTCCTCGCCTAGCAGCTTCATCATCGTTACATTGAACAGAAATGTCGTTACGGCAGCCGAACACTGGCTTACCATCTCCGATGCACCATTGGAACAGCTTTTTCGCAGAACGTCCCGTCGGCAGCGACACCTGCATTATGTTAAAGACAGCAAAATAAAGCTGTACCGTCAGATAATCCCTGCAATAGGGAAACAACACTTCGCTTGCCCCCAATCCCCAGATGATCTCATCCAAAAACAGAAGCCTTGCCGCTTCTGTAAGCCGCCTTCTTCTTGTGTAGTCGTGGATCGTAAAGCCGACTGTATTGGTAAAGATCCGATGCAGTTCCTTTTTAAGGAAGGTGTTGCTAGGGTATAACTTCGGCGGTATCTGCAAGAGTACATTGATATAACAGGAGTCCGGTGTTATAATCGACTCAATGAATCGGAATTTGAGGGGAGATTTATATGGAATGCAAAAGAATTAATAGTCGGAATAGAAATCTTATTAATGCATTTATTAAGCAACATTGGTATACGACAACAATGATCATTCGTGGCAAAGAAATTGATATGACTAAGGCAGAGGGGTTTTACTTTAGTGAAGAGAAAAATATTATTGGTTTAATAACATACATAGTTTATAACGATATATTAGAGATAACATCTCTTGATAGTCTACAGGAAAATCAAGGAATTGGGAGCAAACTTGTAGAAGCTGTTATACATGAGGCGAAGGAAAGAAAATGTCAAAAGATTGTTCTTATAACAACCAATGATAACATTAATGCTATTAAATTCTATCAGAAAAGAGGATTTGACATGGCACATCTGTTCCGCAATGCATTAGCTATTTCAAGAAAATTAAAGCCAGAGATTCCTTTATTTGGTGAAAATTCTATACCCTTGCGTCATGAAATTGAATTTGAACTATCTGTATAAAACCTAAATTGATATGACGAAAGGATATATTATGATTGATAATAAACAGATCAAAGAAATTCTATTTGGATTAGGAGCAGATTTATGTGGAATAGCGAGTATAGATAGATTTAATGACGCTCCTAAAGGGTATCATCCTACTGATATTTTACCAACTTGCAAATCAGTTATTTCTTTTGGATGTAGATTTCCGATAGGAACTCTAAGTTGTAATTCTCCTGTACCTTATACAAGAGTGAGAAATTCTATTACGCCCAAAATGGATGCAATTACTCTTGATTTTTGTATTGAAATGGAAAAATATCAAATCGCTTGTGTACCAATTCCAACAAATGAAAGCCAATGGGACGAAAATACTAAGCGATGGCGTTCTATTATTTCTCAAAAGCATGCTGCTCAGGCAGCGGGATTAGGTACGATAGGGAGACATTCTTTGCTTATTACACCAGAATTTGGAAGTATGGTTTGGTTGGGAGCAGTTTTGTGTGACCAAGAATTAGAATGTGACAAGTTAAAAGATAATATTTGTAATAACTGTAATGCCTGCGTAAACATATGTCCAGTAAATGCGTTAGAGCATTTAGAGCTAGAGCAACAGGCATGTTGGGATTATGCCTTTGGTGATGATAAATCAATACAAAACTGGGTGATAAGCTGCCACAAATGCAGAGATATTTGCCCTTATAATTTAGGAACAGAAAATTCGTTTTTAAAGAATTTTAAAGAAGTAGACTAATTCTAGTTCATAGAATTGAACAACTCAGAATTGATGGAGGACAAACTATGGAATATAAGGACTATATTAAGCAAGGCTTGAATGGGAACGCCCCATTAAAATTAATATTATGCGGAAATATACAGGGGACGGAAAATGATAAAGTAGGTGTTGTATCAGTTGTGTATGCTACAAATGATAAGGACTTAGCAGAACAAAAAATGAATGAATTGATTGCCGTCAATCCTAATAATTATTACATGATTTATAGTGTGCCACTAAATGTTGATTTGACGGAACTTTCTCATTATCCTTCAATAGCAATTTCTAAAGATGATTTACAATAAAAACAATTCAAATTGTCGGAGAGTAACACAACAAAAAATTCAGAAGTTGCAGAAAGGGGGCGGGCAACTATGAAATCAAATCTATCGTCTCCGGGCACAATATACGGTCTGGTTATATCTGGATCAAGTATCGAATAATTAGTCATCAGAGAATATCTTTTGTGCTCAAAACGGTGTCCAACCCCTGGCTCAATAATCAGCACACGCCCCTTCCTGTCTGAAAGCATCACCTGCATGGCAGCATCTTTGGCATATACAATTTGATGATTCTTTACGATGTCAAAAGCTTCATCGTTTCCATTTACATAAAGCAGCGTCCCGACATTCCCGTTCTTATTTACTCCATGAAAAGAATGGTACTTATTGTCCGGCATTTTTATCCCGATAAAAATCTGTCCTTCTCCGTGATGACCGTATGCGTCCACACGGACAGGTCTATCTCAAAGTTAAACCCGACGATCGTATCATCCCCATTATATACAAATCTTGTACACATATTTACACCTCTTTCAACTGTTCTATACATCCTGACTGTATTGCCTCTATGTTCTCTGCAATCTTTTCCTCCGGCCAGTCCCACCATCTCATTTTAAGCAACCGCTCTATTCTTTCATCAGAAAACCGCTTTTTTATCGGTTTTGCGGGGACGCCTCCAACAATGGTATAGGGAGGCACATCTTTCGTGACAACTGCACGGGTTCCGATGACCGCTCCGTCCCCGACCGTCACGCCTGCCAAAATAACCGCTTCATATCCAATCCATACATCGTTTCCAATATTAATATCACCCTTATTATCCCATGCTTTTGTGACATCCTTTTTCTCAAGCCCCCATTCTTCGAAAAACAATGGAAACGGATAAGTAGATAAGGAATCCATCGTATGGTTCGCACTATTGAAAAGGAATTTTGCACCGCATGCAATCGAGCAGAACTTTCCGATCCTGAGCTTATCGTGATTAACCGGATAATGATATAATACATTATTACGCTCAAACATTGCAGGGTCATGTACAAAATCATGATACATCGTATAATCTCCAATTTCGATATTGGGGTTCGTAACCACATTTTTCAAATATACAGTCTGTAGATCTCCTGTCCTTGGATATATTTTTCGTAGATCTGCCATTTTATTACCTCCAATCCGTACAGAATACACCACTATTTTACCTGTCCGCCGACACATCTTGCAGATTACGCTAAATCGGAACGGCAGTTCCGCGTGAACGGCGCAGCCGTTCCGTTCCCAACGGCGCATCAGCGCCGCCCTCTATTTATCGACTTTGTTACACTGGCTCACGCATACTCCGTCCATTCATTTCAAGACGGTAAGAATGTTTTTTGTCAGTGATACGGGCAAGGCAGGCATCTGCATAGGTTCCGTCTGAAAACATATCAAACCAGGACTTGATCGGGAACTGTGAAATAAGGATTGTAGATTTACGTCCATCCCTTGCATCTATTACTTCGAAAAAATCCCGGCATTTATCCAGATCAAGCGGTATAAGCCCAAAGTCATCCACTGCCAGCAAATCTATCTTTGCCAGCTTCTGGATGTATTCCAGATAGCAGCCTTTGATCCGCGATTGTTCTAGCTCACCCA
>CAJTGB010000061.1 GCA_910575835.1 Lachnospiraceae bacterium | reverse complement strand
ATCTTTTTTCTCTTTTGTGGAAAAATTTTCAGGGGGCGATGTGACTCGTATGAATCACATCGCCCCCTGTTATGGACTATCTATTTCCCGACAGCCCCTTATAATAATCAGAAATTCAACGCTTCATTCACGGCAGTTGCAGCATCTTCTTTTTCCAGAATGATGTGGTTATACACTTTCAAGACAACCGCTTCAGTATCACCCATAAGCTGCGCGATCTTCTTGATTGAGATCTGGGGAATCTGATAACAGAGATTCGTACAATAGTTGTGACGGAACACATGAGCGGTTAAACCGGCAGCAGATTCACCTGACACAGTTTCTATCTCACGCAGGATCCTCTTCCACATCTTATCATAGCTGCTCTTCGTCATCGGATCCCAGTTGCGCATAGTAAATAGATAGGTATGTCCGCCGGATTTGAGATTGGCTATATATGCGGCAACTGTGTGATAGATCTTATCTGGGATCGGAACGGTTCTATAGCCATTATTTGTTTTTGGTTCTTTCTGTATGGGCTTTCCGCTTGTAAGATCATGAGCCTTATTGATGGATACTTCCTTTTTGGATAGGTTGAAGTCGAATATTGTAAGCGCTAGAGCCTCCTCACGCCTTAATCCGCAGCCGTAAATTAGGTAGACGATTTTATCCTGTTCAAGGAAATCGGCCTTAAAAACGGCTTGTTTTTCAATACTGGTAAGTGCACGTTTTTCTTTTGCCTCGTATTTCACGGGTTCTACATTCTGGAATATATCTTCCATGACATTGGCAGGGAATAGCCGATCAGCGACGGCGGATTTCAGCACTTGTTTAAAAGTCAGCATGATTTGTTGCTGGATCTTCTTCTTGCCATCTGCATTGTTGAGCATGATCTGCAGGTGCATCCGATCAATGTCCTGTAGTTTCACATGATCAATACGGATGAAATGCTTTTCTATGATATTATCGTACATGGCTTTTGTGGCATTGCTGCGCTGGGCCTTATATACTTCTTTCCATTTGCGTGCATACTGGAAGAAAGTGATATCCACATTTCGGATATTCTTGCGATCGGTAACATTTGCTTTAAATTCGTTCACCATATCTTCCAGAGCCTTGCTGCTCTTCTTGGTTCTTAGATTCTTTCGATTCTTCTGGCCAGTGACGGGATTATAAGTGCCGTCCCATACCTTCGTCGAGAAATAGCCGTCAGCTCCCCGTGTGTATTTGGCTTTTGCCATATGATCATCCCCCTGTAAGATAAATAAGTATAAAAATAACACCTATACAGGTACCGGAGGAGTGTGATATAATATTCTTGTTAAGGGAGTATTATATCAGATCCTCTGGACTGTATAGTATTCATGGAACCGTCTCAGAAATGGGGCGGTTTTATTTCTTTAGATTTGGAATAGGTTTTTATCGTCTATTTGTCTTAGATAATAAATCTGTAATGCGAATAACCAAGTCTGGATAGATGCAAACAGGGATTTCATCATCAAAACTATATTGATTAGAAAATTTCTCCTGTTCAAAATCGAAAACAGTGACAGTATTTTTCTGCGGGTTTATGATCCAGTATTCCCGGACACCTGCAGTACGGTATTTAAAAAGCTTAATACCATAATCTCTTTGTGGATCAGAAGGTGAGGTTATTTCAATCACCCAGTCTGGAGAACCATTACAGCCTCGGTCATCTAATTTATTTTTGTCGCATATGACACTAATGTCTGGTTCGATATAATTGTGATCATCTTTATTTAAAAATACTGCGAATGGGGCAGCGTAAACTTCACAATCACCTTTTTTTCTTTGTATATAATTTTCTATTTCCCATTCTAAGAAATGTGAAAGTTGTTGATGGATTCTATTAGGTGGAACCATCATGTATATCTGCCCGTCAATCAGTTCTGCCCGCTGTCCGTCTGGAAGGGCGTATATATCATCAATTGTATAGATTTTTTCTTGAGCTAATGCCATAGTAAGATTCCTCCATTTATGCCGCCTGGGTAGTGTAACCCATCCAAGTAAAAGTCGCCCTTCTGCCTGCTGTGCGGGCAAGGGCTCATTTTTGCTATAATAAATCAGAAATTTTGATAGTCAGACCATTAAAAATGTAAACTGGTATTTCATCATCAAAAGGATATATATTTGCGTCCTCTTCACCTTCGAAAATATAAGTCTGAACAATTTTTCTAATAGGGTTCACTATCCAATATTCCCGGACACCAGCAGTACGATATTTGAATAATTTGATTGCACAATCTGTCCGGGTGCTACTGGGGGATAAGATTTCAATAATCCAGTCCGGTGCACCTTCGCACCCACGGTCTGATAGTTTTTCTTTATCACAGATGATGGAAATATCCGGTTCCACCCATGCTTTATCATTAGCAGTAAGATTAACTGCAAATGGTGCAGGATATACCTCACAGGCTCCGTGGTTTGAATCGATGTAATTTCCTATAAGTTTATCAAGCTGATGAACTAATCTTTGATGTATCCGGTTTGGAGGGGCCATGGCATATAGTTTTCCATCGATCAGTTCTGCACGCTGTCCTTCTGGAAGGTTCCAGTAGTCTTCTGATGTGTAAATGTGTTCTTTTGGTAATGGCATGGTGTAAGCCTCCTTCTTCTAAGCAACTTTTGAATAATCAATAATAGAAATTTCCTGCATAACTTTTTTTGCAGAATCAATGATTTCCTCCAATTGCTGGATTACATCACCAGTGTAAATAATCTCATTGCATTCCAAACACTTGAAGCAGGGTAGGTTTCGAACGATTATGAGACAGTCTTGCAGATCTGTTACATTCGTTGTAAGTCCTTGTTGGGCAGTTGCGCCACATTTCATACATTTCATGATTAAAGTTCCTTTCTGGTCTTGAAGTCAAATTCCCACTTGTCAGCATCAGGGTAATATGCTGTTATTAAGTGGATATATTCGCCATCAGTACTCACCACAATATGAATAGGGGTACTATATGTAGAGGTTCCAAGAATTAAGCAGATTGGAAAAGGTTTGTCATCTTCGTATTGCTTTATTATTTCACCCGATGTTATACAACTTACAACATCATTAATTACTATCTCACGTTCTATAAGCCGTATTCGTGCATGTTCGGTGATAGCAATATTGTTTATGTTATTTAATGATTTCAAAGTTTCAATATTAAGCATTTCTTGGAGTTCCTTCATTTCTGCCGATATGTTAGATATCTTGTCCACAGGCCCAGGCGATGTGTTTCCTTCGTGATCGGAATATCAGAATAATCTTCATTAACAGATATCAATTTACCTTCTAAAAAATCATATGAAAAACTTTTCAAAAAGTCAATATAATATTACCCAAAGCGGGCATTTTTTTACTTTTAATCAAGTTGTCCCGGGTTCGAACCCCGGCACGCTCAGTAAGAAGAATCCCCGGAATTCTTGTGTTTGCAAGAGTTCCGGGGATTTTAGAATTAGTTGAACATTAGAAGACCTGACATCTTCTGGCCCTGCTGCGACATCTTTTGCTTTTGCAGCATCATGGTGATGCTCTGCAAGGTTTGTTGATGTTTCAGTTCTGTAAGAGCTTTCGCAATGTCAGTGTCACCCATACGGCTCTTAGAAGCAGTCAAATTAACTGATGCATACTCGTTGTAGTTAATAGAATGGTCAAGACCGTTGGACTGTGCGCCTAAAGAACTGCGATTGCTATTAACTATATCCAAAGCATTATCAATTGATTGCAGGTCAAAATTCTTTGTAACATCAAAATCTTCGATACCAAGCGCTTTCAGCGTAGAATTCACCGAACTGTTAACATTAATAGAATCATTGTCTGCATTAGCTACAAGCTGAATACCGTTGCTCTGACTGCCGTCTAACAGCTTCAATCCATTGAAATTAGTCTGAGAAGCAACATTCTCAATGCCTTGCTTTAACTGATTGATCTCCTTCTGAATCTCAGCTCTGTTAGAGCTGTTCATTGTTGCTGTATTGGAAGCCTGTAGTGCCAGTTCGCGGATCCTTTGCAGATAACCCGTCACACTGCCAAGAGCTGAATCAGATGTGTTAAGTAAGCTGACACCATCACTTAGATTCTTGGTGCCGGTGTTATAGCCTGTGATCTGCGCCTGTTCTTTTTCTGTAATCGCCAGTTCGGCTGCTCCGTCGGCTGCAGACATCAGTTTGTTAGCACTTGCGATATGTCCATACAGATAAGGCGTTGTGCTGCTGATTGGAGATATTCTGCTCATATATAACCCTCCTTCCAGAATATGGATTATCCTTTCATATATTATATCGTATGAATTCTAAAAAAGATTACCATAAAAATGAACCAAAAGGAAAAATATGACGAATATATAGTGAGAAGATACAGGAGGTGAGAATTTGAAAGCCTGGGAATTGGAAAAGTGTATAGATGAATTCGGCACAGACATATATCGGTTTTGCATGAAACTATGCATGGACAAGGCGAATGCGGAAGATTTGTACCAGCAGACATTTCTTAATGCCTTGGAAAGTGATATCGAACTTGATTGGGAGCAAAACCCTAAAGCGTTATTTTTTTCTTTTGCATATAACCTTTGGAAAAGTGAACAACGAAAAAATACCCGCCGTTCTAATCTTGTCCCTTGTGTCAATTTAGACAATGAAAACGAGAATTTGATCAGCTCAGAGGAAAATATTGAAGAAAATATATTTAGGCAGGAATTGATCGCAGAAACGAAACAGATCATTGAAAAACTGCCCGAGAAAATACGAATACCTCTGACTCTTCATTATCTGTTCGAACAGCCTGTTGATGAAATCGCAAAAGAGATAAAAAAACCGCCGGGTACAGTAAAAAGCAGATTGTTTAAGGGAAGGAGTCTCATCAAAAAAAGATTGGAGGAATTAGGCTATGGAAAACAATAACTATGAAAATGGCTTAACCGAATTGATCCGCGCATCAATGGAATTAGAGGATAAGCCTTCTTTAGAATTAAATAGACGGTTAAAGGCCGAACTTTATCAAAGAGAAGCGGATAGGCCGAGAAAACAAATTATAACCGTTTCTCTTTGGTATGTTCCTATGATATTAAATTTTGTAATGTTTTCATTATTTGCGGTACTTGCCCTTTTAGTTATATCAAATCCGTATATTGCCAGATTGATTGCGGGTATTTGCTTGTATATAAGTATTGCAGGTATTTTTATTACAGTGTTGGGTGTAAGAAGGGCAAGTTTGAAAGAAGATGTTACTGTCCGTATTCGTAAAAGAGGTGTTTTAGCATGAATAAAAATCTAGGTAAATTGCTTGGTTATATTGGTATTCCTGTTTTGCTGTCAGCTATTGTGTTCCGTTTTGTGCTGTTTTATTTCAGAAGTGATGGTTTTAGCGGTATGTCCATGATATTTCCGTTACTGGCTATTGGTATCCTGATATTTGCTTTGATTACGTCCGGTTTTTTTGCTGCATGGGTATATCAGGATTGTAAGAAAAGAAATGATGACGGTATACTCTGGGCAGTCATTATATTTATTACAACTCCGCTTATTGGGCTGCTTATATATTTTTTACGCCGCTGTGAAATGAAACAGAGCTGTGACGCTTGCGGGCATTTGGTTTCTTTACGGGCAAAATTTTGTGAAGAATGCGGTTCTAAGATAGAACGCAGGGAGGAAATGAAAGATATGGAAATGAAACGGACGCATCATATTAATTATATTGTTATAGGAGCAGTCAGCATGATACTTATGCTCGCCTGTCTTACCGGTTTTATTGTGAGCGCTGTATATGGAAAAGGAATAAATTCTGATATTAATTCTAATGACCGCGTATGGAATATGGGCGCAATCAGTATGAATTATCAATCAATGAAAGACGGAGTATGGACATTAGATTTTAAGAGTGCCAGCGACGGTTTTATTGCACAGGAAGATATGATTATCGAAGATGTAGAGACCGATAGTTTGTATGCGGATATTTCCTGTAATACTGTCCCTGATGATTCAAGTATTACATTGTATCTGGTACAAGGCGGTATCGTGAGATCCTTTGATGTTACAAGCCTTTCAGAGCCGTTGGAGTATCCGTTAAATGAATTTGAAAATGGTGAGATTCACGTCCGTTTATTGATTGAAGGAGTTGAGGATACCATTTCCAAAATCCATATCAAATAGTGAAAGAAGCTATAGACGATAGATGTAAAATTAGTATCATATTTTTTGGATGTCTTAGCGGTACCCAGGTTCAAAATCCTCTTGCAGGCAAGCTTGCAAAAGGTTCTCTTGAATCTGGGTCCCTGATGTTTTATTTAATGTCTATTTAATGTTCTATTCCATTTCTATTCAAGAATTCCCAGATAAGCTTGGCACAGTCTGAGTGTGTTTATGATACCTTTGATATGTGTCCGTTCCATTCCGTGAGAAGCATGTACTCCGGGACCGATCAGCGCGGCAGATGTGTCATATCCTGCTTTCCACAGTGCGGCAGCATCCGAATTATACCGCGGATAGATATCTGTAACGGCGTCGATCTCATGCTCTTTTGATAATGCTATCAGGCGGCTGGTCATATCCCAATCATAGGGCCCTAAGGAGTCCTTCGCGCAGATAGAGACCTGTTCCTCTGTACAGCTAAGGTCTGAGCCGACACAGCCCATATCAACGACGAGAAGCTCCTTGATATCCTGTGGAAGGGTTGCTCCGCCGTAGCCGATCTCTTCATGGGTAGAGAAGCAGAGATAGGTCTTCTTCTTTGGCTTGAGGTTATGATCCTTCATGATCTTAAGCAGAGTGATCAGTATAGATGCGCAGCCTTTGTCATCGATGAATCTTGATTTTAAGAAACCGCTCTCTGTAAATGTAGTCTTAGTATCGTAGCAGACAAAATCGCCCGGACGGATGCCGAGTGCTTCTACATCTTCCTTGCTATGTACGATCTCATCAATGCGGACAGCCATGTTCTGTTCATCTCTCGGACGTGTGGATGAATCAGGAAATACATGGATCGCAGGAGACAGGGATAATATTGTTCCTGTATAAACCTTGCCTTCGCGCGTATGGATCCGGCAGTATTCTCCGTCCAGGGTAGGAAGGATCGGCCCCCCGACTACTGTAACCATGAGATATCCTTCGCTGGTGATAGAACGGACCATAAGTCCCAATGTATCAATATGTGCGGATAAAGCAACGGATTCTTCGTTGTCCTCGCCGTCTACGGTTACAATGACATTACCGATCTTATTACGGTATACGGGATATCCGAGTTCTCTGACCGTGTCGAGAATGTAATCTGAAGCATGGCCTGTAAAACCGCTTGGGCTGTCAATTGCGAGCAGCGATTCAGCTGTCTTGATGATAAAATCTTCGTACTGTTTTGTGTTCATAAAATCCTCCTTTAGTTTATAAATGTTTAATAGTTACCAGAGATTGCCCATACAAAAATTATACAACATTTTGATAAAAATTTATCTAAAATTGTTGATTTATTATTGCAATCTATAAGTAAATGTGATATATTAATGAAACAAAGTACATTGTAAACAATCTACAATAATCAAAAGCAAATGTCAAGCTGTAAAATTGTACAAAATTATGGCTCGAAGGAATGAAAGGAGAAATGAATGGGAACTCTCATATCAAGTACACAAGGGTTATTGTTTGTTATTTTATTGATGGTAGCATTTTCCCTCTGGCTTCAGAAATACAAGGTATGTAGGTCGCTGGGTCCTGTACTTACAGTTGTAGTTATTGGTATTGTTTTATCAAATACTCATATTGTGCCGATTTCGCATGAGTTATATGATTCTATCTCTACATATTGCGTACAGGCAGGTATTTCGATCTGTCTGTTGAGTATGAATGTTACGGAGCTTAAGAAGCTGAATAAGGAACCGGTGATCGCGCTGGTATCCGCGATCGCGTCTGTGTGTGTTGTTGCGATCGTTCTTGGAATGATCTTTGCTCCAAGGATCATTGAAGGATGGAAATGTGCAGGTATGTTCGTTGGAACCTACACAGGCGGAACACCGAACCTGACAGCCATCGCTACAGGTGTTGATTGTTCAAGAGAGACATTGGCAGCGGCGAATGCGGCGGATTATGTGGTATCCACACCTTTGATGGTTGCAATGTTCGCAGCGCCGGCATTCTTCAAGGCATCTAAAAAATGGAACAAGCTGTGGCCGTATTCATTCAAACCGGAAGAATTGGATGACGGCGAGACAGAGCCGCTGATGGCTGATAAGAAGTGGGCGATCAAGGATATTGCATGGCTTCTGACCATCGGTTTTGGAGTAGCGTTTGTTACAACCATGATTGCACAGAGGATATTCCCGGATACTTTCTGGAAAGCAGGAAGACTTCTTATGGTAACAACAGTTTCTATCTGTCTGGCACAGTTGAAGCCGATCAAGAAGCTTCGCGGTAATCTTGACCTTGGACTTTTCATATCACTGTGTTTCCTGGCAACTATCGGATTCGCAGTTGACCTGCAGCAGTTTATCGGATCAGCATTTTTGATGACATTGTATGTATTCTTTATGTTGGTTGGATGTACATTACTTCATTTCCTGATATGCCGTCTCTTCAAGATTAAGTATGAGTATGTGCTTCTTTCTATGGTTGGATGTATCGTAGACGGACCTACGGCATCTCTGACAGCAGCGGGAGGTAACTGGAAGTCACTGATCAACGTGGGATTGATCATGGGTGTTATCGCCGGAGCGTGCGGCAACTATGTCGGTATCTTTGTCGCTTATATAGTGAAGGCGATCTGCGGTCTGTAGATGGGGTAATCTGGTAATAATAGAATTTATTTGTAGAGCAATGTACGAGTAGTTATAAGAGATATTTATGAAGCAGCCTTTTACATGGGAGAATGTAAAGGGCTGTTTTGTTATATTTGTTTCAAAAATCTATACTTTTTGTTTCACCTTTTTATACAGCTGAAGGACAGAATATATTATAATATACAGAAATAAACTATGGAAAAGGAGCGGTATGAAAGATGAAATCAAAATTTAAGAAGATGTTATACGGCGGCGACTATAATCCGGAACAGTGGCCGAGAGAAATCTGGAAGAAGGACATGGAACTGTTTGATATGGCAGGGATCAACAGCGCTACTGTCAATGTATTTTCATGGGCGAAGATTCAGCCGTCAGAGGAGATCTATGATTTCAGTGAATTAGATGATATTGTAGATATGCTGACGAAGGAAGGAAAACAGATCGTACTTGCAACGTCTACGGCGGCGCTTCCGGCGTGGATGGTGAAGCGTTATCCTGAGGTGTCAAGGACGGATTATGAGGGACGGCATCACAAATTCGGACAGCGGCATAATGCTTGTCCTAACAGTCCTGTTTATCAGCATTATGCAAGAGAACTTGCATCCAGGCTTGCGCAGCGTTACGGGCAGAATGAGAATGTAGTGTGCTGGCATGTGAACAACGAATACGGCGGGGAATGCTATTGTGAGAATTGTGAGAAGGCGTTCCGTGTCTGGCTCAGGAAGAAATACAAGACGATAGACGCTCTGAATAAGGCATGGAATCTGGCGTTCTGGGGGCATACTATTTATGACTGGGATGAGGTTGTGCTTCCGAATGTCCTCAGTGAAGGTCTGGAAGGGGACAAGACAGCATTTGCGGGCATTTCTATTGATTATATGAGGTTCAATTCAGACAGTATTCTGAATAACTTCAAGATGGAACGGGACGCTATACGGCAGTATGACAAGGATACCCCGATTACCACGAATCTGATGGGGACGTTTAAGGGACTGGATTATTTCAAATGGGCGAAGGAGATGGATATTGTATCCTGGGATAACTATCCAGGTTATGATACGCCGTGGGGGATGACGGCGCTGCGCCACGATCTGATGAGGGGTCTTAAGGATGAGCCGTTCATGCTGATGGAGCAGACGCCGAGCCAGCAGAACTGGCAGGCTTATAATTCCCTGAAGAAGCCGGGGCAGATGCGCGCCCAGAGCTATCAGACGATCGCGCACGGCGCGGATACGATTCAGTTCTTCCAGCTTCGAAGGTCGGTAGGCGCATGTGAGAAATTTCACGGTGCGGTGATCGCTCATGTGGGATCGGAGAATACAAGAGTTTTCCGGGAGGTATCGGAGTTAGGCGCGGAGTTTGAGAAGATCGGTAAGTTTATCATCGGCTCACGGAATGAATCGAAGGTGGGGATCATGTTCGATTGGGACAACTACTGGGCTTTGGAATATACGAGCGGCCCGACCGTGGATCTTAAGTATGTGGATCAGATCTGGCAGTATTATGAATATTTCTATAAGAAGAATATATCTGTAAGTATGATTCCGGTGGATGCAGATCTTAGCAGGTATGACCTGGTCGTGGCGCCGGTGCTGTATATGGTGAAGGAGGGTATGGCAGAGGCGATCGAGGAGTATGTGGCCAAGGGAGGAACCTTCTTGACGGGATTCATGAGCGGTTTAGTGGATCAGTCGGATAACGTTCATCTTGGAGGTTATCCGGGACCGCTCAGGAAGCTTGCCGGAATATGGGCGGAGGAGATCGACGCGCTGGCCCCGGAACAGAGCAATGAGATCGTGTTTGAGGACGGAACGAAGGAAAAATGCCGGATGCTGTGCGACATCATCCATCTGGAAGGAGCAGAAGAGGCTGCGCATTACGGAAGTGATTTCTATGCAGGGACTCCGGCAGTCACGAAGAATCATTTCGGTGAGGGATATACCTACTATGTGGGAACTGTGCCGTCGGAGGGCGGAATTGCCAGGATACTTGAAATGGCGTGTAACGATGCGGGAGTAAGACCGGTTATTGAGGAAGAGACAGGACTTGAAGTGACAAGAAGGGTGACGGAGACAGAAGAGATCTATTTCGTGATGAATTTCAGGGATGAGGAGCTTGTGATTCCGGGCGTATTTGCCGGGAAGACGGACATGCTCACCGGCAGAGTGATTGAGAAAGGCGAGATGCTTAAGAAGTACGAGGTCAGAGTGGTGAGGTGTACCGCCTGATTTGACGGAGAATAATGATATGAGAGCAAAAGCGGTTAATATGACGGAAGGCAGGATCCTCCCGCAGATGGTGAGATTTGGATTCCCGGTCTTGTTGGGGATGTTATTCCAGAGAATCTATAATTTTGTGGATGTCTATATAGTCGGGAAATACCTGGGTGATCAAGCGCTGGCAGCAGTCAGTATCGCGGGCACCGCCATGTATCTCCTTGCATCTGTTATGATGGGGCTTACAACGGGTATCAGCGTGGTGATATCCAGATATTACGGAGCCAAAGAGATGAAGAATGTGGAGGAAGCATATGTTACATCCATCTATGTTGCGGCGGTATCTACGCTATTGATCACAGTGCTCGGCGTGATAGGCACGGCTCCGCTGCTTCGGCTGCTGCAAACCTCAGAGGAATTGATGCCGGATGCGTCGGAATATCTGCTCTGGATATTTGCCGGATGCGGAGGAACGATGCTGTATAACTGGATATCTTCTGTACTCCGTTCACTTGGCAATTCGGTTGTGCCGCTGATATTCCTGGTTATTTCGAGTATCCTTAATGTGATCCTGGATATAGCATTCGTAGTATGGATCCCGATGGGAGTGAAAGGCGCCGCTCTGGCTACCGTGGCGGCGCAGGTCTTATCAGGTATCCTGTGCGTGGTCTATGCGCTTAAGATTCTTCCGTTTCTAAGAGTTAAGAAAGGGCAGTTTTGGTGCAGAAGAGATCTGGCAAAGGAAATCCTGATCTACGGAATCCCGACGGGACTGCAGATGAGTATTATCTCCATCTCAGATATGACGCTGCAGGCAGTTATCAACACATACGAGACAGCGCTGATCGTAGCTTACGGCGTCTGCCTTAAGGTGGAAGGGTTGGGATTCCAGATTGCGGAAGCGATCGGCACTTCACTCGGTACTTTTGTGGGACAGAATGTAGGCGCTAAGAGATATGACCGGGTGAGAAAGGGGGTTCGCTGTGCGTATTTGATCAACGGGATCTGCTATGGGATCTTCTGTCCCTGCATTTATCTCTTCGCGGCGCCTATTATGCGGTCCTTTACAAAGAATACGGCGTCGATCGGATACGGTATGGAATATCTTCATATAATGGCTGTATTTTTCCTGGCGGGCGGAATCCTGGTAGTCTATCATAACATTCTGAGGCCTGCGGGAGACATTAAGGTGACGATACTGATGGGAGTCAGCGAAGTTGTCACAAGGATCAGCTTCGCATTCCTGTTCTCCGCCTGGTTCGGATACCGGGGGCTTTGGTGGGTGTCTCCCGTTACATGGGTCTGTGCGGCCGCCGTGGGGGCAGTACGGTACTATTCAGGAAAATGGGAAGAAAAAAGCGCCGATTGAGCACTCAGGCCAACAGTTCTGCCATGCAATCCAGAAGTCTTGTATTATCTTCGGGGTTCATGATGCAGAATCTCACGTATTCTCCGGGCAGCCCTTCGAAGGAGGAACAATCCCGTATCATCATGCCCTGCTTCACGGCATGTTCAAACACGCCGAATGAAGAGACATCATCCTTGCATATCTTGACCAGAATAAAATTCCCGTAAGCGGGATACGCCTTTGCATAGCGGAATTCCTTAAGTGAGGCAAGGCATCTGTTACGTTCGGTAAGGATGAGTTGCCGTGTGCGGCTGATATAGTCTGCATCGCGAAGCATCAATTCTCCGGCGTAAGCTCCGATACTGTTCAGGGACCAGGGATTCTGATGTCTTTTTAACTCGTCCAGGAATTGACGGTTGCTGGTCACACCATAGCCTAAGCGAAGGCCGGGAGCGGCGAAGAACTTGGATACGCCGCGGAGGATCATCAGATTATCGTATTCGGATACCAGAGGAACCGCTGTGATCTCTTCTACGGACGGAGCGAATTCTACATAGGTTTCGTCGATCATAATGAAGATATTGCGTTCCTTGCATAATATAGTCAGGGAACGCAGTTCATCCTGTGTGAGGGCGGAAGAAGTAGGATTGTTCGGATTGCACAGGATCAGGAAATCAATATCATCCGCGAGAGCGTCTCTTAGATCTTCCGCGTCTAACCGGAAGTCCTGGTCTTCCTTCAGATAATACTTGGACATCCGGCCGCCGGTGAGAGACAGTTCACGCTCGTATTCTGAATAGGTGGGGCCGATCACCAGTGCGTGCCGGGCATTCCGTTGGCTGATCAGAAGAGAGATCAGTTCTGTGGAACCGTTGCCGGTTACAACGTAGTCCATATCTGTCCCGCAGTAGGATGCGATCACCTGCCTTAGGCTTTTATAATCTCTGTCCGGGTAGCTGGTAATTATATCCAGATGCTCGGACAGAGATCTTTGTACGGAAGCCGACAATCCAAGGGGATTCACATTGGCGCCGAATTTGACGATGGTATCTTTGGGGATTCCGTAATATTTTTCTATCTGTTCAATATCGCTCCCGTGAAATGAGGGGCGCTGTTGATTCTTATTTTCTGACATAGATCGTTATTCCTTTCATCAATTATTCCTTATACATATTACAGTATAGAGTATTGTAGCATAGAAAGAATATCATTTGAAGAAATTTTCCAAATTGTATATATCCAGATATAAATAAATGAAAAGAATTGGTATATTTTCTACTTGAATATGAAATTACATTTGATTATAATGTTTTTGATAAATTGACAAATATTTCACAAGAATATCCCAAGAGAGTGTACGAAAGATAGTTCTTAGAAGATGAGGAGTATTCCTGTGAGGAATAGGGGGAAAATTTATGACGATACCATTGTGGCTTTGTATTCCGTTTGCAGGGCTGTTATTCTGTATTGCGGTGCTTCCGTTGGTAAAAGGCGAGTGGTGGGAATCGCATCAGCCCTTGGTTGTTGCGGGCTGGTCGCTTCTATTTATAATACCTTTCGCTGTTTTATTCGGAGCCGGTACGGCGGCGGAGACTGTGCTTGAATGTCTGGTCAACGATTATCTGACATTTATCGTATTGTTATTCGGACTCTTCTGTGTAGCCGGAAATATTACGATGGAGGGGGATCTGGCGGGTTCTCCAAGGGTAAATATCATATTGCTTACGATCGGCACGCTGCTGAGCAGTTGGATCGGTACGACTGGCGCAAGTATGCTGATGGTCCGCCCGGTCATCAAGATGAATGCATGGAGGAGAAATCGTTCGCATATCCTGGTGTTTTTTATATTTCTCGTATCCAATATCGGAGGATGCCTGACGCCGATCGGCGATCCTCCGCTTTTGATGGGATTCTCCAGAGGAGTTCCGTTCTTCTGGAGCCTGCATCTGTTTCCTATCATGCTGTTTAATATGGCTGTGCTGCTGATTATCTTCTATTTTATTGACAGAAAAAGGTATTGCCGGGATATGGCAAGGGGACGTAAGCCGGATATCAGCAAGCCGGGTACGAAGATCCAGATCAGGGGGCTTCATAACCTGATATTCCTGGCCATGATCGTGGCAGCAGTGGTCTTAAGCGGTATCTTGCCGGATCAGCCGGTCTTCCAGGATGCAGAAGGGCATGTAAGAGGAATACACATCTTCGGGGAAGTGGTCTTAAGCTTTCCGGCAATCATCGAGATCTTGATCATACTGTTTGCCGCTTTTCTGTCATTTAAGACTACGGACCCAATCATACGCAAGAAGAACCATTTTACCTGGGGTGCGATACAGGAAGTCGGAACATTATTTATCGGGATCTTCATCACGATGCAGCCGGCTCTGTCTATTCTTAAGGGAATGGGAGCAGGCCTTGGGATTACGGAGCCTTACCAGATGTTCTGGACTACGGGCGTACTCTCAAGCTTCCTTGACAATACGCCGACCTATCTGGTATTCTTGACGACAGCCGGGGCGATCGGTTTCACGGACGGACTTGCGACAACTCTTGGCTTGGTGCCTGTAAAGGTGCTGACGGCGATTTCCTGCGGCGCGGTATTCATGGGAGCCAATACCTATATCGGCAATGCGCCTAACTTCATGGTGAAGGCAATCGCAGACGAAAACGGTATCCATATGCCGTCGTTTTTCCGGTATATAGGGTGGTCGGTAATGGTTCTGTTTCCTGTATTTTTGCTGGATACGTTACTGTTTTTCAGGTAAGGAGGGGCTATTAAGATGGCGAATGAAGAGAAGAATTTGAGAGAGCTTGCCGGACGGATCTATGATCTGGACGAAGAAGTCTACAGAGAACTTGGCTCCTCTCTGGGACGTGTTTTCAACGGAAAGAAAGAGGACTGCATAGAAGAAACTGTACGGATGATGCATGAACGGAACCAGGCCCATATCCTCAGAAACGAGCTGGCGCTGATCAGTAATATGGCGCGGACGATTCAGGCTGAGGAATGCAGACGCCGGATCATGAGGAAATACGATGATATCCTGAAGGAAGTGACAGAGCTTCCCACCAGCTTTATCCAGGGGGATATCCTGGATCAGAAGATGGCTCAGCTAAACGCTCTGAACCTGAGGTCGCGTTTTGGAGAGAAGGATCATCTGATCATCTGCATCGGGCGGACTTACGGCTGCGGAGGGAGCGAGATCGGATTTACATTGGCCGATACGCTTAAGATCAATTATTATGATGTGGAGATCTTCGACGAGGTATTGAAGCGCCTGGAGGCGGAGAAGACCTCTGTGCGTGACAAAGGCGGCTATCCTTATAAGAAAGGAGCGGCAGATAACAGACAGTACCTTAATGAGATACCTGCGTTCGCGCCGTCGCCTAAGTCAACCTTGAAGGAGAAATTAAGGGAGTTCAACAGATATCATGGACTGCCGAAGAAGGACGCCGTATTCTTCAACCAGAGCGATCTGCTGTGTGATATGGCGAAGAGGGAAGACTTCGTGGTAATGGGGCGGTGCGCGGATGCGATTCTAACGAATAACCGAATCCCGCATATCAGTATCTTCATTACGGCGCCGCTGGAGCAGAGGATTCACCGGGTCATGGAAGTGCGCGGCGTGGAGAATGAGAAAAAGGCGCACAGGCTCTTGGCGAAGCTTGATAAGGCGCATATCAGATATTATAAGTATTATACCGGGCGTAACTGGGGGAAGGCTAAGAACTATGATCTCTGTATCAACAGCGCGAGTTATGGGATTCAGGGGTCTGTGGATCTGATCATGAGGATGATCAGCAGCGGGGACGCTCAATAAGTCAGATTAATAATAGGCTATTCGCGGTTTTTATATGATTTGCAGCGAATAGCCTTTTTCAATATCAGTATTATCAGGCTGGGAAACCGGTAAGAGAGCAGGATGTGGCAGAAGGTCATTTTCAAATCTTTATATATCAGAAAACCAAACTGAGCATTGATTTTAATTGTCTTAAAATATATAATATTTTTTAACAGAGGAGGTAAGATTAATTTATGAGTAGAACAAAAGTTGCATAGCATGAGCTATTGCAAAAAATAAAAAGTAATAGTTCATGCTTATCCTAAATGATTTCTTTAGGAGGTGCAGCACATGAACTATATAAGTGCAAAAGATGTATTGCCAATGGAGATAATTAGGCAGATACAATCCTATGTAGATGGTCAGATTATCTATATCCCGAAATCGGAATCTAAGAAAAAAGGACGAAAAGTTGATACTTTGGCAAAAAGAGAACTATCTATACGAAATACAAATATTTACATGGAATATATTAGCGGGCTTTCAATTAAGCAACTCTCCCAAAAATATTTTCTTGTGGAAAAAAGTATTCAAAGAATTATAAGGCAGGAAAAAACAAAGAACTTATAATAAAAGATGTGCCATGTAGAAAATGTGGCACATCTTTTATTATAAATTCAAAGCGTTCCCCTATCAATAATAAAATAGATTATACTATTTCATGTGGAGGAAATGGAAATTTCTATAATTTTCACAGAACAATATAAGGAGCATAAGGAGAGAATGCATGGGGAATAAAATAATCGTAGCCGAATCAGAAAGATTAATTTTAAGAAGATACACGAAAGAAGATATACAGGACTTGTTTGAATATTTATCTGATAAAGAAGTTGTGAAATACGAACCATATAAACCGCTATCTTTTGATGAAACAAAAGAAAATCTTGAATGGCGCATAGGTACAGATGAAATGATTGCTGTCGAATTGAAAAATATGCATAAAATGATTGGAAATGTTTATATGGGAAAACGTGACTTTGAAGCACTGGAAATAGGATATGTATTTAATCAAAATTATTGGGGAAATGGTTATGCTGCTGAGAGCTGCAAGGCTTTAATTCAACAGGCATTTTCAAATGGTGTGCATAGGATATACGCAGAATGTGACCCCGACAATAAGAATTCATGGAAATTACTTGAAGCGTTAGAATTTCAGCGTGAAGCTCATTTTAGAAAAAATGTATATTTCTGGAGAGATGAAACTGGAAAAGAGATTTGGAAAGATACGTATGTATATGCCAAATTAAATGATAATATGTAATACCTTGTGATATAAGGTAAGTATATCCATTGGCAGGGAAATGAAGTTGTGCGGGAACAGTATGCAGATTTTTACAAGGATAAAGAACGGTGGCGTTATCTGAAAAAACTGGACACAGACCACAGCCTGCTGTCACTGTAGGATTTTACAGATGGCGAGGGAAATGCGATTGACTTCGCAAAAGTCTTTATGGAAATCAGCTATTAAATATGATGTATTATCCATAGGGAAGACTAGAAGATTTAAGGGAGAAGATGCCATGCGGAGGCTTGAATATACGTTTAAGACAGATACATTGTTCAAAATGCTGTTTGTTCAGTATCCGGAACTTTTAAAGAAGCTGGTGTCGTATTATAGATTTCTCACTGTTTGAATGTGAAGAATATCATTCTTTCTTCCAGCCGTTAGAGGTTACACGCCATACCCTGCTGTCGGATAAAATGGGATTTCATTTTTTTGAACTTTCCAAACTGCCGTCAGATGTGGGCGATGATGATATGTTACTGTTATGGCTTTCGTTGTTCAAGGCGGAAACTGAAGAGGAGCTGGAGAAGATTAAAGAGATGGAGGTGCCGGTTATGAGTCAGGCGATAAACGCATATTATACGATTACTGCTTCGTCAGAGTTCCGTGAGAAGGAAAGGCTCCGTGCGAAAGCAAGACATGATGAGGCACAGGCATTATATAATGCGGATCGGAATGCCAAGATAGGAATTGCACGGAATCTTTTGGAAATGAATATGCCCCATGATCAAATTGCAAAAGCAACAGATTTAACACTTGAGGAAATTGATAGCTTATAAGATGATAAGAAGCGGATGCCTAGCCATTTAGGGTATCTGCTTTTTACGTGGATAGATTCAACGCTACCTCATCCTGTAAACCTTTGCTTTTTAATACAGTAATTTTGTCATATATGTTATAATTCTTAAGGAAAGTATCAGATTCAGAGCAGACAAAGAGAGCAGCTTTATACAAAAGATAAAACTGCTCTGAATGTGATTCTTTCCAATTGTACCAAGCCGCGGACGATCAGCCGGTAAGTGTATGGGGATAGCATTCTTTTCCTTTGGTTAAAATGCTGCTATTTTTGAAAGGATAGATGGCATAGAAACTACTTTTTTGTGTAACTTCATGGGAGCGTTTTATAAATGGGCATGCTTCGCAAGCCTTCTTGCGGAGGCTTAGAAAAAAATCTATTCAGTGGACAGATACTTTGATCAGGAAGTACCATAAGTCCTTCCGATGCCCTGCATCCCGAAGCATCCACATTCCGGACAGACGCGAATGTCGATCTTCCACACCGCTTTTATAAGCTCAGCCATGGATAGATGGACATATCTTGCCTGGAAACGCTGATGTCCCTGAAGGGTAAATATCAGCTTCAGGTTTTTGCTTTTTCCCCGGTTATTTAGGAACCCATAGTATCGGATCTTCTGGAAGCCGCAGGGCAGCACATGCATCAGATAACGGCGGATGAACTCTGTGTTCTCCAGGGTGACGGTCCTGCGCGGCTCGCCAGGCTTCCGTCCTCTGGCAGAAAAAGAGACCTGTTGGTTATCTACAGAAATGAGGCGGCTGTTTCCGATAGCTATTTTGTGGGTATATCTCCCAAGATATTCCATCGCATTTCCGAAGCCGTTGAAGGTTTCTTTGATGTAAGGGCACCAGTCTTTTTCATAAAGGC
>CAJTGB010000060.1 GCA_910575835.1 Lachnospiraceae bacterium | reverse complement strand
AAAAAGTATACAAGGAATTTATGCTGTATGCGATTGGCCGAAATATAAATAAATATCACCGTTTTCTGCATGATAAAATACATAAATTCGAAGGGAAAACGGAGGAGAAAGCTGCATAGGAAAAGAGTACTTCCAAAATAAGCAGCAAGGGAATTTTGCGCCCTAAAATAAGGTGGCCAACAAGGAAAAAGATATCTCCCGCAGAAGAGTCCATGCTGAAAAGCACGGAATTCTGCGGGAGATATCTTTTTTGGGAAACAGGTCGGTAAATGACACTAAAAAGAGTCATTTACCGACAGCCCCTTTCTCCCTATTTCTTATCTATTTTCAACAAATCTAATCCCTGATTTTTTCACAAATCTACCAAAGGACGCCTTGTTATGCCGTTCCTCCACGCTGCAAATCCACGTCCAAAATCAGCCGATGAGGCACATTCTTCCTCTGTCCTACCATATCAAGGAGTGTATTCACGGAAACCTCTGCCAATAATTCTACATTTTGCCTAACGGCTGTACCTACAGATAGATCTCTTACCATCTATTGCTATACAGATATGATGTTTTGTTCTTCTGAAGTAAATTTCTCATAATAGTACTTAGCCTTCTCTTCTGTAAGATTATAATACATTTGAAGAGTTATAAGAGTTCTTTCTCTGGGAATCTTCTCCGCCAGATTATTCAGAATCAATACCTGTATCCCTCTCCTTGTTAATTCTTCCGTTAATTCCGCTGTTATCTCTTCCGTTAATTCCGCTGTTATCTCTTCCGTTAATTCTTTCGTTAACTCTTCCCTCATTCCTTCATACTTAATCTGCTCTATCGAACTCACACGAATTACCTCCTCGCGCAATATATCATTATCAGAGAAATCTATATACTCTGATACCGTACTCATAAAGTCATCCTTATGCGGATACATAATTGTATTCAAGAAGCGTAAAAGCTCGTATCCCTCGTCTTCCTTATCTCCATTATACACCGTATTACCCAATTTGATAACTACCAATGTCATCAAATCATAATTTTCTTTGGAAACTGTATTGGACGCTGTATTCCTAGTACACCGAAAAATAAGTTCCTAGCCATATAACGCAGAATGATTTTTTATATGCAAGGCGGAGGAATGAGGCGTAGTGGGCGCTACGCCGATTGACGACAACGACGCAGATGGAAAATCAGGCAAGTTATATGGCTGGTTACTTATTATTCGGTGTACTAGTATTGACCATCTCATAGACAGATATGCTGTATTGGTCTTCCTCAGGGATATCATCCCTGCATATCCAAATACTGTAACACTTGGTCAGAAGATTGTAGTCCGTTCCCCTCAAAACCAGAGACAACTGAGATGATAAGCGACGCGCAAGGTAATATACGCCTCTCTTCTCAATGGGATATCCCACGTCATATGTCTTCTGCGGCTCTACATCTATATGTAAGTTAATCTGTATATCTTCTGTAGAAATCTGTGGATTCCTGGCTCGAAATGCCAGATCGAAAAGAGACGTCTTCTCATTCAGATTATTATACTCTGTTGCATCGCTTCGGATCTTCGTATTCGTTCTTCCCGGCGAAACCTCCATGGTGCTGGTTATCGAGTCCACCTCTATAAACTCAGCAATCTCTTTCCAACTATATCCTTGGTACTCTGTGATCGTATCTCGAAGTATAACCGCTAAAACTTCTGCGTATTGTAACAGTGATTTGCTCTGGGAATCTAACCCTTCCATATCACTCGTAACCTGCATGGCGCTGAGTGCTTCCATGCTTCCCCGGAGTCTGTCCATGTTATACCACCTCATAATATAGAAAATAATACCTTTTATGCCAAATCATGGCAAGCTTCTACCTTTTATGATGGTATATAAGCAAAGAAATGTCAATCTAAACCGTTCGACATTTTTCGCCAATCATGCCGTTCCTCCACGCTGCAAATCCACGTCCAAAATCAACCGATGAGGCACATTCTTCCTCTGTTCCACCATATCAAGGAGTGTATTCACGGAAACCTCTGCCAATAATTCTACATTTTGCCTAACGGCTGTCAACTGCGGATAAACCATACTGGTCGGCGCCATGGCGTCAAAACCTACGATTGAGATATCCTCCGGCACTCTGAGCCCTCTTCTTTGCGCCGCATTCAGACAGGCAAGCGCAGCCAGATCCCCGCCGAAGATACCGTCGATATCCGGCTGAAGACGGAAGATCTCTTCCGCCATCTTATAATGCGCTTCCCAGTTAAATATATTCCACTCCATCACCTCCTGCAGCACATTGACCCCGTTCTCTTCCAATATCTGCCTAAAGGTATTGTATCTGTCATTCGCCATAACCTTGGGCGATACTCCAGAGACCAGAAACACCTTCCTGCGGCGCGCCTTAAGCATAAGCTCCGCCGCCAGCTTCCCTCCTTTCGCATGGTCACAGCCGATCAGCGGAATCTGCGGTCCCAGATCGCGGTCAATCGATATGATAGGCTTCGTCTGCTTCCGGTATTCCTCCACTTCAAGACCATGTGAAGCGGTAATGATCCCGTCCACCATGTTCCGCTCCAGCATATCCAGATATTCCTGCTCCCGCCTGCTGATACCCACGGTATTACAGATCATCGTCTTATATCCCTGCTCATATAATTCCATCTCGATATGCTTCACCAGAGCGGCAAAGAACGGATGATCCAGATCAGGCACGATCACACCTACGATTCCCGTCTTATTGTGATACAGGTTCCTTGCCAGCTCGTTCGGCGTATACTTAAGCTTCTTCGCCGCCTTCTCTATCTTCTTCCTCGTCTCCGGCGAGACATAACCTGAACCGTTCAGCGCCCTTGATACCGTCCCGACTCCCACGCCTGCCTCCTGGGCTACTTCTCTGATACTTGCCATCTCTACTTCCTCTGCTTACTTGCTGATTATTTTAACTTTCCATATACATACAGATCATACACATTCTCATTCTTCACAACTGCATTCTTCATGATCCCCTCGAGAGTGAATCCATTCTTCTCGAGGACTCTTCTGGAAGCAATGTTCGGCCCATATACCAGACCGGTAATGCGGATGATATCTAATACTTCGAATGCGATCCTGCAGATCTGCCCGGCCGCCTCCGTCATAATCCCTTTGGACCAGTTCTCTGTCATCAGACAATATCCAAGCTCCGCATCCTTGCTGTAGACATCTGCTTTCTTCTCCACAGAGATATTGCCCGAGATCTCCCCGTCGACAACAATCACCCGGAATACACCGTCTCTTCCCTCCAGCTCGCAGGCCTTGCCAAGCCACCAATCTGCGTTCTCCAAAGTATAGGGATACGGCATCCTGTTGGACAGATAATCCCGCGGCACGTTGTTGCATATATTGACCAGATCTTCTCTGTCGTCTGGTGTCCATTTTCTTAGTTCGACTTTCATGATGTTACTCCTTATCTATCATATTCAATACTATTTAGCGGATACTGATATTAGACAGTATATTCTATCTTCATAAAGAATACAATGTTCTGCACAAAGAATTAGCAGTAAATTCATTTTTGAAATGCCATATATTCTATCGGCGCTATTGTAGCAGTCACTGTGATATGTTACACTAAAAACACCAACTCAGAATTTGACGGAGGATCAGACGTGGAAATAAAGGTTGTAACAGATAATGACAAAAAGTTTGTGATGAGCATTGACCATCACGTTGACGATACCAGCTATGCCAATCGAGTGTACACAAAATCCGGGTATATCTTATGGGAAAAAGGTCAGCGCATTGGAATCCTGGTGCATTGCATTTTGTGGGATCATCTTCCATTTATAAATTTAATATATATTAAGGAAGAATACCGCAAAAGAGGATTTGCTAAGCAAGCAATACTTCAATGGGAAAATGAAATGAAAGGTCAAGGCTATAAGATGGCTTTGATTTCAACGCAGGTTGACGAGGGATCACAGCATTTATACCGTAAATTAGGATATATAGATTGCGGCGGATTATTGTTTAATAATACGCCGCTTGACCAGCCTATGGAAATATTTTTCAGAAAAGTTTTATAGCAGAAGCGGGAAGGAGTGCCGCCTTCTCACTCCATCCGCCACACACTCCCGCCGTCACATCTCTCCAGCGCCGGACATTCTCCCTGTACATAAGAATACACTTCTGTCTCCGGCGTCTCTTCGATCGCTTTATCCAGCCGCGCCAACATCTTTTCCTTATCCTTCGGAAGCTTTCCCTTCACCCGGAATTCAATAAAATCATGGAATCCGTCATACAGGATATCTGCCGTCAGCAGTTCTATCAGGCATCTTTCCTCCGTAAGATTCTCCACCTCAGACGCCGGAACAAAACTGCCGTCCAGAATATTCTGATACAGCGGCACCTCTTTATGCAGAAACATAGAGAAATTCACCACATGCGCCGGCTTTGTCCGGTTCAGGAATTCAGCCAGCGCACGAGCATTCTCCGTTCCTCTGCCTTTACCCGCTACACCCGTCATAATGTGGGCATCATATATCAAACCGATCCTGTGCAGACGTTCAATCGCTTCGTAAGCCTGTCTCTGGTCATGATCCTTCTCCATAAGCGCAAGCACATCGTCAAGACCGCTTTCAATACCAAGATACAGATGCCGTACTCCTAATTTGTAAAAATCTTCAAGTTCTGCATCAGACCGCTTTAATATGCTTGTCACCGTTGCGTCCATATTAATCTCTTCGCATTCCGGGAAATAGCGTCTTATCATTTCCAAAATCTGAATCAGCCTCTCGCTCTTCTGAGCGAACGCATTCCCATCTCCCAGGAATATCCGCTTCGGACTCCCTCCTACATCTTTGACACGTGCCAGTTCTCCCTCAATCCGCTCAAACGGAAGCTCCCGATACTTAAGATGCCGGAACAGATTGCAAAATCTGCACCGATTATAGGAACATCCCACCATGATCGGCAGCATGAACGAAGATCTTTCCATTGGCGCCCGGCAGATTTGTCCTTCGTATTCCATCTTTATACCTCCCAAATGATTTCTTATTAACACATTTTTATTAGTCTCTCCTAAACAGCCGCCTCTTAAATGCCTTGAACCTCATAAGGCATCCGCTTGTATACAATACTCCCGCGATCATGATCCCATAGGCGAACCCAAGCGCCGCACTCGCCGCATCCTCCTGCACCCCTTTGACATCAGCCACTCCGAGAAATTCCATTGCCAGATACACCGTAAATGCAATGAATCCGCAGCAGAACAAGATACTCATCCTCTTCGCCAACCTCTGTTTCTCATGATTACTGTAATCTGCAACCTTTAATACGGTATCTTCCATCTCTTTATTCATCTTCTCGCCTTTCCTTTCTCCATCCAGGATCTCTCTGATCTCCACTTCATAGTAATCTGCAATCTGAATCAGGACATCCAGATCCGGCATATTCGATCCCGTCTCCCACCTTGAAACTGTTCTTCCTGAAACACCGAGAATCTCTGCAAACTGTTCCTGTGTAATGCCCTTCTCCTTCCGCAGATATTTCAAAAACTGTCCGATCTTTTTCAGATCCATTTCCTATAGCTCTCCTTTCTTATTTTTTGATGCAGCCGCATCTCCCTTACTTTCGCACACTTATGAGATATGCGGCCTTCATCCTCCTGCCCCTCCAAGATACCGTATTTCCCGGTAAATGAACACGACACAAAGCGAGAAAATGCCGTATTTCATCTACCGGACACAGGATGTCTGCTTATATTCTGTCCGCCCAGAAGCGTACCGCCTGCTCCAAAAGCTCTGTATAGTCAGAATTGCCTGCTTATATCCTGTCTACCCAGAAGCGTACCGCCTGCTCCAACAGATCTGCGCAGCCCGAAACCTCCGCATCATAGTACGCTTTGGGATTCTACGCCCTCTTTCAGCCGGGTCTTGATCTCTTCTCCCAGATTCTTGAATCTCTCATAATCCACTTCTGACATATTCATCAACTTCCTGTTCGCAGCATCCACTTCCTCATCACCGTACTTCTCACGTATTTCTTTTCCGTGTTCATCCTCATTTTCCCGGATAATTCTCTCCTTAAATACTTCGAACTTCTCCTGATCGCTCATCCTGCATTCTCCTTTCACCTGACGTATGGTCTGCTTCACCGTCTGGATCAGCGCTTCCACATGTCTCTTCTGTTCCTCCAGTTCCAAAAGATGATCCTCAAGCGCGTTCATGATATCAAAATCATTCCGATACAATATCTGCCGGATCCTCTTCAGATCAAAGCCTCTCTCCCGGTAGAAGAGAATCTGCTGCAGCAGCGCGGCCTCCTCCTCACCGTAAAAACGGTATCCGGCTTCGCTGACATAGAGCGGCTTCAATAGACCGATCCCGTCATAGTAGCGCAGAGTGCGTGCACTCACTCCCGCAAGCTGTGATAATTCCCTGATACCATACTCCATCTTAAAGTTCCCTCCTTTGGTTACCTAAGGATAATGCCTTACGCAGCGTCAAAGTCAAGCAGTATTTTCAGGTCCCCAAACTACCCTTCTTCATAGATAAATATATCCTCTATACTCATTCCAAAATACCGCGCGATCTTAAACGCAAGCCCGATCGACGGATTATATCTTCCATTTTCGAGCGATCCTATCGTCTGCCGCGACACCTCCAACGCCAGCGCCAGCTCTTCCTGCTTAATTCCCCGCTGCTTACGCAGTTCTTCCAAACGATTCTTCATAGACAAATTCCGTCCTCTCTTACGGAAAGTATACTTTCCCCTTTCCCGTCTATGTTATCGTAAAATAAAAAGGCTGTCAAGCAGACAGCCTACTCTATCCTAGTACACCGAATAATAAGTAACCAGTTATATGGCTAGGAACTTACTTTTCGGTGTACTAGAAAATGACAACGGCAATTCCAGTCCGTGTCCTTCCAGCAGCATACGGTCGGTCAGAATATCCTCCGCACGGCCGTCTGCCGCAATCCTTCCTTCTGACAGCAGCAACACCCTTTTACATGTATCATACACAAAGTCCAGGTCATGGCTTGCAATGATCTTCGCTTGCGGCAATTCATTCAGAATGCGGATAAGATTCCTGCGGTTTCTCGGGTCCAGCGCCACAGACGGCTCGTCCAGAAGCATAAGCTTACTTCCCATAGCAAGCACCGTGGCTATGGATACCAGTTTCTTCTCCCCGCCTGACAGACGGTAGATCTGACGGTCCCTCCGGCCGTCCATATGTACCTGCCCAAGGGCCTTCATCACCAATTCCCTGGTCTCTTCCTCGCTCTTCCCATAATTACGCGGTGCAAACGCCACATCCTCATAGACCGTCGACATAAAAAGCTGGCTGTCCGAATCCTGAAATACATAACCAATCTCAGCACGGATCTGCTGCAGATTCTCCTTCTTCATCTCAAGCCCCGCAATTTGAAGCCTGCCCTCCTGCATCGTCAGAAGCCCTGTAAGCAGCTTCAGAAATGTAGACTTTCCGACGCCGTTTGCCCCGATCAACCCTATACTCTCTTGCTCTCCCATATGAAAACTAATCTGGTTCAATACCTGATTGCGGAATTTCTCCTTTGCATTTCCATAAGAAAAAGAAAGCTCCTCAATCTCTAATATATTCATTCTTCATCTCCTGCTTCTATCCCCTGTACCTCAGAACAAGCATTACCGTTACCCACACCGCCACGTACAGGTAATCACCGGCACCCGCTCTCTTCTTGCATCTAAGATAGAATTCTCCCTGATATCCCCGAAGCATCATGCTGTCATAGACGATCTGCGCCCGGTCCATGCTGCGCAGAAGGAGCTGTCCGACCATCGTACCCCAGACCTTATAGTGCAGCCCCGTCTGTCCCGGCGCACGAAGAGAATACGCATCCGTCATCCGTTCGATCTCCTTCAGCAAGACGATGATATAACGATACACCAGCATAAGAACTGTCACGAATACCTTCGGGATATGAAGCCTGCGCAGCGCATAACCCAGATCTTCTACGGCAGTCGTGACCATCAGCAGATAGGATGCGGCTACTGCAAAGACGCCTTTCAGCATCAGCGTCACCGCCGAGACCATACCACCGGTAACCGCAAACTCTCCGATCTGGAACAGTACCTTTCTGTCAATAAATGGATTGGCGATTCCCACCAGACAGACCAGCGCCAGAACCGCTCTCATTCTCTTTATAAGAAGCTTTACGGAAATATCTCCCATCACAAAGCTTATGATCAGATAGATTCCCATTTTCAGAAGTCCGGCAAGGTCATATTTTCCGTATGAAACCGTCGTCAGAATGAAGAAAACGGTCGTCAGCAGTTTAGGCAGGGGATGAAGCCCCTGCAGCCATCCGTGCCTCCCGGCTTCCATATCCATCTTATGTAAATCAGAAATCGCCTCGCTGATCTTCATCATTTACCGCATTCCTTCTTCCGAATTTCCTTTCTCTGCCAAACAGCCGGATGACCCGCCTGACCGTCTGATCTTCTTAATGGCAACGCAGACTCCTATGCATACGGCAAGTACGATCACACCTCCGGCGATCCCGGAAAATGAAGTTCCGGCCGCACTGTCGGAATACTTAAACGCATAATCCGGCAGAAACGCCGTGATCTCCTGAATCCTCTCCGCCGCTTGATATATACCGCCCTCTGCCGCCAGTTCGGCCGTCCCGGCAACCTTCTCCATAGACCATTCCAATCCGTCCGGGTTACCGGACGCGAACAACGACACTGCTCCGCCGATCACCAAGGCAAGCACAGCCAGAACTGCAACAGCGGCCTTCCGGCTCATTCTCCCTGCCTTCCCGGTATGCTCCGTTAATATTTCCGGCCGTGCCTCATAGACAAACACTAATACTGCCGCTGTGATCAGCCCTTCCACCAGCCCGATCGCCAGATGGATCGGCTGCATCATCCCTAAGAATACCGCAAACGGAAGCTCCGTGATCCCGGACAGCAATGTCTCGACCGTCACTGAAAATGCTCCTAACTGCAGCCCTGCCATGCATCCGATCACGGACGCCGCCATGATCCTTCCCCTGGTCATCTTCCGCCCCGTCATTGCCTTCCAGATCAGAACTCCCCCTACAAAGCACCCGTAGAATGCCATATTCCACACATTACATCCGAGCGCCAACAATCCTCCGTCCGCGAACATCAGGCACTGGATCGCCAGGACCGCGATCATCGTAAGGAATCCGGCGTGCGGTCCCAGCACCGCACTCAGAAGCATTCCTCCGCAGAGATGCCCGGAGGAACCGGTTCCCGGTATCGTGAAATTAATCATCTGCGCCGCAAATACGAACGCCCCCATGACTCCCATCACGGGAATCTTCTTATCCAGATCGTCTATTTTTACCTTCTTTACCGAGTATGCCGCCGCCGCTGCGGACGCCGCATACATAGTTCCTGCCACCGCCGGTGATACCAGCGCATCTGCCATATGCATAATCTTTCCTCCTTAAAATTCTTCCGGCTATACGTCCCCGAAGCATCCTGTCCCAAGCCTGTTGATCTGAGATGCCATATATCCGGCTCCGTATCCGTTATCTATATTGACCACTGCAATCCCGTTGGCACAGGAATTGATCATTGTAAGCAGCGCCGACAGCCCGTTCATGCTGGCTCCGTATCCCACCGATGTCGGAACCGCGATCACCGGCTTATCCACCAGGCCGCCGATCACACTGGCAAGCGCTCCCTCCATTCCGGCAACCGCCACGACGCACATTGCGCTCTGGATCGTCTCCACTCTTGCAAGAAGCCTGTGGATCCCGCTCACTCCCACATCATAGATGCGCTCCACATAATTCCCGAAGAATTCCGCGGTCTGCGCCGCCTCCTCCGCCACCGGAATATCCGCCGTACCTGCTGTACAGACCGCGATCCTCCCGATTCTCTTCTTATCCTTCTTTTCTATCTTTAATATTCTTGACAAAGGATCGTATTCGGCCGCCTCAAACCTCTCCTGTATCAGAGCCGCCTGCTCTCTGGACGCACGCGTTCCAAGCACCTCTCCCTCCGACTCATAGAGCCTTTCATAGATCCGGCACAGATGTTCATCCGCCTTCCCGCTGCAGAACACCACCTCCGCATATCCCGACCGCAATTTCCTGTGCGTATCCAGCTTCGCATACCCCAGCTCCTCCTCCAACGGCTGCCGCCGGAAATACGCTTCTGCGCCGCTCACGGACATCCGTCCTGTTCTTACCTGTTCTAACACTTCCCTTGTATCCATCCTATCTTAAATGCTCCTCCTAACATTTTACAGAAAAAAACGCACGGACCACCTTCTGGAAATCCGTACGCCTTCAGACATACATTCTGCTTCAATAATTCTTTCGATAATGCTGTATTGAGATGTATCGGGATGTATCAGGCTTCTGCCTGATATGCGGATAACTTCTGTCATCCCTTCCGTTCATCCCTTTCATTCATCCACTACCGAATTACATCTTTCAACTGCTCTATCACAGCCTCCACCATGGAGCCCATAGAGACATTCTTTATACCGACGATCACATTATTACACTGATTCATGGGAATCAAAAGCTTCTTCGCATCACTCTGCCCGACCGCCGCCGCCATCACCGGAGTAATCTCTCCGTACATGGAATCCGCAATGGCAATTCCTACCGGACCGATAATCACATCCGCCTTCCTGCATCCTACGATTACCGCATTCTCCCCTGTAGCGGCATGATCAGCTCCAGACTTCAGCATATTAGAAGTTGCGATAGAGTTCGTCCCCACCGCCGTAATCTCCGCCTGAGAAAATTCTTTTTTAACTGAGGCGACGAGCTGCCTGCCCATACCGCCTCCCTGTGCGTCTATAATTAATATCTTCATGGGTCTGATTATAGCAAATCTATACTTATCTTGCAACTACTATATATTTAAGTAATCTTCTCTAAAAGTTCTCTGTACTGCACCAGTGCCACATTTCCCATTCTTCCGGCAGCTTCTATACACCCCTTTGTGAATCCATTTTTCGCAAAAAGATACAGATACACCCCCCTATAACGGAACATCTTGCTTCGCCTTATCAGTGTTTCTAAAACACCTGCATCTACCTTTTTGTTAGTCCATTTACACTCGCCGAACAATGCCGTATCCTTGTCTTGTTCACCCATAATGTCAATCTCCGCCTGACTGCGGGTGGAGGGATCCGTTCCCCACCAGCGCCCCAGATCCTTGAACTGCACCGGAGATTCGCCGCTTAGTAACAGCTTCCATAGATATTGCCTGCATATCTCTTCGAATACTTTCCCCATATAATCTGACAGATGCGGTTCGATCCGCTTATAAACCAAATCCGCGGCTCCTCTGCTGATCATTGAACTATTCTCTGGCACAAACCGATACCAAAACCGAAACATATTATCATCAACGGCATAAATCGACTTTCGGGATACCTTTTCACCATAAGGTGTTTCCTTTTGAACCAGCCCCAATGCCATCAGATTTTTCAAATAAGCAGCGCAAACGCTGCTATCTTCGCCAACCTTTGCAGAGATCTCCACCATACGGGAAGCGCCGGTTGCGATAGCCGTGATGATGGCATTATAAAGCGCTGGTTCCCGTACCTCTTGCTTCAATAGATTTTCGGGTTCTTCAAAAAGTGAAGATGTTGGGTTCAGAAAGGTATTCTTTATATTGTCCTCAATACTCAGTCTGTCATCCATTTGTAATAAATACTGAGGTGTTCCGCCCACCATCCCGTAAGCCATAGCTTTGTCTGCACTGGAAAAATCTTTGAAATATCGGCATGTATCCGCGAAATCAAAAGGCAGTATTTTCATCTGCGATGTCCGTCTGCCGTAAAGCGGCGCCTTATATGCCAATACGTGATCTTCCATATAAGACATCGAAGAACCGCAAAGAATCAACATTAATTTGGAACTGTCTTTGTATTTGTCAATCAAAAGCTGCAAAGTAGATGCCAGGCTCTTAGAAGAGCGGGCTACATATGGGTACTCATCGATCGCTAAAATCAGACGTTCTTCTCCCGCCAGCTTAAAAACATACTCTAATGCAGCCTGAAATGATACAAACGCCGTATCCGCCTGAATACCTGTTCCAAATTCCAAAATATTCTGACTGAAATTCTCCAGATTTTGTTTGGCGTTACTCTCTACACCCATAAAGTAGATCGCACTTTTATCACTGATAAACTGGTTGATAAGCGCAGTTTTTCCTACACGGCGGCGGCCATAGATGACTACAAACTCAAATCTATCAGATGTATATAACTTATTGAGGGATTCCAATTCGCGTTCTCTGCCGACAAACATACTCCTACCTCCAATCAGTATCATCACTATATCACGTTATCAATATTTAGTCAAATACGATTTACTAGATTATAGTTTACTTTATCAAAACTATATACTCTTCCCACAATATCCATGACATTCTTCCTGTGCGTAATGAATATCAATGTGGCAGAATCCAGGTGCCTGCACAGATTACTGATCACCCTTTTTTCTGTACTTTCATCCAATGCAGATGTCGCTTCATCAAAGATATAAATCTTTGCTTTATGGCAAAGCAGCCTTGCTAATAGGATTCTCTGCTTCTCCCCTCCGGAAATACTATTTTCATCTATATAGGTATCTATCCCATTCTCTTGCCTTTTCGTCCACTCGTTCAGGCAGACTAGCTCCAGGATTTTCTGAAGCTCTTCTGCGGTCTTCTCTGGATTGCCCCACAGAATATTTTCCGCCGCAGTTCCTCTAAAAAGATATCCGCTCTGGCTTGCAATTGCGACATTCCTTCTTCGCCACTCATTCCCGATCCGCTCACTCGCAATCTGTCCGATCTGCAGGCTCCCTCCCGTCGGGAACAACAGCCCGCTGATCAGATCAATTGCCGTACTCTTTCCGCAGCCGCTTCTTCCTATGAAACAAATCCTCTCATTTTCCTTAATTTCCAGGCTGATATCTTTTAAAATGTCCCTGGAAGCTTCCGGGTATCTGTAAGCTGTTTCCCTGAAAGCAATGTCATACCCTGAAGGCTCCGCCTTATCTCTATCATCGATCATCACCGCCTTCTTATCACTCCAAAATGTATCAATAATCTCTTCATCGCTCTTATTCTGCGCAAATTGAAGCAATACATCCAAATAGCCCTCAAAGGTAGGTGTGATCCACGCAACAATGGAAATAACAGACAACAACACTCCTATGGATATCCGTCCCTGGATAATCAGAACTCCTCCAACCAGATACAGAAGTACATTCAATATGATCGTACAAAAGCACTGCCAAACCCCGGCAAGCACCTTATATACTTCGATCTTCTTAATCTCAGACATCCGATTTTCGAATATGGATTCATAGGTCTCATATATCCTTTCTTCAATTCCAGATGACTTTATAAAGATGTAATTGCTGACAATATCATCGATAAAAGAGCACTGTTTTTCAGATAATTGATTCACCCTGTCCGTATAGAATTTTATTCTTCGGTTAATTCCTCTTGCAACCATGATCTTAAGAAAAGAAACACCTGCAATCCCCGCTGCGACAAGATGATTTTCCATCCAACACAAGAAGATCCCAACCAAAATCGTCGTTGTAAACCATATAATATTCCCGATGCCAAAATAGTAGTAATTTGCGACTTTATCGGTTTTTATGATAATCTTATAGATTGCTGAACCCGAATTCAGTTGTGCAAACTCGCTGTAATCTCTATAGATCATGTTCTCGAACAGTTCGTCCCGCACCACAATAAAATACTTCAGAATATACCCGTTAATATTCATATCCAGTACGATCAACCCGCCTGTCATCACCGGTATTATGACAGAGACGGCGCATAATTTTATTAAAAGTTCAAAATCATGCTGCTGTATTGCATTCTCGTATATGTACTGCAAAAGATAAGACGGCATAAGGAGTATGACGCTCCTGACAGCAGCACAAAACAATGTCGCAAGAAACAAGCCTTTGTTCTTTCTCCATATATCAGATAAATAGCTATTTTTTAATCTCATTTTTCGCATCCTCTGCCTGTATGAAATATTTATATTGATCGTTTTTAAGCATTAATTCCTGATGCCCCGCAAAACCATTGATCCCTCCTTCATATACGAACAAAACTCTATCCGCATATGCAAGAGTTCTCAAACGATGTGTCGTGTAGAGGATAATCTTATCTCCATACATTTCTCTGAACAAGTATTCCATAACGCTGGTCTCAGAATTCTCATCCAGTGCGGAAGTAAGCTCATCCAAAATCAGCGCCTCATTGTTCTTCGTCAGCATTTGAACGATACAAAGCCTCTGCCGCTCTCCTCCTGAAATCTTCTGTACACTGCTCCCCACAACCATGTCCATCTGGTCAGAGAATTTTCCAAGATTAAGTTTTTTAAGCAGACTCTTTCCGCCCTCCTTGTTCCAGGAATGAAAAATATCAAGGTTATATTCAATACTTTCGTTGAATAAGGTATTCTTCTGCAATAATGCCCCTATTGCATGTCTCCATTTTTTCGTATCAATATCCCGTAGGTTATAGATTCCATTAATAATGATTTTACCTTCCGAACACTCCTCAAGCTTCAGCAAAACTCTGAGAATCGTAGACTTTCCCGCTCCGCTCGGACCTACCATAGCAATTTTTTCACCAGAGCCGATCTTAAAGCTGACATTTTTCAGAATATATTTTTCTTCTTTGACAACACTAACATTTACAAATTCAATATTATGAATTGCTTCTACTGCTGCTCCTTCCTTCTTTCCGTATTCATCCGCCATTTTCAGATAATACTGCATATCATCTCTGATCAGGTTCAGATTCTTAAAAGAAATATAGAACTCAGAAAAACTTCTAATTGGTTTATTGACATTTGACGCCAAAGAAACGGTGGTCACGATAGTGCCAAGTGTGATATCGCCTCTCTCTATTGCGAAAAATCCAATCAAAAACACAATTGCCGGTACAACCGCATCTAAGACTCTTGGAATATTCTTAAAGATATTTAAGATGATGTACTTCTTCTGTGTCGTTACCGCCCATTGCTCCTGCAGCCGTTTGTATTCATCCAGGATCTCCTTCTCCTTCCCCATAAGCTTGATATCCCTTATGGATAATAAGGTTTTACTAACCAGCTTTTCTCCCTCTATATTGACTTCCCGGAGAAGCCCTTCTTTTTCCTTCTGCTTCAAACCATTTGTTTTAACCGCTATCAAATTCAACGGATACACTGCGATGCAAACCAGGCAGAACGGGGGATATAGGAACGCCATCATAACCAGAGATGAAACTGCGGCAGATAGATCTATTACAAACTGCAGGACTGAAGAACTTCCTGCCTTTCTTATGTATTCGATATCATTATAAATGACTTGAAGAACCTCTTCCTTCGTTTTCCCGATCACATCATTTGGCTTCGCTGAAAGAATCCTCAGTAAGAGTTCTTCACCGATCAGCATACATACTCGTTCTACCAATATGCTGAATATGGATCTGCTGATCTGCAGTGCAAGAACCGATACAGTAAGACATAGAATAAATATCAGAAATGTATGGATCAGTCTCTCATAATCCTTGAACGGAAGAACATCTATAATTTTACCGGCATATCTTGACTGTAATACAGTCGCGGCAATCGACATCACAACAAATGCAAAGGATAGGGTCCCTGCCAAATAACACCTTCTTATATTACTTTTATTCATTATTTCCCCCTTGTAACACCAACATAAATTGAAGACGCAATAACATCATTATACCCAACCATATAAGATCAAAATAATTGCAGCTTTTAACCAAATAATATGCCCCTGTATATGAGAACGCGTTGCGACACTTCGTAGTTTGTAGTATATTGAACGCACAGAAGGACATCTGCGCTGACAGATGCCCAACTGCACATCTATTTTATTGTTTTTATTCTTTTCTACTCCCCTGTTTCTCTTTCGTCAAACTTACTTCCCTTTAAAATAGAGATATAAGTTAAATGGTTTTGTTTGTAGTTCTTGCCTAATATGCTTATTCTTGTCTAATATGGTTTGTATATATTCTTTTTCTGCCTGATTGACTTTTATTACAAGAAATCTATTGCCAGTCACTATAGCAAACATAAATTTATCGTAGAAAATCACATTTGAAATTTCAGCATAATCAATAGATTTATCATTAAAGATAATTCCAGATTCGTCAACAAATGCTTCTGTTTGTCTGCCAAAATCTTCATATACCATCTTATGGACCTTCTCTTCAAATTTCTTACCGACTCTATGATACCAGATTATCCATACTGTAGACAAAATCCCTCCTGTTAATTCCACTGTAAACATTGCATACTGCTGAACCATAAATAAGAACACCGAAAGAATATATAACACTGGTGTTAAAATATATATTACTTTATGAGCTAATTTTCGATTCCCCAGTGGTACATAAGGCATACAATATTGAAGAGAAAGCAAATGCTCCAGTTCCTTTTTATCATCTTCACTAAAGTTTTGAATGATTTTCATATAACGTCTTCTCCTTCTAACACCAATTATGTCAAGTTCCAGATCCGTTATGAATTCATTATATTCAAATCTGAGAAGCATTTCCAATATACCGATCACTGCAGCATTATTCCATAATCAGGCCAGTATTCTATATATTGCTTCCACAAATATGTAACACTTTCTTTTTCACTAAGAAAAATTGCATCTACATAAATACGCGGCGGATTACTCTCATATACCATTCCATCGTAACATATGTAGACTATATCTAAAGGTTTTATGTCAAATGTTTCAGCTAAGTTATGCAAGCCCACATCTATATCATATCCAGACAAATAGTCATCATTCAAACACCTTACTATCAAATATTTCCCCAAAATCTCTTTCACTTCAGCACGGATCAATGCGCCAGAGATATATTCATCAAACGGTATAACATCAAGTTGAAATAATACAGAACAAAAATAGTTTTGTATTTCCGCAAATGACTCCTCTGATACTTTTTTTACTTCAATCGTTTTACAAGCAGACAAATTGATACACAAGATCAAAATAATTGCAGCTTTTAACCAAATAATATGCCCCTGTATAAGAGAACGAGTTGCTTCTGTTTGTCCGCCAATGTCTTCATATACACCCTTATGAACCTTCTCTTCAAATTTCTTACCGACTCTATGATACCAGATTATCCATACTGTAGACAAGATCCCTACCACCAATGACTTTTTATCATCTTCACTAAATTTTTGAATGATTTTCATATAACGTCTTCTCCTTTTAACACCTATTATGTCAAGTTCCAGATCCGTTATAGATTATTGAACTGCCGATAAGATAAATTTACCTATCTTAGCTAATGCAGCAAGAATACTCGTTAAGATTCCATTATAATTACAATTTCCTATTCGAGTATCATTCTGCAGACCGCCTGCGTCTCCGGTTCCGTGTGATACAGCCGGTTCCCTATCTGTATATAATCCGTATATCCGTTTGCTTCAAAGAACTCCTTCTTCTCTCCGGTTGCCAGATGAATCCCTGAATAATAGCATCCGCCAGTGATACTGTCCCAAATCCCATATGCCGTTTCCGAAGATACATACTGTATTGCAAAGGTTCCCTGAGCAAGAGGAAATGTTTGGTTCGCAGCTTGATCATCCATGTAATATACTGACAGTTCCGTCTTCTCGGCATTGCTCATATAGACAATCATATTCTCGGCAACAATTGCTTCTTCATAAAAGGACAATAATAGATTCTCAACTTCTGCATCTCTGACAAACAGCTCGCTCCCTCCTGTTTCGCCCTCTGAACGATACTTAGCCACAAACTGCTTACCCACAGTTTCCTGCGCATACCCTGCATCCATGACATGATACGGCATCTGCCGGATCGTGTCTCTGTCGTCAGGATGATTCGTACGCATATCCGCCGCCAGATTCTCTTCTTCATATAACTGAAGCTCCGGCCCCGACTCAATTGCTGCTATACTGCCGTCGGAGCCTATCCTATATGCATCTACACGGTCAAGAATATCCCGGATATAGAGAACATCCTGATTAAAATCAATATTCCTTACCGGCCAGGCAACGCTTGCCCGTCCGATCTCGAGCATCTGTCCGTCCGCGTCAAACCGAAGGATCTGCAGATCACTCCCCTCGTTATAAACGGCCCAGTACATATACTCTCCATGTACTCTTCCAACGGCGTCCTGACATTCCAATATCTGTTCCGGTTCATTCTCGCCTGCTATCTTATATATCCCATTACTAAGAGATACATAGTCCGCCCCTTGATATTCGATCCCTCTCGGCTGCTGAACCGACCAATCCCAGGAAGCTTCCGGCTCTTCTGTCTCTACGGTATCCTTGTCCGCTTCTATATCCTGAGTGATCTCTTCCGCCGATTTTGAATCTGTCTGTTCGGGTCTCTCTTCTGAATTTTTGCTGCATGCTGAAAACACCAGCATTATGATGATACAAATCGGTATCAATATCTCCCTGGAATACATTAACATAGTTTCTCCTTTCAATTGTTAAAAACGAATAACTGAATCCACATACTCAGCAAAAGCTTCCATAAATCTGCTGCGCCTGCTCTTACTTATTGGAATCTCTGTTCCGTCTTTTAGAAATAATGATAATCCATCTATACTCCGTACATAATTTAAATTCACTATATAAGCGGCATGGCATCTGCAGAAATTGTATGTCTGTAATATCTGTTCATGCTCTTTCATTTTCTTACAGCTAATATAGGCATCTTCCCGGGTATGCATCTTAGTATTTCTCTCAAAAGTCTCTATATAAACCAGATCATTTACATCAATCAAAATCTTGCCTTTATCCGTGTTATCATAGAAAATCTCTGCGCTTCGTGTATCTATTCTTATCATCAGATCATCCATCTTACCAGCAAATTCCAGATAGTTGAATGGTTTTAGCATATATCCTTCCGCATTCACTTCATAACCCTTTACAGCGAATTTCTCGCTTGCAGAAACAAAGACAATCCTCACTTTATGATTCGTCTTTCTAATCTCCTTGGCTATATCAATACCATTTTGCTGATACAGCAAAACATCTAAAAACAAAATATCAATTTCAGGATCTTTCTTTATATATTCTACAAGTCTATCCTCTCTTGTAAACTGGATAATTCTGAATCTTTTGTAATTTTCTTTTCCATATTGTTCGATATAACTTGTCATTATTTTCAAAAAAGAAATATCGTCATCACATATACCTATCTTCATTTTTGATTCCTATACTTATTCTCTTTCAATTTAATTTATTCGGCAATAATTCACACTACAAAATTGCAACTGTCCCCAAATAAACCTCTTTCCGTATAATACATCTATTCCAACAACTCTACCTTTCCATATTCCCCCCAAAATATTCTATAAATCAGCAAAGCATACTGCTATTACGTGTGTATAGTCTCTCATACAGCCTCCTTTCTGCGTATGATTTTATCCAACCCAATTCTTCAAAATCAACCCCAATTCCAATCAACTACCCCGGTGCAAGCACTCAAGTGCTGTGAGCGGCTCCTACGTCGCCTCTCACAGCACTTGCCTTTTGCACTTGCTTACGCAAGTCCAAAAG
>CAJTGB010000059.1 GCA_910575835.1 Lachnospiraceae bacterium | reverse complement strand
AACAATCTCAATATTCAATTTTTAAAGCAGCCACCGAAAGATGGCTTGTTTGTTGTGTGCTTAAGGTAATGGATACCCTCTACTTTTCATTTTCAATCTTCACCTCTGGAATGACATGAGCGCTGTAAGTTTCCACTTTCCTTAACAGATCCGGATAGACCTCAGCAGTAAGACGCAGATAACGGGCAGTCGAACGGATGCCCTGATGCCCCATATATGCCGAAAGTATTGGCATCATTGCCGTCAGGTCAGCGCCTTCAGCCACCCATTTTTGGAGGACATGGACCGCAAATGTATGCCGGATATCATGAAGTCTGGGCCCATTGCCTTTACCGCCGTGGGAAATGCCCGCTTTCATCAGATATCTGCGGAAACGCTGATAGATTGTCATCGGGCTGATCATTGTCCTGTCCGGAGCGGGGAAAAACAGGTCCGTGTCCTTTTCCCACCATGTATTTTCAGCATAGGAAACACAGGCGGTATTTACAGAATCAGACAAGGGGATCAAGCGGTCCCTGTCCGTTTTTGCTTCCCTGATGGTCAGGATGCCGTCATTAAGATTTACATCCCTGTACTGGAGTTTCAATACTTCAGATACGCGCAGTCCGCATCCATAAAGAATACGGAAGATAACCGGGAGTGAGCGGTGCATGTCCCGGGCAACGGTCTGGGGTTCCGTTTCATCCGCGGCCCTGATGACCGCTTTCATTTCATCATGCGTAAAGATATAAGGGACAAACGAACTATGTTCAAGGCCTTTGTGTTCCGGGAGGATGTATGCGTCATACCCGAGGCTGTCGAGATACAACGCAAACTGGCGTACGCAGGTTAGCCTGTGGGAACGGCTTTTGGCAGCCTCATTTTCTCTTGGCACCGTGAATGCCTCTGCCAGACTGCGGGTTATTTTGATCTCATCGGTACCGAACTCATCGGCAAACCGGCAGAAGCGGGCAAGGCACTTGGGTTCTCCTTCATACTTGAATCCCAGGCTTCTCTTGTAATCCACAAAGTCATTTGCTGTTTCGGCAAAAATACCGGTCATTTCAGGGGCTTTTCGTTTTCTGGACATTACACGGTCACCTCCAATGCGCATTTTTTTAATTCCGCGATGTTAATGCGGAGGTATGTCATGGTAGTCTGCGTGCTGGTATGTCCAAGGATCTCCGAGATCACCGGAAGAGGTATCTCGTGTTCCAGAAGACGGCTTGCCAAGCTGTGGCGGAGGATATGGGAACCACGTTTGCGACCTGTTGTAGGAATACCGGATATCTGGAGATATCTGCAGACCAGAGCGCCTACGCATCCGGGCTGAAATCCTGTATATGGCGGCTTCTGCCTGATAAAAACATGATCTGATTCGGTCTTTGGCCTCGCAGTTTTTAAATAACGGATGATGGCCTCGCCAACATCCTCAAGCAGCGGAAGTTCAAGAGGATTTCCTGTCTTCTTCTGAATGACATGCAGCCGTTCCTTCTCCCAGTCGATATCGGACAGCCTGAGGCCGGCTACATCGCTGCTTCTCAGTCCAAGTCTCGCGATCAGAAGGATGATCGCGTAGTCACGCCTGCCGCATGGATTTCCCTGATCCACCGACTTAAGGAGCGTATTTACCTCGTCAGATGTATAAGAGGAAGGAAGTCGGCTCTGGCGGTTATAGTAGACATTTGGGATCTTTGAAAACAGTTCGTTCGCCATATGGCTGTTTTCATAACAGTATTTCAGGTAATACCGTACGGCGCGCATGTTGGCACAAATGGAGGACTTTTCCATTGTTCCAATGTATTTCAGGAAACGGCGGACATGCTGGATTGTGATACTGCCGGGAGAATGGATTTCCTCCCCGGCCAGGAAATCAAAAAAGCGCTCAAGATAAAGAAGGGACAGCTGGATTGTTTTATCGCTGATACCGATCTTTTTGCGGTAATCCAGGTATTCCCCCATACTTTCCTGAAATCCTTCCGGAATGGTATAGACTTTCTTTGTCACACCAAAACAGAGGACTATATGGCCGGTCCTCTGGTAATCAGAGATAAAGTTGATACACCGACTGTAGATAACAGGCCATTTTTTAGCCGCAACCTTCTCTGACATATGGTAATGATCCTCAAGAAACTGCAGGCCGAAATCCATGCTGAATCCATCTGTTTCATGAGTGTCAGCGTAGATTAGCAGCTGTCTGCCCAGCGTTTTAAATACTCTTTGATAATAGTCTGAAGCACTGGCCTCCATAAGGGCCTGCGCTGTTCCAGACACGAGTGTCTGGAGATTAAGTGTTCCCATAGTGTAGTTACCTCCATATATGATTTATTTTACTTGTAAATCATCCTGAATTATGGAAAGTAAATCAAGAGGGAACACCCATGATTAAGAGAAAAACAGGTGTGAACTTTACATAATACTTAACTTGTCATAACCCACATTATGTAAAGCTTTACATAATGTCGGCAAGAGTTTTACAGCGGTGAATATGGCATATGAATTATGGCGCAGAGGATTTAAAGTCCTGCTATGGGATAACGATAAACAAGGAAATCTGAGCAAGGCTTTTGGAAGATATCATGCAGAACAGACAGCGCCAGTAACAAGGTTATTAAATGGTGATTGGCAGAAGCCGGAAGAACTGATACAGCCAACAGACTATGAAGGGATGGATATCATCACGTCTAATCTGTCCTTATTTGGTGCAACATGGAATCTGATGAAGGAAGAGAGCGAGGACAGAGTGAAAAAGTACCAGAAGTTCATGGAGGCAGAAACTGGAGAGCAGACAGGTAGTATAGTGTCTGATCGGTATGATTATTGTATCTTTGATAATCCGCCAGATATCGGGATCAACGTATTGAATGCTTTGGTTATCACAGATGAAGTGATCGTGCCGGTAAAAATTGATGAAAATGCATTAGAGGGATTGGATATTGTGGCAGAACAGATTGAAGATGCCAGAGTATTGAATCCCTCTCTTACTTTAAAGGGAGTACTGATTACGATCTATCAGAATACGGATGGGGAATCTGCAGGCCTAGAGTGGCTCCGGCAGGAATACGACAAGGCAGACAGCAGGAACCATAGTAGGTACGACATTCTTGGCGTGATCCGGTATTCGAGGAAGGTGGCGGAGAATTCCTTTGTCAAAAAACCGATCTATGAATACAGTCCCTGGTGTGCGGCAGCGCAGGATTATAAGTGGTTTGTCAGCAACTACACAGGGAGGGAAAGGTAAAAAAGATAAGGCAATTTAAGGAAATTTATCAGGAGGCATGAAAATATGGCAAAATTCGGAATTAATGACCTCATAAATATCAAGAATAAAGAGTCTAAAACAAAAGCAGCCAATGAATATCAGGAAATCTGGTTGAGTCCGTATGATGTAAAAACGTCAGAGAGTAATTTCTACTCTCAGGAGAAGATCGAAGAACTGGCAGACAGCTTTCTTGCAGTCGGACAGCAGCAGCCGACAGTTTTGGCAAAGGTGGACGGTGAGTTTCGGATTGTGAGCGGCCATAGACGGAATCTTGCAAATATCAAGAATCTGGAGCGAGGGCATAAGGAATATCACGAAGTACGTTACTTATACAAAGAAATGTCACCGGCAATGCTGGAGTTATCGCTACTTATGGGAAATGCCTATAACAGGGAGCTTACGGCATGGGAGAAAACCCAGCAGGCGCAGAAACTCAAAGAGGCGCTGATAAGGGCCAGGGATGAAGATGGACTGGAGATACCGGGGAAGTTAAGAGATGTAGTGGCGGATATGATGAATGAAAGCAGTTCCAATATTGCTAAGATGGACAGCATTAATAAGAATGCTGCACCGGAAATTAAAGAGGAATTTAAGAAAGGGAATCTGGGGATTACCGCCGCTTATGAGGCGGCGAAGCTGTCATCTGATGAACAAAAGGCTATCGCGCATAGGAGTGCTGAAGGGGAGAGTGTTCCGGTAAAGGAGATAACGGGCAAAACAGAGGTGTTCGAAACGAACACTTTACAGGAGCAGTCGGTAAGAGAAATACCACAGAAGATAAAGGTGTTCGAAACGAACCCCTTGCGCACCGAATCGGTAAAGGAAATGACTGGGGAAAGAAAGAGTATATCCCGTCATATGCAGATCTTACAGGAATGGAGCAGGTCAGAGAGAGGAATTCCGACAGTTACGTGGACGGTATCAAAGGCGATGAAGAAGGTGTTCGAAACGAACACCGAGAGGACAGGATGGACAGATATGGATTGGGCGGTATTTATTTCTCAGGGAATCATGAATCTGGCAGATCATGTCAGTGAGGAAGATCTGTATCTGCTTCATGACATCCTGATCCGGTGTCAGGAGAGGCAGAAAGATAGGGAATAGAGATAGCAAAGGTCCAATCTGGACACCAAAGGCCGGGGCAGGAATGTCCCGGTTTTATAGTTATTAGATAAAAAAGCGAGGAGAAAATACATAGGATGAGTTTACATGGATTAACACAGGAACAGAAGGTATTTGCAGAAGAGAACCATTGGATGGTGGAGTGTTTTTTGAGGAAGAATCGACTGGAAAGGTCGGAATTTTATGATGTGGTGATCTTCGGTTATCTGAAAGCCGTTCAGGAGTATTTAGAGAAGCCGGAGTTATCCAGGTACAGGTTTTCATCCATTGCATGGGTGAAGATGAAAGAAGCTATGTTTAAAGAATTCAATTATCAAAATCGTCCTAAACGTAAGGCTTCGATGGGAATTTACCATGAAGAATATGGTTCTGAGTTACAGTACGGACAGATTTCAGATAAGGCCGATGATATAGCAAAAGCGGTCGATCAACGGCAACAGGTTCAGTATTTGACTGCACAGATGTCATCAAAAGAGAAGGAAGTCGTTTATCTGAGAGCGGCAGGATATACCTACCGGGAAATCGCAGATGTTTGCAATATTACAATCCGAGGAGTGTCGGCGCGGCTTGAAAAGATGAGGCGGAGGTTTCGAACGCTGGTACTGGTTTAAGAAAAGATAAGACAAGCATTTGATAAGAGTTATTGATTAAGAGAGGTAAAAAGATGAAGAAAAAGACAGATCAAACAATCTATGTGCCATTGGTTAAAGTAACAATGGTTCGGGAAAAGGAGTTTCCTTATGATGCAGAAGGAATCAGCAATCCTGGAAGTGTCGCTGCATTTGCAAAGAAAATCTTAGAAGGGGTAGATAGAGAATACGTGTTGGTGGTATCAGTAAATACGGCAAATAGGCCGACAGCGGTTGAGGTCGTGTCTATCGGTACAGTAAATGCGGCATTGGCAGAACCAAGGGAGATATTTAAGCACGCGATCCTGGCGAATGCCTATGGGATTATTATGGCACATAATCATACGTCAGGCAGGTGTGTACCAAGTGTCGATGATATTCGAATAACGAAAAGGATAGAAGAAGCAGGAAAACTGCTGGGAATATCACTGCTGGATCACATTATCGTGGGAGATGGATATTTTAGCTTTTTGGAAGAAGGATTACTGAAACCAAGTCAGGATTGTATGGAGAAGATAGCATAAGAAGAGGTGGAACAGTATGAATCAGACAATCAGAAATTTATATATTAATATGAGAAAAGAGGAATATCCACAAGACATCATCAGTAAAGAATTTCGGGAAGAGATCGTAGAAATGCTGAAAGACGAGATCGGTGAAATCGAGGAAGGAGAATTCAAAAAAATCCGTGATATTGCTTTTATGATCGGCGGAGCAGGGGAGGAAAATGGATTTGTAAAAGGATTTAAGTATGCATATCAGTTGTTTTCAGAGTGTGCGCGAAAATAAAAAGATGTACTGTCCGGCTTTGTCCTATACAGGGCGGACAGTACTTAAAAGTCTGTGCCTTTGGAAAAGAAGGATACAAGGCATAGTTGGAAGATTGTTTGATAAAGCAGGAAAGCCAAGGAGCAATCTACTGATCTGAGTCATTTGTTTTTTCGAATAATTCACCAACGGAACAGCCGAGAAGTGTGCTTAATGTATCAAGGTTCTCATAACGAATGGAAGAAGTCTGGTTTGTGACCATGCGGTTAAAATTCTGATAACTTAAGTCCATTTGCTTGAAAAGCCAGTATTTTGTGTGATTTTGCTCTTGTAGGATTTCTAATACTCGTAAACGAACCATAGGATATCCTCCTTTTTGATGATTATATCGAAAAAACAACTTTAACATGAATGATGTTTAAGAAAGTTATGGTTGCATAACTTATTTATAAGATATATAATGTATACATTAGGTTATATAAAATCTAAGATATATGGATAGTGATAAGCATGAGTAGATAAAGGGGTGTGAGAGCATAGGAGATATTTTGGAAAAGTGTCTGATAGAAAGTACAAGGATTATAAAAGTATAGAAAAAGGAGTAATTGACAGATGAAAAAGAAAATAGTAGCAATGTTTCTGGTAATGTCATTATCATTACTGGGGAATACTGCAGTGTGGGCAAGCAATTTAGATGGAAGTCTAACAGTAGAGCCGACAGAAAATGCAGAAGGATCCGATGAGGATGAAAAGGTCGTTATTGTTGAACCTTTGGACCCGGATTCCTTAGATAAGGATAAGGGGAATGATATTGTTGAACCTTCTGATCCAGTTCAGCCGAAAGATCCATCTGAGAATTTGGGGACAGGGAGTATAAAGGTTGATGATATAGCCAATTTGGTAGTTAAGAGAGGAATAATGATTGATGAGATAAATTTCCCAGATGCAGCTTTTCGTGAAATGGTAAAAGGCTGTGACGAAGATGGGGATGGCATTTTAATCAGAAGTGAGATAGAAGGCGTGGAGAGTATAACATATTCTTCTGAGAGTGATTTGACGTGGGATCATAGTATCCAAGATGCAGCAGGTATTGAATATTTTACAAATCTTGAAGAGCTAGATTGTAGTGGGATACCTGGTATTATAATACTCCCAGGATCAGGCATTTATAGTACATATAATCAGTTATCAAACCTAGATATAAGCAAGAATACTAATCTTAAAAAACTCAATTGCGCTAGTAATCAATTATCAAGCTTAGATGTAAGCAAAAATATTAATCTTGAAAGCCTGTCTTGTTTTGATAATCAGTTATCAAGCCTAGATGTAAGTAGGAACATTAATCTTAAAAGTTTATCTTGCCCGGCTAATCAGTTGTCAAACTTAGATGTAAGCAAGAATACTAATCTTGAGGGTTTGTTTTGCGGCAGTAATCAGTTATTAAGCTTAGACGTAAGTAAGAATACTCTTCTTAAAAGACTAAATTGCGATAATAATCAATTGTCAAGCTTAGATGTAAGCGAGAATATTAACCTTGAATATCTGGATTGCTCGTATAATCAGTTGTCAAGCTTAGACGTAAGTAGGGATATTAATCTTGAAATTCTGTATTGCTATAGAAATCAGTTATCAAGCTTAGATGTAAGTAGAAATATTAATCTTAAAAGTCTGTCTTGCCATGAGAATCAATTATCAAACTTAGATGTAAGCAAAAATATCAATCTTGAAAGTCTGTATTGCCCGAATAATCAGTTATCAAGCTTAGACGTAAGCAAAAATACTAATCTTGAAAGTTTGGTTTGTTGGAGTAATCGGTTATTAAGCTTAGATGTAAGTGGTAATATTAATCTAAAAGAAGCAGATGTAACATCTCAATTTATTTCAAAGACAGCTACTAAAGTGGATAGTATGTGGTCGCTTGATCTAGCATCGTTTGTAGGAAGTGATAATGTAGATAGAATTAGCCTTGTCACAGAAGGAGCGGAATTATCAGACGATGGAGTTGTAACGTTCTCGGGTGACGAAGCACCGACAGAACTGGAATATATCTTTGATACGAAAAATCCAGCGGAAGATACTCCGATGACCGTTCATGTTGCGCTTGGAAGTATGAGTGATCAGACCGAAGATGAAGTAAGAGTTGATACGAGTGGATTAGATTTAGACAGCATTTGCGAAAATCAGGAGATTGACCCAACTGAGGCAGAAATCATCTTGTCACAAGAGGATACTGATTCGAAGGATACAGAAAAGCTTACGCAAAAGGCAAAAGAGAATGGATATTCTATTATAAATGCTTATGAGATATTGATGATGCTTTATTCAGATGGAAATAAGGTTGCGGATATCACAGAGAATTTTGGTAAACTGACATTGACTTTGCAAGTGGGTAAGAATTATGCGGGATATCAGGCAGTGGTATATCAGCTCCATAATGGTGAGGAGATCATTCCTCATGAAGGGCTGACTGTGGATGCTGACGGCATGGTGACAATTACTGTCGATAGATTCTCAACCTTTGCAGTGGCAGTAAAAAATCGTTCATCTGTAAGCAATACAGGACAGAGTTCAGGCAATGCTCCGACAACAACGGATACCCCAACAACAAATGATACTCCAACAACGAATACTCCGGAAACGAATGTTCCAACAACGAATGTCTCCACAACGACGAATACGCTGAACAGTCCAGCACCTACATTTTCTGCACCGGCAACGAGTACAGCAAATGCAGGAAGCGTTAAGACAGGAGATTCACAGGATGCTTTGCTGTGGTCGCTGATCTGTGTTCTGGCAGTAGGTGTAAGTGTACTTCTGGTTAGAAAGAAGTACTGCAGACACTTATCTTGATGATAGAATTAATAAGAGTAATAAGGTATGAGGGGGAAAATCGGCTAATGACGATTTTTCTGCTTTAAAAGAGAAATAGGGATACCCTGCGGAAATGCGTGCCTTTCGGCACTGACATATTCCGCAGGGTATCCCTATTTCTAAGATCAGTAATTATTTTTGAGCGCACAAAATAAAGGATATCTGCCAGGTAAGCCACGCTTTCCATTATGCTGCGTTTTCTTCCTTTTTGCCTTCAAACTTCCGGAGCTTATTGCATAAGAACCGATGATATTTATTGATATTTCTACCTATCGCATACAGCATAAACTCTTTGTATACTTTTTCTGTCGAACGATGATTAAAGCGCCGGATATCATCATTTTCTTTGATATCACCAAAATGTCCTTCGGTTTGGATCGAGCGGATCTGGCGATTTAGGATGCCTTTCTCACTTTGGATATTTGCATGGGATTTTTCTTTTAATTCTTCCCAGCGCTCATTTATCTTCATGACTTTATTTTTATCGGCATCTTTTTCCGGATCATATTTATACAGACATTCCGCTTTATGCTCACAGCCACTGCAATCAGCGCATCCATACACTTCCAGTGTTTGAGTATATCCTTCCATTTCTTTTTCTTCTGTGCGGATATGTCTCAGTTCCCTGCCATCATGACAAACATAATAACGTTCATCTTCAAATATCCGGGTTGTCATGTTATAGTATTTTCCTATATTTTCTTTATAGGCGCGGGTCTTTCTTTGTTCATGATCCTGTAGTTTGATATAACTTTCTATGTTGTGTTCTTTTAGGAACAGTAAGTTCTTTTCACTGCAATAGCCGCTGTCTGCAGTCGTTTCCTTTAATATTTCACCAAAAGTATCGATGTGTTTTTCAATGACTGGAATCAGGGTGTTGTAATCCGTCCTGTCATTGCTTACATAAGCATGAATGATAAAGTAATTCTCTACAGCAATCTGAACATTATAAGCTGGTTTGAGCTGGCCATTCATCATGTGGTCATCTTTCATTCTCATGAAGGTTGCCTCTAAATCTGTTTTCGAATAGCTGTTACGCTCTTTCCCCATGATTTCAAAACTTTCTGCGTATTCCATGAGTCTTTTGCCACATGCTTCGAGTTCTTCGTAGAGCTGCTGGATTTCAGATTTTTTCCTGCCTTTTCCGTATACAAACCCGATGCCTTCACCATTTGCTATCGTTACTAAGTTTTTCTGAAGTTTTAACAGATCCAATGGAGAGCAGTTGTCGATTTCGATAATGCTGTTATTTGATATTTTTTTATGCTTTGTGAGTTTTCGTTTGCGGTTCTTTTCAATCACTTCCCGCACTTTGTCCATGCCTTCAATCATAAACATCTGCGCATTCCCAAAACCGTATTTTGTGTCATATCCGTTTTCTTCTAAGAATCTGTTGTACTTTGCATAAAGAGAATCAATGGTATCGAGCAGTCCTGCCAGATGGTAGTTGAGTGTTCCGCGCCATACAAAGGTATAACGGTTTGCGTTGGCTTCTATCTTTGTCCCGTCTATAAAGAGTGATTCTAACGTGATCAAACCTTCTTTTTTTAACCGCCGCAGCAATTGATAATTCAGGTCATCCAAAATCTCAGAAGTAAGTTTTTTGTTTATAAAATCATAAAAGGCATCTCTTTTAGGCTGTTCCCCCTGTGTGAGCCAGATAAATGCAAGGTCTCGTTTACAAAGTTCAACGATGCGGTCAATTTCACGAATGCCGCGCATGTTTGCATATGTCAGAACTCCATATTTCATGATTGGGTTAAACCCGTGTTTCCCCTTACCAGAATACTGTGCCAATAAAGCTGTAAAATCCATTTCCTCCATCACTTTTTTAAGGGTAAAGACCGGATCGTCATCAGGTAAACTCAATTCATAAAATTTAAAGTTGATTTTCTGTTGCCCTAATTCAAAAAATTCGTTATAATACTTATTGTTTAGCATAGTTACATTATAACATGTAACGGAGAGAAGATGGTTGTCGTTAGCCATCTTTTTTCTCTTTTATGGAGATAATTTAGGGAGGCATGTGACTGGAATGAATCACATGCCTCCCTGTTTAGAACTGCCTGTTAACCGACAGCCCCTTTTAAGATGTCGATATTATTTCTTAGAGAAAGAGAAAGGTTTGAACATATATTTTTTATATAGTTATAGTAATGAAATGGCTAGTTATGGCAGGTGAATAGATATTCCTGCCATTCTTTAGATTTTAGGAAAGGATGACTTATATGAATTTAGCCAAGATCTCGTAAATGAAGTGCGTTACGGAAAAAGTGATACGTGAATATTAAGTTGATACAAATATGCAATATATTCATGTATATTCCATAAATTTCTTCTTACCCTGGCTGTATACATGTCAGCGTCTATATCGTCCGATATATCTTGTCTTCCCGTATATTCTTTATGCCTTAGATGCTTGGTAAAATCCGGTTATTGAATTGTATATCATAATTATGAAACTAGCAAGATCCACTCAAAGTAAAGAAGGAGGACGATAAGTATGGTTTTTAGTGGAGGTATCAGCGGTTTTTTTGATGATTTATATTGCGCGGCGGTAGAAAAAGGCTACAAATTGACCCATCCAAGGAGTTGGGACTGTGTTTTGAAAAGCCAAGCGATGAAAGAAGGTGACGATGGATATGAAGATATGATTGATGCGCTCCGAACGGTGGGAATAGAAGATAAGGAGCTGTTTACATTAATTAGAGAGGCAGAAGATATGGATGAGCTGACTCCGGAAGAAGCAGAGAATCTAATAATGCGGCTGAAAGAAAAGAAAGTAACTGTCGACTTTAGCGAATTCATAGGGAGATTAGAGGAGGACAGAAAAAGGGATACTCCACAGCAATCGAATGATTTAAAAGAGATATTCGAGATTATAAATAAGAGACAGAATCCCTACGATACTTTCCCGGAAGAGAAGAAGTATTATTCTATTGATGAGATTATGGAAATTATACAGAGATTAGGAAATATGGCCGAAAAATCTGATTCTTCAGAGAAATAAAAGAAGGAGTTGTACGGACAGAGCATACAAGGCTGTTTGATTAGGCGGCATAAGGGACGGCGTAAAAATCAAGATTACAATTACATATTATAATAGTGAAGAACGCATGGCAGGGAGAAATGATCTTCCTGCTATTTTTATGCAGGGAAGGGGGAAGGACGTATCTGGGAGATTTTTATTGCTGTTAAGAAGGTAGGGAAAACAATCGCGGAGATTGTGCTTAAGTTTTAACAGAAGGGAGTGGGTAAGATGAAAGGGATTGAAGTCGCTATCGTTCTGATCGGCTGTGGAATCAAACTGTTTACAATTCTGGCAGAGGGATAGCTGTAGAAAAGAAAGCAGAAAGCGAGTTTATAGGAAAAATGTTATAGCAAAGATAGTGAAGAACAAGCTGGCAGTCAGGCAATCGTAACCAGGACTGCCAGTTTAGATGCAGAAAGTAAAAGAAAAAGAGGAGGAAGAAAGAATGCCAGCAGAAGTAGAAAGTATGTTTTATGTAAGAGAAACCCCGTGGCACGGATTAGGAACAAAGGTATTGGAGGCTCCGGCATCAAAGGAAGCGTTGATTCTGGCCGGTTTAAACTGGCGTGTCCTGCAGGAACCAATCTATACCGGGACAGAAGAACTGATTAACGGTTACAAGGCAAATGTGCGTGATTCAGACCGGAAAGTACTTGGTGTAGTAACCGACCGTTACAAGGTTATCCAGAATGACGAGGCATTTGCCTTTACGGACGGATTATTAGGGGAGGGAGTAAAGTATGAGACAGCCGGGAGCCTGCAGGGAGGGAGAAAAGTCTGGCTGTTAGCTCATATGCCCCATGAATATATCATTTCCGGAGAGAGGATCAGTCCGTATCTGTTGTTCTCTAATACCCATGACGGTTCCGGTGCGATCAAGGTGGCTCTAACGCCGATTCGGGTAGTATGCCAGAACACGCTGAACCTTGCATTATCCCGGGCAAAACGTTGCTGGTCCATGATTCACACCGGGGATATCAAAGAAAAGATACAGGAGGCGAAGGATACGCTGTTTCTGGCGGAGAAATATATGGATGAACTTGGAAAGGAGTTTGAAGCGCTCCGTATGAAGAAGCTGACGGATAAACGGGTGATGGAATATATCGAAGTCCTGTTGCCGATTGAGGACGGTTCGACCCCGCAGCAGGAAAAGAACATGAAGCGTCTTCGGGAAGATATGAAGATCCGGTATTTTGATGCGCCTGATCTGCAGAACGTCGGAAAAAATGGCTATCGATTTGTCAATGCAGTATCGGATTTTGCCACCCATGCAGAGCCGTTGCGGAGGACGGCGAATTATAAGGAAAATCTGTTTGCCCGCACGGTAGAGGGGAATCCGATGATTGACAAAGCCTATCAGATGGTATGTGCTGCTTAAGCAGATGGAAGAAACGTAAAAAGAGTTATGAATTGGAGGCGAACGCTATGAATACAGCAGAAAAAGAAGTAGATATTCTGACATTGAAGTTTATCGGCATAGATTCATGGGACAGGCCGGTTTATAGAGATCAATCTAACCGTTTGTGGAAAGACGTTACATTAGGCAGTGTCAGACCGGATCTTTGTTCGGCGTCAGGCAATGAATTTGAGGGGGAACCGGATGAACCGATTCGGAATACATTTACCATCCTGCCGGACAAGAATGTGAGAATGGAGGAAGCAGTATGAAGAAGTTAGTATCTACGTTAGATTTGGATAAGAAAGAATGGCTGAGATACCGGAAACAGGGCATTGGAGGATCAGATGCCGGAGCGGTGTGCGGACTGAATCCCTACCGCACAGCTATGCAGGTCTATCAGGATAAGATCACGGATGAGACGGAAGAGATTGACAATGAAGCCATGCGCCAGGGCAGGGAATTTGAGGATTATGTAGCCAGACGATTTACGGAGGCAACCGGAAAGAAAGTGCGCAGGGCCAACGCCATGTTCTATGATGAATCCCATCCCTTTATGCTTGCAGATGTAGACCGGATGGTGGTTGGCGAGAATGCGGGACTGGAATGTAAAACAGCAAGTCCTTACATGGCGGATAAGTGGGAGGACGGCAAGATTCCGTTGTCTTACCAGATACAATGCTACCACTATATGTCCGTCTGCAATGCGGACGCATGGTATATCGCGGTTCTGATCTATGGAAGGGAATTCAAATACTATCGGTTAGAGCGGGACGAGGAAATGCTTGCCAATCTCATTCAGATAGAGGAAGATTTCTGGAAGAACCATGTTTTAGCCCGTGTGATGCCGGATCCGGATGGCTCGAAGTTAGCGGACAGTGTGATAGCGGAGTATTTTAAGAAGTCGGTCCCGGAAAAGATCCTCCTGACAGGGTTCAATGAAAAGCTAAACCGCCGTCAGGAATTAGCTGGGTTGGTAGCTGAATTAGAGACAGAGAAACGACTGATTGAGCAGGAATTGAAACTGTATCTTGGGGAGGCGGAGATAGCGGAGAATGCGCAGTACCGCGTGTCCTGGAAAGCAGTCAGTAGTAACCGTCTTGATGAAAAGCGTCTGAAAGCGGAGAAACCGGAGGTATATAAGCAGTACCAGAAGACAACGCAGAGCCGGAGGTTTACCGTAAAGGCGGCATAGGAGATACTTTGATTTCTGGTAATGTAGGTGTAATCTGGAAAGGCATGGGTGAAAAAAGATGTTAGCGGTAAAAGGGTTAGATAAAGTGTTAGGGAGAGGCAGTGAATGTCTCTCCTTATTTGTTGCGGAGGTAGAGGATGTCAGAGATTAAGGATGAATTAGCAAGGAGGGCATCAAACATCAAAAGCAGAGATGTTGGAGAACGGATGGGAGCTGGTAGTATCGGAGAACGGATGGGAACCGGTAGTATCGGAGAAAAGATGGAGGCTGGAAATGTTGGATATGAGGCGGACCGTCAAAAGATGACCGTCCGCTTATTGAGGGCGGACGAGATTGAATGCAGAGTGGCAACGATTAATGAAAAAGGATTGAGCCTGCTTCTGTTTAAAGATGCCCGTGTAGACCAGAAGATTCTGGACGAGACATTTACGCCTTTTGGGTGGAGACGAACCCACCAGTGTATTGACGGGAACCTGTATTGTACGGTGGAGATCTGGGATCAGGAGAAGCAGCAGTGGATCGCAAAGCAGGATGTCGGAACGACCAGTTATTCAGAGAAAGAAAAAGGTCAGGCTTCCGATTCTTTTAAACGAGCGTGCTTTAACTGGGGCATAGGAAGAGAATTGTATACGGCGCCGTTTATCTGGGTGCCTGCCGAGAAGGTTGCTATCCAGAAGAAAGGGGAGCGGTATGTAACATCCGACCGGTTCTCTGTCCAGTCCATTGCTTATAATGCGGAGCGTGAGATTGCGGCTCTTGTCATTGTAAATGGAAAGGGATATCAGGTCTATGAGATGTGGCAGAAAGTTAATCCAAAGCAGGAAATATCCGCCAGACAGGACGAGAAGCAGACAGCAAATCCGAAGCAGGAAATACCTGTTAAGCAGGAAGAGAAACAGACAGCAAACCCGAAACAGGAAATGCCTGTTGAGCAGAAAGAGAATCAAGGTGTGATGGATATGCAGATGCTGGTATTGTATAAAGAATTAGAACGAACGGGAATCCCTCTGGAAACGGTACTGGCAAGATACCAGCTCCAGAATTTAGAGCAGATGACAGAGGATATCTATACGAAGGCATTGAGCGGATTAAAGCGGACAAAGACGAAACAGGCAGCATAGCCGTGAAGGAGGCAGTGAGATGTTAGAAGAGATATACAATAAAATTTATGCGTCACCGGAAGAACTCAGGAAGGAAGATCATGAGGCCAGCAGTCAGTTGACGCCGTTGATTGAGGATACCGATTTAAAGGCCATTACACAGGAGGAATTTGCCGAGCTGATGTGCAGGGCCTGTGCGGTCGGGGAGAAGATCGGATTTATTTCAGGCGCGCGTTTTTGGGCGAGGCTGGTCTGTGAGGCATTGAGTTAAAAGCAGATGGATGAAGGAGGAAATGCAGAAATGAAGATGAATTACGAAGAATTTAAGGAAATGTTGAAAACAGCTCTGGAGGAACGTTTTGAGGGGAAGGCGAATGTATATTTTAAAACGATAGTAAAAAGAAATGATGTCAATAAAGAGTCTCTTGTGATAGAAAAAACAGAAGAAGATGGAGTTCCAACCATATCTTTGACGGAATTATATGAAATATACTCTGAAACAAGGAATTTTGAACATTGTTTAAGAGTGGTGCAGGACATATGCTTAGAAAAACCAATATTTGATATAAAGGATCTGTTAATGACCTGGGAAGAAGCAAGGGAACGAATCCAGATGCGGCTGGTGAAAAAAGAATGGAATACGAAAAAGCTGGAACATGTCCCATATCAGGAGTATCTGGATTTTGCAGTGGTATTTTATGTGGTGATCGGAGAAGACAATGAAATGATAACAGCTTATCAGGTTAACAATGAGATGGCGAAAAGATGGGGAGTTGGCCTGGATGAACTGTGGGCGACAGCCAGGGAAAACCTTGAGAAAGAACAGTTCTTTATAAAGGTTATGGAAGCCCTCCTGGATAATATTTCGGAGGGAAAATTCGGAGAAGAAGAAATGGAGGGTAATCAGTGTGTCAAACTAATGTATGTGATGTCGAATGAAGGAAATAATCATGGTGCCAGAGTGGTGTTGAGAAAAGATATACTGCGGGAACTTGCAAATGAAAAGGGAAGAAATCTGTATCTTCTGCCGGCTTCAGTTCATGAATGGATTCTGTGTATAGATAATGGAAGACTAGATGTACAGGCGATGAAATGGATAGTCCATGAAGTCAATAGAAATCCCAGAGTAATTCGTCCGGAAGAGTGTCTGTCGGATTCCGTCTACTATTATGACCGGGAACAAAACGAAGTGAGGATTGTTGCCTGAATCGGTAAGGAGGGAAGACAGTATGAAAAGATTCCGGAATATGAGATATAGAATAAGAAGAAAAATCTGCCAGCTTGTGAATATGGTAATGGAGAGGGTTCCGGTTACGGAAATCATAATTATCTTATCAGCGTTGATTGTCCAATTGTTGATTTTCCGTCCAGTAATTGAAAAATATATCAGACACTTATTATCGTGGTGAAGTCGGTATGGGGCAGAGGATTTTCGGATATGCGAGGGTCAGTTCAAAAGAGCAGAACTTAGACCGTCAGATCGTGCGGCTGAAACAGCATGTGTCTGCAGAAAATATCCTGACGGATAAGGCAAGCGGGAAGGACTTGGAGCGTCCTGCGTATCAGGCGTTGAAAGGAACCCTCGGATTGCGTGTGGGAGATATTCTGGTTATCACTTCCTTGGACCGTCTAAGTAGGAGCAAAGCAGATTTACAGGAAGAACTGCAGATGGCAAACACCAGTTTTTACCAGATGGTAAAGCAATATGAGTCGGACAGGATACCAAAAGGTGGTTGAGTATTGGGAGATGTGCCAGGAGTAAAAAGTAACCTTTAGGGAAACAGATAAGAGCAAAAAATCGTGTTTCCCTAAAGGTAGAGATTTTAGTATAGATGCGCATGTTTTTATTTATGCCCTTCTATTTCAAAGTTGTTTGTGCTATTCTGAATATACAGAGAAATTGATAAGAGGGAGGGACGATTACATGGCACAGAATATAGTTGATGTAGAAATACCAGCGGTGTTGGTTCCTTATTTGAATACAATAAAAGACGGAAAAACGATGGAAGATAAAGTTATAATTTATATTGTTGCAGGTTTGTTTGCAGCATGAACGATTACATTAGAAAAAGAGGCTGAATTGAGTGGAAAAAGCATATGGAATTTTAGAGATTTCGTAAAAGAGTAGAATATTCCTTGGGGAAATTATACAGAAGATGAATTAAAAATGGATGAACATGCGATCGATCATTTATTTGGAGGGGTAAATGGCTAGTGAGAAAATTCTATGCAATACCAGTCCGATATTGATACAAAAGAATTAGGTGTATAGATGGCAATTATTGATGAAAAAGCGGCAAGGAAGATGGCCTCAGAATTTTTGATTAATACGATTGGTATTTGGGGGATATTACTCATTGCAAAACAAAAAGTATTGATAAAATTTTTGAGAACAGATGTCGAAAAATTACGTGTGGGTGGATATCGTATTTCTGATGAATTATATTATAAGATTCTAGTTAAAGCGAATGAGACATAAGAAGAACTTGGGCGTAGTAAGTAGAATGTGCCCAAGTTTTTTGAGAATGTGAAAATAAAAAAATAAAAAAATGACGAACGCTATTAAATTTTTAATAGAAAAAGAAGTATTACGAATAAAAACTTGGGCACAAAAGATAAAATCTGAACATTATGCCCAAGTTTTTATTTGTTGATGCATAGCAGATATTATGGCTGTAAATATGTATATCGAATTAAATCGATATAAAATTTTCTAATTCGGCCTTCGTTGTTATCTGATATTGGCGAATTTGGATTGCTTATTTTAAAATAGTTAGGATTTAAAAGTTTTAAATTTAATTCCAGAGTATTTTCAGAATAAAATAATGTATTCATAAAAAGAGTTGCATTTTGTCTAAAAATATTTTCAAGTTCTTCGATATTCTTGTGTTTCGTAGCGATATCGAGGTTGTCCAAATCATCAGAACATGAGATGGGATGTAGGATTTTCTGATAGTTATTTTTCATATACTCCGTAAGTAATTGTAGTGCTGTCTGTGAGTGAGAATTATGTCCTGAATCTGGGTATTTTTCTTCTATGGCATGGAATAGCATAGTGATGAAACACCATTCGTATACAGGAATTACATATTCAGTCATATAATTTATAAATAGTTCATATTGTTCTAGCCATTGCGTAAATTGAAAACATGCATGATGTTTACGAGTGGACGAGAATAATGTATTATTTCTGAAAAGATCTTGTGTATGCCAAAAATCATTATAAGAATCGGGTTCTGCAATAATATGGTCAAAGGCATACTTTAAAAAGTACTGACGGCTAAATACATTTGGAAGTTTTTTGCAACAGAGTAAAGTAGAAAGAATATTAGATTGACATAGTCTATATGTTGTGTCCTTCTCAATTCGTTTTATATTCTTTAATAAATTATAGAAGAGATTGAAGTTAAAAAGCCGTTCAGTAAGATAATAATGATATAAACCGTCTACAGGATTGCGTCCAGTCTGGCAAAAATCCTTTTCATATATTTCAGAATAATGATCAATAGATGGCTCCATTTTTCGAGTTAAAGTTTCTATTTTTCTAAGAATATCAAGAGTGCTATTACTTGAATCTGAACGCAAAACATTGAAATCAGTAGCTCGTATTTTGTTGATATGATAAGCAAGTGAAGCGAACTGTAATTTGTAACTTAAAGTTTCTTGTGTAGAATCCATCATGAAAAACTTCATTATATTTGGAATAGCATTTATATGTGTTCGAGTAATGCCATCAAAAGCAGCGGCTTTAGACGATTTTTGGGAATTGAATCCCTTATTGAGTTCATGAAATGTAACATCATTTTCAGAAATAGAAATTGCACCTTTTTTATAAAGATCAAAGAATCCTCGGTTTTTGATTTTGTTTTCGACAGAATAGGAAGAGAGTGTCTGGTTATTTAGCAGTTCAGTAAGAATTGCATGATAACTACTGATAATGCAGTGTTGCATAATCATTGTATGAAATCCAAAGTCATGATAAGGGGAATTCAAGTCATCTGGCACCGGTTCATAGTTAAGAGAATATAACGGAAATGGTAGTACTTCGCGAGAATGTCCAAAAAAGTAATAATAGGAAGTTTGTTTAGTATTGGAAAAAAGGCCTCGGCAACATTCATGACATTTATCCATAAGGGAATTTACAAATTTTGATTCATCATCATTTAATGTAGGAGTGTTGTAGTTTAAAAGCAAGGTGTACTGAATTGTATTTGATGCATCAATGCGAATCTTTGATTTTGAATTTAATGGAATATATGTGTTTTGAATCATACTGACCTCCGGTTGTTTTTAATCACAGGAGGGTACAATTCCCCGATGCTTGCATCGTAACAAACTTACCATAAAGCAGAAAAGATGATACAATGGAAGCAGAAAGGAGAGTTGTAGATGAGTGAACATATCCAC